>NZ_LZIC01000043.1 GCF_001667185.1 Mycobacterium sp. 852002-50816_SCH5313054-b | reverse complement strand
GTGTGGGACGTGATCGTCGTGGGCACCGGCATGGGCGGCGGGATGCTGGGCTACTCGCTGGCCCGCTCGGGCCGGCGGGTGCTGTTCGTCGAAAAGGGCCGCTCGACACTGCCCGGCACGGCCGGCACGATCCGCGCGGCCATGCCCGAACTGGCCGAACCCCGCGCGGCCCGCTCGGCACAGACCTACTACGACGCCCTGGCCCGCGCCGGACGCAGCACCGACGAGATCGAAGACATCAGCGGGCCGCGCCCCAAGCGGTTCGTGCCGTTCATCGGCAGCGGCACCGGCGGCTCCTCGGCCCTCTACGGCATGGTCTGCGAACGATTCTTCGCCCAAGACTTCACCCCCCGCCAAAACTTCCGCGACCCCGGGGATTCCACCGTGCCCGAGGCCTGGCCGATCACCTACGACCAGCTCAGCCCCTGGTACGCCCAAGCCGAAAAACTGCTCGGCGTGCGCGGCGCGCGCGATCCCCTGCGCCCGGAAGCCGCCGCCGGTTTGCCCGCGGCCCCGCCGTTTTCACCCGACAACCAGCCCTTGGTCGACCATTTGGCCGGCCGCGGCCTGCACCCCTACCACCTGCCGATGGCCTGCGATTACACCGAGGGGTGCCCCACCTGCCAGGCCCATCTTTGTCCGCGGTCGTGCAAGAACGACGCCGCCCGCAACGGCGTGCTGCCCGCCGTCACCGAGCACGGCGCGCAGCTGCTGGACCAGTGCCGGGTCGTCCGTCTGGAGGCCGACCGCACCCAGGTGCAGCAGGTGATCGCCCAGCATCGCTCCGACATGCTGGCACTGAAAGGCAAAGTGGTGGTGCTGGCCGCCGGCGCCCTGGCCACCCCGGTGTTGTTGCTGAACTCCCGCTCCGGTGACTGGCCGCGCGGACTGGCCAACGGCTCAGACGTCGTGGGCCGCAACCTGATGCGCCACCTGCTCGAGCCGATCGAGATCTGGCCAAACCCGAAACGCCGAATCATGGCCGCCAACAAGGAGATCGGCCTCAACGACTTCTACTTCTGCGAGGGGCAGAAATACGGCACCCTGCAGTCCTTCGGCGAGATACCGCCCATGGAGTGGCTG
>NZ_LZIC01000042.1 GCF_001667185.1 Mycobacterium sp. 852002-50816_SCH5313054-b | reverse complement strand
GCCCCGCCACCCCCCCCCCCCCGGCGCCGCCCGCGCCGAACAACTGGGCGGCGCCGCCGTTGCCGCCTGCCCCGCCGGCGTTACCGGCGGAATCCGCGCCGCCGCCGCCGGCACCGCCGGAGCCGAATAGCCCGGATTTGCCGCCTGCCCCGCCGGCCCCGCCGCCGGCGCCGCCGCCACCATTGGACAGCCCGCCGGCGCCGCCGGCACCGCCGGCGCCGGAAAGCGTTGCACCGGCGCCACCCACGCCGCCCGCACCACCCACCGCGTTCTGTGAAAACCCGCCGGTCCCGCCCGCGCCGCCGGCACCGGAGAGCATGCCGCCGGCGCCGCCGCCGCCGCCCGCGCCGCCATTCCCGCCGGTGGCGTTCGTCGAGGCCCCGCCGGCTCCGCCGGCGCCGCCGGCACCGGAAAGCAGGCCGCCGGTCCCGCCGGTGCCGCCGGCGCCACCGGTCCCCCCGAATGCCCCCGTCGAAGTCCCGCCACCGCCGCCCGCGCCACCTGCGCCGAACAGCCCGGCATGGCCGCCGAGGCCACCCGCACCGCCGGTGGCGTTCAGGGAAAGCCCGCCGCCGCCGCCGGCGCCGCCGTTGCCGAAGAACATGGCGCCGGCGCCGCCCGCACCGCCGGCGCCGCCGGGTCCGCCGGTGGGGCTCTGCGTTGTCCCGCCGGCGCCGCCTCCGCCGCCGTCACCGAAAAGCACGCCGCCGGCGCCGCCCGCTCCGCCGGCGCCGCCCGTGGCGGGGGCGGCGTTGCTGGTGGAAACGCCGCCGGCCCCGCCCGCTCCGCCGGAGCCCCACACCCCGGCGTGGCCGCCGGCGCCCCCGACGCCGGCGGTGTTGTTCACTGAAAAGCCACCGGTTCCGCCGGCGCCGCCGTGGCCGGAAAGCAACCCGCCGGCCCCGCCGGCGCCTCCCGTGCTGCCGAGGCCGTTGGAGGAAACACCCGCGATTCCGCCGGCGCCGCCGGCACCGAACAATCCGGCCTTTCCGCCGGCGCCACCGGCACCGCCAATGCCACCGGCGTCGCCGCCGGCCCCACCGGCGCCCCCGGATCCAGCAAGGATGCCGCCGGCGCCGCCGGCCCCGCCCGCGCCGGCACCGTTGAATGAAAACCCACCGTGCCCGCCGGTCCCGCCGGTGCCGAAC
>NZ_LZIC01000041.1 GCF_001667185.1 Mycobacterium sp. 852002-50816_SCH5313054-b | reverse complement strand
CCCGCGCGGCCCGCAACCCCGCGCCCCCCGCGCGCCTCTACACCCGGCCGGTGCTAAACCCCCCCCCGGCGCAGGCCGCCCCGCCCACCCCCCCCCCCCCGGCGCCCCCGCGGGGTGCCCCGGCGGGGGCGCCTGGGCGGGGGGCTTGGGCTGAGCGGCCTGCGCCGGCATCGAGTTGAGCACCGGCCGGATGTAGAGCCGCGCGGTCTGCCCGAGGTTGCGCGCCTCGCTGCCGTCACTCCCGGGCACGGTGATGACCAGGTTGTCGCCGTCGACCACGACCTCGGAACCGGACACGCCGAGCCCGTTGACCCGCGCGCTGATGATTTGTTGCGCCTGCGCCAGGGCCTCCCGGCTCGGCCGCGAGCCATCCGGCGTGCGGGCGGTCAGCGTGACGCGGGTGCCGCCCTGCAGGTCGATGCCCAGTTTCGGCGCGGCTCGCTTGTCGCCCGTGAGAAAAACCAGCAGATAGACGCCGACCAGCAGCAACAGGAAAACGGACAGGTAGCGGGCAGGTCGCACCGGCGCCGAAGACGATGCCACGTTCCTCGTATCTCCTTGAGAATCGGTTTCTTGCCCTGACAGAGCCTACGTGTCTCGGCCCTACCGGCCCGGGTCGGTCAGTCCCTCGGATTCTTCCCAGTCGTCGGCGCCCTCGTCGTCGTGGTCCGTGGGGTCGTCGGGCAGGACCTTGTCGCGCACGGCCAGCTTCATCCAGGTGGTCACCACGCCGGGGGCGATCTCCAGGTCGACGGTGTCCTCGGTGATCGCGACGATGGTGCCTTGCAGCCCGGACGTGGTGTGCACCCGGTCGCCGGGCCGCAACGACTCCTGCAGGTCGATGGTGGCCTGCATCGCCCGCCGCTGGCGACGCTGCCCGAAGTACATGACGCCGATCATGATGATCACGAACGGCAAGAACAGGATCAAGCTTTCCATGCGGCCAGTCTGCCAGCACCGCAGGTCGCCACCTACTGACCCCGCTCACTCGCGCCCGAGCGGATACGCTGGAACGGCGACGTGACAGCCGCGCCGCGGTGAGGAGGACGTCGTGGCCAGCCTCGAGCAGAGTCGACAGCTGGTCACCGAAATCCCCGGTCCCACATCGCTGGAGCTGAACAAGCGCCGGGCCGCGGCGGTGTCGGGCGGCGTGAATGTCTCCCTGCCGGTGTACGTCGCGCGCGCCGGCGGCGGCATCGTCGAGGACGTCGACGGCAACCGGCTCATCGACCTGGGTTCCGGCATCGCGGTCACCACGATCGGCAACTCGTCGCCCCGCGTCGTGGACGCGGTGCGCGCGCAGGTCGACGACTTCACCCACACCTGCTTCATGGTGACGCCCTACGAGGAGTACGTCGCCGTCGCCGAGGAGCTCAACCGGATCACCCCGGGCTCGGGCGAGAAGCGCTCGGTGTTGTTCAACTCCGGCGCCGAGGCCGTCGAAAACGCCGTCAAGGTCGCACGGGCGCACACCCGCAAGCCCGCGGTGGTGGCGTTCAACCACGCCTATCACGGGCGCACCAACCTGGCGATGGCGCTCACCGCCAAATCCATGCCCTACAAGAGCGGCTTCGGCCCGTTCGCGCCGGAGGTCTACCGGGCGCCGCTGTCCTATCCCTACCGGGACGGGCTGCACGACAAGGAGCTGGCCACCGACGGCGAAAAGGCCGCCGCGCGCACGATCGGCATCATCGAAAACCAGGTCGGCGCCGACAGCCTGGCCGCCATCATCATCGAGCCGATCGCCGGCGAAGGCGGATTCATCGTTCCCGCAGAGGGATTCCTGCCTGCGCTGCTCGACTGGTGCCGGCGCAACGACGTCGTGTTCATCGCCGACGAGGTGCAGACCGGCTTCGCGCGCACCGGCGCGATGTTCGCCTGCGAGCACGAGGGGATCGTGCCCGACCTGATCTGCACCGCCAAGGGCATCGCCGACGGGCTGCCGCTGTCGGCGGTCACCGGCCGCGCCGACATCATGGACGCATCGCACGTCGGCGGTCTGGGCGGCACGTTCGGCGGAAACCCCATCGCGTGCGCGGCGGCGCTGGCCACCATCGCGACGATCGAGAGTGACGGGCTGGTCGAGCGCGCGCGTCAACTGGAACGGCTGATCACCGAACCGTTGTTGCGCCTGCAGGCCGGCGATGACCGGATCGGCGACGTGCGCGGCCGGGGCGCCATGATCGCCATCGAGCTGGTGAAGTCGGGAACCGCCGAGCCCGATGCGGAACTGACCCAGCGGCTGTCCACCGCCGCCCACGCTGCCGGGGTCATCGTGTTGACGTGCGGGATGTTCGGCAACATCATCCGGTTGCTGCCCCCGCTGACCATCAGCGACGAGCTGTTGATCGAGGGGATCGACATCCTGAGCGGGCTGCTGGGCGACCTCTAGCCCCGGCGTGCGAAAGATCACAACACCGGTAGTCCATTGAGGAATACCATTAGTTTAGCTAACGTTCTAGTCATCAGCGCAGCGTCGCGCGACCGATCTACTTCCTTCTCAAGCGAATCAAGGGACTTCTATGTCGACTACTCCCGAAGAGCGGCTCGCGCGCCGAGTCGACGACCTCACCGCCAACGACCCGCAGTTCGCCGCCGCCCGGCCCGACCCGGCGGTCGCCGAGGCTCTCGAGCAGCCCGGACTGCGCCTTCCGCAGATCATCCAGACCGTGCTCGAGGGTTACGCCGACCGCCCGGCCCTGGGCCAGCGCGTGGTGGAGTTCGTCAAAGACAACACGACCGGGCGCACCTCGCTCGAGCTGCTCCCCCGCTACGAGACCATCACCTACCGCGAGCTGAACGAACGCGCCGGTGCCCTGGCGCGCGCGCTGACCGCCGACTCGGTGCGGCCCGGCGACCGGGTCGCCGTGCTGGGCTTCAACAGCGTCGACTTCACGACCATCGACGTCGGGCTGGCCCAGCTCGGCGCGGTGTCGGTGCCACTGCAGACCAGCGCGGCGCTCACGCAGCTGCAGCCGATCGTGGCGGAGACCCAGCCGAGCGTGATCGCGTCCAGCGTCAACCAGCTGCCGGAGGCCGTCGAGCTGATCCTGACCGGCCACACCCCGGCCAAGCTGGTGGTCTTCGACTACCACCCCGAGGTCGACGACGAGCGTGAGGCCGTCGCGGCCGCGCGCGAACGGCTGGCCGACACCGGCGTCGTCGTCGAGAGCCTGGCCGACATGCTCGAGCGCGGGAAGTCGCTGCCCGATTTGCCGCTGCCGGCACCGGACGAGGACCCGCTGGCGTTGTTGATCTACACCTCCGGCAGCACCGGCGCGCCGAAGGGCGCGATGTACCGGGCGGGCAACCTCGGCAAGATGTGGTGCCGGTCGGCCAGGAACTGGTTTGGACCGAGCGCCGCGTCGATCACCCTCAACTTCATGCCGATGAGCCACGTCATGGGCCGCGGCATCCTCTACGGCACCCTCGGCAACGGCGGCACCGCGTACTTCGCCGCCCGCAGCGACCTCTCGACGCTGCTCGAGGACCTCGAGCTGGTCCGGCCGACCGAGCTGAACTTCGTGCCGCGGATCTGGGAGACCCTGTTCGGCGAATACCAGCGGCAGGTCGACCGCGGGGTTCCCGAGCAGCAGGTCCTCGACGAGCAGCGGCAGTACCTGCTGGGCGGGCGGTTCATCTTCGCGATGACCGGCTCGGCACCGACCTCCCCCGACCTGAGGGACTGGGTCGAGTCGCTGCTCGAGATGCATCTACTGGACGGCTACGGCTCCACCGAGGCCGGCATGGTCCTGTTCGACGGCGAGGTCCAGCGCCCGCCGGTCATCGACTACAAGCTGGTCGACGTGCCGGACCTGGGCTACTTCGGCACCGACCGACCGCACCCGCGCGGTGAACTGCTGCTCAAGACCGAGAACATGTTCCCCGGCTACTACAAGCGGGCCGAGACCACGGCCAACGTGTTCGACGAGGACGGCTACTACCGGACCGGCGACGTCTTCGCCGAGGTCGCCCCCGACCGGCTGGTGTACGTCGACCGCCGCAACAACGTGCTCAAGCTCGCGCAGGGCGAGTTCGTCACCCTGGCCAAGCTGGAGGCGGAGTTCGGCAACAGCCCGCTGGTGCGCCAGATCTACCTCTACGGCAACAGCGCGCAGCCCTACCTGCTGGCGGTCGTGGTGCCGACCGAGGAGGCCCTGGCTCGCTACCAGGCCGACGAGCTGAAGCCGCTGATCGCCGATTCGCTGCAGAACGTCGCGCGCGACGCGGGCCTGCAGTCGTACGAGGTGCCACGCGACTTCATCATCGAGACCACGCCGTTCAGCATGGAGAACGGCCTGCTGACCGGTATCCGCAAGCTGGCGTGGCCGAAGCTGAAGCAGCACTACGGCGAGCGGCTCGAACAGCTCTACGCCGAGCTGGCCCAGAGCCAGGCCAACGAGCTGAGCGAACTGCGCCGCAGCGGGTCGGACCGTCCGGTGCTCGAGACCGTGAGCCGCGCCGCGGCCGCGATGCTGGGCACCGCGACCAGCGACCTGTCGCCCGAGGCGCACTTCACCGACCTGGGCGGGGACTCGTTGTCCGCCTTGACATTCGGCAACCTGCTGCGCGAGATCTTCGACGTCGACGTGCCGGTGGGCGTCATCGTCAGCCCGGCCAACGACCTGCGGGCCATCGCCGCCTACATCGAGGCCGAGCGCGCGGGCACCAAGCGGCCCACCTTCGCCGCCGTGCACGGTCGTGACGCGACCGAGGTCCGCGCGAGCGACCTGACGCTCGACAAGTTCCTCGAGGCGTCGACGCTGGCCGCCGCGCCCGAGCTGCCGAAGCCAACCTCCGAGGTGCGCACCGTGTTGCTGACCGGCGCGACCGGATTCCTCGGCCGCTACCTGGCGCTCGAATGGCTGGAGCGGATGGACCTGGTCGACGGCAAGGTGATCGCGCTGGTGCGGGCCCGCTCCGACGAGGAGGCCCGCGCCCGGCTGGACAACACCTTCGACAGCGGTGACCCCGAGCTGCTGGCGCACTACCGTCAGCTGGCCGCCGAGCACCTCGAGGTCATCGCCGGCGACAAGGGCGAGGCCAACCTCGGCCTGGACCAGGCGACCTGGCAGCGGCTGGCCGACACCGTCGACCTCATCGTCGACCCGGCTGCCCTGGTCAACCACGTGCTGCCGTACAGCGAGCTGTTCGGCCCCAACGCGCTGGGCACCGCCGAGCTGATCCGGCTCGCGTTGACCACCAAGCAGAAGCCGTACCTGTACACGTCGACGATCGGCGTGGGCGACCAGATCAAGCCGGGCGAGTTCGTCGAGGACGCCGACATCCGCGAGATCAGCGCGACGCGGGCGGTCAACGACAACTACGCCAACGGCTACGGCAACAGCAAGTGGGCCGGCGAGGTGCTGCTGCGCGAGGCCCACGACCTGTGCGGCCTGCCCGTGGCGGTGTTCCGGTGCGACATGATCCTGGCCGACACCACCTACGCGGGACAGCTCAACCTGCCGGACATGTTCACCCGGCTGATGCTGAGCCTGGTGGCCACCGGCGTCGCGCCGGGTTCGTTCTACGAGCTGGACGCCGACGGCAACCGGCAGCGCGCCCACTACGACGGGCTACCGGTCGAGTTCATCGCCGCGGCGATCTCCACCCTGGGCACCCAGGCGGAGGGCTACCAGACGTACCACGTGATGAACCCGTACGACGACGGCATCGGGCTCGACGAGTACGTCGACTGGCTGATCGACGCCGGCTACCCGCTGCATCGGGTCGACGACTACGCCGAATGGCTGCGCCGGTTCGAAGGCGCGATGCGGGCCCTGCCGGAACGGCAGCGCCAGTACTCGCTGCTGCCGCTGCTGCACAACTACCAGAAGCCGGAGCGGCCGCTGCGCGGATCGCTGGCGCCGACGGAGCAGTTCCGCGCCGCGGTGCAGGAGGCGAAAATCGGCCCCGACAAGGACATCCCGCACGTGTCGGCGCCGATCATCGTCAAGTACGTCACCGACCTGCAGTTGCTCGGGCTGGTCTGACGCCCTAGCCCTGGGGGTGCGGCCAGCGCAGGTAGGCCGCGTTAGGCGGCCCGCCCTCCGCGCGCTGGCGGCGCCATCCGCGCTTCGGCTCGCCTTCCGGCCCGTACCGATCGACCCGCGGCTGGGTCAGCGCGCCCGAGGACACCTCGGCCGACGGCTCCGCCGACCTCGACGGGTACTCCGGGTCGGAAGACACCGGCTGGGCGTAAGCCGGGTCGGCTGCCCGTGCGGCACGTGCCTCGGCCACCCGTGTCAGGGCCTCGACATCACGCGCCGACCGCACCGCCAAGCGCGCCACGGCGGCGGCGCCCACGAAGATGATCAGGGCACCCAGACCGGAGAAGTAGGAGACCTCGAGCACCGCCCGCTTGCGGTCGGATGCGGCGATCGGATCGCCGGCGGAACCGATGCGCAACATCGGGGCGACCTCGCCGCCGATCACGAACCACACGCCGGCGAGCACGGCCAGCCAGCCGCCCACCATTGCGGTGATCCGGTTTCCGGAAAAGATCAGCAGCAGGCCGGCCAGCACCGCCGCGGCTCCAGGGAGCACCTCGAGCCAGCCCCGGCCCGTGGTCCATGCCCAGTCCTGGTCGGGCGTGTAGGCGAAATTGAAGTGGGGACCGACGAACGGTATCAATGCACCCCAAGCACCCAGAACGACCAAGATCAATCCGCTGAGCGCGCCGCGCGAGCGCGGCATCCACAACGCGCTGGGTCGGCGATTTTCGACGTCTGTCATCAATTTCCCCTCGATAGAAGCCGGACTACTTCAGCCCCGCAGGGGTACCCGGGGCCGTGGCCGGTGTAACCCGGGCGATCGAGGTTGTGGCCAATGGGCCCGGTGTGTCGCCTGTTACCGGTAAAGGCCGAGCACCACCAGCACGATGGCGATCACCGGGAAAGTGCCCTGAATGAGCGCGGCCCGCGCCTTCTCCGGTGCGGAGAGCAGCAGCACGACCGCGGCGGCGGACATCGATCCGACGCCCGCCAGGATGAGCGCCACTCCCACGGCGGTGTCGCCCATCACCACGGGGGGAATGCCGAGTCCGGTGACGATCGCCAGGAACAGGTTGTAGAAGCCCTGATTGAAGGCGAGCAGCTTGGTGGCCTCGGCCTCCTCGGCCGACGTGCCGAACCTGGCGCGGGTGCGTTCCGAGGTCCAGGTGAACGACTCCATCGTGAAGATGTAGACGTGCAAGAGCGCGGCCAGCGCGGCGAACACCAACCCGGCGGTGAGCATCGCTCCTCCTCGCTAGTCGAACAGCCCGTTTGCGGCGTCAAGAACAATACCGACCGCCGGGTGCCCAAGCTGCCCTGACGCGCAAGGCGCGTCAGGGCAGCAGGGAGGATCTACACGCCGGCGTGGTGGTGGCGTCGGCCGAACAGGCCGCCACCGGCGCGCCGGTGGAACAGGCCGCCCCGCGCACGCCCGTCATCGGCAGGCACGTCGCGAGCCGATTCGTCGGCCACGGCCGGTTCCGCCGCCGGGGTGGTCGCCACGGGCGCCGGTTCGGTCACCACGACGTCGCGCGCGTGCCGAACCGCCACGCGGGCCAGCGCCGCCCCGCCCAGGAACACGATCAGCGCGCCCAGGCCGGTGAAGTAGGTGACCTCCAGCAGGGCCCGCTTCAGGTCCGACGCGGCCGCGGGTTGGCCGACGTCCCCGATTCGCAGGGTCGGCGCGAAAGCCCGCCCGACCACGAACCAGGCGCCGGCGAAGACCGCCAGCCAGCCGCCGAGCATGGCGGTGGCGCGGTTTCCGGAGACCAGCAGGATCAGGCCGCCCACGGCGGCGACGACGCCGGGGAACACCTCGAGCCAGCCTTTCGCGGCCGTCCACGTCCAGGCGGGGTCCAGGGAATAGGTCCACCTGATCACGGGTCCGATGAACGGTGCCAGCGCACCCCAAGCACCCAAGAGGATCAGGAGTAACCCGCTCACGGCGCCGCGGGTGCGTGGCATGTAGGGCGCGTATGGGCGTTCATAGTCGGGGCCGGTGTGCCTCATCAGAAACCTCCTACGGGTAAGTACTGATGCTGCGTGGGGTACCCCCGCCGGCGGTGACGTAACACACACGCCCAACCAGCCCTAGTCAAACAACCCCGGCCGGCCCAGTCCGGCGGCCCCGGCGGGCGGGGTCAGGCCGAGGTGCGTCCAGGCCTGGGCGGTGGCCACCCGGCCACGCGGGGTGCGCGCGACCATGCCGGCCCGCACCAGGAACGGCTCGCAGACCTCCTCGACGGTCGCGGCCTCCTCACCCACCGCGACCGCCAGCGTCGAGACGCCGACCGGGCCGCCGCCGAAGCCGCGGGTCAGCGCCGTCAGCACCGCCCGGTCCAGCCGGTCCAGGCCCAGCTCGTCGACGTCGTAGACCGCCAGCGCGGACTTGGCGACGTCGCGGGTGATCACGCCGTCGGCGCGCACCTCGGCGAAGTCACGGACCCGGCGCAGCAGCCGGTTGGCGATCCGCGGGGTGCCCCGCGAACGCCGCGCGATCTCGGCCCCGGCCTCGGCGCCCAGCTCGATGCCGAGAATCCCGGCGGAACGCGCGAGCACCCGCTCCAGCTCGGCGGGTTCGTAGAAGTCCATGTGCGCGGTGAACCCGAACCGGTCGCGCAGCGGGCCGGTCAGCGCCCCGGACCGGGTGGTCGCGCCGACCAGGGTGAACGGCGCCACCTCCAGCGGGATCGACGTCGCCCCGGGTCCCTTGCCGACCACCACGTCGACCCGGAAGTCCTCCATCGCCAGGTAGAGCATCTCCTCGGCGGGCCGCGCGATGCGGTGGATCTCGTCGATGAACAGCACGTCGTGCTCGACCAGGTTGGACAGCATCGCGGCCAGGTCGCCCGCGCGTTCCAGCGCCGGCCCGGACGTCACCCGCAGCGCCGAGCCGAGCTCGGCAGCGATGATCATCGCCAGCGACGTCTTGCCCAGCCCCGGCGGGCCGGACAGCAGGATGTGATCCGGTGTGCCGCCGCGGTTTTTGGCGCCCTCGATGACCAGCTGCAGCTGTTCGCGCACCCGTGGCTGGCCGATGAACTCCCCCAACGTGCGGGGCCGCAGGCTCACGTCGATGTCGCCCTCACCGACGGTCAGGGCCGGGGAGACGTCGCGGTCCGGATCGTCGTCCGTCATCGCGCCTTGCCCAGCAACGACAGGGCGGCGCGCAGGGCGCTGGACGTCGACGCGTCGTGATCGTCGGACAGCACCTTTTCGGTCGCCTCCTCGGCCTGCTTGGCCGCGAAACCGAGGCCGACCAGGGCCTCCACTACCGGACCCCGCACCGCGTGGCCGTTGACTGCCGGGGAAGCTCCCGCGGCGACGACCCCGACCTTGTCGCGCAACTCCAGCACCATCCGCTCGGCGCCGCGTTTGCCGATGCCGGGCACCCGGGTCAGCGCGGCGACGTCGCCGTCGTGCAGCGCCTGCCGCAGCGCCGCGGCGTCGTGTACGGCCAGCGTCGCCATCGCCAGCCGCGGCCCGACTCCCGACACCGACAGCAGCGTCAGGAACAGGTCGCGGGTGTCGGAGTCGGTGAAGCCGTACAACGTCATGGAATCCTCGCGGACGACCATCGCGGTGATCAGCCGCGCCTGGCTCCCGTGCCGCAGCGTCGCCAGCGTCGACGGCGTCGCGTTGACCCGGTAGCCGACGCCGGCGGCCTCGATCACCACGTGATCGAGCGCCACCTCGAGCACCTCGCCGCGCACCGAGGCGATCATCGGGCGGCCTTCAGCTTGGCCTGCACCTTGGCCCGGTAGGCGTGCCGCTGCTGCGCGGCCAGCGCCTCGGCGGCGGCCATCCGGGCGAGCATGGGTGCCCGCCAGCAGTGGCAGATCGCCAGCGCCAGCGCGTCGGCGGCGTCGGCCGGCGTCGGTTTGGCTTGCAGCTCAAGGATTCTGGTGACCATGGCGGTGACCTGCGCCTTGTTGGCGGCGCCGTTGCCGGTGACCGCGGCCTTGACCTCGGTGGGGGTATGGAAGTGCACGTCGATGCCGCGCCTGGCCGCCGCCAGCGCGACCACGCCGCCGGCCTGCGCGGTGCCCATCACCGTCGTCACATTCACCTGGGAGAACACCCGCTCGATGGCGACCACGTCGGGTTCGTGGGTGGCCAGCCAGTGCTCGACGGCATCGCTGATCGCCAGCAAGCGCTTGGCCAGCGGCGCGTCCGACGGGGTGCGCACCACGTCGACGTCGAGCGCGACGACACTGCGCCCGCGCCCGGTCTCCACGACCGACAGGCCGCATCGGGTCAGCCCGGGATCGACGCCCAACACGCGCATGGCCGGCTCCTTCGTACGAACAGCTGTTCGAGAGCCTAGCGGGCGGGGCCGACGGGATCCGGTAGGACACGCTGCGACCCGGCGAATGCTGTTAACTTATAGCCCACGTTCGCTCTAGCACTGTGGCAACGGAAGGTTTGGTGTGGGAACACTCCTGCTCGTCCTCGCGGCAGTGCTGTTCATCGCGTCGATCGTGGTGCTGGTGATCGCGGTGCGCCGGCCCAAGAAGCCGGCCCGCCCGAGCGGGCGCCAGGACCCGCTCTCCTTCAACGCGATGCCGCAGTTCGGGCCGCGCCAACTCGGGCCCGGGGCCATCGTCAGCTACGGCGGCGTCGACCTCGTGGTCCGCGGCTCGGTGACGTTCCGCGAGGGCCCGTTCGTGTGGTGGGAGCACCTCCTGGAGGGCGGCGACCAGCCGATCTGGCTGAGTGTCGAGGAGGACGACGGCCGCCTGGAGCTGGCCATGTGGGTGACGCGCAAGGACCTCACGCTGCAGCCGGGCGACCAATACGTCGTCGACGGCGTGGCGTTCCACGAAACGGAGCGCGGGCGGGCGTCGTACACCACCGAGGGCACCACCGGCCTGCCGGCCGGCGGCGAGATGGAATTCCTCGACTGCGCCAACGCCGGCGAGACCGCCCTGCTCTCCTTCGAGCGCTGGGCCCCGGACATGCCCTGGGAGATCTCGACCGGCAAGCACGTCGTGCCCGGCGAGCTCACCGTCTACCCCGCGCCCCCGCCCACGGCGCCGTAGGACCCGGTCCGTGCCCCTTCATCAGCTCGCCGTGACTCCCACGGACGTGTCCGGCGAGCGGCTGGGGCTGGCACTCAACGCCCCCGCGCCGGCGCCGCTGGCCACCTGCGCGCTGCGGCACCCCGACGGAAGCGCGCTGCTGCTCGGCGTCCTCGGCGCGTCGCACGTCATCGCCGTCGAGCACCCGAAAGGCAACTTCTCGGAGCAGGTTTCGTGCACCGCGCGCAGCGTCGGGGGTGAGTTGCCGCGGCGGTCCAAGGCCCCCGGCTACCGCCTGCAATCGCGCACCGAGACGCACGACGAGGCGAGCTTCCGCCAGCTGGCGGGCGATCTTCGCGAGCGTTGCGCGCGGCTGCCGGGCTGGCTCGGGGGCACGTTTCCCGGCGACGACGCCGCCCTGACGGCCCTGGCCGCCGAACCCGACGGCGCCGGCTGGCGGTGGCAGACGTGGCACCTGTACCCGCGGCCGGGCTCCGGCGGCGTGGTGGTGCACACGGCGAGCCGGTGGCGCCCGTGAGCCGCAATCGGCTGTTCCTGATTTCCGGCGCGCTGGCGGTCGCCGCCGTCGTGTCGCTGGTCTTCGGAATCATCCTGCAGCAGAAGAACATCGGGTCCTACATCGCGGGCCACTACCACGAGTACTCGCGTGATGTGAACGGAACGCGCTACGTCTGCACCGGATCGGCCGAGCAGGTCGCCGACACGCTCGCCGACTATCAGGCGCCCGAGGCACGCACCGCCAACGGCAACAGCGAATACCTGCGCTACAGCAACAACATCGTGATCGTGGGCCCCGACGGCAACTACCCGTGCAGCATCCGCGTCGAGCCCCTGAGCGCCGGGTACAGCCACGGCTCGTTCATCTTCCTCGGCCCCGGCTTCTTCCCCGGATCCCCGTCGGGCGGCGCCGGCGGCTCCCCCGGCGGGCCCGGCGGGACCAAGTGATGGCTTAGCGATTCGAGCAAAGGAGACAATCATGTACCTCGCCGTCGAGATCGGAACCGTCGACGTCAATCCCGTGCTGAAGGGCGCGCTCGCGACGATCCTGTACTTCGCAGTCGGCATGGCCGTGCTGCTCGTCGGGTTCTACATGGTCGACTGGCTGACCCCGGGGAAGCTGCGCCAGCTGGTGTTCCTCGATCGGCGCCCCAACGCCGTCGTCGTCGCCGGGTCCATGTACATCTCACTCACCACCGTCATCATCAGCGCCATCACCAACAGCTACAGCCAGCTGGGTCAGGGGCTGCTCGGCGTGGCCGTGTATGGGCTGATGGGCGTGATCCTGCTGGGCATCGCGTTGCTGGCGATGCACCTGCTCATCCCGGGCAGTTTCCACGAGCACATCGATGAGGCGGAGCTGCATCCGGGATCGTTCGCGGTGGCGCTGATACTGCTCGCGGTGGGAGGGGTGACCGCCGCGGCGGTGTCATGACCTCCCCGGGGCGGTGGCGCGCCGTGCTGCTGGCCGCGGTGGCGGCGTGCGCGGCCTGCGGCATCATCTACGAGCTCGCCCTGTTGACGCTGTCGGCCAGCCTCAACGGCGGCGGGATCGTCGCCACCTCGCTGATCGTCGCGGGCTACATCGCCGCGCTGGGCGCCGGCGCCCTGCTGGTCAAGCCGCTGTTGGCGCACGCGGCGATCGCGTTCATCGCCATCGAGGCGGCCCTCGGCATCATCGGTGGGCTGTCGGCGGCGGCGCTGTACGTGGTGTTCGCGTTCCTGGACGGCTCGGTCGGCTCGACGTGGGTGCTGGCGGTGGGCACGGCGCTGATCGGGGGGCTGGTCGGCGCCGAGGTGCCGCTGCTGATGACCCTGCTGCAACGCGGTCGCACGGCCGGCCCCTCCGACGCCGGCCGCACGCTGGCCAACCTCAACGCCGCCGACTACCTGGGCGCGTTGCTGGGCGGGCTGGTCTGGCCGTTCCTGCTGCTGCCGCACCTTGGCATGATCCGCGGCGCGGCGGCCACGGGCATCGTCAACCTGGCGGCGGCCGCCGTCGTGGCCCTGTTCCTGTTGCGCCGAGTCGTCTCGCCGCGGCAGCTGGCGACGGCGCTGTGCGCGCTCACCGCCGCGCTCGCGGTGCTCGCCACGCTGCTGGTGCGCTCGGCCGACATCGAAACCACCAGCAGGCAACGGCTTTACGCCGACCCGATCGTCGCCTACCGGCACACGCCCTATCAGGAGATCGTGGTGACCCGGCGCGGCAACGACATGCGCCTGTACCTGGACGGGGGCCTGCAGTTCTCCACCCGCGACGAGTACCGCTACACCGAGAGCCTGGTCTACCCGGCGCTGGGCGGTGATTCCAAAGGCGCGCGCTCGGTCCTGGTGCTCGGCGGCGGTGACGGCCTGGCGGCCCGCGAGCTGCTGCGCCAGCCCGGCGTCGCCAGGATCGTTCAGGTCGAGCTCGACCCGGCGGTAATCGACTTGGCGCGCACCACGATGCGCGACGCCAACGGCGGCGCGCTGGACGACCCGCGCGTCAAGATCGTCATCGGCGACGCGATGAGCTGGCTGCGGGGCGCCCCGGACCGGTTCGATGCGGTCATCGTCGACCTCCCCGACCCCGACACACCGACCCTGGGCCGGCTGTATTCGACGGAGTTCTACACGCTCGCCGCCCGCGCGCTGGCCCCCGGCGGGCTGATGGTCGTGCAGGCGGGCAGCCCGTTCTCCACGCCAACCGCGTTCTGGCGCACGATCTCGACGGTCCGGGCGGCCGGCTACGCCGTCACGCCGTATCACGTGCACGTGCCGACGTTCGGCGACTGGGGCTTCGCGCTGGCCCAGCGCGCGGAGGCTGCGCCCGTACCCACGATGCCGGCCGGGGCGCCCCCGCTGCGTTTCCTCAACCAGCAGGTGCTTGCGGCCGCCGCCGTGTTCTCCGGTGACATCGGGCCCCGCGCCCTCGAGCCGTCGACCCTGGACAATCCGCGCGTCGTCGAGGACATGCGGCGCGGCTACTACTAGGTGGCGTGGTCGCCTCGGACCGCTCGCACCACCCACACCGACCCGCGGCCGCGCCGGTGCTCGTCGCGACGCACGCCGGCAAATCCGGCGGCACGACACTGCGCCGCGAAGGACTCGACCTGCTGTTCGGTCCACCCGTGGCTGGCAAAGCCCGTGGCTCCGGGCTGGACCCGTCGCTCCAGCACCAGCAAGCGCCCCGCCGGCGCCAGGGCGCGCCGGAGCTCGGCGAGCCCGGCGGTGACGTCCTTCCAGTGGTGCACCGTCTTGAGCGACCACACGACGGTCGCACCACCGTCGGGGACGGGCAGCGCTTCGGCGGTGCCCTGCGACCAGCTGATCCTCGGATGGTCGCGCGTCACGAGGCGGGCCAGGCGCAACATCATCGGGTCCGGATCCACCGCGCTGACCCGTGCGCCGCGCCGCGCGGCCGCCCGCGCCGCATTGCCTGGGCCACAACCGATGTCGACGACGCCGTCGGCGGCCGACACGTCGGCCAACTCGGCGGCCAGGCGCGCGTTGCGGCGCCCCGCGACGAGGATGCCGAGGGCGGTCACCAGCCCGATCGGACCGCCGAAGCCCGCGTGGTCGGCGTGATGGTTGACGACGGGTGGCTCGGTCATCGGTGTGCGCCGCTCACTCCTCGTCGAGGGCGGCCAACACCTCGTCCGAGAGGTCGACGTTGGTGTAGACGTTCTGCACGTCGTCGCTGTCCTCCAGCGCGTCGACGAGTTTGAACACCTTGCGGGCGCCGTCGAGGTCGACGGGAACGCTGACCGACGGCTGAAAGCTGGCCTCGGCCGACTCGTAGTCGATGCCGGCGTCCTGCAGCGCGGTGCGCACCGCGACGAGATCGGTTGGCTCGGCGATGACCTCGAAGCTGTCGCCCAGGTCGTTGACGTCTTCGGCGCCCGCGTCGAGCACCGCGGTCAGCACGTCGTCTTCGGTCAGGCCGTTCTTCTCCAGGGTGACCACGCCCTTGCGGGAGAACAGGTAGGCCACCGAACCGGGGTCGGCCATGGTGCCGCCGTTGCGCGTCATGGCAACCCGGACCTCGCTGGCGGCGCGGTTGCGGTTGTCGGTCAGGCACTCGATCAGCACCGCCACGCCGTTGGGCGCGTAGCCCTCGTAGGTGATGGTTTGCCAGTCCGCGCCGCCGGCCTCCTCGCCCGCCCCCCGCTTCCGGGCGCGCTCGATGTTGTCGTTGGGCACCGACGTCTTCTTCGCCTTCTGGATCGCGTCGTAAAGCGTCGGGTTGCCGGCCGGGTCACCGCCGCCGGTGCGGGCAGCGACCTCGATGTTCTTGATCAGCCGAGCGAACTCCTTGCCGCGGCGGGCGTCTTTGACGGCCTTCTGGTGCTTGGTGGTGGCCCACTTGGAATGGCCGCTCATCGGTGTTTCTACCTCTTCTTTTGCATTCTGCTGCTCGATCAACTCGCCCAACGAGTCTACGTGGGCGCCCGACGTCGCCGAGCGCCACGCGTCAGGCGACCCCGTTGACGATGTCGACGAACATGTGGTGGATGCGGCGGTCGCCGGTCATCTCGGGGTGAAACGCCGTCGCCAGCACGGGGCCCTGCCGCACCGCGACGACGTGGCCCGCCGCGCGGGCCAGCACCCGCACGCCCTCACCCGTCCGCTCCGCCCAGGGCGCGCGGATGAACACCGCGCGCACCGGGTCGTCGAGGCCCGCGAACTCGATGTCGCCCTCGAACGAGTCGACCTGCCGACCAAAGGCGTTGCGCCGCACCGTCATGTCGATCGCGCGCAGCGGCAGCGCCTGCCGTCCCCTGGCGCCGGCGTCGAGGATCTCGCTGGCGAGCAGGATCATGCCCGCGCACGCGCCGTAGGCCGGCAGGCCCTCGGCCAGCCGCCGGCGCAGCGGCTCGAGCAGCTCCAAATCGAGCAGCAGGTGGCTCATGGTGGTGGATTCGCCGCCGGGGATGACCAGCCCGTCCACCGCGTCGAGCTCGTCGCGGCGGCGAACCGGCATCGACTCGGCTCCGGCCTCGCGCAGCGCCGCCAGGTGCTCGCGGGTGTCGCCCTGCAGCGCCAGGACCCCGACCCGGGGCAGGCTCACGGCTGGTACCCGCGCCGATAGCGGGTCAGTCCCTCCTGCATGACCGCCGCGACCATCTCGCCGGTCTGGGTGAAGATCTTGCCCTGGCACAGCGAGCGACCGCCGCTGGCCGACGGCGACGACTGGTCATACAGCAGCCACTCGTCGGCCCGGAACGCGCGCATGAACCACATCGCGTGGTCCAGCGACGCCACCTGCAGGTGCTCGCGCACGTCGAGGTGGGTGACCTGCGCCGAACCCAGCAGCGTGAGGTCGCTCATGTAGGCCAGCGCGCAGATGTGCAGCACCGGGTCGTCCGGCAACGGGTCGCGGTGGCGAAACCAGACCTGCTGCTGGGAGGCCTTGCCCGGCAGGAGCTGCAGTTGGTCGCGGGGCACGATGCACACGTCCCACTCCTCGAACTGCTTGAACCCGGCGTCGTCGAACACCTTGATCGAGTCGAGGCCCGGCAGGCCGTCGGGCGGCGGCGCGGCCGGCATCGGGTCCTGGTGGTGGATGCCTTCCTGGTCGGTCTGGAAGGACGCCCCCATGCTGAAGATGATCTCGCCGTGCTGGATGGCGTTGACGCGCCTGGTGGCAAACGAGCCGCCGTCGCGGGTGCGCTCGACGATGAAGACCGTGGGCTGGTTGGCGTCCCCGGGCCGCAGGAAGTACCCGTGCAGCGAGTGAACCTGGTAGCGCGGGTCGACGGTGCGCACCGCCGAGACGAGCGACTGCCCCGCCACGTGCCCGCCGAAGGTGCGCTGGAAATATCCCGACTCCGGGCTGAACACCCGACCGCGGTAGATGTTGACCTCGAGTTGCTCGAGATCAAGGATCTCTTCGATCGCCACCAATAGCCCTAGGCTTACCAGCCGCGTTCGGCCAGGCGATGCGGCTGCGCGAGCTGCTCCACGTTGATGCCCACCATCGCCTCGCCCAGCCCGCGCGACACCTTGGCCAGCACGTCGGGATCGTCGTAGAAGGTGGTGGCCTTGACGATCGCGGCGGCGCGGTGCTCGGGCGCGCCGGACTTGAAGATGCCCGAGCCGACGAACACGCCCTCGGCGCCGAGCTGCATCATCATCGCCGCGTCGGCGGGCGTGGCGATGCCGCCGGCGGTGAACAGCGTGACCGGCAGCTTGCCCGCCCGGGCCACCTCGACGACGAGCTCGTGGGGGGCCTGCAATTCCTTTGCCGCCACATACAATTCGTCCTCGGACAGCGACGTCAGCCGGCGGATCTCGCCGCCGATGGCGCGCATGTGCGTGGTGGCGTTGGAGACGTCGCCGGTGCCGGCCTCGCCCTTGGAGCGGATCATGGCCGCGCCCTCGCTGATGCGCCGCAGCGCCTCGCCGAGGTTGGTCGCGCCGCAGACGAACGGCACGGTGAATTTCCACTTGTCGATGTGGTGGGTGTAGTCGGCCGGGGTCAGCACCTCGGATTCGTCGACGTAGTCCACGCCGAGGCTCTGCAGGATCTGCGCCTCGACGAAATGCCCGATCCGCGCCTTGGCCATCACCGGGATGGTCACCGCGGCGATGATGCTCTCGATGATGTCGGGATCGCTCATCCGCGACACCCCGCCCTGGGCGCGGATGTCGGCCGGCACCCGTTCCAGCGCCATCACCGCGACGGCGCCGGCACCCTCGGCGATCCGGGCCTGCTCCGGGGTGACGACGTCCATGATGACGCCGCCCTTGAGCATCTCGGCCATGCCGCGCTTGACGCGCGCGGTGCCCGTCACCGCCTGGTTCGACTCGACTGGCTTCTTCTGTTCGTCCATTGCGCTTCCACTCTAATGGTCAGCGACAAGCGAGTTTGCTCGTGATCAGCGGATCGACTCGAGCAGGCCGGGGTTGCGGTCGCCGTCCGCCAGCCCGTTGGCCGCGGGCAGCAATTCGCCCAGTTGCAGCGGGTATACCTGCTCGCCCGCCGCGGTCAGGGCGGCGATGTCATTCGCGTCACACCACCGGGCGCCGTGGATGTAGCTGCGTTCCAGCTCGGTCCGCCCCACCAGGGACGGCTCGAACCGGCTGGTGCGATGGACCAGGTAGAACTCCTCGCTGTCGATCAGCGAGCCGTTGAACTCGAAGACCTCGTCGCGCCGCCAGATCGGCCCGACCATGTCGGTCGGCGAGACCCGCAGGCCGGTCTCTTCGGCCAGTTCCCGCGCGGCGGCCTCGGCCAGCCGTTCGCCGCTGCCCACCTCGCCGCCCACCGTGAACCACCAGCGGGGCGCCGCTCCGTCACCGAACGCCGGGTTCGCCGGGTCGGACCCGCACAGCAGCAGCACCGCGCCGGTCTCGTCGAGCAGCACCACCCGCGCCGAGGTGCGGTGACTGGGCACGCCCGCCTCGCCGTGCGCCAGCGCGTGCGGGCGCTCGGCGATCTCGAAATAGCTTGGCAGCGCGGCGGTGCCGCCGAGCCGGAAGGCGCGCACCATGGGTCGTTCGGCCAGGGCCAGGGTGTCCCGAACGGCGTCGTTGTGAAAGCGGCGGGCCAGCACCAGGCGCGCCTCGGCGTCGGCCAGCTCGCCGATCAGGCCCGCCGGCAGCGCCGCCGGATCGACCCTCGCCAGCGCGGCGGAGAGCTCGTTTTCGCACGACTCGCGCGCGGACCGGGGCGCGCGCTCGGCGGCGTCGGCCAGCGCCGCGAGCCGGCCGCCCTCGGCGGCACCGCCATAGGCGTCGATCGCGACGGCGCGCGCCACCACCGCGCGGCGCGCCAGCGCACCGTCGAGCGCCTGCCACGACAGGTCGTAGCGGACGTTCAGCCGGTCCAGCCGGTTCGCGGTCCGGTAGGCCCACGCGCCCAGCACGACGAGCACGACGCCGAGCGCCGTCATGGCGAGGATCGCCCACGTCATCAGCTGGCCACCTGCACCTTGGCCCCCGCACCGGCGACCGTCTCGTACACCCGCATGATCTGGCTGGCCACCACCGACCAGTCGTAGCGGTGCACCGCCGCCGTCGCGGCCGCCGCGTAGCGCTTGCGCAGCGCGGCGTCGTCCAGCACCTCGTTCAACGCGTCGGCCAGCGCGGCGCCGTCGTCGACGGGCACCAGGCGCCCGCATTCGCCGTCGCGCAACACGCGCCGGAAGGCGTCCAGGTCGCTGGCCACCACCGGGGTGCCGGCGGCCATCGCCTCGACCAGGACGATCCCGAAGCTCTCCCCTCCGGTGTTGGGCGCGCAGTAGGCGTCGGCGCTGCGCAGCGCCGACGCCTTGCCCGCGTCGTCCACCTGGCCGAGAAAATGCAGACGGCCCGCCAATTCGCCCGCCTGCGCGCGCAATTCGTCCTCGTCGCCGCGACCGACGATCAGCAACTGCGCATCCGGATGCCGCTCGACCACACGAGGCAGCGCTTCCAGCAGCACCGCCATGCCCTTGCGGGGCTCGCCGAAGCGTCCCAGGAACAGCACCGTCTTGCCCGGCCGCGGATAACCGTCCAACCGGGGGGCCTTGGCGAAGAACGTGACGTCGACGCCGTTGGGGATCTCCACCGCGTCGGTGCCCAGGGCCTCCATCTGCCAGCGCCGGGCCAGGTCGGACACCGCGATGCGGCCGACGATCTTCTCGTGCATCGGCCGCAGGATGCCCTGAAAGACGCTCAGGGTCAGCGATTTGGTGGTCGACGTGTGGAACGTCGCCACGATCGGGCCCTCGGCGATGTTCAGCGCCAGCATCGACAGGCTCGGCGCGTTGGGCTCGTGCAGGTGCAGGACATCAAAGTCACCCAGCATGAGCCACCTCTTCACCTTGCGGTGGGTGGCCGGGCCGAACCGCAGCCGGGCCACCGACCCGTTGTAGGGAATCGGGACGGCCTTGCCCGCGGAGACGACGTAGTCGGGCAGCGACGCGTGCGGCGAGACCGGCGCCAGCACGCTCACCTCGTGCCCGCGGGCGCGCATCACCTCGGCCAGCTGCAGGACATGGGACTGCACCCCGCCCGGCACGTCGAACGAGTACGGACAGACCATCCCGATCCGCATCAGGTCGCCCTCAACCTCGCCCGCTTCGCGTCCGACAGGTCGGCCAGCCACTGCGGCTGCATCATGTGCCAGTCCTCGGGGCGGGTGGCGATGCCTGCGGCGAACCGATCGGCCAGCGCCTGGGTGATGGCACGCACGTCGCCGCTGCTGCAGTCCAGGGGGGTCTGCAGGTCAACGCCCCAGCCGTCGCCTTCGAACCAACACAGCGCGGGCACCAGCGCCGCCCCGGTCGCGACGGCGAGGCTCGCCGGGCCGGCCGGCATCCGGGTCGGCTCGCCGAAGAACTCGACCTCGACGCCGGTGCGGGTCAGGTCGCGCTCGGCCATCAAGCACACCACGCGGTTGTCCCGCAGCCGGTCGCACAGCACCTCGAAGGGCGAGCGGTCGCCGCCGGACAGCGGCAGCACCTCGAAACCGAGGCCCTCGCGGAAGTCGATGAAGCGCCGGTACAGCGACTCCGGCTTGAGGCGCTCCGCGACGGTGGTGAAGGTGCCGCGCGTCTGCGCCAGCCACACGCCGGCCATGTCCCAGTTGCCGCTGTGCGGCAACGCGCACACCGCCCCGCGGCCCCGCGCCAGCGCCCCGTCCAGATTGCCTTGCCCCAACACCGATTCGTTGAGCTGGTCGGCCAGCGCGGCCAGATCCATCGTCGGCAGGCGGAAGGCCTCCCGCCAATACCGCGCGTAGGACGCCAGCGAGGCGCGCATCAGCTCGTCGGGCACCTCCTCCGGCGGCACCCCGATGACGCGGGCCAGATTCTTGCGCAGCTGGTCGGGTCCGCCGTTGCGGGCCGCGTAACGGGCCCCGGCGCCAAAAGCGTTGCGCGCGGCGAACTCCGGCATCGTCCGCACGGCAACCCAGCCGGTCGCATATGCCCAGTCGGTGGCCGTGCCGCGGGTCAGGCGGGCCAGATCCCGGATCACGGCATCGGCTCCGTCGCGCCGGCAGACGTCCGGACGGCGTGCAACCGCTGCGCGCAGGTCACCAGGCTGGCCGCCGCCAGCAGCCACATCGCCACCGGCAGCGCGGGGGGCCACGCCACGAACGGAAAGTCCGACACACCGGCGCCGACGAGCACGATGATCAGCCGTTCGGGCCGTTCGATGATGCCGCCGTCGCCGCGCAGCCCGCTGGCCTCGGCCCGGGCCTTGATGTAGGAGATCACCTGCGAGGTGACCAGGCAGATCAGCGTCGCCACCACCAGCGGCTTGTCGTGCATGCCGAAGGCGATCCACCACAGCAGGCCGCAGAACACGGCGCCGTCGCTGACGCGGTCGCACGTGGCGTCCAGCACCGCGCCGAAGCGGGTGCCGCCGCCCCGCTCCCGGGCCATCGCGCCGTCCAGCATGTCGAAGAGCACGAAGAACCACACGACGCAGCCCCCCGCGAACAGCTTGCCCGTCGGGAAGAGCGTGAGCGCCCCCGCCACAGATCCGGTGGTGCCGAGGATGGTGACGGCGTCGGGCGTCAGCCCCACCCGCAGGCAGGCCCGGGCGGTCGGGCTGGTGAGCCGGGCGAAAGCCGCCCGCGACAGGAACGGCACCTTACTCATGAGCTTCGGGCCCACTCCGTGGCCAGCAGCTGGCGGGTTTCGCGCAGCAACTGCGGGATCACCTTCGACCCGCCGATGATGGTGATGAAGTTGGCGTCGCCGCCCCAGCGCGGCACGACGTGCACGTGCAGATGTTCGGCCAGCGACCCGCCCGCCGACGTGCCCAGGTTGAGACCGACGTTGAAGCCGTGCGGCCGCGACACGTTCTTGATGACGCGAATCGCCTTCTGCGTGAAGGACATCAGTTCCGCGCTCTCCGCGTCCGTCAGGTCCTCGAGCTCGGCGACCCGCCGATACGGCACCACCATGAGGTGCCCGGGGTTGTACGGGTACAGGTTGAGCACGGCGTAGACGAGTTCGCCGCGGGCCACCACCAGCCCGTCCTCGTCGGACAGCTGCGGGATCTCGCTGAACGGCTGGTCGGGTTTGCCGTTATCCTGCTTCATCGGCGCTTCGGCCAGGTAGTTCATCCGATACGGCGTCCACAACCGCTGCAGGTGGTCCTGTTCGCCGACGCCCCGGTCGAGGATCGTGTCGTCGCGCTGCTCGTCACTCACCGCCGACCACTTTCAGCGATTCGGCTGTGGGAGCGGTGTTTTCGCGGTCGGCGATCCACTTGACGATGGCGTCGACCGCGCTGTCACGGGCCACGCCGTTGATCTGCGTGCGATCACCGAAGCGGAAGCTCACCGCCTGCGCGGCCACGTCGCGGTCGCCGGCCAGCAGCATGAACGGCACCCGCTGGCTGGTGTGGTGGACGATCTTCTTGGCCATCCGGTCGTCGCTGCCGTCCACCTCGACCCGCACGCCATGCGACTTCAGCTGCGCGGCAACCCCTTCCAGATAGGCCACGTGCTCGTCGGCGACCGGGATGCCCACCACCTGAACCGGGGCCAGCCACGCCGGGAACGCGCCCGCGTAGTGCTCGGTCAGGATGCCGAAGAACCGCTCGATCGACCCGAACAGCGCGCGGTGGATCATCACCGGGCGCTGACGCGTCCCATCCGGCGCGGTGTACTCCAGCTCGAAGCGCTCCGGGAAGTTGAAGTCCACCTGGATGGTCGACATCTGCCAGCTGCGGCCCAGCGCGTCGCGGGCCTGCACCGAGATCTTCGGGCCGTAGAACGCCGCGCCGCCGGGATCGGGCACCAGTTCCAGGCCGGACTCCGCCGCCACCTCGGCCAGGGAGTTGGTGGCCTGCTCCCACATCTGGTCGGAGCCGACGAACTTCTCGGGGTCCTTGGTGGACAGCTCCAGGTAGAAGTCCTCCAGCCCGTAATCGGCGAGCAACTCGAGCACGAACCGCAGCAGCGACGCCAGCTCGTCGTGCAGCTGTTCGCGGGTGCAGAAGATGTGCGAGTCGTCCATTGTGAACCCGCGGGCCCGGGTCAGCCCGTGCACCACGCCGGACTTCTCGTAGCGGTACACGGTGCCAAACTCGAAGAGCCGCAACGGAAGCTCGCGATACGACCGCCCGCGCGAGGCGAAGATCAGCGTGTGCATCGGGCAGTTCATCGGCTTGAGGTAGTAGTCCTGGCCCGGCTTGCGCACCGTCCCGTCGTCGTTGTACTCGGCGTCGAGGTGCATCGGCGGGAACATGCCGTCGGCGTACCAGTCCAGGTGGCCCGACGTGTGAAACAGCTGCGCCTTGGTGATGTGCGGGGTGTTGACGAACTCGTACCCGGCCTCGATGTGCTTGCGCCGCGAATACTCCTCCAGCTCCCTGCGCACCACGCCACCGCGGGGGTGGAAAACCGCCAGGCCCGAACCGATTTCGTCGGGGAAGCTGAACAGGTCCAGTTCGGCGCCCAGCCTGCGGTGGTCGCGGCGCTGGGCCTCCTCGATCAGCTCGAGGTGGTGGTCGAGGGCCTCCTGCGACTCCCACGCGGTGCCGTAGATGCGCTGCAGGCTGGCGTTGTTCTGGTCTCCCCGCCAATAGGCGGCGGAGCTCCTGGTCAGCTTGAACGCCGGGATGTGCTTGGTGGTCGGGATGTGCGGCCCCCGGCACAGATCGCCCCAAACCCGTTCCCGGGTGCGGGGATTGAGGTTGTCGTAGGCGGTGAGCTCGTCGCCGCCAACCTCCATTATTTCGGCCATCGACTCGGCCCCGACGGACTTGTCGTCGACGAGTTCGAGCTTGTAGGGCTCGCCGGCCAGCTCGGCGCGCGCGGCGTCCTTGGACTCGTAGACGCGCCGGTCAAACAGCTGACCGTCCTTGACGATCTGGCGCATCCGCTTTTCCAGCTTGTCCAAATCCTCCGGCGTGAACGGCGCGGCCACGTCGAAGTCGTAGTAGAAGCCGTCGGTGATGGGCGGCCCGATGCCCAATTTGGCTTGCGGGAATAGGTCTTGGACGGCCTGGGCCAGCACGTGCGCGGTCGAGTGCCGGATGACGCTGCGGCCCTCATCGGTGTTGGCCGCGACCGGGACGACCTCGGCGTCGGCGTCGGGCACCCAACTCAGGTCACGCAGCTTGCCCCCGGCGTCGCGCACCACCACGATCGCGTCGGGCGCCCCGCGCCGAGGCAGCCCGGCCTCGCCGACCGCGGCGGCCGCCGTGGTCCCGGCGGGCACCCGGATCGGGGCGGCGGGATCGGGCTGTCTGGCGGCGCTCATCGGGTTTGGTCTCCAAGGCTCGGTGGGTCGACGACCATGCTATCGGGGTAGTCCGCAGCCGAGCAGGGCCGTCGACGTTGTGCGTACCGACAACGCCCGACGCCGACGCGGATTGCCGATACCGCGATTGCCGTGCCTAGTGCCCACCGCGTGGAGCCGCATCCACGGTAATTTGCTCAGTCATCCTCCGCCGGCGGCACCGTCAACACATGGGTGATGAAGTCCGCAAACGCGTACATGAAGTTGCGCAAAAACTGTTCCGTGTTTTCGTTGGTGACCTCCCCCGTATTGGTTATCAGGTTGGCCGTGAACTGGATGTAGGCCTCGGGGGAACTCATCTGTGGGGAATCGCAATAGCCCAGCACGCTGCGCAAGTGTTGCTGGCCCACCGCGGTGCCGATTTTGCCCGGCGAGGCGCCAATGACTGCCGACGGCTTACGCGAAAACGAATTGGTCCCCCAGGGGCGGCTTGCCCAGTCGATGGCGTTTTTCAAGCCTCCCGGGATACTGCGGTTGTACTCCGGCGTCACGAATAGCAACGCGTCAACCGCGCCGATGGACTCCTTGAGCGTCCGCCCGGCCGGGGGATAGTCGGTGTCGAAGTCCCGGTTGTACACCGGGAGATCCCGTATCGAAATCTCGACGAAATCCAGACTGTCTGGGGCCAAGCGGATCAATGCCTTGGCCAACAGCCGGTTGATGGACTCCTCCGACAGGCTGCCGATGATGTAGCCGACCCGGTAGCTGCTCACAGCATCACCACTTCAGGCTCCGTTGACTCGCGCGAATTCGGCGCACACTCAACCGTCCTCTGCTACCCCGTGGCTAGCAAGCCCTTTCTTGGTTGCGCCCGAGCACTGGGCCGGCGGCCGATCAGCGGAATCGTTGCCCGTACCGGGCTACAGCGTCGTCGTGCACGGTAGCGGCGAAGTCCAGGCGCTCGCCACGCACGTACCCGATTACACCGAGTGCCGTGAGGACGGCACCCGCGACCCACGCCGTCCACCCTGCGCCGTCCCCGGCGAACCCCGCAACCCATGGCGATAGGAACAGGGCGAAACCCGTGCAAGCCAGCGTCAAGAAGTCGTGGGTGGGATCGACGGCGAGCAGCGACAAGACGGCGCACACGCCCGCCAGCACCCCTAGGCCGATCGTGACGCCGCTTCCGGCGACGGTCGTGTGCGCCGCGATGCCCAGCAGGACGGTGGCGAGGCCCACGAGAAGCGCCGCCCGCCCGATCCAAAAGCTCAGCGCACTGCGCAGTGCCTGGCCGACGCCCAACTCATTGATGCGATCCCCGGTTGCCGCCTTGTCGCCCAGCCAGCCGATGGCGCCAAGGACCATGGCTACGCCGCCGGCAACCCAGCACGTCCAGGAGGCGCCGACGTCGGCGTTGTAGCCGTTCCCCAAGAACGGGACGACGACCATGGCCAGGCCGACGACGAGCAGGCCCCAGTGGTCGGGTGTGCGGTTGCGGGCGACTAAGGCCAGCACCCCGAAGAAGGCGATAAACGCGCCGAAGCCGAATGCGAAGCCCTCCCCGACCCGCGTCGAGCTGGACGCGAACGCGGCCACGACCGCGCAGACACCAAGTGCTATCGCGGACCAACCGATCCATGCTCTATCCGGAGCTACAGACATCTGAAGCGAGTACCCACACCTGTGCGTCTCTACTCCGCGGCCTGGGAGTCTCCGTCGATGGAGATCGTTTGTCCCGAGATGGATTTCGCGGCATCCGAGGCGAGCAGGACACGGTGGACGCGCTCGCCCGCGACCGCGCCGGGCGCGATCGCATTGGCCCGGATGCCATCACCGCCCAGTTCGATGGCGAGGGTCTCGGTGAAGCCATGTCCGATGAACGCGGCCGGCATTGCGTCGACCCCGGCGGGGGCGGTCGCCCGCGAGTCCGGCCGTGCATCATCTGGCATTTCTCACTCCTCCGTGAAAGCGGCTACGTTCCAACGGCTTTACGGTTTTGCCAGCCACGCCAGCGCCGCGACTGCCAGCGCTTCGGTACCGGTGTCGAGAGTGGGCTGAATGACGGGCGCGAACGTTGGCGCATGGTTGACCGGGATGTCCTCGCTGACCCGGCCCGCCGATTCGGCTTCGTGATAGGCGCCGGGATCGGTTCCACCGATGCCCCAATAGCTGTAGGGCGTGTTGAGGGCGTTGGCAATGTCGCTGAAGTCTTCGCTCGCGGTCTGCAGCGGTAGATCGCATGACCGGTCGCCGAAACGATCGTCGAACGCGGCGCGCAGCCGCTCGGTGACCGTCGAATCATTGATGGTCGCCGGGTAGTGGTCGAAAAATTCGAAGTCGGGATCTTTCGGGGATCCCGACGCCCGGCATTCGGCGGTGACGATGCGCCGGATCGCGGCGAGGATCTTGTCGTGGGTGTGCTCGCGGTAAGTACGTACGTTTAGTTCGAGCACAGCGCGGTCGCCGATCACGT
This sequence comes from Mycobacterium sp. 852002-50816_SCH5313054-b, assembly GCF_001667185.1. Lineage (GTDB taxonomy): Bacteria > Actinomycetota > Actinomycetes > Mycobacteriales > Mycobacteriaceae > Mycobacterium. The sequence goes on along the minus strand of NZ_LZIC01000041.1, from coordinate 117,140 downwards.
TGCTCTTGGCGCCCGACTCGATCCTCCCGATCGTCAGCACCGCGGGATCGGTCGGCGCGACCTCGCGGGAGACGACGGTCTGCAACCGGATCACGATCATGGCTGCGAGCACCACGGGGTCGACGGTCGCCTGGGGCATCGAGCCGTGTCCGCCGCGGCCGTACACGGTGACTCGCATACTGTCCGCGGTCGTCAGGACGGGCCCGGGTCGCGTGCGGACCTGACCGGCCGGAAAGGGCAGGACGTGTTGGGCGAGCGCGACGTCGACGTGGCCGACCAGTCTCGCGAGTTCGTCGTCGACCATGCCGCGTGCGCCGTCACCGACTTCCTCTGCGGGCTGAAACAACGCGATCGCGGTGCCCTGCCACTGTGCGCGCGCGTCGGCGAGCAGCGCGGCCGCGCCGAGCAGGCAGGCCACGTGAACGTCGTGCCCGCAGGCGTGCATCACCGGCACCTCGTTACCGTCCGTATCGGTGGCGATGACTGCGCTGGCATACGGGAGGCCGGTGTTTTCCTGCACCGGCAGCGCGTCCATGTCGGCGCGCAACAACACCGAAGAACCATCGCCGTTGCGCAGGATCCCGACGACGCCGGTACCGCCGATGCCCTCGTGGACGTCGTAGCCGAAGCCGCGTAGCCGTTCGCTCACCGCTGCCGCCGTGACGTGTTCCTGGTGCGACAGTTCCGGATGCTGATGGAGGTTTCGGTAAAAGTCCTCCTGCCACTCACGGGTTTCGGCCAGGCCGGCAAGCACAAGTGCGCAAGGTGAATCGCTATTCATCCGTCAAGCCCTTCCCGTTCCGGGTCGTGCGCACACCTTTGCGAGACCTGCGCCGCGAGAAAGGTGTTGCCGGAGACCAGGCGTCGGCGGCCGGCAACATCCAGCCACGCCACTGCGCAAGCCAGCACAGCACTGTCCCGCTCAGTGCGCCCACCAACAGCCCCGGGGTCGGATGGTTTCGGTAGTTGAAAAACACCAGCACGCCGCTCGCGGCGAGCGCACACGTGGCATACAACGTGTTGCCGCCGAAGATTCCCGGCACGCGACGCATGACAATGTCTCGCGTTGCGCCCCCGCCCACCGCCGATATCGTGCCCAGCAGCAGCGCAGCCAGCCAGCCGAGGCCCACGGCGAGCGTCTTGTGTGCACCGGCCGCCGCCCAGCATCCCAACGCCAACGCGTCCACAATCGGCCACAACCAATTCCAGACTCGGCCCTCGACGCGGAAGGCGAACGCGATCGCCGCTCCCGCCAATGCCGTCAAGAGATACGCGTAGTCGGTAAGCGCAACCGGGGTGCCACGCTGCAGCAGAGTGTCGCGGATCATGCCGCCACCTAGCCCCGACAACACGGCGAGCGCGCCGAACCCGACGGGGTCCAGCTTCTCCTTGCGGGCGACCACACCGCCCAGCAGAGCGTTACCGAACACACCAGTCAGGTCCACCGCTCGGAACAAATCCGTCATTGTCATGTCCGCGAGCGCCACACTGAAAACCCCTTCGCCGCATTGCCTAGGTCAAGTCACGGGTACCGCGCGGACTGGTGCCGGGCGCCCTCAGGGCTGGCCGGGCTTGAGCCGCACGAACAACGCGTCGGCCTCGGTCAGCAGGGTGTCGCCGTCGCTCAGCCGGCCCGACACGAAGATCTTGCGCCCGTCCACCCGGTCGATGCCGGCCTCGAACTGCAATTCCTTCTCGATCGGCACGATGTGGCGGTAGTTGATCTTGAGGTAGGCGGTGCGCTGGCGGGGGCCCCCGGTGATCACCGAGGACGTCAACCCGAGCACGGAATCGAACAGCATCCCCAGGGCGCCGCCGTGCACCGCGCCGTTGCGGCCCAGGTGAAAGCGGGCGAAGCGCGCCCAGCCGTGGATGCGGCCGTCCTCGCCCTTGCTCGCCTTCATCGGGATGCTCAGGATGTTGCCGCGCATGGGCAAATCCATCCGGCGCCCGGACGGCGACTCCCATTCGTCGGTGTCGAAGGGGGTCAGCAACGCCGAAAGCTTCTCCAACCGATCCGCGGCCTCGGTGATCACCTCGTCTGGAGCGTCGACGGCGCGGGCGTGGTCCTGCAGTCTGCGCACGGCGTCGACGAACCGGCCGTAGTCGGGGCCGCCCTTGGTGGTCGGTTCGGGCGGGTTGAATCCGCCGCCAGGGTGTCTGTGATGGTCGCCGGCCACCAGCACACCGTATTGCCCCCGGCCAGCGAGGCGGTCTCGGGGCCTTAGACCGTCTGCTGAGCCCCCGCGGTCGCCAGGGTCTCGAACTCCTCGTCGCTCAGCGTGATCTCGGCGGCGGCGACGTTCTCCTCCAGGTGCGCGACGCTGGACGTGCCGGGGATCGGCAGCATCACGGGCGAGCGCTTCAGCAGCCACGCCAGCGCCAGCTGCGACGGCGTCGCGTCGTGGTCGGCGGCGATGCGCTGCAGCGGGCCGTCCGGCGCGGCCAGCGGGCCGGCGGCCAGCGGGAACCACGGAATGAAGCCGATTCCCTGGCTGGTCGCGACGTCCAGCAGTGGTTCGGCCGCCCGCGACGCCAGGTTGTACATGTTCTGCACTGACACGATCTCGGTGACCTGCTGCGCCGCGGTGAGCTGGTCGACGTCGATCTCGGACAGCCCGATGTGGCGGATCTTGCCCTCGTTCTTCAGCGTCTGCAGCTCCCCCACCTGGTCGGCCAGCGGGTAGTCGCGGTCGATGCGGTGCAGCTGGAACAGGTCGATGGTGTCGACACCGAGGCGGCGCAGGCTCATCTCGCATTCCTGGCGCAGGTAGGCGGGATTGCCCAGCGGGACCCAGACGTCCGGGCCGGTGCGCAGCAGCCCCGCCTTGGTCGCGATCACCAGGCCGTCGTAGGGGTGCAGCGCCTCGTGGATGATCTCCTCGGAGACGTAGGGGCCGTAGGAGTCCGCGGTGTCGATGAAATTGACGCCGAGTTCGACGGCGCGCCGCAGGACCCGCACGCATTCGGCGCGGTCGGCGGGCGGGCCCCACACGCCCTTGCCGGTGATGCGCATGGCGCCGAAGCCGAGCCGGTGGACGGTCAGGTCGCCGCCGAGGGTGAACGTGCCGGATGCTTGGGCAACAGTCTGAGTGGTCACTCTCACGACCGTACGCTGAACACGTGGACCTAGCAGCACTCGAAGAGCTTCCGCTGACCTACCGGGAGGTGGGCGCGACCGCGAACGGCGAGCTGCCCGCCGGCTACGACCATCAGCATGTGGAGCGCCAAATCGGCAGCTGCCAAGAGCGTTTCGAGCAGGCCGCGGACGCGGTCATGCGCTGGGGCATGCAGCGCGGATCCGGGCTGCGCGTGCAGGCCAGCTCCGAGGTCGCCGTCGTCGACGCGGTGTTGGTGGTGCGGATGGGCTTTCTGCCCGCGCCCTGTCGCGTGGTGTACGTCGTCGACGAACCCGACATGCGCGGCTTCGCCTACGGCACCCTGCCGGGGCACCCGGAGTCCGGCGAGGAGCGCTTCGTCGTGCGCCGCGACCCGAACACCTCCGCGGTGTACGCGGAGGTGTCGGCGTTCTCCAGGCCCGCGGCCTGGTGGAGCAAGGCCGGTGGGCCGCTGGTCAGGGCGGCCCAGCGCGTCATCGCCCGGCGCTACCTGCGGGCGGTGTAAGTTCGACGATCCTTCCACGATCGGCGGCCGAGCCCGCGACACGTAAAGCACTGCGAAGACGCGCCGGGCAGGCTCGCAACGGTTTATGTGTCGGCGAGGCGGCCCAGCCCCGCAGGCGTGGCGCTAAGATCCCCAGCTGGCCAGCAAACGCTCTGCGCCCGCGCACATCTGCTCGATGACCTCCCCCACGGACGCGTCGTCGCGGATCATCCCGACGCCCTCGCCCGCGTCGACCGGGGCGACGCGGCGATCGTCGGCGGCGATCGCGGCCGAGAGCTCGTCGCGCGCGGGCGGATCGAGTGCGTCCTCGTGTCCCGTCCAGCGCGCCACGAAGTCGTTGGCCAGCACCCGCGACGGGAACCGGGCCGGCCAGGGCAGCCCCTTGGCGACGTCGAAGACGCGGGTGATCGCCGTGTCGGTGGCCCGGGCGGCGATCAACGCCCGGCGGCTGCCGGCGCCGGTCAGGGCCTCCGGGCAGGCCGCCAGGCGGGTGCCGACCCACGCCCCGCTCGCGCCGGCGGCCAGCACGGCGGCCAGGCTGCGCGGCGAGGCAATCCCGCCGCCGGCGAGCACCGGCACGGACACCGCATCCAACACGGTGTCGAGCAACGGCAGCGTGCCGAGCCTGACCTCGCCGTGCCCGCCGCCCTCCGCGCCCCGCGCGACCAGGACATCGACGCCCGCGTCGACGGCGCGACGGGCGCCCGGGCCGTCGTAAATCTGTGTGACGGTGGGGATTCCGGCGTCATGCGCCTTCGCGACCCACGACCAGTCGGTGCCGAAACTGACCGACAGCAGCGCGGGCCCGGCGGCCAGCGCGTCCTCGAGCAGGCCCTCCTCGTTGCGCATCACCCAGTCCACCAGGCCGATCCCGAACCTGCCGCGCACGTGCGGCAGCTGGGCCCGCAGCAACTCGCGGCTGCCGTCGCTGCCCATGCCGACCATGCCCAGCCCACCCGCGGCGGTGACCGCGGCGGCCAGCCGGCCGCCGGCGACCCCGCCCATCGGGGCGTTGACGATCGGCACCCGCAGCCCGAAACTCCTCGACCAGGGCGTGGACAGCATCGGGCTAGTGGGCCGCCCCGGGCTGGCTCTTCAGCACCGTCAGCATCACCACCGAGTCCTCGACCGCGTGCAGGGCGTGCCGTTCCGCCGGGATCGCGACGTAGTCGCCGGCCTTGCCCTCCCAGGCGTCGCCGCCGGCGGTCAGGCGCACGTGGCCCTGCAACACCTGCAGCGTCGCCTCGCCGGGGCTGTCGTGCTCGGAGAGGTCATGGTCGGCGAGCAGGGCCAGCACGGTCTGCCGTAGCTCGTGGGTGTGGCCGCCGTGGATGGTGTGCGCGGCGCGGCCGCTGTGCGACTTCCCCGCCTCCGCCAGCTTTTCGGAGGCGAGCGCGGTCAACGAGATGGATTCCATAATCGGCCCCTTCGGTCGTGAGAGCTTGCACTCAGGCGGTCAATAGCAGTATCCCCGCCACGAGCAGGGCCACGGCTTTGACCGCCTCGAAGCCGACATAGACGTAGTGGGCATGGGACCGCGGTCCCTCCGACCCTGCGAGCACCTGGTCGGAGCGGCGGGTCAGCCGCGGGCGCACCGCGACCAACTGGATGGCCAGCGCGGCGATGGCCACGCCAAACGCCACTGCGATCCGCGGCGGCGTGGGCCCCGCCACCGCGATGGCGACGATGACGAGGGCGAAGGCCACCTCGACGGTGTTGAGCGCGCGAAAGACCAAGCGCCCGATGCCGAGTCCGATCTGCGGCGTCACGTTGGGCGCGCGGAACTTCAGCGGGGCCTCCAGGAACGAAATGGCCAGCACCATGCCGAGCCAGACGAAGGTGACCGCGACGGCGATCGCCGGTCCCGTGCTCACCTGCCGGCCCCGACCGGGTTGAGGTGCGCCAGGCACAGGTCCGGTTCGACGAACGCGTCGAGCCGGTCGACGGAAACCGGCGCCGCCATCGTCTCCAGCGCGCCCTGCATCAGCCCGAGGTGGACGGGGCACACGACCGCGCCGCGGGTCTCGGCCAGTTCCAAGAACGGGCAGTGTCGCAGGCCGACCAGTTGCCGCCCGTCCGACGTCCGGCGCTCCGGGGCGAATCCCAGCTCGTCGAGCACCCCGACCAGGTGGTCGATGGCTTCCTCGGCGCTGGTGGCCTGCGCCGCCGGCTCCGGGGCCGATCCCAGGTTGCGTCCCCACGCCCGACCGGCGGCCATCGCCTTGCCGCGCGGATCGCGGTCGGCGGCCAGCGCCTCGGTCAGGATCTGGGCCAGGAGTCGGTAGTGGCGCGTGCCGCCGCGGTCCATCTGCCGGACCGCGGCGAACATCAACGGCGGCCGCCCGGGCCCCCTGCGGCCGTGCTCGACCTGCTCCACCCGCCCGTCGGCGACCAGGCTGTCGAGGTGGAAACGCACGGTGTTGGGATGCACGCCGAGTTGCTCGGCGATCGCGACGATGCTCATCGGGCCCGGCGACGACCGCAATAACCGCAGCACCTCGCGGCGGCGGTGACCCGTAGGTTCTCCGGCTGACGTAATCCCGCTCACGCTCCTTTGGTCTCGCCGACCCTGGGCTGGGCGGCGACCAGCGGTGTGTCGACGCCGAGGGCGCCGACCTTGGCCGCCCCGCCCGGCGACCCCAGCGGCTCGTCCCGGCCGGGCAGCACTTCGGTGAAGAACGCCTCATTATCGGCCAGGTACGGTCTGAGCGCCTCGGGGAGGTCGTCCTCGTAGTAAATCGCCTCCACCGGGCACACCGGCTCGCATGCGCCGCAGTCCACGCATTCGTCGGGGTGGATGTACAGCGTCCGACCGCCCTCGTAGATGCAGTCCACCGGGCACTCCTCGACGCAGGCCCGGTCCATCACGTCGATGCACGGCTTTCCGATCACGTATGTCATGCGCCACAGTTTACACAACTCAAGTTGTAAAAACCAGGCCGTTGCGGAGAACCGGTGCCAGACAACGAACTTGACGTGCGCGAGCTGCGCACGCCGGACACGCACCCGTCGGCCTGCGCTACCTCACCGTGCACCGGCGGCGCCAAGCGCTCGTCCTGGAGCCTTCGGCGAAAACCTCCGCGCGGCAAGCGGTCTGATGGCGCGTCCGACGGGCCGAGGACGCCGCGTCGCCCGCAAGCCCGCGGCGCGTACCGGGTCTTCCGCCCGTCCGGCTGGTGACAAACGCCTCTGACCGGAACGCGTCCACCTCAATACCGTCGTGCATGAAAGGCAACGGGCCAACGGATTTGCGAAAAATTGAGGACACGTCATGGCAGCTATGGGAATCGTCGTGGGCATCGACGACTCACCGGCAGCGAGGGTTGCGGTGCAGTGGGCGGCCCGCGAGGCCGAGCTGCGAAACATCCCGCTCACACTCGTTTACGCCATTTCCCCGGAGGTTTCGACGTGGCTGCGGACGCCCGTGCCGGCCGGCGTGCTGCGCTGGCAGCAGGATCACGGGCGCCGACTCATCGACGGCGCGCTCAAGGTCGTCGAGGAGGCGACCGCGCCCGGCGGCCCCGCCGTGGTGAACACCGAAATCCTGGCGGCGACCGCCGCTCCCACCCTGATCGAGAAGTCCAAAGAGGCGCAGATGGTGGTGATGGGGGCGCAGGGCAGTGGGCGGTGGCCCGGGCGGTTGCTCGGCTCGGTCAGTTCGGCCCTGCTACGTCACGCGCAGTGCCCGGTCGCGATCGTCCATGAGGAGGACCCGTCGATCTTTGCGGCCAGTCAGTCGCCGGTGTTGGTCGGCATCGACGGCTCGCCGGCGTCCGAGGTGGGCACCGCGATCGCCTTCGATGAGGCCTCGAGGCGTCGCGTCGGCCTGGTGGCGGTGCACGCGTGGAGCGACCTGGACGTATCGGAATGGCCGGGTATCGATTGGCCCGCAACACGATCCATGGCCGAGGAGGTGCTGGCCGAGCGGTTGGCGGGTTGGCAGGAACGGTATCCCGACGTGCAGGTGACGCGCGTCGTCGCGCAGGCTCAGCCGGCGCGCCGGCTTGTCGAGGCATCCAAAGAGGCTCAGCTGGTCGTGGTGGGCAGCACGGGCCGGGGCGGATTCGCCGGCATGCTGGTGGGCTCGGTCGGCGAAACCGTCGCCCAACTGGCACCGGCGCCGGTCATCGTGGCGCGCGAGGCGCTCGCCTAGCTTTCCCTTTGGTGCGGACTAGCGGACGACGAGGACCGAGCATTCGGGATGGCGGAAAAGCGGATGCCCGGACGGGCCGACGAGCCGCGCCAGCTGGCCGGCCTCGTCGCCGCCGATCACCGCGAGCTGCACTCGCTCGTCATTGGCGGCCAGGAAACCGGCGATCGCGTCCTTCGTGGTGATCGGATAGACACGCACCTCGGGATGGCGCCGCCGCCAATCCTGCACACGCCGTTCGAACTCCCCGTCGGCGTGATCGCCGAGCTCCTCCGGCGGCCCGCCGAGCACGAGCATGGGTGCCCGGCGCAATTTCGCCTCCGCCACAGCGTATTTGACGACGACGTCGTTGCCCGGTGCGTCGGTCATCCGGACTACGATCCAGTTGATGTCGGGGGGTGCCTGCTCGACATCGGTGCGCAGCACCGCCACCGGGCAATGCGCCTTCTCGGCGAGTTCGGTTGCCGTCGAACCCAGGATCGCGCGGGCGTAGCGCCCGATCCCGACGGACCCGATGCAGATCATCTCGGCATTCCAGGATGCCTCCACCAGCAGCGGCCCAGCCGGACCACGCAGGATGTCGGTTTCGACGGTGACCGTATTGCGGCTGGCTTCGATCGCTGATCCCGCCTCGCACAGCGCCTTCTCGGCGTGCGCGAGGTCGCGGGCGTAGTCGTCCGTGGACGGGTGTGTCAGTTTCATGACCGCGACGAGGCGCACCGGCGCGCCGCGGCTGATGGCCTCGTCGGCGCACCACAGCGCGGCCGCGATCGCCGCCGGCGAGCCATCTATGCCCACAATGATCGGTTTCATAAGCCCGCCACTGCGGGTCCCGGCTGGGCGAGCCGGTAGACATCCATCAGCCGGGTGAGATCGCTGGGCGTGACGATGCCGACCACGTCGCCGCCGTCGATCACCAACGCGCGGCTGCGGGGGCCGACCGGCGCCATCCGCTCGAGCAGCGCCGGCAGCGGCTCCCGCGGCGCCGCGCTCGGCACCGCGTCCAGCGGCAGGGCGATGTCGACCACTCGGGTGGTGCCGCGTCGGGCCGGTGCAACGTCGCGCAGCTGGCTCAGCGTGACCAGCCCGACGATCGACCCGTTCGGGTCGGCCACCGGATACGCCGAGTGGCGGTCCCCCAGCACATAACGCTGGATGAAGTCGTCGACGGTGATCCATCCGGGAGCGGAGTGGGGTTGGGCGGTCATGGCGTCCGAGACGCGCACCCCGGCGAAAAGCTGCCGGGTGGTTATCCGTGTCTCTTCCTCGCGACTGGCGGCGAAGATGAACCAGCCGATGAACGCCAGCCACACGCCGCCGACGAGGCCACCCGCGACGAACTCGGCCAACCCCAATGCGATCAGGACGAAGGCGACGATCCGGCCGGCATGCGCCGCGCCGATCCCGGCACGAACGATGTCGCCGTGCCTGCGCCACAGATACGCCCGCAAGACGCGGCCGCCGTCCAGCGGGGCGCCCGGCAACAGGTTGAACAGGCCCAGGAGCAGATTGACGGCCGCCAGCCACGAGGCGACCCCGACGACGACGGGCGCGGCCCCCACGCTGCGCAGCGCCGCGACCAGCCCGCCGAACGTCGCCGCCAGCGCCAGGCTGGTGGCGGGGCCCGCGATCGCAATCCGGAAGGCCGCTTTCGGTGTCTTCGCCTCGCCGCCGAGACTGGTCACCCCACCGAACAACCAGAGCGTCACACTGTCCACGGCCACCCCCGCGCGCCGGGCGGCGACCGCGTGCGCGAGCTCGTGTGCCATCAGCGACGCCAGCAGCACCGACGCGCCACACACTCCGGCCAGCCAATAGGCCACGATGGAATACCCTTTGACGGTGCTCGGCAGCGTGCTCGCCAGGCTCCAGGTGAATAGCCACAGGATGACCAGCACGCTCCAGTGCACCTTCACCGGGAAACCGGCGACCCGCCCCAGCGGGATCGCATCGCGCACTTTTTGACCTCCAAAGTCGTTGACGGGAAAGGGTTTCGGTTAGCCGAGTTCAACGGCGGACCGCGTCGGCGTTGCTATCGCGGCCCGCTCGACCCGGTGCTTGACGCCCAACAGCAAAGCTCGTGTGCCCAGGGCGATCACCGGCCTGAGCAGTTCCATGGCGAACACCTCGCCGGGGTGGCGCAGGGCGATCCTGACGCGGGTGAGGAGCCGCACCCGGTCTTCCCAGTGCGGCTGAATATGGAAGGACCACACCGCATTCCAGCGCCCATCCGCAAGCGTGGCGTTGAGCGCCACGTACTTTTCGGCGACGAGCTCGGCGACAGTCAACGTCACCCCGTCGGGGAGGCCCATCCAGCCCTCGGGCGCCACGCGCACCACGTCCCCGACCGCAAGTGGCGGCGACCCCGGGTGGGAATCGGCGTCGCGGCGGCGCCGGCCCGTCTGCAGCAGTTCGGACCAGACCGCGGATACCGGCGCGTCGATGTACAACCGCCTCGGTTGTCTGAACGGCCGGGTTGGTCGCGCCCCAATTGCGGTAATACCGCCGCGCGGCATAGAGCAACCCCGTCAGCGCGGCGGTCTCGGTGATCCGTCTCGTCGCGTTGGCCATGAGGCCAGTCTGGGTCGGCGGCCGCGCCGTCCGACAGAGTCAATGGTCCTTGCGCCGACGCCAATGTGCCCTGCGCGCTATCGAGGACTTTGGGCCCTATCCGCAATCTGCGCGTGACGGAATAATGACCTCGTCTGACGTAACTTGGCTGCGGCGGTTGCGGCTGAACAAAGGAGTATGACGGTTATGGGTCCCAACCCACCGTTGTTATTGACCGATACTGACGTGGAGACTCTCGCGCGGGAATTTCTGCTCTCGCGCTACCTCGGCCCCATTTATGCCGACTGGTCGCCCGATCGGCGCCTGGACACCTTCCTGCGGCGGCGGGGCCTTGCCCGGGTGGCCGACGATGGCGACCTGTCCGTGATCGTGCTGGAGCGCATCATGGTTCAGGTAAGCGCCGCGGCGAGCTCCTAGGACCCGCGCACACCCACGGCGGATTCCAGCTCGGTCAGGCACTCCTCGGTGAGTGGGATCAGGGTGTCGATGTCGGGCATCAGCTCGGCGCCCGCGACATAGCCGAACCCGATCCGGTCGGCGTAAGAACACGTCGTCACATTGAAGGCCATACCGTCGAAGACCGTCGACACCGGATACATTTCGTCGACATGGGCGCCGTTCCAATACATTTCGGCACCGGGGCCGGGGACGTGCGAGATGGGCAGGTTGTATCCGGTGCGCACCTTCGGCGCGAACGACAGCAGCGGGACAACCACCGTCGCGGCGATGCTGGGTGCGGTGGTCAGCAGCGACGCCGCGGATCCGCGCTTGGCGACCCAGCGCTTTCCTTCCGACATCGAGCGGTGGATCAGATCCAGCCGCGCCGTCGGGTCGTCCACGTCGGTGCCCAACGGGCACAGCCAGAGCCCGAACATGTTGCCGTGCAGGTCATTTGACGCGTCGTACGCACGGTCGCGCACCGTGATGGGGCAGATGCCCACCAGTGACTGTTTGGGCAGTTCGCCATGCTCCATCAGCCAGCGCCGCACCGCGCCGGCCACCATCGCGGTCACCACGTCGTTGCCGGTGACACCCGTGGCCCGTTGCACCGCCTGGATGCGGTCCTTCGCCCAGCTGCCGGCCGCGACCGCGCGCTCGGGTCCCAGACGGCCGTTGAACCGCGTGTAGGGCGCCTCGAAGGGCAACACCGTGGTGTGCCCGACCAGGGTGTCGAAGACGTTCGATATCTCGCCCGCCACGGCCCGCCCGATGAGCCCGACACTCGACGTCGCCGCGCCGAGCACCGACCGCACCGGCGCGGTGAGGCGGGACGCCAGCCCGCTTGCCGCCGCCTCCGGTGCGGACCCATGACGGCGGTCGGCGTAGAAGGGCGGCATGGACCGGCGTTCGGGGTCGGTGCTCAGGGCGTCGGCGATCATCTGAAAACCGGCCACGCCGTCGACGACGGTGTGGTGCACCTTGATGTAGAACGCGAACCGGCCACGCGGGAGGCCGTCGATCAGATACGACATCCACATCGGCCGGGACCGGTCGAGCCGCTCGGCGTCCAGTTCGCCGATGAGCCGCCAAAATCCGTTGCGCCCGCCCGACACCGTCCTGCGCTGGCAATGTCGGCTCAGGTCAAGGTCGTCCGAGTAGCGCCAGACCCACACGCCGCCGGTGTCCACGCCGCGGTGCGGATGCCGGCACAGCCTGGGATCGATCGCATCGTTGCCGGCGAGGGTCTGGCGGTGCAGGGCGTCGGCGTAGTCGGGGCCGGCCCCGTCCGGTGGCGACAGGATCAGCACGGCGCCGACGTGCATCGGGCTGGCCACCAACTCCGCGGCCATCATCGCCACGTCCAGTGGGTCCAGCGGATCCATCTCGCCGCGCCTAAGCCGGGCGTTCGCGGCGCGTCTGCGGCTCGTCCAGCAGCCCGGACTGCCGCACCGCGTCCCACACGAAGTTCTGCACGGGCCGCGACCGGAAGAAGCCGGTGTGGCCGCCGGGATACCAGACGATCTCGGGTTTGCCCCAGTGTTCCCAGAGGCGGACCACCTGCTCACGCGGATGCACGACCCGGTCGGCGACGCCGGCGTAGATGAAGCGGCCCGGTCTCGGCACGAGCGGGGTCAGCGACAGCGGCGACGTCATCCGGCCGATGGGCTCGGCCAGTTCCATCGTGCGCCGGCGGGGATCGTCGGCGCCGAGACCGGAGTGGCGTCCCAGCAACTGCACCAGGTCGGCCACCGGAACCCCGAGAATCGCGCAGGTGAGGCCCTTGTCGAGGCTGGCGACCAGCGCCGCGATGTAGCCGCCCAGCGAAAGGCTGTTCAACCCGATCGGCGACTCGGGCTCCTGTAGCCGGATCCAGGACAACAGCCGCCGGATGTCCCACACCGCCTGACCGGTCGCATGCACGTCGTCGAGGATGTCCTCGCCCGGAAACACCGCGGCTTTGGGCAGCCCACGGGCCCGGGGCCCGTGCATCGGCAGGACCGGCATCACGACGTTCAGCCCCAGTTCGTCGTGCAGCTTCCAGGAGCGAAACAGGGCCAGATCCAGCGCGGCCCGGCCCATTTCCGTTCCGTGCACACACACCAGCCACGGCCGCGGTTCCGGATGGCGGAGCACCAGAGCGTATTCACGGTCATTCGCGGTGTAGCTCATCCACCGCTCCGCGCCCGGTTCGCCCGGCCGCGGCAGATACCCGCTGTCGAACGAGATGCGATACAGGGAGCGCGTGCGCCCCTTGACTTTTCGGACCGTGACGTCGCTGAGCGGCGGCGGGGTGCCGAAGAATCGCTTCGGGTGCTCCAGCCATCCCCGCTTGCCGTAGAACTCCAGCGCCGCGAGCACCTCGCGGGTGATGCGCTCGAACACGTCGGGCCGGCTGACCGGGCGGCGCGCCTTGAGGCCCATCAGGACGATCTCGTCGCGAAACGCCTGGGCGGCCAGGGAGAGCGTGGGCCGCGCGATCGGAAGTTCGCCGGACGCCTTTCCGAGGTAGTCGCGCCACGACTGTGCGACGTATTGGCCGGTGCCGGCGAACGGCTGGACGGCCCTGCCCAGACCGTCGACGGCCGGCGCGCTCCAGCGGGGAGCGCCCGGTCCCTCCCGGTCGTGGCTGTCGGGTGTGGCCATTGCGGCACGCTAACATCCCGCCGATCCGGCGTGTTAGGGACCTACGGCCCGGGCGCCGGCGCGAAATGATCGGATACGCAGGGGCTTTAGTCACTCGTGTGGGTCGCCGAGCCGCGCTGGTCGCGTCAGTCGAACGCGTGGATCAGCTGGCGGGCCACGCGCTGAATCTTCAGGCGCGTGTCGTGGTCGAGGGGTAATCCATCGGGGTCCGGGATTTCCCCGGTGGTGGTGATCACCCCGGGTTCCTCGGGCTCCCAGCGGGCGTTGACCTTGTCCCCCAGCACGCGGGCGGGCGGGTTGTCGGCGAGCACCTGGGCATGAAAACGCTCGACGCCGTCGACGCGCGCGGCGATCGCCAGCGCGCCGAGCAGCAGCGTCCCGATCCCGCGGTTCTGGTAGGCGTCCGCGGCGGTGAGCGCGACCTCCGCCGAGCCGGGATCGTCTTCGTCGCGGATGAAGCGGGCGTCGGCGACGACCGGCCCGTCCGCGCGGGTCGTGACGACCCAGACGAAGTGGTCGACGTAGTCGACCTCGAACAGATAGGCCAGCCGCGCCGCACTGGGAACGCCACCCTGGTAGCGCCGGTACAGCGTCTCGCGCGAGAACGCACCTTCGCTCTTGAAGCGCTCGGCGTCACCGGGCAGGACCGGGCGCAGCAGGAACTCGGTGCCGTCTTTTGCCGATACCGGGATCGGGTCGATGTAGGCGATCAACCGCTGCCGCGCGGTGCGAACCATTCGTTCGGCGCCGACGGGGATGGCCAGCATGCATTCGAAGGCGCTGTCGTATCCGACGTAGCCCCGCACGTCGTCCGTCGCGATCACCGTAGCCGTTCTGGGTTTGCCTCGCAGCAAAGCGATTTCGCCGATGACCGTCCCCGGCGACAGCTCGGTCACCATGACCTGGCCGTCCGGGGCGAGGTGCCGGATCTCCACGCGGCCCGACGTGATGATCGAGAACGAAGATGCCTTTTCCCCCTGGCGCATCAGGACCTCGCCCGCGGCGGCGCGCAGCGGCTGCAATTGCGCGGCCAGGGCCGTGAGGTCCCGGGCCGGAATGCCGGCGAACACGTCCAGCGCCGACAACTCCGCGAAATCCGTCATCACCCCGAGGTACGGTACGCGACCGGCGCCGCGGTCGCCGGGGCAATACGCGGGCAGTCGGTGTGACAAAGGGCCCTGTCGCGCGGGGACTTCGGGGGGTCGAGCGCGAGACCAAAGCACCGCGGCAGTCGTGCTCTTGGTCTCTATGGCGCGTCCCGCCGCGATGGTCGGATGGATCGGTACGGCTAAACCGGGACACAACCGGGAGAAGAAAATGTACCCAGCGACATGGCGGCCCCATTGGCCACAGCGCGGCCCGGCGACCACGGTCTATCAGCTGACCGACTGCCTGCACGACGGGCATACCGCCCGGGTGGCGGCTCACGAGATCACGGCCACCGTCTCCGCGTGGCTGGCCGACCTGGGCGCCCACAGCCCGCTGGTCGACGACTTCGAGCGCGCGGTGCGGGGCGGCGATTGGGCCAGGGCGTACGCCATCGGTGAGCGCCTGTCCGTTCGGATCGTGCTCGCCGACTGAGCCCGCCGGCCACCGGCCGCCGTTCCGGGACTTTCGACACTAGTCCGACGCACCAGGCCACAGCAGGATCGAGGGTTGACCATGAACACACCACTCGCCTCGATGGAGAGGCCCGACCTCACCAAGATCGAGATGCGCGCGCCGTCGGTGGCGCACCTGTTTCTCGACCGCGTCGCCGCGACGCCGGACGCGGAGGCGTTTCGGTACCCGCAGGAAAACAGCTGGGAGAGCGTGACCTGGCAGCAGGTGGGTGAACGCGTCCACAACATCGCCGGCGGGCTGATCGCGCTCGGAATCGCCCCGGAGGACCGGGTGGCGCTGGCGTCGTCGACGCGCTACGAGTGGGTGCTCGTCGATTTCGCCGTGATGTGCGCCGGCGCGGCAACAACCACGGTGTATTCGACGACCAACGCCGGCGACGTCGCGTATATCGTCGCCAATTCCGGCAGCCGGGTGGTGGTCGCCGAAAACCAAAGCCAGGTCGACAAATTGCTGCAGCACCGCGCCGAACTGCTCGATGTCAGCAAGGTGGTGATCATCGACGGGAACGGTGACGGCGACTGGGTGATGACGCTGGCCGAGCTGGAGCAGATGGGCAAGCAACTGCTGGCCGACTCCCCCGGCGTCATCAACGACCGAGTCGCCGCCATCGGCCCGGGGCAGCTCGCCAGCCTGATCTACACCTCCGGCACCACCGGGCGGCCGAAGGGCGTGCGGCTGACCCACGGCGCGTGGACGTACACCGCGGCGGCCATCGACGCGCTGGGCATCCTCGGGCCCGACGACCTGAACTTCCTGTGGTTGCCCCTGGCGCACGCCTTCGGCAAGGTGATGCTGGCGCTGCCGCTGCAGGTCGGCTTCCCGACCGCGATCGACGGCCGCGTCGAGCGGATCGTGGACAACCTGGCGACGCTGCGGCCCACCATCATGGGCGCGGCCCCGCGCATCTTCGAGAAGGCGCACGCCCACATCGAGAGCGTGGTCGCCGAGCGGGGCAGGCTCAGCAAGATGTTGTTCGACTGGGCGATCAGGCTGGGCGTGCAGGTGTCGGAAACCCGGCAGGCCGGCAAGAAGCCTTCGGTGTTTTCCTCCCTGGCCTACCAGGTGGCCGACCGGGCGGTGTTCGCCACCATTCGTGAGCGGTTCGGCGGCCGGCTGCGGTTCTTCGTCTCGGCGGCCGCCGCACTGGACCGGGACGTCGCGCAATGGTTCGACGCCGTGGGCATCGTCGTGCTGGAGGGGTACGGGCTGACCGAAACCGCGGCGGCGTCATTCATCAACCGCCCCAACGCTTATCGCTTCGGGACGGTCGGGTGGCCCTTCCCGTCCACCGAAGTCAGGATCGCCGGCGACGGCGAAATCCTGCTCAGGGGGCCGGGTTTGATGACCTCGTATCACGATCTGCCCGAGGCCACCGCCGAGGCGCTCGACGGGGACGGCTGGTTTCACACCGGTGACATCGGTGAGATCGACGCGGACGGCTTCCTGCGGATCACCGACCGCAAGAAGGACATGTTCAAGACGTCGCAGGGCAAGTACGTGGCGCCGTCGGCGATCGATGCGAAATTCAAGGGCTTGTGCCCGTACGCCAGCGAGCTGCTTGTCTACGGCGAGGGCAAGCCCTATTGCGTGGCGCTGGTCAGCCTCGACAGCGAGGCGATCGCCGACTGGGCCGCCAAGAATGGGCTGGCGGACGAGTCGTTCGCCGAGATCGCCTCCGACGAGAAGACGGAGGAATTGATCGCCGGATACGTCGACGCGCTGAACCTGGAACTGAATCGCTGGGAGCAGATCAAGAGATTCGCGATCCTCGATCGCGAACTCACCGTCGAATCCGGGGATCTCACGCCGAGCATGAAGCTGCGCCGCAAGGTGGTCATCGAGAAGTTCGCGGACCGCCTGGGCGACCTCTATCTCAGCTAGCCGGTGTGATGAGGCCGTAGTGCCCGTCGTAGCGGTGATACAGCACGCTGCCGCGGTCCCGGGAGGTGTCGACGAAGAAGAGGAACGGCAGGCCGAGCAGGCCTATCCGCTGGATCGCCTCGTCCACGGTGAACCGCGGCGCCGGCTGCGGGCTGATGGTCAGCGGCGTGCCGAACGGCGCCAGCCCATCAACCAGTTCCGGATTGACCTGCGCCAGGCGGTATTCGGTGGGCGACTCGCGATACAGCACGCTGTCCTGGTCGGTGCCCCGCTCGGTGAACAGGTGGAAGTCGTAGTCGAGCAGTTCCATCTCGAGCGCGGCCTCGTCGACGGTGCGGGCGGGCAGGCTGTACGACTTGTGCCGGATGATGCGGCGTTCGCTGTCGGGCCTCGGGAAGTAATTCGGCCGATGGGCGGGCTCGGACTGATGCCGCCACTCGTGCGGAGCGCTCCGTGGGACGCCACCCCGTTTGGCTTCCCAGTGTTCGGCGGCGCGTTCCAGCCCACGACGCAGCCGCGCCTCGAGCCGATCGATCGCTTCCCGGGCGGTGACCCCCTCGACCTGCGCGCGCACTAACCGGCCGTTGACGTCGAGGTTCGCCTGCGCGACGAGGCGGCGGGCCACCGCCGGATCGCCGTGCTCGCTCAGCCTGACGTGCGCGTGCAGCACCGGTTCGTGGGTGAGGCGACCGAGCTCGCCGATCTTTGTCCGCGCATAGTCTTCGGCATCGGGCAGCTGACCGTGCGTCGTCACCTGGACGTCCAAAACGGACGGTAAATCGGGTCTCTGTCTCATGATTAGGTGCCACGCTCCTTCAAAATCAACGGTGCAGACCGGTGACCGGCTGGTGGGTGCTGGCCTGGATATCGGTGGACGTCACGGCCATTAGCTGGTTCGACAAATCCGAGAGGGCCCGGGCGATCGCCAGTTCGTCGCCGATCCGGGCCACCGGCTCGTCGGCGGGGTCGAGTCGCGCCAGACCGACACCGACGAATTCCCTGCCCGCCCAGGACAGCCGGGCCTTGGCCCGGGTGCGCTCTTCGTGCTCTTCGATCGCCACCTCGACCTGGCAGGTCTTGGTGCCTTCGCCCTCGCCCGTCATCGCCGGTCTCCTTGCCTTGCGGACTGATTTGCCTGATTAGATGCGACCATCACCGGGCGGGCGCGAAGTAGGGGCGAAAGTCATCAGGTAAAGATCCCGTCGATATTAATCGACAATATTGTTGGTTGTAATCAACAATTTCGTTGACGTATATCGACGCGTCCATAAAGTAACTCTCGTGTCCGACCCCAGGCAGGGCGAGTAGATGCACGCCTCCCGAGGCCGCCGTTCGTCGCATTATTCGGGTGACGACCGCGAACAAGCGATCCTGGCCACGGCCGAGCGACTCCTGCAGGAACGGCCGCTGGCCGACTTCTCCGTAGACGACCTGGCGAAGGGCGCCGGCATTTCCCGCCCCACCTTCTACTTTTACTTCCACTCGAAGAACGCGGTGTTGCTGTCGCTGCTGGACCAGATGAACGGCAAGGCCCACGCGGCGCTTACGGCGCTGGGCGGCAAGCTGTTCGGTGACCCCGCGACGCATTGGCGGGCGCGCATCGAGGCGTTCTTCGAGGTGTCGGGCTCGCACCGGGCGGTCGCGGTGGCCGGCGCCGCGGCCAAAGCCACCAACCCCGAGGTCCGCCAGCTGTGGTCGACGCTCATGCAGAAGTGGATCTCCCACACCACGGCGGCGATCAAGGCCGAACGCCGCCGCGGCGCGGCCCCCGAGACCTACCCGGCCGAGGATCTGTCCGTCGCGCTGAACATGTTGAGCGAGCGGGTGATGGCCGCGACGTTCACCACCGAGGAGCCGGCGATCCCGGAAGACCGCGTGATCGACACGCTGGTGCACATCTGGCTGGCCAGCATCTACGAGGCCGACGGCAGGGCGGTGGCGACTAGCGGTTTGTGAGGATTCGCTCGGCGCGGTCCAGGCTCTCGTCAATCAGACGGTCGACGGCCCCGAAGTAGGTCGCCGACGCGGCCTTGCCCGCCAGCTCGGCGATCGCCCGTTGTTCGCCGTATACGTCTGTCATGGCCAGGTTTTCGGCCATCCGCGCGGAATTCACCCGCAGCCCGGCCAGCAGTTCGCCGCTCTGGGAACCCGCCACGACGGTCCGCCGGGCCAGCGTGCGCAGGGTGTCCCACTCGGCGTGCCACGGGCCGTCGGGCCGCTCGTCGTTGGCCAGCGCCGCGGCGGTGTGCAGGGTGGCCGCAAGTGGGGGCGCCGCGATGGCGGCGCGGCGAATCAGGATCGACAACACCGGATTGCGCTTATGCGGCATCGACGACGATCCGCCGCGGCGCTGGCCCGCCGGTTCGCCGAGTTCGCCGATCTCCGGACGGACCAGCGTCACGACGTCCGAGGCGATGCGGCCCCACGAGTCGGTGCACCCGACGAAGGCGTCGGCGGCCGCGGTGACCGGCGTGCGCGTCGTGTGCCACGGCGATCGGACGGCCAAGCCCAAAGTGGTTGCGGCGCTGTGCACTAGCCGATCGACCTTGGCGGGGTCGGAGGCCGCGCCGGTCAGGAGCTCGGTGGCGGCGGCCCGCGTCCCGACGGCTCCGCCGATCTGAATCGGGGTAACCAGCCCGGCGAGCCGTTCGTACGCGTCGGCGACCCCGTTCAACCAGACGGCCGCCTTGGCGCCGAAGGTCGTGGGCGCCGCGTGCTGGGTGAGGGTGCGGGCCACCATCGGCGTGCCCCGGTGGGCCGTGGCGAGGGCGGACAGCGTCGAAAGTTGTTGCGCCAGTTGCGCTGTCAGATCGTCGACGACGGCGCGCACGCCCAGCATCAGGGCGGTGTCGAGGACGTCCTGGCTGGTGAGGCCCCGGTGGATCCAGGGCGCGACGGCCGGTGCGGCGCGCTGTCGCAGCAGTTCGACCAGGCCGATGATCGGGTTGCCGCCGCCCTCCGCGGCGACCGCGATCGCCTCGCGGTCGCCGTCGCCCACCAGGTTCGACAGCTCCGCGCCTTCCCCCGGCGCGAGGCCGGCGGCGGCCAGGGCGCCGAGCCAGGCGGATTCCACCGCGACCATGGCTTGCAACAGCGCCCGGTCCGTCAGGTGCTCGCCGGCCCGCTCGTCGCCGGGCCACAGGAGATTGGTCATCGGCGGTACTCCAGGAACACGGTCTCGTTCGGGCCCTGCAGGTGGATGTCGAAACGGTAGGTGGCGTGGCCGCTTTCGGCAACACACACCAGAGCGGACAACGTAGGGTCGGCGTTCACCTCGTCGTGGGGCACGTAGGCGCGGGTGAACAACCGGTGCAACAGGCCCCGCGCGAAGACGGCAAGCGCGAAGAACGGCGGCCGTCCGGAGTCCGAACCGGGCGCCACCGTGGTGAAGCCGTAGTGCCCGGCGGCGTCGGTCGCGCACCGGCCCCACCCGGTGAACCCCGCACCTTCGCGCCGCAGCGAGCCCGCCCGGCGCGGGACGCGCCCGTCGCCGTCGCGCTGCCACAGTTCGACCAGCGCGTCCGGGACCGCCTCGCCGGCGCCGTCGTACACCGTCCCGTGCAACCGCACGGCGTGTGGCTGCCCGGCGGCGATCAAATCGCTGTCGCCGGGATAGGGCAGCCCGAGGCCGAGGAAGGGGCCTACCGTTTGTCCGGGGGTGCAAGGGAATTCAGTCATCATCTGCGGTCCAGGTGCGGCGGCCGCCACATACCACGATGTCCCAGCGGTAGCCTGTTGCGTACTCCGGCTGGGTGACGCCGTGGTCGTAGCGGGCGACCAGCCGCCCTCGGGCGGCGGGATCGGGAATCGATTGGAAGATCGGGTCCAGGTCGAACAGCGGGTCGCCGGGGAAGTACATCTGGGTGACCAGCCGCTGCGTGAAAGCCGTTCCGAAGACCGAGAAGTGGATGTGCGCCGGGCGCCAGGCGTTGTGGTGATTGCGCCACGGATAGGGGCCGGGCCTGATGGTCAGGAAACGATAGGAGCCGTCGGGCCCGGTGAGGCACCGGCCGGCGCCGACGAAGTTCGGGTCCAGTGGGGCCGGGTGCTGGTCGCGTTGGTGGCGGTACCGGCCGCTCGCGTTGGCCTGCCAGATCTCGACCAGCTGTCCGGTCACCGGCCCGCCGGCGTCGTCGAGCACCCGCCCGGTCACGATGATCCGCTCCCCGAGCGGCTCGCCGGGATGGCCGGCCGTCAGGTCCGCGTCGAGCGGGCCGACCTCGTCGCCGCCGAAACACGGTCCCTCGAGCTCGAGCTCGTCGGGGTCGACGACCAGCGGGGGCCGCGCGGGGTGACGCAGGGCGGTGCTGCGATACGGCGGGTAGTCGAACCGCGGCTGCCCCGGGTCGCATGCAGCCTCACCCGAGCTCAAGGCGGCGATCTCCGCGGTGATGTCCTCCTGGGACGTCATGAGCCGTGAGGCTACTCCCGATCACGCGGCTGACCCCCCGTCAGTCGCGTGGTGTCGCGCTAGAGACCGCGAACCAGCGCCGCCCGGCCCTTGGTGCGCATCCGATGCAGCGCGGAGCCGCGGTACTGCTCCATCTTTGCTTCCATCTGGCTGCCCAGCTCCTCAAGTTCGGCGTCGCTGATCTTCACCTCGGGCGGCGCGGGAATCAGGTCGCGTTCCTCCTCGTCGGCGTGGGCCTCCAGCACCGTCTTGAAGGAGTTCCATTCGTCCTCGTAGCCCGGCGCGCTCTGCGGCGTCTTGAGCAGCACGGAAAGCTGATCGACCACCTGACGATGCTCGGCGTGGGCGACCGCGATCAGCTTGGTGGCATCCTTCAGCGCCGGGTAGTACAGGTCATCCTCGATGCGGAAGTGGATGTCGAGTTCGACGAGAAAGTCGTCGAAAAGGGCATGTCGCTCTTCGCTGTTCACCGGCGCCTCGCTGATCTTGCGGCCCAGCCCCTTGATCACGATGTGGTGCTCTTTCAACACGTCATAGGCGTTCACTTCGCTACCTCCTCGGCACGCACCTCAACCATTCCGTCGACCAACCTGGCCTCGTAGCACGGCAACGGGGCCGCCGCGGGGCCGCGCAAGACCTCCCCCGACCCGGCCGCGAACCACGACCCGTGCCAGGGGCACACCACGCGGCCGCGATCCACCCAGCCGTCGGCCATCGGGGCCGCCAGGTGCGGGCAGAACTCGCCGAACGCCGACACCTGCCCCGGGTTCGTCTGGCACACAACCAATCCCACGCCGTCCACCTCGACGCGCACCGGCTTGCCGTTCAGCGAGCTCGCGGGCAGCACCGGCGTCCACTCCGTGGTGCGCAGCCGCTCACCCGACTGGTCGATGCCGATGCCGGACTCGAACACCAGTGCCCCGCCGAGGTAGCTGCCGCCGAGGGTGATGGCGTAGCCGAGCGCCGTCACGGCGATCCCGCGGCCGTGCCGTCCGTGGCGGCGGTCCCACCAGGATTGCGCGTAGAGCGCGGTGGCGGCGAGGTTCACGAGCCCGTGTACCAGCCCCACCCGTCGGTCCTGCTCGTGGGTGTGCTGCCAATCGGTGGTGCCGGTGATCGCCGAGCCGATGCTGGCCAGGATCCCCACCCCCAGCGCGCGGGTGGCGAATCGTGACGCGTCGCGGACCTCGCTCGGCCGCTGGCCGGGCAGCAGGCTGAGCGCATCCAACGCCACCGTCGTGCCCAGCGCCCCACTCGTCAGCGACGCCAGCGGCGGATGAACCGGGTGCCCGAGCCAGACGCCGTGCAGCGCGTTGGTGACGGTGTTGCGCGCGCCGCCCAGCGCGTTGTAGCCGAAGCTGAGCAGGTGCTCGAGTCGATAGCTCGGCCGATCCAGCCACTCCT
Source organism: Mycobacterium sp. 852002-50816_SCH5313054-b (assembly GCF_001667185.1). Lineage (GTDB taxonomy): Bacteria > Actinomycetota > Actinomycetes > Mycobacteriales > Mycobacteriaceae > Mycobacterium. The sequence goes on along the minus strand of NZ_LZIC01000041.1, from coordinate 94,392 downwards.
GTCGCCCGATTGCTGACAGCACCCGCGGTCCGAGTTCCCGCAACCGGACGCCGGCCCCCCGGGACCGATCCACCATGACACCGTCCTTCCTCAGATGCCGAGCCAAATGGCAGAACTGTGCGCGAACTCGGCGTAAATCCCGGATTATTTCGCGCTCACCTGCGCAACCGATCCGACGTGACTACCGTAGTCGCGCGTGGTGAATCCCCGGTTGTCTGCCACCTGTGAGTTTGCCCAAAGGATCCTTACCGGGTGCTGATTGACCACGAGGATGGCGTGCGGGATTCTACTTAGCGGAACATATTTCTGTAGAGCAGAGGTCTCCGTGCATCGGGAAGTTTTCGACAGCGTCCGGCGGGGGATGATCCCCGCCCACATCTACAACGACGGGGAGCTGTTCGCGCTGGAGCGCGAGCGCCTGTTCGGCCGGGCGTGGACGTTCGTGGGACACGAATCGGAGGTCCCGCACGATGGCGACTATGTGGTGCGGCGGGTTCTCGACGACTCCTTCATCATCACCAATTGCGCCGGCGATATCCGGGCCATGTTCAACATGTGCCTGCATCGCGGGATGCAGGTGTGCCGCGCGGAGATGGGCAACGCCTCCAATTTCCGCTGCCCGTACCACGGTTGGTCGTATCGCAACGATGGCCGGCTCACCGGACTGCCGTTTCATCGCGAGGCCTACGGCGGCGACGAGGGGCTACCCCGGCGCGCCCAAAGCCTGCTTCCCGCACCGAATTTCGCGAGCTACAACGGCCTGCTGTTCATCAGCATGGACCCGGCCGCCGAACCGCTGGAGGACTACCTCGGCGACTTCCGGTTCTACCTGGACTTCTACACCAAGCAGAGCGCCGGCGGCCTCGAGGTGCGGGGCCCGCAGCGCTGGCGGATCAAGGCGAACTGGAAGATCGGCGCCGAGAACTTCGCCGGCGACATGTACCACACCCCGCACACGCACGCGTCGATCGTCGACATCGGCCTGTTCCGCGAGCCAAAAGCCCAGAAGCGCAAGGACGGAGCGACCTACTGGGCGCACCGCGGCGGGGGGACCACCTACAAACTTCCGCCGGGCGACTTCGACGAGCGGATGCGCTACGTCGGGTATCCCGACGAGATGATCGGCCGCATCAAGCAGGCCTGGACGCCGCGGCAGCAGCGGGTCGTCGGCGAGGACGGGTTCATGATCTCGGCGGCCACCTGCTTTCCGAACCTGAGCTTCGTGCACAACTGGCCCAAGTTGCCCGGCAGCGAGCAGGTGCTGCCGTTCATCTCGATCCGGCTGTGGCAGCCCATCAGCGCGAACGAGACCGAGGTGTGCTCGTGGTTTGCGGTGGATTCCGCGGCTCCCCCGCAATACAAACGTGATTCGTACCAGGCATATTTGATGTGCTTCGGGTCCACCGGGATGTTCGAACAAGACGACGTGGAGAATTGGGTGTCGCTGACCACCACCGCGGGCGGGTCGATGGCGCGCCGCCTGCTGCTCAACAGCCGGATGGGGTTGCTCGCCGACGATCGCCCCGTCGTCGAGGCGCTGCCCGCCGAGTCCTTCCACGGGCCCGGCCGCGCGCAGGTCGGCTACAACGAGTACAACCAGCGCGCGCTGTTGAACCTCTGGGCGGATTACCTCTCATGAGAAAAGCCCTCCCCTTCAACGACATTCGCCACCTGGAGGCGCATCGGTTCCTGGTAGACGAGGCCTATCTGCTCGACGCCCAGGACTACGACGCGTGGCTGGATACGCTGACCGACGACATCCGCTACGTGATGCCGGTTCGGGTCACCACGGCGCGGGGCGCCGGGTTCGACACGTCACCGGGGATGGCGCATTTCGACGAGGACAAGTACTCGCTGACCCAGCGCGTCGCTCGCTTCGCCACCGAGCACGCCTGGACCGAGGACCCGCCGTCGCGGCTGCGGCACTTCATCACCAACGTGCGCACGTTCGTCGAAGACGACATGCACCTGGTCGTCGAATCGGCCGAGCTGCTGTTTCGCAGCCGCGGCGACGTCAACGAGAGCGCGCTGGTGTCCTGCGGACGCGAGGACCTGCTGCGCCGGTGCGACGGCCGCTGGAAGCTGGCGCGCCGCACCATCGTTGTCGACGAGTCCGTCTTGCGGATGCAGAATTTGGCGGTGTTCCTGTGAACGAACCCATCACGGTGGCAAACGAATTCGCCGAAGTCGAGGTGCGGCGGGTGGACACCCGCAACGGGACGCGGCTGCTGATCAGCGCGCCCAAAACCGGGCGGTCGATCAGCCTGGACGCTCTGGAACTGGAGGCGCTGACCTGGCAAAATGCCCGCACCCTGGCGGCCATGGTCGGCAACTGCGGCGCGCCGCTGGTGCCCGACGAGGCGGAGGGCGGCGATGACCGGATGGCTTGAGGGCAAGCGCGCCCTGATCGTCGGCGCCGGTTCGGGAATCGGCCGCGCCGTGCTGGACGCGTTTCGCACCGAGGGCGCCAACGTCGCTGCCCTGGAACGGGATTGCGGTAAGTGTGAACGGTTGCGGAACGAGTCGCCGGGCGTCCCGGTGATCGAGGGCGACGCCATCACCCCGGAGGCGAACGACCGCGCGGTCGCCGCCGCGGTGGACGCGTTCGGCGGGCTGGACACGCTGGTCAACTGCGTCGGCGTCTTCGATTTCTATCGGGGCATCGGCGACATCGGCGCCGAGGCGCTCGCGCCCGCGTTCGACGAGATGTTCCGCACCAACGTGCTGAGCCACCTGCAGTCCGTCAAGGCGGCCCTGCCCGCCCTGCGGGCCGGCACCGGGTCGTCGATCGTCTTGTGCGAGTCGACGTCGTCGTACCAGCCCGGGCGCGGCGGGGTGCTCTACGTATCGTCGAAGTTCGCCGTCCGCGGGCTGGTGGCAACCCTGGCCCACGAACTCGCGCCACAGATCCGGGTCAACGGGGTGGCACCGGGCGGCACGCTCAACACCGACCTGCGCGGGCTCGCCAGCCTGGGGCTCGACGGCGTCCGCCTCGACGACACCCCCGACCGGGCGCGCGACATGGCGGCGCGCACTACGCTCAACGTCGCGCTCACCGGCGCGGACCACGCCTGGAGTTTCGTCTTCCTGGCCTCCGACCGATCCCGCGGCATCACCGGTGAAACCGTCCATCCCGACGGCGGATTCGGGCTGGGGGGCGAACGTGTTTGACGAGCAGCGCGCGTTGCTGGCGCAAGGCTGCCGCGTCGCCGCGGCGCGCGGCCTGGTCGACGGTGTCCTCGGCCACCTGAGCCTGCGCGTCGACGACGACCGGCTGCTCGTCCGCTGCCGCAGCGACACCGATACGGGAGTGGCCTTCACCCGGCCAAGCGACATCCGGCTCGTCAGGTTCGACGGAACCGCAGGCGCCGCGGGAGAACTCGACGGTTATCGCGTCCCCAACGAGCTGCCCATCCATGCCCAAACCCTGCTGTCCAACCCGGCATACCGGGCCGTGGCGCACCTGCACCCGCCCGCCGTGGTCGCCGCCGACCTCGCCGATGTCACGCTGAGGCCGATCTACGGCGCCTACGACATTCCCGGCGCGTGGCTGGCGCGCGGCGGCGTGCCGGTCTACGAACGGGCCGTGCTGATCCGGAGCTCCGCGCTGGGCAAGGACATGGTGGCGGCGATGCGCGGCCGACCCGTGGTGATCCTGCGCGGGCACGGGATCACCAGCGCCGCAGGCACTATCGAGCAGTCCGTGCTGCAGGCGATCGGCCTCGACGCGCTGGCGCGGATGTCGTTGCGCGTACGCGCGGCCGGCGGAACGCTACGCGACATTGAGGACGCCGACTGGGACGAGCTGCCGGACCTGGGGCCGGGATTGAACACCGACGCGGCCTGGCGGCACGAGGTCGCGCGGCTGGACGGCTGAAAGCCCAATGTCACAGCTTCATATCCGCCGCGTGCCGCTCGGTGGAGACGGCGTTCGGCGGGATTAACCTGCCCGGGTGAGCGAACTGGACCGGCGTCGCTTCCTGGTCGCCGTGGCCGCGACCGTGGCGGTCACGGGCGTCTCGTGGTACTCCGCGGGCGGGCCCAAGGAGACGGTGGCGCGCGCCGAGGTGCCTGCGCCGAGCCCGGCCGCTCCTCTGCTGTCGCCGTTGCTGTCGCCCCCGGACCGGGCATCGCGCGTCCTGCTGCCCGGCGGCACGGTCCTGACCAAGCTCCCGGGCAACGGTGATCTCTTGGCCTGGACTGTCGACGACGGCGCCGACACCGAGGTGGTGCGGCTCTACACGCAATTCGCTAAGGACACCGGCGTGCGGCTCACCTATTTCGTCACCGGCGCCTACCGCTCGTGGACCGAGAATGCCGCCGTGCTGCGGCCGCTGGTCGAATCGGGGCAGATTCAGCTCGCCAACCACACGTGGACGCATCCCGACCTGACGAAACTGTCGGCGAGCCAGGTCGCCGATGAGCTCAGCCGCACCGATGCGTTCCTGCGGAATACCTACGGTGTGGACGCCGCCCCGTACTTCCGGCCGCCGTACGGCCATCACAACGCCGTGGTGGACAGGGTGGCCGCCGAGTTGGGCTATCAGGTTCCGACCCTGTGGAGCGGTGACCTACGGGATTCCGCGGTGCTCGGCGAAGACCAGGTCGTGCGGATGGCGCTGCAGTCCTTCACGGCGCAGAACATCGTGATCGGCCACCTCAACCACCCGGCGGTCACCCACGTTTACGGGCAGCTGGTCGACATCATCCGGTCACGAAAGCTGCGCACAGTGACGCTCAACGACGTCTTCCTGCGACCGGAAATCCCGTATCGGACACCTCACCCGAGCTGATCGCCAATCTCCTTGGCCGCCTTGACAAGCGCGGCCGCCACGGCGGTGCACCGCGCGCCGTCCAGCCGGTTCTGCGGTGCGGCGGCGTTGAGCGCCAGCCGCAGGCCCGGGGCCCGGGTCGGCATGGGCACCGCCACCGACGCGACGCCCTCCTCGCTCTCCTCCCGATTGATCGCGTAGCCCCGCTCGCGGATGCGGGCCAGTTCGGCCTCCAATTCGGTGCGGCCGCCGATCGAATGGGGGGTGACGCGTTCCAGCTCCTCGTCCGGAAACAACTGGCGCAGTTCGGTTTCCGCGAGCTGGGCCAGCATGGCCTTGCCCGTCGAGGTGCAATGCGCCGGCATGGTTCGTCCCAGCCGGGAAGCCACCCGGACCGCGGCCGGGCCCTCGACCGCGGCCACGAAATGGACGTTGGCGCCGTCGAGCATTCCGACGTGAATCGTTTCCCGCAGTTGTTCGCTGAGGCCGCGCATGATCGGCGCGGCGGATCGCTGAATGTCGAGGCGTCCGAGTATCGCAAACGCCACGCCGGTCAGCGAGGGACCGGGCAGGTACGCCTTGGACACCGGGTCCTGCCGGACGAACCCGCGGTAGTTCAGCATCGCCAACAGCCGGTGCGCGGTCGACGGCGCGACACCCAGGTATCGGGTGGCCTCCGTCAACCGGATCTCCGGCCGCTCCCCCAGCAACAGCAGGAGCTTCAGCGCGTTGTCGACCGACTCGATCGGATACTGGGGCGCAAGCGAATCGGCGTTCCCGGCTGCCCGCTCCCGCTTCTTCTGCATGACATCACGGTAGCGCCACCGGCCCCAGTTGCCACATCCGTCACGGCTCGGGGCGGGGCACAGTTTTGGTCCACCTCACAGCGACAAAGATCGACTTTGCGCCCAGGGGCCCGCGATTGTCGCTTTGAGGTGGACAAAACGTCACATCCTTCCCGGGGGGGACCACTGTGGCGGATGGGGCCAGGTGTTTCAGCCGCCCTGCGCCACTTGCTCTTTCGCCCAGCGGTAGTCGGCCTTACCGGACGGCGAGCGCTGCAACCGGTCGCAGAAGACGACCGCCTTCGGCAGTTTGTACCGCGCGATATGGCGGGCGGCCTCGGCGATGATGCCGTCGGCGTCGACGGACGCGCCGTTGGCCAACTGGACGAGCGCGACGACTTCGTTGCCCCACCGGGTGCTGGGCCGGCTCGTCACCACGACGTCGTACACGTCGGGGTGCTCGGCGATCGCGGCTTCGACCTCCTCGGCAAAGATCTTCTCGCCGCCGGAGTTGATGGTGACCGAATCGCGGCCGAGCAACTCGATCTGGCCGTCGGCGTGCCAGCGGGCCCGATCGCCGGGCACCGAGTGGCGGATGCCCTCGATCACCGGGAACGTGCGCGCCGTCTTCTCCGGATCGCCCAGATAGCCCAGCGGTATCGGCCCCTGCTGGGCCAGCCAGCCGATCCGCTCGTCGCCCGGCGACAGGATCCGGGTCAGGTCCTCGCTGACCACCACCGCCCCCGGGTTCGGGGCGAAGCGGCCGGACGCGCCCTGCAGCCGGCTGGACGCCTGGATCATCTGTGCGCCGGATTCCGACGCCCCGCCCGCATCCACGATCGTCACCTGAGGCAGCAGCTCGACGAACCGCTGCTTGAGCGGGGCGCTCAGCGCGGCCCCGCCGGTGACGAGCGCAAACAGCCCGGACAGGTCGTAGTCGCCGGCCTCGAGCTCGTCGGCCAGCGGCCGCCCGAAGGCGTCGCCGACCATCGACAGCGACATCACCCGTTCGCGGCCGGCCAGCGCCAGCGCCTCGGCCGGATCGAAGTGGGTGGTCGTCGGCGCCATCACGAACGGCCGCCCACCGCACAGACTGATGAAGGCCGCCCACTGCGCCGCGCCGTGCATGAGCGGCGCGAGGGTCATCGAGCCCGGCCCCTCCAGCCGCGATCGCTCGACGATCTCCTTCAGGCTGCCCACCACCTCGCCGGTGCCTAGCGTCCGCCCGCCCATGGCATTGACGTAGATGTCGTGCTGCCGCCACAGCACCGCCTTGGGCATCCCGGTGGTGCCGCCGGTGTAGAGCACATACAGATCGTCGGGCGACGGCGCGAGGTCGAGCGGCTCATCGGACATCGAGGCCAGCAGGTCCTCGTAGCGCACCGCCCCCGGCAGCGGGTCGTTGCCCGACCCGTCGTCGACGTGGATCAGCCGAACGGGACCGGGCATCCTGACCAGCGCCTCGGCCAGCGTCGGCGCGAACCGCGCGTGATACATGACCGCATCGGCGCCGGCGTTGCCCAGCAGGTACACCAACTCGTCGGCGACGTAGCGGTAGTTGACGTTGAACGGGGCGACCCGTGCCCCGTACGCGCCGAGCATGGCCTCGAGGAATTCGTTGCAGTTCGCCAGGTACAACCCGAGGTGGCTCTGGCCCGATTCGTACAGCGCCAGCTCCGCACGCTCGCGACGGGCGCCCAGCCCCCAGCCGTGCAGCGCGCGGGCGAACCGGCGGGCGCGGTCGGCGGTCTGCGCGTAGGTGAGGCGCCGATCGCCGAACACGATGCAGTCCCGGTCGGGGTTGGCCGCGGCGACCGCCCCGAACACCTGGGCCAGGTTGAATTCCACAGAATCTCCTCACGGCGAGCCAGCGCCACGCTACAACGACGCGGACGGACTTACCGGTTAGTCTCGGCATCGTGTACGGGGCTAGTGGGACCGGATACAGCCGATACGTCGCCATCGGGGACAGCCAGACCGAGGGGTTGTGGGACGGTAACGACGCGATCGGCTGCCTCGGGTTTGCCGACCGCCTCGCGGCCATGATCGACGCCCTCTACCCCGGCTTGCATTACGCCAACCTTGCGATCCGCGGCAAGCTGGTGGCCGACGTGCTGCGCGAACAGGTGCCGCCGGCGCTGGCGATGCAGCCGGATTTGATCACCGTGTGCGTCGGCATGAACGACGTCATCCAGCCGGGAAACTCGTTCGGCCGCGCCCTGGCCAAGCTCGAGCACCTGTACGCGGCGCTCGCCGGATCGGGCGCGACGGTGGTGACCACCACCTTCCCGAACGTCGCGCAATTCCTCCCGCTCGGCCGGCTGGTGTCCGGGCGGCTCGCCCGCATCAACGACGCGATCCGGGCGGCGGCCGATCAATACGACTTCAGGCTGGTGGACCTCTATAACGCGGCCTCGATGCGCGACCTGGACACGTGGGACATCGACCGCGTGCACGCGTCCACCAAGGGGCACATCCTGTTCGCCGAGGCGGTCGCCGAAGCGCTCAATTTGCCTGGCAGCAACCATGATTGGGCCGAATCCGGCGGCAGCCCGACGCGGCTGTCGTTCAAATCCCGCACGTACGGCCAGTTGCGCTGGACGCAGCAGAAATTCATGCCATGGGTGTGGCGACGCCTGCGCGGCATGTCTTCCGCCGACGGGCGGGTGCCCAAGCGTCCGCGCCTGGAACCCCTCAGCGCGCCGAGCGCACAGATTACGGCGCGGTTCGTCCGCCGGTCAGGCATCCTTGACCCATGAATGTGGAGGCTCTGCTGCAGTCCATCCCACCCCTGCTGGTCTACCTGGTCGTCGGCGGTGTGGTCGGGATGGAAAGCCTCGGCATCCCCCTTCCCGGCGAGATCGTGCTGGTCAGCGCGGCCCTGATGTCGTCGCACCACGACCTGGCCGTCAACCCGGTCGGGGTCGGCGCCGCCGCGGTGATCGGCGCCGTCGTCGGCGACTCGATCGGCTACGCGATCGGGCGGCGGTTCGGCATGCCGCTCTTCGACCGGCTCGGCCGGCGCTTCCCCAAGCACTTCGGGCCCGGGCACGTCGCGCTGGCCGAAAAGCTGTTCAACCGCTGGGGAGTCCGGGCGGTGTTCTTCGGCCGGTTCATCGCGCTGCTGCGGATCTTCGCCGGGCCGTTGGCCGGCGCGCTGAAGATGCACTACCCGCGGTTCCTGGCGGCCAACGTGTCGGGCGCCATCTGCTGGGCCGGCGGCACCACGGCACTGGTTTACTACGCCGGCATGGCCGCCGAGCGCTGGATGGAGCGGTTCTCCTGGGTGGCGCTGGTCATCGCGATCGTGTTCGGCCTGATCGCCGCCTTCGCGTTGCGTGAGCGCACGTCGCGCATGATCGCCGAGCTCGAGGAAGAGCACTACCGCAAAACCGGCACCACGGCGGCCGAGGCCGCCTAACCGACCGCCTCGCCGACGTCCTCCGGCGCCACCGGCCGGTGCTGCTCGATCAACGCGCAGGCCATCTTGCGGGCGCGCAGCGCGGCGTCCAGGTCACCGACGTCTGCGAGAACAATGGCGCCCTTCATCAGGATCTGCCACGACAAGGCGAAGTCCTCGACGTCCAGCAGCCCCGCCGCGACGGCACGCTGCCGCACGATGTCGCGGACGTGGTCGATGTGCACGATGCACGCCTGTCCGGCCGGGTGGTCGGCCCCCAACTCCAGCAACACGTTGATGAACGAGCAGCCCTCGAAGCCGTCGCCCTGCTGAAACCACTCGTGCATGACGTCGAAGATCGCCAGCAACTGTTCCTCGGGACTGGCGCCCCGCCGCCGCGACTGCTCGTCGATCAGGCCGTAGGTCCACACTTCCTCGCGGCGCTGCAGCACGGCCAGGACGAGGTCGTTCTTGGTCGCGAAATGACGATAGAGAGTCGCCTTCGCCACGCCGGCCCGCTCGATCACCTCGTCGGTGCCGACAGCGCGAATTCCACGCCGGCCGAAGAGTTCATAAGCCGCGGTCAAGATGCGTTCACGGGCCGAGGTGACCGGCGTCGTTGGGACATCGTGGCTGGTCATACCGGCCTTACCATACTCTTAACCAGTCTTATGTAGACAGACCGCCCTGTCTCGTTATACAAATGAGATTCGCACGTCGCGAAGAATTCGTCTTAAGTCAGCAGGACGGGCACCGTCCCGACGCCAAGCGTCGGTCGATTAGGGAGTCCACCATGAGCCCCGTTATTGTTGCCGAACCGATGTCCAGCCCACCTCCTCTCACGCTCAGCACGCGGCTGGTCTACGAGCTGGGCGATCCACACAGCACGCTGCGCGCGACCACCGACCGCAACGGCGCGGCGGTACTCATCAGCGCCGGCGGCGAGGTCGACGCCTGCAACGAGCACACCTGGCGCCGGCTAGTCAGCGAGGCGGCCAGCGTGGTCATTCCGCCCGGCCCGTTCGTGGTCGACGTCACGGGGCTGGATTTCATGGGCTGCTGCGCCTTCGCGGCGCTGGCCGACGAGGCACACCGGTGTCGAGACCGCGGCATCGACCTGCGCCTGGTGAGCCACGAGCCGCTCGTCGCCCGGATCGTCGACGCCTGCGGCCTCAACGCCGTGCTGCCCATTTACCCGACCGCGGACGCCGCGCTCGCCTCGGCCGCTCGCTGGTGAGCTGAGCGACTCACCCAGCTCCGGGCCAACTTCCGGACCGACCTTCGGGGTAGAGGAGGAGTTCCTCCTCGTCGACCCGCGGACGGGCGAACCGGCCCCCCGCAACGCGGACGTGGCCGAGGAGGCGAAGCGGCGGGGCGTCGAGCTGCAGCTGGAGCTGAGCAGCTGCCAAGTGGAGACCGCCTCGAGCGTGGCGTCGAACAGCGCGGACCTCGCCGAGGAGCTCACTCGGCTGCGGCGCACCGCGGCGGCGGCCGCCGAGGCCGCGGGCGTCCGGCTGCTGGCCTCGGGGCTTCCGCCCGCCACGCCGCACGAATTTCCCGTCACCGACACCCCGCGCTACCGGCGGATCGGTGCCGAGTTCGGGATGATCGCCCACGAGCAGGGCATCTGCGGATGCCACGTGCACGTGCAGGTGCCCGACCGCGCGGCCGCCATCCACGTCAGCAATTGGCTGCGGCCGTGGTTGCCGTGTTTGCTTGCGCTGTCGGCCAATTCGCCGGTATACCGCAACGCCGACAGCGGCCACGCGAGCTGGCGCAGTGTGCTGTGGCGGCGCTGGCCGGCCGCGGGGCCGCCGCCGTTCTTTCCATCGCCCGACGACTACGACCGCGCGGTGCGCATGCTGGTCGACACCGGGGTGATCCTGGACCGGGACATGATCTATTGGGACGTGCGCCCGTCGACGGATTTCCCGACGGTCGAGGTGCGGGTTGCCGACGTGCCGGCGACGGTCGACGAGACCGTGCTGCTCGCCACGCTGATCCGGGCCGCGGTGATGACGGCGCTCGACGCTCGCGACGAGGGCGACGTGCTGGGGCGCCTGCCGCCCGGCGCGCTGCGGGCGGCGTACTGGAAGGCCGCCCACGACGGGCTCGCGGGGCACACGCTCGATTTGATCCACGGCCGCGGGGCGGTGCCGGCGCGCGAGCAGCTAAGTGCTCTGGTGCTGGCGGTGCGCCCGGCGCTGGAAGCCCTGGGCGAATACGACCGCGCGGCAACGGAACTCGATCGCATCGTCGCGCGGGGAAACGGAGCGATGGGGCAGCGGCGGGCGTGGCGGCGACGCCACGATGTGCTGGACGTCGTCGCCGAGGTCACCGTCAAGCCACGGTGAGCAGGCGGTAGAGCCCGATCAGCCCGACCACCACGATGGTGGAGCGCAAGGCGGTCGGCGAGAGCCGGCGGCCATAGCGCGCCCCGACCAGCCCGCCGATCAGCGAGCCCGCCGCGATGAGCCCGGCCACCGGCCAGCTGATCCGGTGGAATGCCACTAGCGAGTAGCTCACCGCCGCAACGACATTCACCAACAGCGTCAGCAGGTTCTTGGCCGCGTTCATGCGCTGCACCGACTCGGGCAGCAGCGCGCCCATCATGCCGACCATCAGGATCCCCTGCGCCGCGGTGAAGTAGCCGCCGTAGACGCCGACCGCGAACGTCCCGAGCACCAGCACGGCCATCCGTGCCGGGGTGATGTGCTCGGGCGAACGCCCCGCCCGTTCGGCACGCTGGGCGGCCCACGACTGCAGCTTCGGCCCGACCACCACCAGCACCAGCGCGAGCACCAGCAGCGCCGGCACGATCGCGGTGAACACCGTCGCGGGCAGATGCAGGAGCAGGAAGGCGCCCAGCACCGCGCCGGCCAGCGAGGCGGGGATCTGCCACCGCAGCCGGTTCCATTGCCCCGCCAGCTCGGCGCGATACCCCCAGGTCCCGGACACGCTGCCCGCCACCAGGCCGACCGCGTTCGACATGGTGGCCGTGACCGGCGGGTAGCCCAGGGCGACGAGCGTCGGGAACGTGATGAGGGTGCCCGATCCGACGAGGGCGTTGATGGCGCCGGCGCCGAACCCGGCCAGGGCGATCAAAACCATATGGGAGAGCAGCACTTCCGAAGAGCTTAATCTCCGTCAGATGTGGGGCGCCTCGCGGCCGCGGTCCACGCCCGTGCGCAGCTTGACCGACGCCGAATACGCGAGGCTGCGAAAGTGCAGAACCGGATCGTCGGAGGGCTCGATGCCGTCGGTCACGCGCATCGGGTCGAACACGACGATGTCGCCGCCGTGCTCGCGCTCGGTGTCCAGGCCGGTGATCTCCAGGGTGCCGGCGGTGACGATCTGCGTGCCGCGCCACGGTGCCGACGGGTCGACCGTCGAGTCGTCGGGCCCGGCGATCTGCACGCGCAGGTCGAACCGCACCGGACCGCTCGCGAGGCGCGCGTTGAGCTCGTCGGTGAGGAAATCCGGGCCATCGCCCTGGACGGCCTTGCCGGTCGCGGCGGGAACCCAGTGGTACCGAACGAATCGGGCGCTGCCGTCGGCGCCGATCCAGCGGAAGGCGTGTAGGCCGTGGTACTCGATGGTGGCGTAGCTGGCCGGTACCTTGCTGGCCTCTCGCAGGATGGGCAACGCGCCCAGCAGTCGCGGGTGGGTCAGGAAGTACTTGGCCATGCGCAGCGGCGTCGTCGGGCCGGGCCGCATCGCCTTCAGCAGGTCGACGAACCCGTCCGGCGTGCTGGCGACGAACAGCCGGGCGGTCTGCGCCGACACGTCGGTGCTCGACCCGTCGGGCAGCGTGAACTTCACCGCCATGCCCCGCACCCCGGGCAGGCCGTCCCGCTGTTTCGGGTTGCCCGATCCGTTCGAGAAGCGGATCACCGCCGGGACGGCCGAGCCGTCGAGGTGCTTGGCGCGCGACAGCCCGGACGCATCGGGGGTCGCGGTGAACGTTCCGCGGTACAGCGTGCCTTTGGCGTGCAGCGCGCGGGCGCCCGGCTGCGCACCGCCGGTGCCTCGGATCGCGTCGATCGCTTCGTCTGGAGTGACCATGCGCGAATCTTAAGCCGCTACTTCGGGAAGCCGAAGAGTTTAACGACGCCGTGATCGCGTCCCGCGGTGTAGCCGCCGTCGACGGCGATGGCCTGGCCGCTGACGAACGAGGCGTCGGTGGACAGCAGGAAAGCCGCCATCGCCGCCACCTCCTCGGGCCGGCCCAGCCGCTGCAGAGCATGCTCGGAGGTGATGGAGGCCAGCGGTCCCTCCATCCCGGGCAGGCCGAAAACGTTGTTGGCCATGGGGGTTTCGATGAAGCCGGGGCAGATGGAGTTGGCGCGGATGCCACTGGGCCCGTAATCGAGCGCGATGTTCTTGGTCAACAAGACGACGCCGCCCTTGGCCGCGTTGTAGGAGCTGCCGCCGGCCGTGCCCTCCAGGCCCTCGATGCTGGCGACGGTGACGATCGAACCGCGTTCGCCGTCGACGCGGGGTTGCTCGATCATCCTGGCCAGGGCCGCCTTGGCCACCAGGAAGGTGCCGGTGAGGTTGATGCCGATCACCCGGTCCCACTCGGTGCGGTCGAGCAGGTGGACGGGGCCGCCGCCGGCGACGCCCGCCGCGTGGAAGACGCCGTCGAGGCGGCCGGGCACCGCGGCCAGCACCGCGTCGATGGCGGCCTCGTCGGTGACGTCGGCGGTGACGAAGTGGAAGTCGGCACCGAGATCGGGCGGGGCGGCCACGTCGGCGCCGATGACGGTGCCGCCCTCGGCGAGCAGCCGCCGCGCGGTGGCCAGGCCGATGCCCGACGCCGCGCCCGTCACGACGAAGGTGCGGGACCGGGCACGATCAGCGTTCACCATGGCAGTCATGGTGGCACAGCGCCATCGCAGTGTGTGCTCACGTCGTTGATAGTGAGCGTGTGGTGGGAAATCTGCCGAATTTCCGCCCGGTGCGCACACGCAAAGCCCTCAGGGCACACTCGGTGTGTGGAACAGACCGACACCGATGCCACGACCGAGACGCTTGCCGGGTTCGTCGAGCGCCACGCCCTGCAGCGGCCCGACGACGTCGCGATGCGCTTCCGCGATCGGCAGTGGTCGTGGGCCCAGTGGGCGGCGCGGATTCGGCGGGCGGCCGGGGCGCTGCGCGACGCCGGCGTGCGGCGGGGCCAGTGCGTGGCATTCCTGGACAAGAATCACCCGGCCTGCCTGGAAATCCTGTTCGCCGCCGCGTCGATCGGCGCGGTGACCACCGTCGTCAACTGGCGGCTGTCCGGCGACGAGCTCGCCCACGTGCTCGACGACAGCCGTCCCCGTCTGCTCTTCGTCGGTGCCGAACTGCGTCCTGCCGTCGAAGGACTCGCCGGCCTCGACCGCGTGGTCGTCGTCGACGACGAATACGAATCGCTGCTCGCCGCGGCCTCGCCCGCACCGGCCGAGGAGGTCGACGAGACCGAGACCGCGCTGGTGATCTACAGCTCCGGCACCACCGGGCGGCCCAAGGGCGTCCTGCTGAGTCAGCGCGCCCTGGCCAACCACGCTGCCAACCTCGCGCCGGCGTTCCCGTTCGACGACGGCGACGCAAACCTCGTGTGTATGCCCCTTTTTCACGTAGGTGGAATCGGCTACGCGCTGTTCGGCATCCGGGCGGGGGCGCCGACGATCATGACGCGCGAGCCCGACGCCGCGTCCTTGATCGGGGCGGTCCGGGACGGCGCGACGCACGCGTTCTTCGTGCCGCCCGTGATCGCGCGGTTCCTGGAGGCCGGCGAGACGGCGACCGCGGCGATCGCGGGCCTGCGCTACATCGTGTACGGGGCCGCCCCCATGCCGTTGCCGTTGCTGCACCGGGCGCTTTCGACCTGGCCCGAGACGGGCTTCGTCCAGGTGTACGGGCAGACCGAGCTGTGCGGCGCGGTCACCGCGCTGGGCGACGACGACCACCGCGACCCCGAGCGACCCCACCTGCAGCTGTCGGCCGGAAAGGCCGTGCTGGGCACCGAGATTCGGGTGGTCGATCCCGAATCGGGCGACGTGCTGCCCGCCGGGGCGCCGGGCGAGATCTGGGTGCGCAGCAACCAGAACATGACCGGCTACCTGAATCGGCCGGAGGCGACCGCCGAGACGATCACGGGCGACGACTGGGTGCGCACCGGCGACATCGGGCGCCTCGACGCCGAGGGCTACGTCTACATCGAGGACCGGCTCAAGGACATGATCATCACCGGCGGTGAGAACGTGTACGGGCCGGAGGTGGAGAGCGTGCTGATCGAGCACCCCGCCGTCGGCGACGCCGCGATCATCGGCGTTCCCGACGACTACTGGGGCGAATCGGTCAAGGCGATCGTCGTTGCCACCGACGAGGTCGACGCGACAGACATCATCGAGTTCTGCCGCCGGCACCTGGCCGGCTACAAATGCCCGCGGACCGTCGACTTCGTGCCATCTCTCCCCCGCAACCCGAGCGGCAAGATTCTCAAAACCGCGCTGCGGGAACCGCATTGGCAAGGGCGGGCCCGCAACGTGTGAGTGATGCCAGCAGGGTTGACGAGCGGCGGCGTGGATCGACCTATAGCCGTCCCTCGGCGCGCAGCTCCGGATGCACCCAGTCCGGAGAGCGGCGCTCCTTGAATGCGCGGAAGCCCTCCCGTGCCTCGGCGTCGCTGAGGCTGGCGGTCATGCCGATGCGGTCATACAGGCCGAGGTAGTTGTCGATGCTGGACTTGATGACGGCGCGGGCGCGCGGCGCGGTCCGGCAGGCCTGCGCAAGCAGGTCTTTCGCGGCGGTGAGCAGGGTCTCGTGGGGCACCACGCGGGTGACCAGCCCCCAGTCGAGGGCCTCGACCGCGGTGAGCACCCGGCCGGTGAACATCAGGTCGCGGGTGCGGACCGGCCCGATGAGGCGGGCCAGCATCTGGCTGTAGTAGGTGTCGGCGTAACCGCGGAACAGCTCGGGCACGCGGAACGTCGCCCGCTCGCTGACCACGGACAGGTCGCTACACAGCGCGATCTGCATGCCGCCGCCCTGGCACAGCCCGTTGACCGCGGAGACGACGGGCTTGGCCGAGGTCCGCACCGTGTCGAACGGCGTGACGTCCATGCCCAGCCCGGAGCCGAAGGTCATCCAGTCGTCGGTTCCTCCCCCGCCGCCCATGTCGCCGCCGGGCGCAAAGATGTCGCCGGTCCCGGTGATCAGCAGCCCGGCCAGGTCCGGATCCTCGCTGACACGCCCTACCGCACAACGGATTCCGAAATACATCGCGGGCGTGAAGGCGTTCTTGGCTTCCGGGCGATCGATCGTGCACACCGCGATCGGTCCCTGGCGCTCGAATCTCAGGTAGGGGGTGCCCAGCCAATCGCGTTCGGGAGGGCGGGGGCTGCTGTCCTGGGTCGCCACGGGGCTCCTCTCGTCGGCGTGACATCGCGCCCCAAGACTGTAACGCCCGCTATGCGTACTGCATCGTGGCGGTTCGGATTGTCTGCGCGGTGTCGTCGACGAGACTGGCCAGTTGGTTCTGGAGGGTGGCCGCGGCCTCTGCCAGCGATTTGTCGCAGAAGCGACAGTGGATCTTGAACTGCGGCTGGTCCTGTTCGTCCGGCCAGAACCGGCGCGAGCCGACCTGGGCGCCGGGGTCGTATTGGACCGCCTGATGCGGGGCCTCCTTGAGGATCCTGCCCACGGGGTGGCGTTGCGGGCATTCGAGTTTCAGCACGCCGATCCCCTCTTGGTTGGCTGCCATGGTTCGCCGTCCTTTGCGTCTTGGTCCGCTGCTGCCGATTGCACACTGAAGAGTTGTAGTGGTGGGAATAGTCGATCACGAATTCGCGCGGAGTGGTCGGGCTATCCGGGCGGAAGCCTGAACCGAAGGCGAGTTGGTGGCGCACGAGGTCGGCTAAACCAGCGCCTGACCTGCGAAGCTTCCGGTGGTCCCGGCTGGGATCGAACCAGCGACCTTCCGCGTGTGAAGCGGACGCTCTTCCACTGAGCCACGGGACCCTGCGCCGAGGGGCGAACGGTGTCGAAGGGTAGCACGAATCGGTCCAAGCCCGACTCGCCGCAGGCGTCGCCGGGCGCGCTAGCCTAGAGCGGCAACGTAACCAAGAGATTTGTGCAGGCCCGCTCGGGTGGACTATCGTCGTCCTTCGCAACGGGCGACGATCTCGCCCGTTGCGCGCGGACGTAGCGCAGTTGGTAGCGCATCACCTTGCCAAGGTGAGGGTCGCGGGTTCGAATCCCGTCGTCCGCTCGAAGGTGCAAGTGGCATCAATCCCAGCGGTGGAGTGGCCGAGTGGTGAGGCAACGGCCTGCAAAGCCGTGCACACGGGTTCGATTCCCGTCTCCACCTCCAAATTTGACCCCCGGCGCGATTAGCTCAGCGGGAGAGCGCTTCCCTGACACGGAAGAGGTCACTGGTTCAATCCCAGTATCGCGCACCACATCTAGCTGCATCGACGGTGCCTTTAGCGGCAGCCGCTAACGATATGCTGACAACCACGTGCCTGGGTGCACGTATGCGTGCATGTTGGCTTGAAAGCCTGTGCGCTTGGCTGCAGCCTGGTTCTCTCTGGTCAGGCCGGGCGCGACGGCGCGACTAGCGCGTCACCGATCCCTGTCGAGTGCGAGTACGCAGCATCCCACAGCTGCTGCTGGAAATTCTTCAGCGCGATGATGAGGGAATCTGAGAAGTTGTAGACCTGCGCGAGGCGGTCAAGGGGGAGTTCTGTCTTGAGTCCGATTACTTCGATGCCGACCGGCCTACCGCTGGCGTCTAATTTCACGAGCACCGCCTCGGACCCGTCGAACCGACGCGTACGAGCTACACGCTCATGACTGAGACGGAGATAAGCCGCATCCGCGTCGAAGTCGATCTTGACCTGGAACGCCGACGGCTCAAACAGGGGCACGTGGTCGGGGTTCGTCACGTTCTAATCCTAGCTTGAACAGCTGTCATGTTCGATCACTCTTCGTCTTCCCAGTAGACCGTAACGATTTTGACAGGTTCGCGAGCGATCCCAGGCCGCTCTGCCACAACGTTTAGTTCTCGCGCGCCGATGGAACCGAGGTAACGGATGGTGGATGGCTGACTTCCGTGATGGATGCTGTGGTGGTTGTCCAGGACTGCTTTGATCTGCTCCTCGGTGACGTCGTCCTCCTGCTCCTGCATCTGCTCCTGGGCGTGCCTGGTCAGGTATATGTTCACAGTGGGAGGGCCTCGAACGCGAGTGTCCTCGCTTTCTTGCCGTCCACGTCGATTGTGGCCACGTAGAGGCCATGCGTGGCTATGAACACCCCGGCACGAACGGCAAACAAGATCCCGACCTTGTTGTCGTACACGGGATGACCTTCGGTATTGAGGTTCATCTGAAATTTGACGGTGGGTGCGTTTTCATCGGGTCCGTTGAACTGGATATCTACCCTGACCTCGCCAGCATCTGCGGGAGCCCTGACTCGCCCGGCGATCGCCAACTGGAAGACCGTGGGAACGGGAACCTTTACGTGGATGAAACTGGCATTGACGACGGTGAGGTTACCGTCAGTAATTTGCGCGTACTCGGCGAGGAAGGCGTAGTCGAGTTCAGCCACAACAGCGCACGATACCCGCGCTGCTCGGCGAGACTCGTATCAAACCGCGTTTGGTTTCGCCGCTCTGCGTTGATTCTGCGGGGGGCATGAACGCCACAGGCACTCTCGCCCCGTCGCTGTTGGTGCGCACCACCCACAAGCCGTCGTCGCCTTGCTCGACGCGGTGACCGTCACCGAGCTGCGCGGCTAGTCGCTCAAGATCAACGCGTGCACTCACGGCTGGCTCCCTTTCAGGATTCGGGGCCCTTCGGGGCTGTTCGCGCTGGGGCAGCCAACGCGGGCCAGATCAGCGTGACCAAAACGTCATCACCCCGGAAAACGGAGAAAACAGGGTTCCGAACGCAACAGCCCCGAAGGGGTGGCGACCCCGGTCGTCCGCTGCCGAGAGTGGGGGTTGTCCGTCCCCAACACAGCAGACTCCCGGGGTCGCCGGGTGAGAACCAGCTGACACGCCCCGCCGGGCTGAATCTCACCACGCCTCAACATATTACGGACATCTCTCTGACAACTGAGATATCCAACCACCCAAACCAAGCGGTTTCACCTGCACGTACGTCGCGCCCTGCTGCGGAGGCGGTCCCGCATCACTCGGTGGCGTACTCGGAATCGCCGAAAGTGTCCCCGGCCCCGACCATTCAAGGTCGGGTGGTTGCCCACCTGGTGCAACCCAACCCTCCCAGATGACACGTGGTGGGTACGTCCACGTGACGAGTCTGCTGCCTGCGACACCCACCCCACCGGGTAGCGGTGTACCTTCGGGCAACAACTCAGGAGGACCACCAGTCACGACGCACCCGAATCGCTGCTCAACCCAACGACAATGCAGATGGCTTGCGGATAGAGCACCGCTAAGTTCGCCCGCTCCTCACATCTGAAGGACACCAAGTTTTGAGACCATTCAACATCCCCCCACGGATTCGTCTCGACCGTGAGTGACTGTCGCACATAGAATCTCGCCGCTAGGTTCGAATCCAGCGTGATCGCAGTTCCTTCAGGCACCCAACGGGTTTCCAGGACGGGAACCCCAAAGATGGTAGAGAGGTCACCAATTCCGGTGGGATCCATCATGCTCTAAACGTAAGCGCCCGTCGTGGTTTTGGTGCGGCGCAGGAAATCCCACGTGCGGGGGTGGATCAAAACCATATCCGCCTTGCCCTTTGCTGACCCGACACGGATATCGGTGAAGCTTTGCACGATGGTGTCGATACCCGAAGTGTCTGTCGAGCCGTTGTAAGAGCGTGAAAGCGCACCCGACGTGGTAACCAAACCGTTCATACCGGGTGCACCCGTGCCCAAAACGATCTGATCATTCTCAGCGTCGGCGACGGCATTCACTAGGTCTCGTTGCACGTAGCCCGCGAACTCCGAAAAATCGTTGAGGATTTCCATCGAGGCGCTCGCCAGAGCCGCCAGCTTGATCGGTGAGCACGTCTTGGTGGTCCACTGCTCTCCGATGTCGATTTTCACGCCGCCTTCGACGGTGACTTGCGGGATGTTGGTGTCACCAACGTGAGCCACGTACTCGATAGCGGGGGCATCGACAGTGATCGTGGGCAGATGGTCAGAGATACGAACCACCGTGCTTTCGTATCGGAGGCCCATCGTCAAGCCGGGGATGTTGACCGGTGGCAGCAACCCACCTGACAGCGGATTGCCTTCAAACACAGGCGAACCCGGTGCCTTACTGCGCACACCCAGCGCGTCGGGGCCGAACGCCTTGCTGTTGATTTCACAGCGGTACGGTTGTCGGCGTTGCGCCGCGTGGAACATATTCTCCAGCTCGTGCTGCGGCATGTCGGCCGGTGTCAAGTTCTTCTGCTTCACGCCGCGTGCACGCTCGCTCGACGGGTCATACTCATCCGGTGACGCACACGACGCGAAGCCGAGGGCCTTGCCGCGAGCAGCGCTGGCGTCTTTCAGCTTGCCCAGCTCAGCCTCGGCTCGATTCATCACGTGGTCGAAGCGGGACTGCGAGATGCGGCCAGCGACCAGGTCGGCGTACGCGGAATCGACGTCGGTCTGAAGTGATTTTTGGCGTGCATGAATCTGCATCTGATTCAACATGTTTGGGAACCTCCCTATGCGCCCTGAAGGCAGCACAAACAGATCGTGCGTTCAGGGCCACGAATGTTTGGGGGTCCCGGATTCTTCGTCTTTCTTCTCGGTGCTCGACGGGGCTACGTGCGGCGGCCAACCCATCCCAGGTGGCGGCTTGAGGTCCCGGAGATCCTTCGAATCGAGATCGGGAAAACGGGTGCGGTATTGAATTATGGTGCGGCGCAACAACTATCTGCGCCGCATCAAGTGTTACACGAAAACCACCGTCTGATCTGCATCAGGCGGTATGCGCGACTCGGCCGTGTCGTGAGTTGGGTCGACCGCTCTTCGTGTCTCACCGGGTGGCTCAGCGGTGGTGTGCTCGATCAGCGACCGCGAACGGACCTCACCGTACACGTACCGCTCAGCGTCGATGCGATCCCGGAGCCACATCTCGCGCCGCCGGGACGTGCGCGACGAGACGACGGCGGGCCAACCGCTGACAACGCCCCCGTCGGCGCTTCGGACCGTCACGTCACACGATTTGGGCGCCCAGTCATCGACTTCACCCTGCAGCTCGGCACACCACTCGCGGGTGCTCCACAGCAACCCGGTAGTCAGCACATCAGCGGTGCCGGCGTCCGAGTTGTAGTTGATGTTGTTCAGCAGCACCGCGATGAGACGGCCGACCGCTTCGATCTGCTCCACGCTGACATTGGGGTCATCGAGGGTCTGCGCGGCGCGGATCAGCGCCGTCAATTCAGCAGGAGCGTCAGTCATCGAGCGCCTCGATCGACCAGCGGCAATCGAACATTTCAGCCAACCGCTCGTTGTTCGTCCGATCGGCGCACCACCTGAGAAACGAGTCACCGAGATCGATCACCAGCAACTGGGGCAATGTGAGATCTGCGAATGGGGAGTTCCGCTGATCACGGAACCACTCCGCCTGTCCGATGACGGTGCGAACTTTCGCCTTCTCGCTGTCATCGAAATTCACGAAATCAGCGCGGTCGTCCAGCTCCAGCGCGTCGAAGCCGTTCAAGAACGCGCAAGCCTCACGGGCGAATACGTCAAACATCCACCACTCGATTCGTTCCGGCGATGATCTCATCCAACACAACGCGGTCGGACATTCCCAGAGCTTTCGCGACACGAGCGCGGTGCAGATGCCATGACTTTCGACCCGTGAACGCTGACCCGTCACGCGACACGACATAGAGCCGATCGGGGTCAAATTCGACCAGATCCTTCGGCCAAACTGGCGCAAAACTCCGCATTCCCGCCATCAAGCACCCCTACTCCACCGCGCTTTACCGGCCTGCGCCGCATTGTTGGAGCGTTTCACCGCGAGCCGATCGTCGGGCAGCGCAAGCCGCCTCGACAACACGTCAGCGGTCTTCTCCAACTCGACGCGCACCGCCAGCAACGGGTGCGCACGCGGCTGACCAGTCGAACCATTAACCACAAGCTCACCCGCTATTTTCAACTCCGAATCCACGCGATCGAGTTCATCAGCCACACGGCACAATTCATGCAGGATCAGCGCCTCAGCGGGATTCATTTCATAGCGCTCTGTGACCGCTTTCCAGAACGCGCGGCCTCGCGAATTGAGACCACGCGGCGCTGGCATCCATCAATTTTAGAGCGCCAAAGCCCCTTAAAAAAATGGATGAGCCGCTGCCAGCAGGATTTCGAAGTGCCTTGCAGTCGTCGTGACTTCTGGCTCCCTGGCCGACCCTCCCCCCCAAAGCGCGTGCGACTGACATGTCGCTGATCTGAAATATATTGCGACGGTGAGTGTTTAGGTGCTGGGAGTGTTCATTTGGGCGCATTGCTGCAGCTCAGGTCGGTGCGTGTTGTGCTGCTTGCAGGTAGAAGCTCGCGCGACTAGATCACGCCGTCGTCGAATACGTCGTCGTCCGCCTGCCAACTCGCCGTGAGCACGTCGGGTGTGTTAGGTGTGTCGCCGAGCGCTGCGGCTGCGGTGCGCAGCGCGTTGGGTGCGCTCGGGTTGGGGCGCGCACGCGCGCAGGTGGTGCAGCGCCAGCCAGCGGGTTCTGCGGGGGCGCTGTAGCAGGCGTTGCAAAGGCGGTGACGGTTCTCTGGCACGCACGCAAGAGTACGCATCTTTGAACACGTTGCCACGTAGCGAATTTCGCCTTTGTACTTCCAATGATGCTGTGTCGCAATCGAGTTCAGTTGACTATAATAGTGTTTGTGCGTTTGAGCGCACGAATTCCAAATTCCAATTCCTTGAAGGGAACGACTATGTCCATCGTTATCGCTGCTGTGTTGCTCGCGACGCTGTTCATCGCGGGTGTTCTGTTCGCCACTGTGAAGGCGGTCGGGCGATGATTGCGTACGAGACATCCGAATTGACGTTCTGGTGGAACGTCGAAGCCCCATTCGACGCGTACGACGAGGATCGGTCATGAGCGCCTGCGTGCATGTTCTCGCTGAGCGCGTCGTCACGTCAGCGATTCTGATCAACATCCCGGTTGCCGTATGGGCTGAGATGACTCGCGATGAGATCGCCGAGCGCATCGACACGACGATTCTGCTGTTCTTCGCTTTCGAGATCGGGGTGAGAATCGTCTGCGCGATCAAGCGTCGAGACTGCCCTTCGATGCTTGTCGTTGACACGATGATCGTCGCGCTGGCTCTCTCAGGGCTGCCTCTTATGCGTGTAGCGCGTTTTGCTCATCTCAGCCACGTCGGGCATCTGCGCCTGCACCGTGTGTTCGTGTAAGCGCCAGAGCTAGAGAAAGCCCCTCAGATCAACTGAGGGGCTTTCTCGGTGAACCTACTCCCGGATAAGCTGCACGCCGATGACCGCTAAATGGTTTAAGTCGCTCGGCAATGCGATCGCCTGGATTTGGAGAAGGTGGTCGGCGAAGGCGAGCTGGCTCGGATTGGTATTTCTCGCTATTGGGGCTTACTTGGGCTTCCTGGCGGTGGTCCAGACCCTGAAGCTCAACACCCGTCATCTCGAGCACTGGGAGTGGGGCACCGCGGCTGCGTGCTTCGCTGCCGTCGGCACCGTCGGAACCCTGGCGTGGGGTGTTGGGCAAGGCCTCTACTTGATGGCACAGGCGAACCGCGAGAAGCGGCTCGCTCAGGCCCGACAGATCTCCGGATGGACGACTCCGCTTCCTCCTTCCATTCCGCGAGCAGACATCTTTCCCCCCGCATTTGGACCTTGCCAAAACGCGCAGTCTGTCCACCTCGCCAACAGTTCAGCGGAAGCAGTGTACGAAGTGGTCGTACACATCGTCTGGATCCAAGGCGCTGCGCCCCGCACGGGTGAGGAAATCGAAGCCCACTATCGAAATCCGCGACCCGGTGAACCTCCGGACCGAATGCGAGCGGTCGTTCAGGTGCTACCGCCCAACACGTATTGGCTGCCCTTGGCCGGTCCGACAAGTATGGTGCCGGCGGGTCGGCTCGGCCTGGAAGTAGCCTTCACCGATGGAGCGGGTCGACATTGGATCAGGCGTGTGCCGACCGGCAACCTGGAGCAGCTCGACACCCCGCCAGTAGAGCATTACGGGATTGGCCGCCCATTGGGCTACAGCGAAGTGAAGCCTTGGAGTGCCTAATCGCGCAGGGCTGTCTTTTCGGGGAGTTTGTCGAGTCGTTGTGCTATGACGTGGAGTCGATCGCGCCAGCAGTCGTCGCAGAGTCGCTGAGACGGGCCGGGGCGTAACGGGATTGGGCGCCCACATGCGGGACATGTCATTGGTTTTCCCTTCGTCGCGGGTGACGTACCCGGTTAGTGGGTCACGTTGCTTGACCAGGTAGTCAAGGTAGGCATCTTCAGTTGGTCGACATGGAACGAGCGCAGCGAGGCTCCATGTCGGTGACCTTGGGAACCGAGCGGAGCGAGGTTCCCAAGGTCTGTACTTCGGGAAGTACTTAAGGGATGTGCAGTGCTAGCACTGCAAGCGGATGCCCGAAACACTGCAAGCGGATCTGAGCTTGCAGTGTCAGCAATGCAAGCGGCATCGTCTGAGCTTGACTCGTCAGCACTGCAAGCGGCGTCGGAGCTTGCAGTGCCAGCAATGCAAGCGGCGTCTTGCGACAGTGGCAGCAATTCGTACCTACAGCACCGGTGCTGATTACCGTGACCGTGCCGACGGATGATCCGATAGTCAACCAACGCCTTGATCGCTTTCGTAATCCGGTCGCGCGACAAACCGACCAGCCGCATTAGCTCGGTCTCGCTGATCGACGCAATTCGTGAATCGCGGTGGCACGTCTCACACATCCAGAGCAGCACCGACCTTTCGGTCTGTTTCAGCATCGAAAGATAGCCAGCGTTGTACGCGTCGTGGAGTTCTTTCATCAGTGTGTGGCTCATCCGTTAAACTGCTCTCGTCTCCGTGGTGTTGGGGATGCCTGTTGGGTGTGGCAACTACGACAGCGGGAAGGCCGGGGCGCGCTGCACCCCGGCTTTTTCATTCGTCGAGCAGCGTGACGTCTGATTCGAAGTGCGGCAGCAGTTTCAACCACAGCTCGCCCCCCCACGTCATGTTCTCGCGGTGCGCTTTCACGAGAGCGTCGCGATGCATCAAGAAGCGTTGGCCTTTCGATAGGCGTAGCACTTCAAGGAGGTCTTCGATCACTTGCGTACAAGCTGCGCCGTACTGCTGCACGAACCTGTCGGGCTTCGGGACAGGTTTTGCCTTCGGTTGGGCCCCTGGTGTTTCATTTGAAACACCACTTGCGGCGCGCTGCGCTGTCGCAAGGCTGATCCCCAACGCGGCGGCGATTGGGCGCAAACCCATCGTTAGGTTCAGCGACCTGACCAGCTCGCCACGTTCTTCCCGGGGCACCCGCAGCATGCATCCACCAAATTCGCTGTGCACGTATAGATCCCACGACGTGTAGTCGAGTAGGCGGTCAGCCCGCGCGCTGTAAAGCTGGCGGACCATCTTCTCGCCGTCGGCGAGAGTCTTCTTCAGCTTGTCGGTGAGGGCGCGCGCCTCAGAGACGGTCATTGACTTACTCATGCGCCTTGTTCCATCAAGGCGTCAAGTTCGTTGAGGTCGACGCGCAGGATGCGCCAGCTCGCGCCGGTGTACCCGGGGAGTTTCCCTTCGGCGATCAGCTTTCGGATCGTGACAGCGTTGACGTCGATGTATTCGGCGGCTTGTTTAATCGTCGCCCAGCGCCGCACAGTCGATGGTTTAGCGATTGATTTAGCGAAAGCCCTTGGAGGCATGTCGAAGTAAACCCTTCCAACGTGACGAACGGGTTGGTACTTCCACAGACGGGTCGCTGCGTGCCATCTGGCTCAGCTCGTGTGATACACCGTAGATCACGTTGCACGAAAAAGAGCAACGTGCAGCGAAACTATTTTGCGTCGAGCTTCGACAGCAACGCGGCGATCTCCTTGCCGCGGCTCCTGGTCGCGTGTTGGTAGCGCAATGCAGCCTGTGGGGTCGAGTGACCGAGGCGCTGCATGAGTTCAGCGAGGGTCGCGCCGGTGACCGCGGCCATCGTTCCGCCCGTGTGTCGCAGGTCGTGCCACCGCAAGTCGGTCCGCTTCGCCTTCGCACGTGCTGCGTAGAAATGCCTCATCACTGTCGAAGGTTGAAGATGTCCGTCTGTGGCATTCGGGAACAACAACGAGCCTTGTGGTTTAGCAACGTGTTTCGCGAGATGCGTCTCGATCGCGGGAATGATGTTCGGTGGTATGTCAACGTCGCGCACACCTGCGTCGCTCTTCGGCGTCGTCACTTCGAACCGGTAGTGGCCGTCTTTTTTGACGCGTATCGCTGCGCGACGCACACGGATCACCTCATCGTCTAAGTCGATGTCGCCACGTCGGAGTTCGATGACTTCGCCGACCCTGAGCGCGCACCATGACGAGAGCAGCACCATTAGTTTCAGCCGCTCAGGCATCTCGTCAGTCAGCACCGCAAGCTCCTCGACGGTGGCCGGCCGGATCTTCTTCGCGCGTTTCGCAGAACCAGCGCCGACGATGCTGCACGGATTCTTGCTGATGTACTCGTCGCGTTCAGCGCTGCCGAGGATCGTCCGCAGTAGTGAGTAGGCATGTGACCGCATAGTCGGTTTGTCAGTCAACGTGTCGGCGTACCAATCGCGGACATCCTTCGCTGCGATCGCTGCGAGTTGTTTCTTGCCGAACTCGGGTACCAGGTGTTCGTCAAGGATCGACTGGTAATGCTCGCGAGTGCGCGGCTTGATGGGTCGTCCGTTGACTTGTCGATGTTCGAGCCAGTCCTTTGCGTAGTCGCTGAAGAGGACGCGCTCGTATTGCGCTTTCGCTCCTTTGTCGATCTCGCGTCGCTTGTCAGCCGCCCATGCTTCAGCGTCAGCCTTGCGCGGGAACGTCTTACCAGCGGACATGCGGATACCACCGGGCGCTGTGAAGCGCACACTGTAGCGGCCCGATTTCTCGTGCACGACTGTCGCGAATCCTCGCTTTGCGCGTGCTGCCATTGCCCGCCTCCTGCTAACGATGTCGCTAACAATAGCAGTTTATGACGCTGTATGAGACTACACGAGAGTAGCACCGTCTGAGCAGTTCAGAGCGCTCTACTGCATGTCAGCGCGGTACTAACTTTCTAATTCAATCCCAGTATCGCGCACCATAGTTGGTGCATTCAGGCATTTTGGCCACCACTACCAACCCCACTCGTCATCGTCCAGGACATCGACGGTCAGATCGTTGTCGGCGGGCCCTTTCGTCCCGTAGAGGAACGTGAGCAGGGTGCGATCCCCGTCAAGGGGTTCGGTCGCTACGACGGTGGCGTGCCCGATCTTCATCCGGATCCTGTCTCCCGGCTCCAGTTCGTCCACACGTCGTAGGGGCACACCCACCAGTCAACGCCAGTGAAACTGCTCATGCTGCAGGTTTTTGCTAGTTGGCGCGCGCCGTCGTGGATGTCAACGACCTGCCCGGCGGCTACCGCGGCTGAACAGGGGCCCGTGTCACCCGGCCGCCGGCGGGCGTGGCATCACCGTGAGTCGAGTCCCGTATCGGGGTATGACGCCCGAGGCTCGCGATAGGGTCCCGGCTGGCATCCCGGGTACGCCGGGCATACCCGCCCCGACCGCCTCTTCGGTTCCCGGGAGTGTGGTCAGGCCGGTGCCCGACATGGCCGATATATGGCTGACCGCCGGGGTGGCCCAGTTCGCCGGAACCGACATCGGCCCGATCGACTTGGCCCCGGTAAGCACCGCGGAGACCCCACCTCCGCCGCCGCTCAACGCGCTCGTGCTCCCACGCAGCACGATAGGAATTGGCTCATTCAAGCTACCGATGCCGTTTGCAATGGTGTCTGCGTCGATGGCGTCTTTGCCTACAAAACTGGCAATGTTGAGCGCGGTCGGTAGCTGGAAGACTCCACTCGAGGATAGGTCGCCCCAGATGTTGGCGTCGGGCCCAATCAGGTTGCCAAGTGCGGTGTCAGGCCCTAGGGATTCGATGTCCTGCAAAAAGTTTGCCCAAATGTTTTCGAGCGATTGACCGATCGGCCCAGTCGCGAGTCCTTGCAGCGGGTTAGGTAGGGACGCGGCGGCCCGGGCGACCGCCGCCGACTGGGCGGCCGCGCCCGCCGGATTGGTGGTCTGGTTCGGCTGGGTGAACGGCGCCAACGTCGCCGCGGCGGCCGAGGCGGTGGAGTAGCCATACATCGCGGCGGCGTCCTGGGCCCACATCTCGGTGTACTGCGCCTCGGTAGCCGCGATCGCTGCGGTGTTCTGCCCGAAGAAGTTCGTCGCAATCAGCGAGGCAAGCTGGGTGCGGTTGGCCGCTATCACCGGCGGTGGCACGGTCATCGCAAACGCCTGCTCGAAGGCCGCCGCGGCGGCCCTGGCCTGCATGGCCGTCTGCTTGGTCTGCTCGGCGGTCGTGTACAGCCAGCCAATGTAGGGGGCCGCGGTGGCCGTCATCGACTCCGAAGCGGGGCCCCGCCAGTTCAACGTGCTCAGGCCCGAAACCACTGATTGGTAGGTCTCGGCCGTGGTGGTCAATTCGGCGGCCAGGGAATCCCAGCTGCCCGCGGCGGCGAGCAGCGAGCCCGACCCTGGGCCGGTGTACATCCGGGCGGAGTTGATCTCCGGGGGTAAGATCGCGAAATCCATTGTGTCACAGCTCCTTAAATTGACTTCGTTGGCAATCCCCCCTGTAACGGCGCGCGGCGCGCCCGCTGAAATGGAACAGATTGGTTACCGCGGCCGGTCCGGGTTTTCCGGGCACCGGCGGCTTAGTGGAGTTCTGGGCGGGCCACGCGCACTGGACATGTCCAGCCACCTTTGATTGCGCTGTCCCGAAACTGGCGAGGCGAATCTGGCTCAGTTTGCGGCTTCGGTGACTATCTCGTGTAAACCCTATGAATTCCGATTGAAAAAAGATACTGCCGAGCTGCTAAAACGACTGGATCTGATTTAGGTCACGACGCGGCAGCCGCCCAAGAAGGCGCCGGCGGTTCGCGCTATCTGGACACCATCCAGGAATCGTCGATTTCGTCGTCGACCCTCGCGGCTTCCCGCTATATATCTCCGCTACGGGTTTTCCTCCAGCACGCACTGCACGATCGTGTCGGCCGCGCGCTGATCGAACCCCATCCCCGCCACCTTCTGAGCTTCGGCGGCAGGGGTGGCGCCCGACTTGAGATCCTGCTCGATGAGCCCAACACGGTTCATGTTCTGCGGGTCGGGTTCGGTTATCGGAAGTTGCGTAATGTTCGCCACGCAGCGCCGATAGCCACTGAGGTCGGCGTGCGCGGACGGCGCTCCCACCGACAGCATCGGGGCGATAACCAAGGCGGCGACGGCCGCAACAGAGCTGAAACGCATGCTCGGATAATATCCCCGAACATGCCGGAGACAAAGGGCCTTTCACCATTTCCGCGCCAATGAAATGCGTTGTCGCGCTGAGCAACCGGTTACATGAATTGCGTTGCGGCGCAACGCTTTGCTAGTTTGCTACGGTTCGCAGACCAACGCACGTTCACACCCGATCGGCCGTCATGTACTCCTCGACCCAGCCCTGACACGCCCCGCTCAAGATGTCGGCGTGCATGACACCGGAGAGCGACCCGTTGGGTTGGGGCGTGTAGCGCACCTCGGCTTTCGCCGGATTCCATTGGATCGTCGTGTCGGGCATCATGCAGTCCCACTGAAACTCGCTGTCTTGCTTCCAGGACGAGCCATCCCAGGTGAATTGGACCGGCTGCGGGACCGTCGGATTGCTCGGCGGGGGTCCGCTGACGATGGTGGCGACGCACTTTCCGTTCGAACAGCTCGAGCTGAACCCATAGGTCTGGGTGTGCTGCACCTCGGGGTCGCCGACGGCCATGCTGGTTCCGGCCTTCGGAGCGACCATGAACGTGACCGCGTACTGGCCATTCCAGGACGGATTGTCGGCGAAGGCAGTGGGGGCAAGCGACACCGCGATGACGAGCGGTGCGGCGCTTGAACCGACGAATTTATAAAGACCGTTCGGGGCCATCGGTTTCTCCTCTGGGTCCGCAAAGGTTCTGCGGTGCCACAATTTCGCGGACGTATACCCGATCTCTCACCATATGCCGCGCCATCGCGCCACGTAAGTGCCTGACCTGCGGGTCCGTCGCGGCTCGGCGGCTACGGAGTCGGCGGCGGCGTTCCCGGATCAGGCGGCTGCTCGGCCGGAGAGGGCTGCGAAGGCGGCGGCTGGCGAGGACAGTCCGGTTCGAAGATCCATACGCCGCCCGTCCGCGTCCAGGTGATCCCGCACGCGAGCGGCGCCACAGCGGGCGAACCGGCGGTAAAGATCAGGGCCGCCATCATTCCGGCCACTAATCCCGGACGAATCGGGCGGTCAGCCATGGTGTCCCCCATCAAAGTGCCGCCCCGCCGGGCAGCTGACTCCCAGCCTGAAATAGGCGACGGCCAGGCGCAACTTGGGCACGATGGCCGACTCAGCCAGGGCGGGCGGCGTCTTCCACCAGATCGGCGGCGCGGGCAACGCTGTCGGCGGAGGTGATCATCTGGGCGGCCACCTCGCGGGCTCGGGCCGCGTAGTCCGGCGCGAGGATGCGACGCAGGTCGGCGACCAGCGATTCCTGGGTGGTGGCCACGAACTGACGCTCCGCGGCGACTTTCAGCCGCTCGAGGCCCGTCGCCCAGAAGGGCTGGTCGAGCCAGAGCCACAGCACCAGCGCGGGAATTCCGGCCCGCAGCCCCGCGGCGGTGCTGCCGGCGCCGCCATGGTGGACGACCGCGCGGCAGGCCGGGAGGACGGCCGCGTGGTTCACCGCGCCCGCCACGTTGACGTGGTCGAAGCGCGGGACCCCGGCGAAGTCGTTGGGGCCGGCGCACACGAGCGCCCGCTCCCCCAACTCCGCGCAGGCCGCGCCGATCATGGCGACCAGGTCCGCCGGAGACGAGATCGGCGTGCTGCCCAGGCCGAAGCAGATCGGTGGCGGTCCGTCGGCGATCCACCCCAGGACCTCGTCGTCGGCGTCCGTTGGCAACTCCAGCGTCAGCGCGCCGACGAAGGGCCTTCTGCCGTCCGGTTCCACCCATTCGGCGACGGGTCCGGGCAGGCAGAGCTCGTCGTAGGCCTGGATTTCCAGCGCTTCACCGGAGGACCCGGCCTCCGGCAAGCCGAGCGCAGTTCGCTGGGCCGCCGCAACGTCCTTCATCATGCCCGCATACAGCGCACCGCTGGACAACAACCGCGCCGGGAAGAAGTGCAGCGCGACCAGCGGAATGCCGCAGTACTCCGCGACGGCGGTGGCGAGCTCCTGCTCGTTGATGCCCGCCACGAGCAGGTCGGCGCCCTCGGCCAGCGACGTGAGCGTCGCGGTTTTCTCCGTCCAGACCTGCGTCAGGCGCTCCATCACCGCGGGCAACGCGTTGAGCGGGTTGACCACCTTGCGGACGAAGTCCACGGCCGAGTCCATTTGCCCGCGCGTGTCGCGTCCGTAGCCGACCGCGGTGACCCCCGCCGCCTCGACGAAGGCCATCTTGTCGGGCGAGACGGCCATCCGTACGTCGTGACCCCGGCGCAGCAGCTCCCGGGCGAGGGCGGCACAGGGCTCGACGTCGCCACGACTTCCGTAGCCGGCCAGCACGAGCTTCATCGGCGGAACCGTAACATTAAAGCCGTTGCAGCACAGCGCTACCCGAGCCCCGCTTGAGCGGCACCGCTGACGCGGGCATATTAGGCGGTATGCATGTGATCAGCGGAGTCCGCGACCCGGCGGCGAGTTTCCCCCTCGATACGGTTGCGGACGACGCGCACGAGCGACGGCAGGCCAACCGCGCCGTGGCGGTCAGCGCCGTCGGCCTGGCCCTGACGGGCTTCGTCGAGTTGGCGATCGCGCTGCTGTCCGGATCGGTGGCCCTGCTCGGCGACGCGCTGCACAACCTGTCCGACGTGTCGACCAGCGCCCTGGTGTTCGTGGGTTTCCGGGCATCCCGCAAGGTCCCCACCGAGCGCTACCCGTACGGCTACGAACGCGCCGAGGACCTCGCCGGGATCGGTGTGGCCCTGGTGATCTGGGGCAGCGCGCTGGTCGCCGGTTTTGAAAGCGTCACGAAGCTGCTGCGCCACGGCGGCACCGGGCACCTGGGCTGGGGCATCGCCGCCGCGGCGATCGGCATCGCGGGCAATCAGCTGGTGGCCCGCTACAAGCTGGTGGTGGGCCGGCGGATTCGCTCGGCGACCATGGTGGCCGACGCGAAGCATTCCTGGCTGGACGCGTTGTCCTCCGCCGGCGCGATGCTGGGCCTGATCGGTGTGGCGCTCGGCTGGGCGTGGGCGGACGCGGTCGCCGGAATCGTCGTCACCGCCTTCATCTGCCACGTCGGCTGGGAGGTGACCGCCGACATCGCTCACCGCCTGCTCGACGGGGTAGACCCCGAGATCATCACGACGGCCGAAACGGCGACGGCGGCGGTTCCCGGTGTGCTGCACGCGCACGCCCGCGCGCGCTGGACCGGGCGGACCCTGCGGGTTGAGGTGGAGGGCTTCCTCGACCCGAAAACCCCGCTCGCAGAAGCCGATCGGATCGGTCGCAGCGTGGCGGCCGCGCTGTCACCACAGATCCCCGAGATGCACAGCTTCACCTGGAGTGCGCGCGCGGCGACTCAGTGAAACGATTCGACGACCTCGATCAGCTCGTCGGGGGCTTCCCAGTTCAGTAGGTGTCCGGCGTCGGGCACGCTTACCAGCCGCGCCCCGGGGACACCGTCGGCGAGCCGGCGCGAATGGCTTTGCGGCGTAGTGCGATCCGCGGTGCCGACCATGACCACGGTCGGCACCCGTATCTCGCCGAGCCGCGGGTATCGATCCTCCCGCGAGAAAGCCCGCACGATCGGCAGCAGGGGCCCGTGTTCGTCCAGGTGCTGGTTGAACGCCTCCATGAAGACCGACACCATCAGCGGCGACGGGCGCGTCCCGCACTGCGCGGCACCGAACAGCGCCGCGACGGTCTGGTTGCGCATCAGCAATTGCAGGATGCCGAGTTGGAGCAGCGGGATCTGCAGCCGGTTCTGCGGCGCGCCGTCCAGGATCCGGCCCGCCCACGTCGCGAACAACACCAGCCCGCGCAGCCGCCGCGCCGCGTCGGCGTGGTCGAGCACCGCACGGATGCTGACGAACCCGCCCATCGAGTGGCCGACGAGCACGCCGTCGTGAACGTCGAAGTGCTCGAGGACCGCGGCGATGTCGGCCGCCATCGGTTCCGATCCGATTCCGTCGGAGCCAAGCGTGGAACGCCCGTGGCCGCGCTGATCGAAGGCGATGACGCGAAACCCGCGCGCCTGCAGCTCTTCCCACACCAGGTTCCACTCGAGGACGCGGGCGGTGTAGCCGTGGACGAGGATCACCGGCGGCCCCTGCCCCGCGGCCACTGCGCTGAGCACCGTCCCGTCGGGGCGCTCGATGAAGACGTGCTCACCCTCGGGTTCCGCCGTAAGCCGTTCGCGCGGAAAAGGATCCGGGTTGCGCCGTATCCGCGCCGTCACCGCCCGCGCGGCTCCCCAGCCCAGCAATCCGGCCGCGCCGAGCGCCGTGACGACCCTCAGGACGGTAACCCGTTCTTGATCGCCGCATCCTGCTTCTTCGCGAGATCGAGAACGAAGTCCGGTTGCAGCGGATCGTTTGGCGCGCTTTCGAATTCAAGGACCACGAAGACCTTGCCCTCGGTGAACATCACGATCGCTTTCGACTTCGAACCGTCCGGCGACGGCCCCACCGCCATCTGGCCGCCCGTACCCACGTCGGCCGGCGTCGGGGCGGCCTTGACGCTGAGCTCCTGAATCCCCTTGGCGCTCTGGTCGAGCGCCTGCGACGCCGCGCCCGCGTCGGGATAGACGTAGATAGTGTCGTCGACCTTGCGGGAGGCGGCCTGATTCATGAATACGCCTTCGGTTCCCGCGGGGTTGGGAACCGGCAGCGTCTGCGTCAGGGTGAAGGTGTCGCCGGGCACCACGATGTCGGTGGCCTTGATCAGCAGGTTGCTGTAGTCGGACGGCTGGGCGGCACCGGTGCTCGATGTCGGTGACGCGGCCGACGACGGCGCGGCGGAGGTCGACGTGGCCGATGGTGTTTGCCTCGGCGGCGACGACTTGTCGCTTCCGCACCCCGCAACACCGACTACCAGGGCGCTCGCCGCCAGACCGGCTGCCATGACCGATACCTTGATCACCATTGGCTCCTTCCGGCGCGCCGGCCACCGCCGACGTCTCGCGCAACATAGCGGACCGCCCGCGGCCTTGGCTACCCGAGAAACGTGCGAGACTCCGCAGATGACTTCCCCAGACGCACAGGCCGCTTCCCCGGCCGAGGTGATGCAGGAGCTCATCCTCGCCGCGTGGGTCTCGCAGGGCATCACCGCGGTCGCCGACCTTCGCGTCGCGGACGCGCTGTCCGCGGGACCGCTGCCGATCGACGAATTGGCCGGCAAGGTCGGGGCCAATCCCGACGCGCTGGGCAGGTTGCTGCGGGCGCTGATCAGCCAGGGCATCTTCGCGCAACGCGATGACGGTCGCTACGAGCTGACCCCGCTGGCCGAACTGTTGCGCTCCGATGCCCCGGTGTCCATGGCGCCGATGGCGCGCTTCATTGGCGCGCGGCAACACCGCGAGCACTGGAGCCTGCTGACGGAGGCCATCAAAACCGGCACCTCGGTCGTTCCTGGGTTGCGCGGCAAGGACTTTTTCGACTACCTGGGCGACGAGCCCGAATTCGGCCAGATCTTCAACGACGCCATGACCGGCCTGTCCGGGGTGTCGATCGGACCCGTCGTCGAGGCCTACGACTTCAACCGGTTCGCCACCATCGTCGACGTCGCCGGCGGCCACGGCCGGCTGCTCGCCGCGATCCTGGCATCGGCGCCCGACGCCCAAGGCGTGCTGTACGACCTGCCGGAAGTGATCGCGGGAGCCCCGGCCCTGCTGCGGGAAACCCATGCCGAACGGGTCCGGCTTGCCGAGGGTTCCTTTTTCGACAGCGTCCCGACCGGCGCCGACGCGTACGTCCTCAAGCACATCATCCACGACTGGGACGACGACGCGTCGGTGCGGATCCTGCGGAACGTGCGCAAGGCCGCTCCCGCCGGAGCCGCGCTGCTGCTCATCGAGACGGTCATCCCCGAAGACGACAGCGGGTCGATCGGCAAGTGGACGGACATGGAGATGCTGATCATCAACAACGGACGCGAACGCACCGCCAACGAGTACCGCCGCCTGTTCGATGCGGCCGGCTTCGAGTTCGTCGGCGTGGTCGACACCGCATCGCGGTTCAGCATCATCGAGGGCCGCGCGGTTTAGCGGGGCTAATCGCCGACCGCGCCCTCGGGCTTGGGGCCACGACCCTCGCCGGTGATGTACTTCGGGCAGTACGCGCCGAGGGCGATCACCGTGAACTTGGCCGCGCCGTTCTCGCTAAACCCGTTGCGCTGCTGGAGGTTTCCGATGACTTCGTCCTCGGACGATCCCGTGTCCTCCAACTGGCACAGCGTCTTGGCGGCCGAGATCGCGGCGTTGGGATCCTGGTAGGTGATCCCCGCGAATCTGAGTCCGGCGAGGAAGTCGGCGTCGGTCGCCGGGTCGGTCTCGGGGCCTTGGTCGGCGTGCGCCGGCGCGGCCAGGCACACCATGGCGACGACCGCCGCCACCCCCTGTAGCGATTTCATGACCTCGTGATCGTGCCAGACTCGCGCCGGACCCGCATTGCGGGCAACCTAGCGGCGCCGGAACCGCTCGCGCAGCGCGGGATCGTTCTCCCACCACAATCCCGACGGTGCTGCGGTTTCGCCCTGATCCGCTTCGGCCGCGTCCAACTCGGCGTCGACCGCAACCGCGTGCGCCTTCTCGTCGCGCGTCAACGCGCGCATCAGCAACAGTACGAACGGCCAGCCGACCAGGTCCCCGAGGATCCATAAGACGCCGGCGCCGATCGTCTGGTCGAGCCGCTGATCTGGCCCCCACGATCGGTACAACGCCGCGTAGTACGCCGCGCCGATCAACGAACCCTGCCAGATGACCAATCCCAGCACGCCGTCGCCAAGCGCCTCGGCGACGGTGATGAGCAACGAGATCGCCTGAGAGTACCTGCGGGGAACCGGATCCGCTTGCAGCCGGGCGTAGAAATAGCCAAAACCGATGGCCACCAGAATGATACGCGTAGGTGCACCGATCCATTCGTTGGCGAGGGACATGGTGCACCAGGGGGTCAGGTAGAGCAGCCACGGCGTGCCCAGCATCGCCAGCGACGTGGTCAACGGGTGGGCGAGCACGCGCGCGAACCGGGTGGCCAACAGCCGGTCGATGCGGTCGCGCCCGGCTGATTCGAGCGCGCCACGCACGACGGTGACCGGCTTACCCTGCGCCAGGAAGAACGGCGCGACGTAGAGCAGCACCAGCACCTGCAGTGCACGCATCCAGAACAGGGCGTAGGCGTAGGCGCCGACCGCGCTCATCGTCGCCAGCACCCACAGCGCGACGCCGACCCCGAAGCAGCTGGCCTGCGCGGGCCCGACCGGTGGCTCCGCCCTTGGGCCGCGCCGGTAACACCACGCATATGCGGTGGCCACCACCACAATGACCGCCGCGGAGACCAGATCCAGACGCCAGGTCTGGACCAGGGCGGCCCACGTCAGCGGCCCTGGATTGGTGCTCATAGCCCGTTAGCCTATTGCGGCGCGCGCCATCGCCCGCGGGCTCGCGTGTAGATTGGTTGGTAGGCCGTTCGTGTTGGGCCTGCCACCTTGGACATTTTGTCCAGCAGATGAGCAGCTCAGAACCGATCGTCTTCTCTCGACAGATCAACATTTCCGCCCAGACCCAACCAATTTAAGGACCCGCCCGATGAATTCATCGGATTTGTTTTCACATCGCTACGAGCCCGAGGTGGTGTCCGACAATGGTCGTGACCCGGAACCGGTTCAACTTCCCACTTTTTCGGACCGGCCCGCGAGCGATTCCTCGGCTAAGCCGCCACGCTGAAACGTGGGCCGCATCATGAGCGAGCCACCGGCCTAGCGAAGGCCTTGCGCGTCAGCGCTTCTTGTCGTGAAGTAGGGCCTCGGTGGACGTGACACGAGTCGCCGCCTTGGCGTGTTTGGCGGCGCGCTTCTCTTTCAGAGATTTTCCGGACTTCTTCGTCATCGTTTGCCGCGGAGATTTGTCAGACATGGTCGCCCCTTGATCGTGGGGGCCTTTGTGGTCCCGATGCCCTGACCTTACGCCCTGGTGTCCCCCGTCGTGGGAGGCCGGTTTCCGGCCATCCCCAGTCGACGACTACGCCGCCGGGCGGCTCATCCGCAACGAGTCGGGCAGGGCGCCGACCGGGCGGCGCTCCGGGATTTCCCAGATGTCGCCGTCGAGATCGCCGGGCAGTCCGGCCGCGCTGGCGACGAAGACCGGCCTTGCGCCCTGGGCGGCCTGGCGATGAAAGTCGCGCACCGCCGCGAACGCCCACTTGCCCAACAGGCAGATCGCGACCAGGTTGGCGATGGCCATCAGCGCCATCGCGAGATCGGCGAGCGCCCAGACCACCGTCAGCTGAGACATCGCGCCGAAAGCGATGGCCAGCAGCGTCACGACTTTCAGGACGTTGATCGCCACGTGGCGGCCGCCCAGGAAGAACAGGTTGGCCTCCGCGCAGACGTAGTTGCTGAGCACCGAGGCGAACGCGAAGACGAAGACGACTGCCGTCATCAGCACGGTGGTCCACGACCCGAGGCCGACGGCGATCGCCGACTCGGTCAGGCTCGCGCCGGCCACCGAACCGGTGTGGGCCGGATCGTAAACGCCGGGGCCCGACATCAGCACGATGAACGCGGTCGCCGTGCAGATCACCATGGTGTCGACGAAGACGGCGAGCGACTGAATCAGCCCCTGCTCCACCGGATGTGACACCGTCGCGGCGCCCGCGATGTTGGGTGAACTGCCCATGCCCGCCTCGCAGGCGAACAGCCCGCGCTTGACCCCGGTCAGCATCGCCGTCGCGATGCCACCGGCGAAACCGCCTGCCAACTGGCGGATTCCGAACGCGCCACCGACGATCTCCTCGATGACGGCCGGCAGCGCCGTGATGTTGACCGCCACGATCGTCAGCGCCAGCAGCGCATACAACACCGCGACGACCGGGATGACCAGTTCGGCGACCTTGGCGACCCTGCGCACCCCGCCGAACAGCACCGACGCCGCGAGCACCGCCAAAGCCGCCGTCGTCCAACCGACGTCGACACCATGCGACGACTTCAAGACGCCGCTGATCGCGTTGGTCTCCACCATGTTGAACGCGGTGGAGAACGCGACCACCAGCAACAGGGCGAACAAGACGCCGCCCGTCCGCGAGCCCAGGCCGCGCTGGATGTAGAACGCCGGGCCGCCACGGAACGCGCCGTCGGCGGATCGGACCTTGAAGATCTGGGCGAGCGTCGCCTCGATCAGCGCCGTGGCCATGCCGACCGCGGCCACCACCCACATCCAGAAGATCGCACCGGGCCCGCCAACGGTGAGGGCTATCGCGACGCCGGCGATGTTCCCGGTGCCCACCCGCGAAGCAAGGCCGACGCAGAAGGCCTGAAAAGAAGAGATCCCACCGTCTTGGCGGTGGGATCGGCGGAGCTGGCGAAGCATGCGTCCGAAGTAGCGGATCTGAATGAATCGGGTGCGCACCGTGAAATAGATGCCAACGCCGAGAAGCAGATAAACGAGGACGTGGCCATTCAGGGCATTGCTCAGCGGGTCGATCAGCTGCGCCTGAACGAAGTCCAAATTGCATCCTTAGCTGGGCCGTTGTTTGCAGCAGCGTAGATGCGAAATGTTGACGACAGGTTTCGTTAACCCGGCGTTGGCGGACGCGAATGTAAAAAAACAATGACGGGCGTTAGGCGCCGCCGTCGACCTTAGTGCTGGTGACCGTCAGGGATTGGGGGCAGTACACGTTGGCCGCGATCGCCGTGAACCTGGCGGCGTTATCGCCGTGCAGTCCGGGGTTCTGGGACTGCACGGTCTTGACGACGTCCGCCATCTGCGTCCCCTTGCCCACCGCCTGGCACACCCATCTTCCGGCCGCGATGGCCGGGCCCGGGTCCGGAAAGGTGATGCCCGCCGCCCGCAGCGAGACGAGGAATGCGTCGTCGTCGCTGTCGGCCCGCGCCGGACCGGCCACGCCGACCAGGGCCGCGAGGCTCAGCATCGTCAGGAGCAGCGGTTTCACGGTCCACTGATCGTCGCAGAACGAAGGCCGCGCCGCAGCCCAAATCGTCGTCAACCTTCGGTTGACACATCGGCTAGCGTCAACCTAGTGTTGACGGCATGTCCGAACCGACGCCCATCTCCTATCCCGTCCGCCTCGACGAGCTGATCAACGCGATCAAACGAGTGCACACGGACGCGCTGGATCAGCTCGCCGACGCGGTCCTGGCCGCCGAGCATCTGGGCGAGGTCGCCGACCACCTGATCGGGCACTTCGTCGATCAGGCCCGCCGCTCGGGGGCTTCCTGGACCGACATCGGCAAGAGCATGGGCGTCACCAAACAGGCCGCCCAGAAGCGGTTCGTCCCCCGGGCCGAGGCCACCACGCTGGACCCCGAGCAGGGCTTCGGGCGCTTCACGCCGCGGGCGCGCAATGCCGTCGTGGCGGCACAGAATGCCGCCCACGAAGCCGCCAATAATGAGATCACCCCCGACCATCTGCTGCTCGGCGTCATCAGCGATCCGGCCGGGCTGGCCACGCTGCTGCTGCAACGGCAACAGGTCGACGTCGAGGCACTTCGGGCCACCATAACGCTGCCCCCGTCCACCGGTGAGCCTCCCAAACTCATCCCGTTCAGCGGCCCGGCGCGCAAGGCGCTGGAGCTGACGTTCCGGGAGGCGCTTCGGCTGGGCCACAACTACATCGGCACCGAACACCTGCTGCTGGCGCTGCTCGAACTCGAGGACGGCGCGGGGCCGCTGCACCGATGCGGCGTCGACAAGGACCGGGTTGATGACGATGCCGCGGCGGCGCTCGAAGCACTGGCCAGCGGCAAGAACCCCTCCCCCTCGCCGTAGCGCGTGTGCGATCATGCGAGGATGCACCGCTGGCTGATCGCCCTGTCAATCTTGCTGGTCGCCGCCGCGAATATCTCGGCGCCGCGCGCCTGGGCCGGCGACGCGCCGATCGGCCACATCGGTGACACGCTGCGGGTGGACACCGGCACCTACATCGCCGACGTCACCGTCAGCAGCGTGACACCGTGCGACCCGCCCCCGGGATTCGGCTACACGCGCAGCGGCGTGCCGATCAAAAGCTTCCCCGGCAGCACCCCCAACCGCGCCGACGTGACGGTGCGCGCGATCCGGGTGCCCAATCCGTACATCATGGCGACCGACTTCAGCTTCGACGGCGTGACCCCGTTCGCCGACGCCTACAAACCGCGTGCCACCGACGCGCCCGACGCGCTGGACAACGTGCTCGTCAACGCACCGAACGGGGCGGTCGTGCGCGGTGGCGTGTATTGGGACGCCTACCGCGACCCGGTCTCCACCGTCGTCCTGCTGGACAAGAAGACGGGCTATCACCTCGCCCAATGGAATCTCTGACGCTCGCGACGGGTTGCGTCGACGCCGGGGAGTTGGCTGCCGTTGCGGCGCAAACCTTTCCGCTAGCCTGTCCGCCCTCGACGGCTCCTGAAGACATCGCCTCGTTCATCGACGCCAACCTGTCGGCGGAGCGCTTCGCGGAATACCTGGCCGATCCGGACCGCGCGGTCATCGCCGCGGCGCGGGGCGGCCGAATCATCGGCTACGCCATGCTCATTCGCGACGGCACCGACACCGCCGAGCTGTCGAAGATCTACGTGCTGCCCGACCACCACGGCGGCGGGGCAGCGACGACGCTGATGGACCGGGCGCTGGCCACCGCCCAGCGCTGGGGCGCGCGGCGGGTGTGGCTGGGCGTCAACCAGGCGAATCAACGCGCACAACGCTTTTACGCCAAGAGCGGCTTTACGATCAACGGCACCAGGACCTTTCGGGTGGGCAGCCGCACCGAGAACGATTACCTCATGGTTCGCGAGCTTGGGTCAGCGCCACCAGCCGTGACGTGGCCCGCAGATACTTCTTTCGAAAGCCGCCCGCCAGCATCTCCTGGCTGAAGATGCTGTCCAGCTTCGCGCCCGAAGCCACCACCGGGATGCC
Organism: Mycobacterium sp. 852002-50816_SCH5313054-b; assembly: GCF_001667185.1. Classification (GTDB taxonomy): domain Bacteria; phylum Actinomycetota; class Actinomycetes; order Mycobacteriales; family Mycobacteriaceae; genus Mycobacterium. The sequence continues at coordinate 53,146 of NZ_LZIC01000041.1, read as the reverse complement.
GGCGTCATACAGGCGATCGGTCAGCGACACCAACCGCAGCGCGACGTTCTGGTCGTCGATGCCGTGCACGCCGGTGATAAACACCGCCGTCACGCCCTCGATCAGCGTCAGATACCGCGAGGGATGCATGGTGGCCAGGTGCGCGCACAGGGCGTCGAAGTCGTCCAGCGTCGCCCCGTCGGCCTGCCGGGCGCGCGCGCCCACCTCCTCGTCGGACAGCGGCTGGGGCGCCGGCGGCAGGCCGCGGTGCCGGTAGTCGCGCCCATCGATCCGTACGGTGTTGAAAATGCTTGCCAGCGTGTGGATTTCGCGCAGGAAATCCTGGGCGGCGAAGCGGCCCTCGCCGAGTTGCTCGGGCAGGGTGTTCGAGGTCGCGGCCACCGACACGCCCCGCTCGACCAACGACGACAACAGCCGCGAGATGAGGGTGGTGTTGCCGGGGTCGTCGAGCTCGAACTCGTCGATGCACACCGCGGTGTAATCGGCCAGCATCTCGATGCATTCGGCGAACCCGAACACCCCGGCGAGCTGGGTGAGTTCACCAAAGGTGGCGAACGCCTTGGGGGTTGGTGATTCCGGTCCCCCGCCGGGCAACTGGTAATAGGCCGAGGCGAGCAGGTGGGTCTTGCCCACCCCGAAGCCGCCGTCGAGATAGAGCCCGACCCCGGGCAGCACCGCCCGCTTTCCGAACAGTCTTCGGCGGCCGGCCCGGCGCTCGACGGCCTGCCGGCAGAAGTCCTGACAGGCCCCGACAGCGGCCGCCTGGGTCGGTTCCGCCGGATCCGGGCGATACGTCGAGAAGCTCACGTCGGCGAACGTTGGCGGCGGCCGCAATTGGGCGATGAGTCGCTCCGGCGACACGCTCGGATGCCGATCCACCAACCGGGGCACGGGGGACCCATGCATGCACCGAACTGTAGTGGCGTGCTGCAATCAAGCCATGCTGACGCTGCTCGGGTCCGCCCGCGAACTCGACGACGGCGAACTTGCCGGGCTCTACGGCTATCCGGACCGCGACAGCGTCTGGGTGCGGGCGAATTTCATCACCAGCCTCGACGGCGGCGCCACCGCCGACGGCAGCAGCGGAGCGATGGGCGGGCCCGGCGACCGGCACATCTTCAACCTGCTGCGCGAACTGGCCGACGTGATCGTGGTCGGTGCCGGCACGGTGCGCATCGAGGGGTATTCCGGCGCGCACGTGGCCGTCGCGCAGCGACAGGTGCGCCAGGCCCGCGGGCAAAGCGAGGTCCCGCAACTGGCGGTCGTCACCCAGTCGGGTCGCCTCGATCCGGACCTGGCGGTGTTCACCCGGACCGAGGTGCCGCCCCTGGTGCTCACCTGCACGGCGGCGGCCGACGAGACCCGAAGCCTGATCGGCGACGTGTGTGAGGTGCTCGACTGCTCCGGCGACGATCCCGGCACGGTCGACGAGGCCGCCCTGCTGGGCGCGCTCGCGGCGCGCGGAATGCGCCGCATCCTGACCGAGGGCGGGCCGACGCTGCTCGGGGCGTTCATCGAGCGCGACCTGCTCGACGAGTTGTGCCTGACGATCGCGCCGTACCTCGTCGGCGGCCTGGCGCGGCGCATCGCGGCGGGCCCGGCCCAGGCGCTCACCCGGATGCGCCCGGCCCACCTGCTCACCGACGAGGCCGGCTACCTTTACGGCCGCTACGTCAAGGCCTAGCTACTGTGGTCGGCATGAGTCGGCAGATCGCATCGGCCACGGTGCTGCTCGCGGTGACCGCGCTGGTGGCCGGCTGCGTTCCCGGCCTGGCCGCGGACCCGCGCTTCGCGACCGACTCCGGCGCCCGCCCGCAGGGCGTGGCCCCGAGCAAGCCGCCCCCCAGCGGTCCGCCACCGATCGCGGCGCCCAAGAACGACCTGGCCTGGCATGACTGCACGTCGAAGGTCTTCGGCGACGCGGCCGTCCCTGCGGCGCCGGGTGTGCAGCTGGACTGTGCGACCTACGACAGCGACCTCGACCCCGTCAACGGCCAGGGCGGAAACCTGACCATCGGTGTGGTGCGCGCCCGCTCGAACCAGACGCCGCACGACGCGGGACCGCTCGTCTTCACCACCGGCTCGGACCTGCCGTCGTCCACGCAGTTGCCGGTGTGGCTGGCCCGCTCGGGCGCCGACGTGCTGCAAACCCACCCCGTCGTCGCCGTGGACCGGCGCGGCATGGGCATGTCGAGCCCCATCGACTGCCGCGACCAGCTTGACCGGCAGTCGATGCGCGACCAGGCGCAATTCCAGGCCGGCGACGACCCGGTCGCCAACCTTTCCGACATCTCCAACACCGCCACCACGAACTGCACCGACGCCATCTCTCCGGGCGCGTCCTCCTACGACAATTCGCACGCCGCGTCCGACATCGAGCGGCTGCGCTCGCTGTGGGACGTGCCCGCGGTCGCGCTGATCGGGGTCGGCAACGGCGCCCAGGTGGCGCTGGCCTACGCCGCGTCGCGGCCCGACCGGGTCGCCCGGCTGATCCTCGACTCCCCGATCGCCCTGGGCGTCAACGCCGAAGCGGCCGCCGAGCAACAGGTCAAGGGCCAGCAGGCCGCGCTCGACGCGTTCGCCGCCCAGTGCGTCGCCGTCAACTGCGCGCTGGGTCCCGACCCGAAGGGCGCCGTCAGCGCGCTGCTCGCCGACGCGCGCGGCGGCAAGGGACCCGGCGGCGCGCCGGTGGCCGGGATCGCCAACGCCCTCACCGTCGCGCTGGGCTTCCCGTCCGGCGGCCGCGTCGGCGCCACCACGAGCCTGGCCAACGCGCTGGCCGCCGCCCGCTCCGGCGACGCCAACCAGCTGAACAACCTGATCAACCACGCGTACGCCGTCACCGACTCGGACGGCCAGTTCGTCAGCTCCTGCAGCGACGCCGTCAACCGCCCCACCCCCGACCGGGTGCGCGAGCTCGTCGTGGCGTGGGCGAAGCTCTATCCCCAGTTCGGCACCGTCGCCGCACTGAGCTTGGTCAAATGCGTGCACTGGCCCACGATTGCGCCGCCGGCCCCGCCGAAGAACCTCAAGGTCGACATCCTGTTGGCGGGCGTGCAGAACGACCCGATCGTCGGCACCGAGGGGGTGGCTCAGACGGCGGCCACCATCATCAACGCCAACGCGGCCAGCAAGCGGGTGATGTGGCAGGGCATCGGTCACGGCGCCAGCATCTATTCGCCCTGTGCGGTCCCGCCGCTGATCGGCTACCTCAACAGCGGCAAGCTGCCCGGGACCGACACCTACTGTCCCGCCTGACACTTCGCGGCTTGTCCCGGTGTACGGTGCGCTGGTGACCGCAGCTGACTCGCCCCGAACCGGCCTGCGCGACGGGATCCTGGCCGCCTTTCGTCCCCGCACCGGCGCCCCGAGCACCGCGACGATACTGCGATCGGTGCTGTGGCCGGTGGCCATCATGTCGGTCCTGCACCGCAGCATCATCCTCACCCTCAACGGCAACATCACCGACGACTTCAAACCGGTGTACCGCGCGGTGCTGAACTTCCGCCAGGGCTGGGACATCTACAACGAGCACTTCGACTACGTCGACCCGCACTACCTCTACCCGCCCGGCGGCACCTTGCTGATGGCGCCCTTCGGGTACCTGTCCTTCACGCCGTCGCGCTATCTGTTCATCCTGATCAACACCGTGGCCATCCTGATCGCCTGGTACCTGCTGCTGCGGCTGTTCAACTACACGCTGTCCTCGGTGGCCGCCCCCGCGCTGCTGCTGGCCATGTTCTGCACGGAAAGCGTGACCAGCACGCTGGTGTTCACCAACATCAACGGCTGCGTACTGCTGGCGGAGGTGCTGTTCCTGCGCTGGCTGCTGGACGGGAAAGTCGGGCACCAGTGGTGGGCCGGCCTCGTCATCGGGCTGACGTTGACGCTCAAACCGGTGCTCGGCCCGCTGCTGTTGCTGCCGCTGCTGAACCGCCAGTGGCGGACGCTGGTGCCCGCGTTGGTCGTCCCGATCGTCATCAACGCGGCCGCGTGGCCGTTGGTCAGCGACCCGATGGACTTCGTCACCCGCACGCTGCCCTACATCGGGGGCGTCCGCGACTATTTCAACAGCTCGATCGAGGGCAACGGCGTGTACTTCGGGCTGCCCACCTGGCTGATCGTGTTCCTGCGGATCCTCTTCACTGTGCTGGCCATCGCGGCGCTGTGGCTGCTCTACCGCTACTACCGCACCCGCGACCCGCTGCTCTGGTACACCAGCTCCTCGGGCGTGCTGCTGCTGTGTTCCTGGCTGGTGCTGCCGCTGGCCCAGGGCTACTACTCGATGATGCTGTTCCCGTTCCTGATGACTGTCGTGCTGCCCAATTCGCTGATCCGCAACTGGCCGGCGTGGCTGGGGATCTACGGCTTCCTGGCGCTGGACGACTGGCTGATTTACCGGTACATGAGGTATGGCCGCGCGCTGCACTACCTGAAGATCACCTACGGCTGGTCGCTGCTGCTGATCGTGGCGTTCACCGTGCTCTACTTCCGGTATCTGGACGCCAAGGCCGAGAACCGGCTGGACGAGGGCATCGACCCGGCGTGGCTGACGGCCAAGCCGGATGACGACGCGCTGATCGCAAACGCGGCGGAGCCGGGCGCAGCGGGTCAGCGCCATCCGAGCTAGCGTGGAGGCATGACGAGTCCGAAGGTGCAACTGTCCGACGACGAGTGGCGCCGAAAGCTGAACCCGCAGGAGTTCGACGTGCTGCGCCGCGCCGGCACCGAGCGGCCGTTCACCGGCGAGTACACCGACACCAAGACCGAGGGCGTCTACCAATGCCGGGCGTGCGGCGCCGAATTGTTCCGCAGCACAGAGAAATTCGAGTCGCACTGCGGCTGGCCGTCGTTCTTCGACCCGGCGAACTCCGACGCGGTGATTCTGCGCCCCGATCATTCGATGGGGACGACGCGGACCGAGGTGCTGTGCGCGAACTGCCACAGCCACCTGGGCCACGTGTTCGCCGGCGAGGGTTACCCCACCCCGACCGACCAGCGCTACTGCATCAACTCGATCTCGTTGCGGCTGGTGCCGACGGGCGCCTAGCGCGTTTCCCGGTCCGCGACACATAACCAGTTGCGACGACACGCCGACACGCATCGCAATCGTTTACGTCTCGCGAAACCCCCTACGGGCGAGCGCTTCGCGCACGCATCGCACGACTTCCGCCGGCTTGTCCTCGGCGATCACCCTGATAACGATCCAGCCGAGTGCCTCGAGCCTGCGTGTCCGCCACTGATCACGGGCATACTGGCGGCGGTCGGTGCGGTGTTGGTCACCGTCGTACTCGGCGGCCACTTTGTATCTCTCCCAGCCCATATCGAGTACGCCGACGGTTCGCCAATTCTCATTTACCGGTATCTGTGTCTCGGGAGCCGGCAGCCCGGCGTCGATCAGCAAGAGGCGCAGCCACGTCTCCTTGGGCGACGCGGCGCCCGCATCGACCAGCGGAAGCGCGGTGCGTAGCCGTCGCAGGCCGCGCGCACCCGGGTACCGCTTGGCCAGCAGCCACACCTGCTCGGCGCAAAACGGTGTCGCCCGCATCAACGCGTCGAGTCGCGCCACCGCCTCGCCCGTGGGCAATTGCCTGGCCAGGTCGAACGCCGTGCGCGCAGGAGTGGTCACCGGCAGACCCACGGCGCGGGTGACCTCATCCGGCCGAACTCGCTGATTACGGGTGATCACGCCGGTCGGAGCGTGTTGGTTGCGCCAGATCAACTCGATGGGCACGTCGTCGTCGATCCAGCGCGCGCCGTGCAGCGCCGCCGCGGCAAGGCCGGCCACGACGCCGCGCCGGCCCGACCACAGCCACGCCGCGACCGATCGGGTTCGCAGCGACGGGGCGGCGTGGGCCGGCAGGTAAACATCGGGATAGATCGCGCGGAATTCGGTGCGCAATTGGTAGGGACTTAGCCGCCCCTGGCGCACCGCCTCGCTGCCGATGAACACCTCGTCCACAAACGGAAGACGTCGCTACCCGGCGACTGGATCCCCCAGACATAAACCGTTGCGACACATCTCGGCGTGTCGTCGCAGACGTTTATGTGTCGCGAAACGCCGCACGGCGCTAGTCCACTAGTCCACCCGCGTCGCGTGCACCTCCCAGAAGGGGGCGTGCACCCGGCCGCCCTCCAGCCACGGCTCCATCGCCCGGAAGCGGTCCAGCAGCGCCTGCACCTGGTCCGCCATGTCCGGGTTGCGCGCGGCCATCAGCTCGATCGTCTGGGTGCTCATGTTGACCAGATAGGTCGTCGGGCCGAGGTAGGTGATCTCCCACCCGCCGACCGGCAGCACGTCACGAAAGTCGTCCTCGGACAACGACCGCATCATTTTGAAGCCGTTGACGTCGTGCTCGCCGAATTCGAACATGTAGAGCCGCGCCCCCGGCTTGGTCGCCCGGTGCAGCGCCTGCACGTACGCATGCTGCATGTCCTGGTCGGTGCTGAAGGTGTGGTAGAAGGCGCAGTCGACGACGGTGTCGAACCGGTTGTCGAACCCCTCCAGCTTGGCGGCGTCGGCCAGCTCGAAATTGACTGATACACCGGCCTTTTGGGCGTTTTCCCGGGCCCGTTCCACGGCAGCCGCCGACCCGTCGATGCCGGTCGCCGAGTAGCCCTTCGAGGCGTAGTAGATCGCGTGGTGACCGGGGCCGGTGCCCGGGTCGAGCACCTCGCCCTTGATGGCGCCCAGCGCGACCAGCCGCTGAACCACCGGCTGCGGACCGCCGATGTCCCACGGCGTGGCGGCGGGCAGGCCGTGCGACGTCCGGTCGTCGCGGTACATCTCCTCGAAGCGGGCGGGGTCGGTCGGGTCGAACGGTGCGGTCGTCACGGCAGCGCCGCCACCAACTGCTCGACGGGCACCCGCGGCCCCGTGAAAAAGGGCGTCTCGGCGCGGGTGTGGCGGCGCGCGTCGGTGGCCCGCAGCTCACGCATCAGGTCGACGATGCGATCCAGCTCGGGGGCCTCGAAGGCCAGGATCCATTCGTAGTCGCCCAGGGCGAACGCCGGGACGGTGTTGGCGCGGACGTCCTTGTATTCGCGCGCGGCCATGCCGTGCTCGGCGAGCATGCGCCGCCGTTCCTCGTCCGGCAGCAGGTACCACTCGTAGGACCGCACAAAGGGATACACGCAGATGTAGTTGCCGGGCTCCTCGCCCGCCAGAAACGCCGGGATGTGGCTCCTGTTGAACTCGGCGGGCCGGTGCAGCGCCACGCTGCTCCACACCGGCGCGCTGGCCCGCCCCAGGGTGGTGGTACGCCGGAAGTCGGCGTAGGTCGCCTGCAGCGCCTCGACGCGCTCGGCGTGGGTCCAGATCATGAAATCGGCGTCGGCGCGCAGACCCGCCACGTCGTAGAGGCCGCGCACCACGACGCCGCGTGCCTCCTGCTCCTTGAAAAACCGGGCGGTGTCCTCGATCACGGCATCGCGCTCGTCACCGAGCTCGCCGGGCCGCACGGAAAACACCGAGAACATCAGGTAGCGCAGCTGCGAGTTCAGCGCCTCGTAATCGAGTTTGGCCATGGCATCTATCGTGCCACTTCCGCCCGCAGTGCCTCGGCCGCCCGGGCGGCCGCCCCGACGCACGCCGGCACGCCGATCCCGTCGAGGTAGCTGCCGGCCACCGCGAGCCCCGGCGGCAGCCCGGCCCGTACCTCGGCGACCACGTCCGCGTGGCCGGGACCGTACTGCGGCATCGCGTCGATCCAGCGCTGCACGCGGGCGTCGACGGGGTCGACGGTCAGCCCGAACACGTCGACCAGGTCGCTCAACGCCCATCCCAGCAGTTCGTCATCGGGGGTGCCGGCGGCCACGTCGTCGCCGAAGCGCCCGAATGACAGCCGCAGCAGCTGGGTGTCGCCGCGGCCGCCCCATTTGCGCGACGACAGCGTGATCGCCTTGGCCCGCAGGGGTTCCCCGCTGGCGGCCAGGACGCCGGAGCAGTGCGGGAACGCGGTGTCGGCGGGCACCGCCAGCGCCACCACCGCCGCAGACGCGCTCTCGATCCGGCGCGCGGCGGCGGCGGTGTGCGGCGCCACCTCGGCGACCAGCGCCGCCAGCCGCGGGGCCGGGATGGCCAAGACCACCGCATCGGCGTGCCAGCGCGCGCCGGCGTCGTCGAGCAGCGCCCAGCCGGGCCCGGCGGGTTCGAGCCGTTGCACCGCGGCGCGCACCCAGTTCGGCCGGCCGCGCGCGACGAGCTCGTCGACGAGCACCCGGTAGCCGCCGTCGATCGCCCCGAACACCGGCGCGCCGGTGTTCGCGGGCAGCCCGTTGGCGACGGCCTCGGTCAAGCTGGTGGCGCCGCGGTCGAGGGCCGCCGCGACGGTGGGGGCCGCCGCGCGCAGGCCGATGGTCGCCGCGGAGCCCGCGTACACCCCGCTCAGCAGGGGATCCACCGACCGCGCCACCACCTGCGCGCCGAACCGGTCGCCGACCAGTCCGGCGACGGCCGGATCGCTGCCGGGCCGCCATGCCAGACTTCGGCTGGGTTCGCCGTCGATGCGCGCGACCGTCGCCGCGTCGACCAATCCGGCCACCGACGCGGACGACGCCGGAATCCCGACGACGGTCCCGGTGGGCAGCGGGTGCAATTGCCGCTGGCTGTAGATCAACGGCCGGGCTCCGGTGGTGGCCAGTTGGCGATCCGACAGGCCCAGTTCGGCCAGCAGCGCCGGCATCTCGGGCCGGCGCAGCACGAACGCCTCGGCGCCCACGTCCATCGCCTGGCCGCCGACCTGCTCGGTGCGCAACACGCCGCCGAGCCGGTCGGCGGGCTCGAACAACGTGATCGTCGCGTCGTCACCGGCGGCCGCGCGCAGCCGGTACGCCGCCGTAAGCCCCGAAACACCGCCGCCCACAACGCAATACAAGCGGCCCGTCATAGCGAGTGGACCAGCGCAACCAGGTCGGTCAGGATGGCGGGGTCGGTCTCGGGCAGCACCCCGTGGCCCAGGTTGAACACGTGGCCGGTCGCGCCGGCGTCGACCGCGCGGCGTCCGTCGTCGATGACGACCCGCGCGGCGTGTTCCACCACCGGCCAGCCCGCCTGCAGCACCACCGGGTCGAGGTTGCCCTGCAGCGCCGTGCCGGGCTCGACCCGGGCGGCGGCGTCGGCCAGCGAGGTGCGCCAGTCCACCCCGACGGCGGTGGCCTGCCGCGGCTTCATGCCGCACTTCAGCGCCGACGACATCGCCCCCAGCAGTTCGGCGGTCCCCACCCCGAAATGCGTCATGGGCACGCCGTAGTCGGACAGCGCGGCGAACACCCTCGAGCTGTGCGGCAGCACGTAATGGCGGTAGTCGGCCAGCGACAGCGTCCCCGCCCACGAGTCGAACACCTGGATCGCGTCCACCCCGGCCTCGAGCTGCCCCTGCAGGAACGCGACGGTGAGGTCGGTCAGCTTCGACATCAGCGCATGCCAGCTGTGCGGCTCGGCCAGCATCATCGCCTTGGTGCGGGCGTGGTTGCGGCTGGGGCCGCCTTCGACGAGGTAGGACGCCAGCGTGAACGGCGCGCCGGCGAAACCGATCAGCGGGACGTCGCCCAGCGCCCCCACGAGCAGCGAGACCGCCTCGGTGATCGGCTGAATCGCTTGCGGCTCAAGGGGTTTCATCGCCTCGATGTCGGCGTCGGTGCGCACCGGGTGCGCGATGACCGGCCCGACGTCGGCGACGATGTCCAGCTCGATGCCCGCGGCGCGCAGCGGTACCACGATGTCGGAGAACAGGATCGCCGCGTCGACGCCGTGGCGGCGCACCGGCTGCAGGGTGATCTCGCAGGCCACCTCGGGCTCGAAGCAGGCCGCCAGCATGCTGTGCCGTTCCCGCAGCGCCCGGTATTCGGGCAACGAGCGCCCGGCCTGCCGCATGAACCACACCGGCACGTGGCCGGGCTTGCGTCCGCTGACGGCGGCCAGATACGGCGACTCGGGCAGGTCACGGCGGGCACGCACAGGGGTGTTCATCAGCCTCAATGCTGCCACGAGTGCCGATCGGCGCTTGCGTAACATCGAGCCCGTGCCGATCAGCTACGACGAATTTCCCAGCCTTCGCTTCGAACCCGCAGAAAACGGCGTGCTGACACTGGTGCTCGACTCCCCCGGCCTGAACTCCGTCGGGCCGCAGATGCACCGCGACCTCGCCGACGTCTGGCCGGTGCTCGATCGCGACCCCGCCGTGCGCGTCATCCTGGTCCGCGGCGAGGGCAAGGCCTTCTCCTCCGGCGGCAGCTTCGACCTGATCGACGAAACCATCGGCGACTACGAGGGCCGGATCCGCATCATGCGGGAGGCCCGCGACCTGGTGCTCAACATGGTCAACTTCGACAAGCCCGTCGTCTCGGCGATCCGGGGCCCCGCCGTCGGCGCCGGCCTGGTGGTGGCGCTGCTCGCCGACATCTCGGTCGCGGGCCGCACCGCGCGGTTCATCGACGGGCACACCAAGCTCGGGGTGGCCGCGGGCGACCACGCCGCGATCTGCTGGCCGCTGCTGGTCGGCATGGCCAAGGCCAAGTACTACCTGCTCACCTGCGAAACCCTGCTGGGCGAGGAGGCCGAACGCATCGGCCTCGTCTCCACCTGCGTCGACGACGACGACGTGCTGGCGACGGCCACCCGCATCGCCGAGAACCTGGCCCAGGGCGCGCAAACCGCCATCCGCTGGACCAAGCACAGCCTCAACTACTGGTACCGCATGTTCGGTCCCACCTTCGAAACGTCGCTCGGCCTGGAATTCCTCAGCTTCGGCGGCCCCGACGTCCGGGAGGGCCTCGCCGCGCACCGGGAGAAGCGGCCGGCCCGATTCGACGGGGGAACCGCGCCCTGAGCAGGCAAGACGGCCCGGTGCGGGCCCCGATCGGCGCTGGTAACGGCTTGGTCGCGACGGGCGCGAAATTCGGCGCGCCTGTTTCGGCGTGTCGGGTGATGGGTCTAGCGTCGAACGCTGTGACGTCAGCTGAACCGGCCCCCTTCCGCGAGGCGGTAGCGGCGATGAACGCCGTCGCCGTGCGGCCGGAAATCGAGCTGGGCCCGATCCGACCGCCGCAGCGCCTGGCGCCCTTCAGCTACGCGCTGGGGGCCGAGGTCAAGCACCCCGACCTCGAGATCGTCCCGGAGCGATCCGAGGGCGACGCGTTCGGCCGGCTGATCCTGCTGTACGACCCGGACGGCGCCGACGCCTGGGACGGCACCATCCGCCTGGTCGCCTACATCCAGGCCGACCTGGACCCCACCGAGGCCGTCGACCCCCTGCTGCCTGAGGTGGCGTGGAGCTGGCTGGTCGACGCGCTGGAGTCGCGCCTCGAACACACCACCGCGCTGGGCGGCACCGTGACCGCCACCACGTCGGTGCGCTACGGCGACATCTCCGGGCCGCCCCGCGCACACCAGCTGGAGCTGCGGGCGTCGTGGACGGCGACCACCCCCGAAGTCGGCGCGCACGTCGAGGCGTTCTGCGAAGTGCTCGAGCACGCCGCGGGCCTACCGCCGACCGGGGTCACCGACCTGAGCTCCCGGTCACGCGCCTGACATGGGCGAAGCTGGGGCCGACGGGCCCGACAGCGCCGTGCCCGGCAGCGACCCGCCCGAACCCTGCCCGCTGCTGCACCCGGCCGACGGAGTTCCCGATCTCGCCGTGAGCGTGCGTGAGATCGAGGCGGCCGCACGGCTCCTGGATCGTGGGCGCGGACCGTTCGCGGTGGACGCCGAGCGGGCGTCGGGTTTCCGCTACTCCAACCGGGCCTACCTGATTCAGATCCGGCGGGCGGGCGCCGGCACGGTGCTCATCGACCCGGTCAGCCACGGCGCCGACCCGGTGACGGCGCTGCGGCCGGTCGCCGACGTGCTGGGCTCCGACGAGTGGATTCTGCACTCGGCCGATCAGGACCTGCCGTGCCTGGCCGAGGTCGGCATGCGGCCCCCCGCCCTGTACGACACCGAGCTCGCCGGGCGGCTGGCCGGGTTCGACCGGGTGAACCTGGCCACCATGGTCGAGCGGCTGCTGGGGTTCGGGTTGGCCAAGGGCCACGGCGCGGCGGACTGGTCCAAGCGCCCGCTGCCCCCCGATTGGCTCAACTACGCGGCCCTGGACGTCGAATTGCTGATCGAGCTGCGCTCGGCGATCTCCGAGGTGCTGGCCGGGCAGGGCAAGACCGGTTGGGCCACAGAGGAATTCGACTACCTGCGAAACGCGGGCGTCAGGGAATTGGGCCCGGCCGCACGACGGGACCGCTGGCGTCGCACATCGGGCATCCATCGGGTGCGCGACCGGCGCGGCCTCGCCGCGGTGCGCGAACTGTGGACGGCGCGCGACCGCATCGCGCAGCGCCGCGACATCGCGCCCCGACGCGTTCTGCCGGATTCGGCCATCATCGACGCCGCCCTCGCCGACCCGAAGACGGTCGAGGAACTCGTCAAGCTGCCGGTGTTCGGCGGGCGCAACCAGCGCCGCAGCGCCGCGGTGTGGTTGGGGGCGCTGGAAGCGGCCCGCGAAAGCCGCAATCAGCCGGAGGACGCCGAACCGCCGAACGGGCCGCCGCCGCCGGCGCGCTGGAGCAGGCGCAAACCGGAGGCCGCGGCACGCCTGGAAGCGGCCCGCGCGGCGCTGGGGGACGTGTCGGAGCGGGTCGGCGTCCCGACGGAGAACCTGGTTTCGCCCGACCTGGTGCGGCGGCTGTGCTGGGACTGGCAGGCCGCGCGCGACCCCGACGGGGCCGTCGACGAATTCCTGCGCGCCGGACAGGCGCGCGCGTGGCAGCGGGAGCTCGTGGACCCGGTGCTGGCCCGGGCGTTGCAGCCGCCGGAGGACGGCGACTAGTCCAGGTGCTCCCGGATCTCGGCTTCGGGAACCGACGACCCCAGGGCCGCGACCCATCCGGTGACACGGCGGGCCACGTCCTGGTCGGTCATACCCAGATCGGCGAGCACCTCACCGCGCGACGCGTGGTCGTAGAACTGCTGCGGCAGCCCGACGTCGCGGCAGGGCGTGTCGATCTCGGCGCGCCGCAGCGCCGCCGACACCGCCGACCCCACCCCGCCGTTGACGCCGTTGTCCTCGAGGGTGACGACCAGCTTGTGCTGCGCCGCCATCTCGAGCACGCCGCCGGCCACCGGCAACACCCAGCGCGGGTCGATCACCGTCACCCCGATGCCCTGGTTGTGCAGCCGCTTGGCCGCAGCCAGGGCCATCGGCGCGAACGCGCCAACCCCGACCAGCAGCACGTCGTGGTTCAGCCCGTCGGCCGGGACCGCCAGCACGTCCACACCGTCGCGCCGCTCGAGCGCCGGAATGTCCTCGCCCACATCGCCTTTGGGGAACCGTATCGCCGTCGGACCGTCATCGACGTCGAGCGCCTCGCCGAGCTCCTCGCGCAGCCGGGCCGCGTCGCGGGGCGCGGCCACCCGGATGCCGGGCACGATGTTCAGCATCGACAGGTCCCACATCCCGTTGTGGCTGGCGCCGTCGGAACCGGTGACCCCGGCCCGGTCGAGCACCATGGTGACGGGCAACTTGTGCAGCGCGACATCCATCATGATCTGGTCGAAGGCCCGGTTGAGAAACGTCGAATAGATCGCCACCACCGGGTGCATGCCGCCCATCGCCAGCCCGGCCGCCGACGTCATCGCGTGTTGCTCGGCGATGCCGACGTCGAACAGGCGGTCCGGGAACTGTTGCCCGAACGCGGTCAGCCCGGTGGGGCCGGGCATCGCGGCGGTGATGGCCACGATGTCGCGGCGCTTGCGCGCGTAGGCGATGAGCGCGTCGGAGAAGGTCGCCGTCCAGCCCGGGCCGGGGATCTTGGTGGCCAGGCCGGTGGCCGGGTCGATCACACCGCAGGAGTGCATCTGCTCGGCCTCGTCGTCCTCGGCCGGCGCGTAGCCCATGCCCTTGCGGGTGACGACGTGCACGATCACCGGCCGCCCGAAGCCGCGGGCGTGGCGCAGCGCGGCCTCCACCGCGCGCTCGTCGTGGCCGTCGACCGGGCCGACGTACTTCAGGCCGAGGTCGGTGAACAGCAGCTGCGGTGAGAGCGAGTCCTTGATGCCGGCCTTGACGCTGTGCATGAAGCGGTAGGCGATCTGGCCGAACAGCGGCAGCGAGCGCACCGCGTCGCGACCCCGTTCCAGCATGTGCTCGTAGGCCGGCTGCAGCCGCAGCGTGGCCAGGTGGTCGGCGACCCCGCCGATGGTGGGCGCGTAGCTGCGGCCGTTGTCGTTGACGACGATGATCACCGGCCGGCGCGACGCGGCGATGTTGTTCAGCGCCTCCCAGCACATGCCGCCGGTGAGCGCGCCGTCGCCGACGACGGCGACCACGTGCCGGTTGCGGTGCCCGCTCAGCTCGAACGCCTTGGCCAGCCCGTCGGCGTACGACAGCGCCGCGCTGGCGTGGCTGGACTCCACCCAGTCGTGTTCGCTCTCCGCGCGCGACGGATACCCCGACAGGCCGCCCTTTTTGCGCAGGCTCTCGAAGTCGTGCGAGCGGCCCGTCAGCATCTTGTGGACGTAGGCCTGGTGGCCGGTGTCGAAGACGATCGGGTCGTGCGGTGAGTCGAACACGCGGTGCAGCGCGAGCGTCAGCTCGACGACGCCCAGGTTGGGCCCCAGATGCCCCCCGGTGGCAGCCACCTTGTGGATCAGGAACTCGCGAATCTCGGTCGCCAGATCCCGGAGCTGCGGTTGGGAGAGGTACTGCAGATCAGCGGGCCCGCGGATCTGTTCCAGCATCCCGTTAGTCTACGCAGCACCGCCGCGGAGATCAGAGTCCGCGACGAGACTTTGGTAACCTCGGACCGCGGTGTGCCGGGAAGCCTGGTCGGCAAGTTGTCCCTGGTTGTCCCCGACCCCGGAGCTCACCGTGCTCATCGCCGTCGACCGCTTCGCGTTGACCGCGCCACCGTATTCTCGCACTATGCGCGCCGAGCAGATCGCCGAAGATTTTCCGATCGTCAGCATCGACGGGGACGCGCTGGACGCCGCCCGGTTGCTCGCCGAGCACCGGCTGCCAGGCCTCTTGGTCACCGATACCTCGGGGCATCCTTACGCGGTACTGCCCGCCTCGCAGGTCGTCCGCTTCATCGTGCCCCGTTACGTGCAGGACGATCCCTCGCTGGCCGGGGTGCTCAACGAATCGACGGCCGACCGGTGCGCGGAGAAATTGAGCGGCAAGAAGGTGCGTGACGTGCTGCCTGAGCACCTGCTCGACGTGCCGCCGGCCGACGCCGACGACACCATCATCGAGGTCGCGGCCCTCATGGCGCGCGAGAGAAGCCCGCTCGTCGCGGTCGTCAAGGGCGGCAAGTTGATCGGGGTGATCACGGCATCGCGTGTGCTCGAGGCGGCGCTACGGCATTGATTCCCACAGGTGAATAGATGAGCGTCGTCGCGATCGTTGTATTCGTCGTCGCCTATGCGCTGATCGCCAGCGACCGCGTCAACAAGACCTTGGTGGCGCTCACCGGCGCCGCGATCGTCGTCGCGTTGCCGGTCATCAATTCCGATGATGTCTTCTACTCGCACGAGACCGGAATCGACTGGGACGTCCTCTTTTTGCTGCTGGGCATGATGATCATCGTCAGCGTGCTGCGCCAAACCGGTGTGTTCGAGTACGTCGCGATCTGGTCCGCCAAACGTGCCCGCGGTTCCCCCCTGCGCGTCATGATCCTGCTGGTGCTGGTCACCGCCATCGCGTCGGCCCTGCTCGACAACGTCACCACGGTGTTGCTGATCGCCCCGGTAACCCTGTTGGTGTGTGATCGGCTGGCGATCAACGCCGCGCCGTTCCTGATGGCCGAGGCGTTCGCGTCCAACATCGGCGGGACGGCGACGTTGATCGGCGACCCGCCCAATATCATCATCGCCAGCAAGGCCGGTCTGACCTTCAACGACTTCCTGATCCATCTGGCACCCATCGTGATCATCGTGATGGTCGTCCTGATCGCATTGCTGCCGCGGCTGTTTCGTGGTTCCTTCGCCGTCGACCCCGAGCGGGTCGCCGACGTCATGTCGTTGGAAGAGAAGGAGGCGATTCGCGATCGCCGGTTGCTCATCGCGTGCGGCGTCGTGTTGCTGGCAGTATTCGCCGCGTTCATCGCCCACTCCGCGCTGCACATGGCGCCCTCCATCGTGGCGATGTTGGGGGCAGGCATCCTGATCGTGGTGTCGCGGCTGGAGCACGACGATTACTTGTCCAGCGTCGAGTGGGAGACGCTGCTGTTCTTCGCCGGTCTGTTCATCATGGTCGGGGCGCTCGTCAAGACGGGCGTCGTCAAGCAACTGGCGCATCTGGCGATCACCGCTACCGGCGGCAACACCCTGTTGGCCACCATGGTGATCTTGGCCGCGTCGCTGGTGATCAGCGGGGTCGTCAACAACGTTCCGTACGCCGCCACGATGGCACCGGTCGTCGCGGACTTGGTCCCGGCTCTCGGGGACCACGTCAATCCCGGCGCCCTGTGGTGGGCGCTTGCGCTCGGCACCGATTTCGGCGGCAACCTCACCGCCGTGGGCGCCAGCGCCAACGTCGTTGTGCTCGGGATCGCCGCGCGCTCCGACAATCCCATCTCATTCGGGGAATTCACCCGCAAGGGCGCGATCGTCACCGTGATGTCCGCCGGGCTGGCCGCGGCCTATCTCTGGTTGCGCTACTTCGTCTTTGGCTGAACCGCCCCTAACAGGTCAGCAGCGCGACGGATTCGGTGTGATGGGTCAGCGGGAACGCGTCGAACACCTTGATCTTCTCGACGGCGTAGCCGTGCGCGCGATAGAGGCCGATGTCGCGCGCGAAAGACGCCGCCTCGCAACCGATGTGGACCACTCGCGGCACCTGGGCGGCGGCCAGCAGGTCGATGATCTCGCGCCCGGCGCCGGCCCGCGGCGGATCCAGCACGGCGACCCCGGCGCTCGCGCGTTGCGCCGTCAGCGCCCGCCGGACCGAGTCGGTGATGACGCTCACCTGGGGCAGGTCGGCCAGCGCGGCGCGCGCGGCCCGCGTCGCCGAGCGCGAGGTGTCGACGGTCACCACCCGCCCCGAGGACCCCACCGCGTCGCCGAACGCGGCGGCGAAAACCCCTGCGCCGCCGTAGAGATCCCACACGGTCATGCCCGCACCCGGTTGCGCCCAGTCGACCACCAGGCCGCTGTAGACGCGCGCCGCATCCCGATGCGCCTGCCAGAACGCGGTGACCGGTACCCGCCAGCTGCGCCCGCCCACCCGCTGCACCGCCTCGTAGCCGCCCTCGACCACCGTGGTCTCCGTCCGCCGCCCCCGCCGCAGGGCGCACACGACGTGGCGCTCGCCGTCGTCGTCCAAGGCGACGTGCAGCTGCGCCCGCGGGGGCCACTCGGCCCCGGAAAGTCCGTCCAGCATGCCGGGCGCCAGCTGCGCGCAACGCAGGTCGGTGACCAACTCGTCGCTGTGATAGCGGTGGAAGCCGGGCCGACGGTCCTGGCCCACCTCCAGCCGGACCCGGGTGCGCCAGCCGGCGGGCCCGGCGTCGGAAAGCGGCTCCGCCTCGCCGCTCCAGTCATGCCCGCCCAGCCGGGACAGCTGGTTGGCCACGACGTGGGCCTTGAGCGCCCGCCCCGCCTCGGGGGCGGCAAAAGCCAGATCGCAACAGCCCGCGCCCTCGGGCCCGGCGATAGGGCACAGCGACGCGACGCGGTCGTCCGACGGCTCGATCACCTCGACAACCTGGGCGTGCCAATAGGAATCGCGCTCGGAGGTGACCCGAACGCGGACCCGCTCGCCGGGCAGCGCGTAGCGGACGAACACGACCCGGCCCTCGTGGTGCGCCACGCAGCTCCCCCCGTTGGCCGGGGGGCCGGTGACCAGCGTCAGTTCGGTGCTCAATCGAAGATGCCGCGACGGGCGTCGCCGGGCGCCGCGTGCGGTTGGAAGGCCTTGAGTCGTTCCGACGAATTCAGTTGCCAGGGAACCGAAGTCACCATCACATTGGGCATGAACAGCAACCTGCCCTTGAGCCGCAGCGCGCTTTGGTTGTGCAGCACCTGCTCCCACCAGTGGCCCACCACATACTCGGGGATGAACACCGTCACCACGGTGCGCGGTGACTCCTTGCTGACCCGTTTGACGTAATCGAGTATGGGCCGGGTGATCTCGCGATACGGCGACGCAATGACCTTGAGCGGCACACTGATATCGCTTTCCTCCCACCTGTGCACCAGGTCGCGGGTTTCGGCGTCGTCGACGCTGACCGTGAGGGCCTCGAGCGCGTCGGGACGGGTGGCGCGCGCGTAGGCCAGCGCGCGCAGGGTCGGCAGGTGCAGCTTGGACACCAGCACCAAGGCGTGATTGCGGCTGGGCAACACCACGTCGTGCTCGGCCGCCTCCTGCTCCTCCAATTCCCGGCTCACGGTGTGGTAGTGCCGGTGGATCATCTTCATGATGATGAACAGCAAGCTCATCGCGAACAGGGCGATCCACGCCCCCGCGGCGAACTTGGTGACCAGCACGACCAGCAGCACGGCGCCGGTGGACAGCAATCCGACCGTGTTGACCACCCGCGAGCGCATCATCTTGCCCCGCGCCCGCGGATCGGTCTCGGTGCGCAGCAACCGGGTCCAGTGCCGGACCATGCCGATCTGGCTCAGCGTGAACGAGATGAACACGCCGACGATGTACAGCTGGATCAGCGCGGTGACCTCGCCACGGAACGCGATGATCGCCAACAGGGCCGCCCCGGACAGAAACAGGATTCCGTTGGAGAACGCCAATCTGTCACCGCGGGTGTGCAATTGGCGCGGAAGGTAGCTGTGCTGCGCCAGGATCGAGCCGAGCACGGGGAACCCGTTGAACGCGGTGTTGGCGGCGAGCACCAGGATCAGCGCGGTCACCGTGGCGATCAGCAGGAACCCGACATGAAAGCTGCCGAACACCGTCTCCGCCAACTGCGTGACCAACGTCTTTTGGTAGTAGTTCGGCGGGGCGCCGGTCAGCTGGCGCGCGGGATCCTCGACGAGCTTGACCCCGATCTTCTCGGCCAGCACGATGATGCCCATCAGCAGGGTCACCGCGATGCCACCCAGCATCAGCAGGGTCGTTGCCGCGTTGCGCGACTTGGGCTTCTGAAACGCCGGCACGCCGTTGCTGATCGCCTCGACACCGGTCAGCGCCGCGCACCCCGACGAGAACGACCGCGCCACCAGGAAAGCCAAAGCGAAGCCGACGATCTGGCCGTGCTCGGCGTGCATCTCGAAACCGGCCGATTCCGCGCGTAGCGGGTTGCCCAGCACGAAGATCCGGAACAAGCCCCAGCCGATCATGACCAGCACGCCGACGATGAACGCGTAGGTCGGAATGGCGAACGCCAGCCCGGACTCGCGGACCCCGCGCAGGTTCAACGCCATCACCAACAGGATCGCGGCGACACAGAACCACACCTTGTTGTGCGCGACGATCGGGATCGCCGAGCCGATGTTCGACATCGCCGACGCCGTCGAAACGGCAACGGTGAGAACGTAATCCACCATCAGGGCGCTGGCCACCACGAGGCCCGCGGTATCGCCGAGGTTGGTGGTGACCACCTCGTAGTCGCCGCCGCCCGACGGATAGGCGTGCACGTTCTGCCGGTAGCTGGCCACCACGACCAACATGACCGCGGCCACGGCCAGGCCGATCCACGGCGTCAGCGCGTACGCGCTCACCCCCGCCACCGAGAGCATCAGGAAGACTTCCTCGGGCGCGTAGGCCACCGAGGACAGCGCGTCGGAGGCGAACACCGGCAAGGCGATCCGCTTGGGCAGCAGGGTGTGACTCAGCCGGTCGCTGCGTTGCGGCCGGCCGATGAGCACCCGGCGCGCAGCGGTCGAAAGTTTGGACACGAGAGCCAAGAGTAAGCCCACCCGGGCTTGCTAGCGTTTCGTAGGCAAGAATGTTCGCGGACGGACCGAATCGGCTGGCCAGCCCCGGGTTGCCGATTGAACAGCGCAGGACGCAGCCGAGAGGACCCCAAGTGCGCGTGGTTGTGATGGGTTGCGGGCGGGTGGGCTCTTCGCTGGCCGACGCGCTCTCCCGCATCGGCCACGACGTGGCCGTCATCGACCGCGACAGCACCGCCTTCAACCGGCTGAGTCCGGAGTTCTCCGGCGAGCGGGTGCTGGGCCAGGGATTCGACCGGGACGTGCTGCTCAGCGCCGGCATCGAGGGGGCCGATGCCTTCGCCGCGGTGTCGTCCGGGGACAACTCGAACATCATCTCGGCCCGGCTGGCGCGGGAGACCTTCGGCGTACAGCGCGTCGTGGCCCGGATCTACGACGCCAAGCGCGCCGAGGTCTACGAGCGCCTCGGCATCCCGACGATCGCGACCGTCCCCTGGACCACCGACCGCCTGCTCAACACCCTCACCCGGGAAAGCGAGACCGCCAAGTGGCGCGATCCGACCGGGACCGTTGCGGTGGCCGAGGTCGATCTGCACGAGGACTGGGTGGGGCACCGGGCCACCGACCTGGAGCAGGCCACCGGCGCGCGGGTGGCGTTTCTGATCCGGTTCGGCACCGGGGTGTTGCCCGAACCGAAGACCGTGATCCAGGCCGGCGATAAGGTCTACATCGCGGCGATATCCGGCCGCGCCGCCGAGGCGGTCGCCATCGCGGCGCTGCCCCCGGCTGAGGACCTCGAGTCGGGACCGCGCAAATGAAGGTAGCTGTCGCCGGGGCCGGCGCCGTCGGCCGATCGGTCACCCGCGAACTCGTCGGCAACGGCCACGACGTGACCCTGATCGAGCGCAACCCCGAGCACGTCGACGTCGACGCCATCCCGGCCGCGCACTGGCGCCTCGGCGACGCCTGCGAGCTGAGCCTGCTGCAGTCGGTGCACCTGGAGGGCTTCGACGTGGTGGTCGCCGCGACCGGCGATGACAAGGTCAACGTGGTGCTCAGCCTGTTGGCCAAGACCGAGTTCGCGGTGCCCCGGGTGGTCGCCCGGGTCAACGATCCCCGCAACGAATGGCTGTTCACCGACGCGTGGGGGGTGGACGTCGCCGTGTCCACGCCGCGCATGCTGGCCTCGCTCATCGAGGAGGCCGTCGCCGTCGGTGATCTGGTGCGGCTCATGGAATTCCGCCGGGGTCAGGCCAACTTGGTCGAGATCACCCTGCCCGACGACACGCCATGGGGCGGCAAGCCGGTGCGCCGGTTGCAGCTGCCCCGGGACGCGACGCTGGTGACCATCCTGCGCGGCCCGCGCGTCATCGTGCCGGAGGCCGACGAGCCGCTCGAGGGCGGTGACGAACTCCTCTTCGTGGCGGTCGCCGAAGCCGAAGAGGAGCTGCAGAAGCTGCTGCTGCCGGCCAGCGAGCCCGGCGACTAGTCGGTCACGGTGTCGGCGCCGGCGCTCTGTCCGGCGGGCATCGCGCGCTGCGCGGCCTTGATCGCCGCGAATGTCGCCAGCGCGGCCAGCACCGTCAGCGGCCAGCCCATCCCGATGCGGGCCACGCCCAGCCAACCGGTCTGGTCGGCGTCGTAGAGGATGCGCTGGACCACGAACCGGGCGCCGAACACCAGCACCCAGCACAGCGAGGCGATGTCGAACGCGTAGACGGCCCGCGGCACGTCGCGCCAGGCGCGATCGCGCCCGGTGGCCCAGCTCCAGGCGTAGCCGACGAGCGGCCGACGGATCAGCACCGACGCCGCGAACAGCACCGCCCACAGCAGCGACATCCAGATGCCCACCAGGAAGTAGCCCTTGGACTGCCCCACCGCGTAGGCGATCAGCGCGCAGACGGCGACGCCGATGAACCCGGAGAACGCCGGCTGGGTGGACTCCCGCCGGATCAGGCGCCACAGCAAGACCAGCGCGGCCGCGCCCAGCGCGGCGCCGATGGCGGGCAGCAGCCCGGACAGGCCGGAAACCGCCACGAAGATCACCACGGGCAGCGACGAGTAGATGACACCACTGAGCCCGCCCACCTGTTCCAGCAGGCGCTCCGGGCTCATGCGGTTAGTGGTCTCGGGCGTGCCCCCCATGCGGCGGGGGGACGTCACCGCTGAATTTCGTAGTGCGGGTTGTAGATCGCCTTGGTGCCGTTGTCCAGCTTGCCCAGCCGGCCCCGGACCCGCAGCGTGCGGCCCGAGTCGATACCGGGAATGCGGCGCTGGCCCAACCACACCAGGGTGACGGTGTCGGTGCCGTCAAACAGTTCGGCGCGGACCCCGCCGGAGCAACCCTTGCCGTTCGTTTCCACGCTGCGCAGCGTGCCGACCATGGTGACTTCCTGGCCACGTTCGCAGTCGATCGCGCGCTGCGCGCCGGTACTCGCGATTTCGTCGGACAATTCTTCGGAGTCGAGCTGCTCCGGGTCCTCCGTCAACCGACGGGTGAGCCGGCGCAAATATCCTTGGGCCCCCATGGCCACTCCTGACAGTGCTGTTAAAGCCTCGGTGCTTCCTCCATGCCAACGGACACCGTAGACCTGTTGGTTCCCTGGCGCCAACCGAATGAAACGTGATGTTGGACCGCTCCCGGGGGCCGGGCACTATCGAGGGATGGCTGTCGATCTGCGGGGCGTCGCGACCGTGTTGCTGCCGGGCACCGGCTCCGACGACGACTACGTCTACCGGGCGTTTTCTCACCCGCTGCGCGAGGTCGGCGCCACGCTGGTCGCCCCGCCGCCCCGGCCGGATCGGTTGATCGACGGCTACCTGTCCGCGTTGGACGACGCCGCGCGCGAAGGCCCGATCGGCGTCGGCGGCGTCTCGATCGGCGCCGCGGTGGCGGCCGCGTGGGCCCTGACCCATCCCGACCGCGCCGTCGCCGTCCTGGCCGCGCTGCCCGCCTGGGCCGGCGCTCCCGGTACCGCACCCGCGGCGCTGGCCGCGCGGTATTCGGCGTGCCAGCTTCGCGCCGACGGCCTGGCGGCGACGACGACGCAGATGCGGGCCTCCAGCCCGCCGTGGCTGGCCGACGAGCTGACCCGGTCGTGGCGCGCCCAGTGGCCGCAGTTGCCGGACGCGATGGAGGAGGCGGCGGCCTACGTCGCGCCCAGCTACGCGGACCTGACCGGGCTGGACACGCCGCTGGCGGTGGCCGCCGCGGTCGATGATCCGATCCACCCGTTGCAGGTGGCGGTCGACTGGGTCACCGCCGCGCCGCGTGCGGCACTGCGGACGGTGACGCTCGATCAGCTCGGCGCGGACCCCGCCGCGCTGGGCGCGGCCTGCCTGGCCGCCCTCGCCGAGCTGTAGGAGTCAGCCGCCGGTCGTGGTGCGCAGCTGCTGCATGGCCGATCCCTCGGCGCTGCGGCGCGCGGCCGGTTCGGGCGGCTGTTCCCCCTGGGGCTGGTCCCCCGGCACCTGGGCCTGCTGCGCGGCCGCGGCCGCCCGCAGCTGTTCGGCCATCGGCTCGGGCAGCTGCACGGGCAACGGCGTCCGCACCGGCAGCGGGGTGTCGCCGCGGCGGACCACGGTGTCCGCCAACGCCGCACGCGCCTCCTGCTCCAACGCTTCCATGGTTTCGTGCGCGCCGTTGATCACGCAGCGGATCATCCACCGGTAGCCGTCGACCCCGATGAACCGCACCACGCCGGTGGCGGTGCCGACCACCTCGCGGCCCCACGGGCCGTCCTTGATGCTGACCTTGGCCGAGTCGTTGCGCAGCGAGTCGGCGAGCTCGGCGGCCACCTCGCGCCACAGGCCGGCCGTCTTGGGCGCGGCGTAGGCGGCGATCGTGAAACGACCGTTGGGCGTGACGACCCACACCGCGCTGGGCACGCCGGTCTCGGTCAGCTCGACCTGCAGCTGGCCTGCCTCCGGCATGGGAATCAGGACCGAACCCAGGTCGAGGCGCGCCAGTTCGGCCACCGCGGGATCGTCGAAGTCGTCGATGTCGAACGGACCCTCGAGCTCTTCGGACTCCTCGGGGGAACCCTGGGCCTCGACGTCGTCCGTGGGGTCGCCGTCGCCTTTGTCTGAGCGCTTACCGAATGCCGCCATCACAAACTCGCATGTCCTCCGGAGGAACCGTGACCACCGTCGCCACGGGATGTTTCGGCCAGCCCGGCCTCGTCGAACGACGACACCTCGACCAGCTCCACCAACTCGACCCGCTGCACCAGCAATTGGGCAATCCGGTCGCCGCGGTGCACCACGATCGGCTCGTCCGGGTCGAGATTGATCAGCGCGACCTTGACCTCGCCGCGGTAGCCCGCGTCGATGGTACCCGGGCTGTTGACGATCGAAAGCCCAACGCGCGCAGCCAATCCCGAGCGCGGGTGCACCAGACCCACCATCCCGAACGGAATGGCCACCGCGATGCCCGTTCGCACCAGGGCGCGCCGCCCCGGGTCCAACTCGACGTCTTCGGCGCTGAAAAGATCGACCCCGGCGTCGCCGTCGTGGGCGCGGGCGGGCAGCGGCAGTTCGGGATCGAGGCGGACAACTTTGACTTGCGAGGCCAGACTGGTCGACACGGGGCCACAGACTACCCTTGACCGCGTGTCTGCAACGCGCGTCGCGCCGCACAGCGTGCGATATCGCGAACGGCTGTGGGTGCCATGGTGGTGGTGGCCACTGGCTTTCGGGCTGGCGGCGCTGATCGCGTTCGAAGTCAACCTCGGCGTTCGCTCCCTGCCCGACTGGCTGCCGTACGCAACGCTGTTCGTGGTGGCCACCGGTGCGCTGCTGTGGCTGGGCCGGGTCGAGATCCGCGTCGCCGCGGACCCGTCCGCCCCGGGCGGGGTGGAGCTGTGGGCCGGCGACGCGCATCTACCGGTCAACGTGATCGCCCGGTCCGCCGAGATAGCTCCGTCGGCAAAGTCGGCAGCCCTGGGCCGTCAGCTCGACCCGGCCGCCTACGTGCTGCACCGGGCATGGGTCGGCCCGATGGTGCTGGTGGTCCTCGATGACCCAGACGACCCGACGCCGTACTGGCTGGTGAGCTGCCGTCACCCGGAGCGGGTGCTGTCGGCATTGCGCAGCTGACCGATCAGGCTGCGCAGTCGGTACAGATCATCACGCCGTTCTTCTCGTTGGCGAGACGGCTGCGGTGTTGCACCAAAAAGCAGCTCGAGCAGGTGAACTCGTCGGCCTGTTTCGGGATGACGCGTACGGACAGCTCTTCTCCGGAAAGGTCGGCGCCGGGCAGTTCGAAATTCTCCGCAGTTTCGGATTCGTCGACGTCGACGACGGCCGAGGCCGCCTCGTTGCGTCGTGCTTTGAGCTCCTCCAGCGAGTCTTCCGAGACGTCGTCGGTCTCGGTACGCCGCGGAGCGTCGTAGTCGGTAGGCATATCTCCCCTGCCCCATCCCCTCTAACAGGCCTCGTTTATCCCAAGCAACGCTTTGTACCAGCGTCGAACGCATCCACCAAACGATTCGTGCCCGTATCGCGCGCCATTAGTGTGTGATTTACGTCACACCGGCGGATTGACACTTGCCTCGAGTCTTAAACAGTGCCTTTAGAGTGCACATGTGGTCGCACAGATTACCGAAGGTACCGCTTTTGACAAGCACGGTAGACCATTCCGGCGGCGCAATCCCCGGCCCGCGTTCGTGGTGCTCGCCCTCCTGGTGGTAGCCACCGGCGTGGTGTGGACCGTGGCGCTGACGCGACCGGCGAAGGTGCACGAGGCCGTCGTGTGCAACCCGCCGCCGCAGCCGCCCGGGTCGACGGCCCCGCAACTCGGTGAGCAGGTGTCGCGCAGCGCCATGACCGACGTCACCCCCGCCAAACTCGCCGACACCAAGGTCCGCGTCCTCAACGCCAGCGGTCGCGGTGGCCAGGCCGGCGATGTCGCCGGCGCCATGAAGGACCTGGGCTTCGCGCAGCCCACCGCAGCCAATGACCCCGTTTACGCCGGCACCAGGCTGAACTGCCAAGGGCAGATCCGCTTCGGCACGGCCGGGCAGGCCACCGCGGCCGCGGTCTGGCTGGTGGCGCCGTGCACGGAATTGTTCAACGACAACCGCGCCGACGATTCCGTCGACCTGGCCGTCGGCACCGAGTTCAGCGCGCTGGCCCACAGCGACGACGTCGATGCGGTGCTCGCCAGCCTGAAGCCCGGTGCCACCGAGCCGTCGGATCCCGCACTGCTGCAAAAGATTCACTCCAGCAGCTGCTGATACCCGCTCACTCCGGCAGCGGCTGCAGGCCGCCGAACCGATCCAGGGCCGCCAGCAGCTCGTCGGCGATTCCGGGGGCGGCGGCCACCACCAACCCGGCGCTGCCCGACGGGCCGTCCGGCTCGGTCACCACCACGCGGGCCCCTGCCTCGGCCGCGATCAGCGCGCCCGCCGCGCGGTCCCACACCTGCAGCCCGTGTTCGTAGAAGGCGTCCAGCCGGCCCGCCGCGACCATGCACAGGTCCAGCGCCGCCGAACCGATGCGGCGGACGTCGCGCACCACCGGCAGCAGCTGCGCCACCAAGGCCGCCTGGCTCACGCGGCGCCGTCGCGAGTAGCCAAAACCGGTGCCCAGCAACGCCATCGACAAATCGTTGACCGCGGCGCACTGCAACGATTCCGTCCCCCGCTCGTCGCTGACGTGCGCACCAAGGCCGGTCGCGGCCGAATACACCCGGCCGCCGACGACGTCGGCGACGGCGCCCGCCACCGACACGCCGTCGATCTGGGCGCCCACCGACACCGCGTAGGCGGGGATGCCGTAAACGAAATTCACTGTGCCGTCGATGGGATCGAGCACCCAGGTGACCGCGCCGGCGGGCGCGCCCCCCGCACCGGCGGGCCCACCGCCCTCCTCGCCGAGGATCGGGTCACCCGGGCGCAGTTGGGCCAACCGATCCCGCAGTAGCCGCTCGGTCTCGGTGTCGACCACGGTCACGGGATCAGTCGGGGTGGTCTTCGACCGCACCGCGCCGCTGCCCGCCGCCGAAAGGCTCGCCGCCCGGCCACCGAACACCTCGGCGCGGCGGCGCCGCACGAACTCGGCGGCCTCGACGGCCAGTTCTTCGGCCACCGAACGCAGCTGCGCGGGGTCGTTGTCGGGTCGCGTCACCGGTCCATCGCATCACAGACGCCACGACCCCGCAGACACCCGCAACCGGCGTCGTCGCCTGGCCCGGCCGGGCTAAGGTGGGCGGACAGGCCAACTCTCGCCGAGGAGTTTCCATGACCAGCACCGACTCGACCACGGCCGCGCCACCCACACCGGTCACCGGCAAGCCGCAGCGGCGCGGGTTCGGCATCGACGTCGGGGGCAGCGGCATCAAGGGCGGCATCGTCGACATGGACACCGGGCTGCTGATCGGCGAACGGATCAAGCTGTTGACCCCGCAACCGGCCACCCCGTCGGCCGTCGCCAAGACCATCGCCGAGGTCGTCCGCGGGTTCGACTGGACCGGTCCTTTGGGGGTGACCTATCCCGGCGTCGTCACCCACGGCGTCGTGCAGACGGCCGCCAACGTCGACAAGGCCTGGATCGGGACCAACGCGCGCGACGTCATCAGCGCCGAACTGGGCGGCCAGGAGGTCGTGATCCTCAACGACGCCGACGCGGCCGGGCTCGCCGAGGAGCACTACGGCGCGGGCAGGAACCAGTCCGGCCTGGTGGTGCTGCTGACGTTCGGCACCGGGATCGGCTCCGCGGTCATTCACAACGGGACCCTGATACCCAACACCGAGTTCGGTCACCTCGAAGTGGGCGGCAAGGAGGCCGAACTGCGGGCGGCATCGTCGGTCAAGGAGCGCAACGGCTGGAGCTACGAAAAGTGGACCAAGCAGGTCACACGGGTGCTGGTGGCCATCGAGAACGCGATCTGGCCGGACCTGTTCATCGCGGGCGGCGGGATCAGCCGCAAGGCCGACAAGTGGCTCCCGCTGCTGGAAAACCGGACCCCGGTGGTGGCCGCCGCCTTGCAGAACACCGCCGGCATCGTGGGCGCGGCGATGGCGGCCACTTCGGATGTGACCCACTGAATTTTGGCCGGTAGCCGGGTACGGGCGGCCGCTGTCGTTACAATGGTGCTCGGCGACCGCCCGACTGAAAGCGTGCAAACACACACACGCCGATATCAACGCCGACATTCGACATAGCAGACACTTTCGGTTCTCCATGCCCATACCCACGAAAGTGCGTCCAAACGAAGGGGTGTAAGTGGCACCGAGCAAGGCAAGTGCGGCAACCGACCAGCCGGTGAAGCGCACCGCCACGAAGTCTCCGTCGTCCCCCGCTAAGCGACCGGTCGCGAAGGCCGCCAACGGCGCCGCCCCCGCGAAACGTGCCACCAAGACGGCGCCGCGGGCCACCAAGGCCACCAAGGCGCACGAGGCCCCCGCCGCCGCGGCCGAGACCAAGAAGACCCGCACCCCCGCCAAGGCCCCGGGCGCGAAGGCGCCGTCCACCCGCGGAACGAAGGCGGCCAAAGCCGCTCCGGACGAAGCCGACGGCAACGTGGAGGTCCTCGACACCGACGGTGCGGTCGAGGAACTCGACGCCGAACCCGACCTCGAGGGTGAGCCCGGCGAAGATCTCGAGATCGACGCCGAGGAACTCAATCTCGACGACCTCGAAGACGACGTGGTCGCCGAAGCCGAGGACCCCGAACTCGAGGCGGGCGACGCCGACGGCGAGGAGGACGCGGTCGCGAAGCCCGCCGCCAAGGCCGCGACGCCGGTCGAAGAGGACGAGGACATCGCCGAGCCGTCCGAAAAGGACAAGGCCTCCGGCGATTTCGTCTGGGACGAGGACGAGTCCGAGGCGCTGCGGCAGGCCCGCAAGGACGCCGAGCTCACCGCGTCGGCGGACTCGGTTCGCGCGTACCTGAAGCAGATCGGCAAGGTGGCGCTGCTCAACGCGGAGGAAGAGGTCGAACTCGCGAAGCGGATCGAAGCCGGCCTGTACGCCACGCAGCTGATGAGCGAGCACGCCGAGCGGGGCGACAAGCTGCCCGCCGCCCAGCGCCGCGACATGATGTGGATCTGCCGCGACGGCGACCGCGCGAAGAACCATCTCCTGGAAGCCAACCTGCGGCTGGTGGTTTCGCTGGCCAAGCGCTACACGGGCCGCGGCATGGCGTTCCTCGATCTCATCCAGGAAGGCAACCTGGGCCTGATCCGCGCGGTCGAAAAGTTCGACTACACAAAGGGTTACAAGTTCTCCACCTACGCCACATGGTGGATCCGCCAGGCCATCACCCGGGCCATGGCCGACCAGGCGCGCACCATCCGCATCCCGGTCCACATGGTCGAGGTGATCAACAAGCTGGGCCGCATCCAGCGCGAGCTGCTTCAGGATCTGGGCCGTGAGCCCACGCCCGAGGAGCTGGCCAAGGAGATGGACATCACGCCCGAGAAGGTCCTCGAGATCCAGCAGTACGCGCGCGAGCCGATCTCGCTGGACCAGACCATCGGCGACGAGGGCGACAGCCAGCTCGGCGACTTCATCGAAGACAGCGAAGCGGTGGTGGCCGTCGACGCGGTGTCGTTCACCCTGCTGCAGGATCAGCTGCAGTCCGTGCTGGAGACGCTGTCGGAGCGCGAAGCCGGCGTAGTACGGCTGCGCTTCGGGCTCACCGACGGCCAGCCCCGCACCCTCGACGAGATCGGGCAGGTGTACGGCGTGACCCGCGAGCGCATCCGCCAGATCGAGTCCAAGACGATGTCGAAGCTGCGCCACCCCAGCCGTTCCCAGGTCTTGCGCGACTACCTCGACTGAGATTCAGCCCTCGACGCCGAGTACTTCCAGCCGTCCGCTCGGGTCGTAATACAGCTCCTGACGGGCGATCTGGCCGTCGCGGTAGCGGTAGCGGACCACGTACGTCGAACGCATGCGCCGCCCGCCCTGGGTCCAGTCGAACTGCACGCGCACGAACGCCGCGTCGGCGCCGGGCGTGACGGCAAGGTCGGTCGCCTCGTAGCGGATGTCGTCGCAACCACGGATGGTGAGCGCGATGAACTCGAGCGTGCGCTCGATGCCGTCGATCCGGTCGGGCCAATCGAAGAGGCGCACCGTCGGGCTCACGTACACCACGTCGGGCCGATAGAGGTCGCGCGCGAGCGCCGGATCGCGGGCCGCGAACGCCCGCGTGAAGCACTCCTCTTGTGCGCGCAGCGCGTCCTCGGAGATGCCGGGCGTGGTCATCGACAGCATGCTAACCGAACGCGTTGGTGCCCAAGTCAAGTCGAGGCAAATTCGGGTGTGCCGTACCGTGCCGCCGTCGTACTGTGGCCGCATGCCAGCCAACCGCATAGTGGTCTCGTCCGGGTCCGACTTCGAGTCGGCGGTGGGATATTCGCGCGCGGTGCGGGTCGGCCCCCACGTTGCGGTGGCCGGAACCACCGGCGCGGGACCCGCCGGCGACATCGCCGCGCAGGCGCGAGACGCCCTGCGCCGCATCGAGATTGCGCTGCAGCAGGCGGGCGCGGCGCTCACCGATGTGGTGCGCACCCGCATCTACGTCACCGACATCGCACGCTGGCCGGAGGTTGCGGCGGTGCACGCGGAGATCTTCGGCGAGATACGGCCGGTGGCCACCATGGTGGAGGTGTCGGCGCTGATCGCACCCGAGCTGATGGTGGAGATCGAGGCCGACGCCTACGTCGCGGACCCGGATACCGGGCCGAAGGTGCCGTCGGGTCCGGGCGGATAGTCGGTGACGCCGACCACAGCGCTCGCCGGCAGCGGGCCGTACAGATGCGGGAACAGCATCGAGTCCGGATCCGTTGCCACCCCCGGCTCCCAACGCACGGGTGAGTCCAGCACGGCCGGATCGATGTGCAACAGCACTAGGTCGTCGCGGCCGCGGTAGAGCCGGTTGGCCGGCAGGTGCACCTGACCGGGCGTCGACAGATGGATGAATTCCGCGCCGGGCGCGCCGGGGTAAATTCCGCCGCGATCGCGGGCCCGGGACCACTCCTGGCGCCCGCATAAGTGCACTAAGACGCCGGGAGCGAAGGCCACAGTCGGCCACCCTAACCGGGCCCGCCGCACAAACCGCTGCGGCTCGTGAGAAACGACACACCCGAGAACGATCGGGGAACAAGGCGAAAACCCCATACGTCTGAGAGAGTGAATGAACGAGAACGGAGAAGCCATGAATGCAACTCTGACCAGTCCCGAGCTGACAAGGGCGGACCGCTGCGATCGCTGCGGCGCCGCGGCTCGAGTCCGCGCCAAGCTGTCTTCCGGACTTGAGCTTCTCTTCTGCCAGCACCACGCGAACCAGCACGAGGCGAAACTGACCGAGCAGGACGCCGTGCTGGAGGCCAGCGCCAGCTAGTTTCACCGAACTCACCCATCGGCAATGTGGGCGGTGCGGGCAGTCATCGGTAATGCTGGACGGGTATGAGCGATCAGGTCGCAAAGCCGTCCCGCCACCACATCTGGCGAATCAGTCTGAGGACTTTGGGCAAAAGCTGGGACGACTCGATCTTCTCCGAGTCGGCGCAGGCCGGGTTCTGGTCGGCGCTGTCGCTGCCCCCGCTGCTGCTGGGGTTGCTGGGCGTCCTGGCCTACGTGGCGCCGCTGTTCGGGCCGGACATGTTGCCCAGCATCGAGCACCAGGTGATTTCGATGGCCCACAGCGTGTTCTCCCCCAGCGTCGTCAACGAGATCATCGAGCCGACCATCCGCGACATCGCCAACAACGCTCGCGGTGAGGTGATTTCGCTGGGTTTTTTGATCTCGCTGTGGGCGGGGTCGTCGGCGATCTCGGCGTTGGTGGATTCCGTCGTCGAGGCACACGACCAGACCCCGCTGCGTCATCCGGTGCGGCAGCGGTTCTTCGCGCTGTTCCTTTATGTGGTGGGGCTGGTGGTCGTGGTGGTCACCGCGCCGCTGGTGGCGGTGGGCCCGCGCAAGATCTCCGAGCACATCCCGGTCGGGCTGGCCAACGTGCTGCGCTACGGGTACTACCCGGCGCTGATCCTGGGTCTGACGCTGGCGGTGATGATCCTGTACCGGGTGTCGCTGCCCGTGCCGCTGCCGTCGCATCGCCTGATCTTCGGTGCGATCCTGGCGACCGCGGTCTTCGTGATCGCCACACTGGGCCTGCGGTTCTACCTGACGTGGATCACCAGCACCGGCTACACCTACGGCGCGCTGTCCACGCCGATCGCGTTCCTGTTGTTCGCGTTTTTCGGCGGTTTCGCGATCATGATCGGCGCCGAACTCAATGCGGCCATCCAGGAGGAGTTCCCCGCGCCGAAGACGCACGCCCACCGGCTGCGCAACTGGGTGCTGGCGCGCACGCGTGGCCCCAGACACACGGTGGACACACCGGCTAACCCCGCACCACCCGCCGTCGCGACGGCGGACCCGCCGGCCTGATCAGCCCTTCTTGAGTTGCTCGTAGACCCGCTTGCACTCCGGGCAGACCGGCGAGCCCGGTTTGGCCGCCCGGGTGACGGGAAACACCTCGCCGCACAGCGCCACCACATGGTTGCCCATGACCGCGCTCTCGGCGATCTTGTCCTTCTTGACGTAGTGGAAGTACTTCGGGGTATCGCTACCGGTCCCGTCGTCGACGCGTTCGTCGGTCTCGGTGCGTTCGATCGTCTGGGTGCGCATGCCTCACATTGTGCCTCCTGACTCGCCGTTACCGGAATCGATGACGTGTGGGACAGTGGAGGTATGAAGCGCGGCGACCAGCTGGGTTTCGACGACGCGGGCCGTCCGGTCCTGATCACCTCCGCCGCCCCCTCGTACGAGGAGGAGCACCGCGCGCGGGTGCGTAAGTACCTGACCCTGATGGCGTTTCGGATTCCGGCGCTGATCCTGGCCGCCGTTGCGTACGGCGCCTGGCACAACGGTCTGATCTCCGTGGCGATCGTGGCGGTCTCGGTGCCGTTGCCGTGGATGGCGGTGCTGATCGCCAACGACCGCCCACCGCGCCGCGACGACGAACCGCGGCGCTTCGACGAGGGCCGCCGGCGGACGCCCTTGTTCCCCCGGGCCGGGCAGCGGGCGCTCGAACCGCGCCGCGCCCCCGAGCCGCAAACGCACTCGCCGAGCTGGGACCACCCCGACCCCGGTTCCCGATAAGTCCCCGCTACCCGCACTTCTCAGGACATTCTCAGGTCGTCGGCACATTTCTGCACGTCAAAGCGTGTGAGATCGCGACGGGGCGGGAACTCCCAGGCTGGGTCTGTCGTTGAACGACTTGACAGTACAAAGCCGAACGGGAGGGTCGCTATGGCGAATGCCGGCACAAGCAGGATCGACGGCGATCTGGATGCTCAGAGCCCCGCAGCGGACCTAGTGCGCGTATACCTCAATGGCATTGGTAAGACGGCGCTACTCAACGCGGCGGGCGAAGTCGAACTGGCCAAGCGCATCGAGGCCGGTCTGTATGCCGCGCATCTGCTCGAGACCCGTAAGCGCCTCGGCGAGAACCGCAAACGCGATCTCGAAGCCGTCGTCCGCGATGGCCAGGCCGCCCGGCGCCACCTGCTGGAAGCGAACCTGCGCCTGGTGGTTTCGCTGGCCAAGCGCTACACGGGCCGCGGCATGCCCCTGCTGGACCTCATCCAGGAGGGCAACCTGGGCCTGATCCGCGCGATGGAGAAGTTCGACTACACAAAGGGATTCAAGTTCTCCACCTACGCGACGTGGTGGATCCGTCAGGCGATCACCCGCGGGATGGCCGACCAGAGCCGCACCATCCGCCTGCCCGTCCACCTGGTCGAGCAGGTCAACAAGCTGGCGCGGATCAAGCGGGAGATGCACCAGAACCTGGGGCGTGAGGCCACCGACGAGGAACTGGCCGCGGAATCCGGCATCCCGATCGAGAAGATCAACGACCTGCTGGAGCACAGCCGCGACCCGGTGAGCCTCGACATGCCCGTCGGCTCCGAGGAAGAGGCCCCGCTGGGCGACTTCATCGAGGACGCCGAGGCGATGTCCGCCGAGAACGCGGTGATCGCCGAGCTGCTGCACACCGACATCCGCAGCGTCCTGGCCACTCTCGACGAGCGCGAGCATCAGGTGATCCGGCTGCGCTTCGGCCTGGACGACGGCCAGCCGCGCACCCTGGACCAGATCGGCAAGCTGTTCGGGCTGTCCCGCGAGCGGGTCCGCCAGATCGAGCGCGACGTGATGTCCAAGCTGCGCAACGGCGACCGCGCCGACCGGCTGCGGTCGTATGCCAGCTGAGGTCCCAACCAGATAGATCGCGGCGACCCGCGGCGCCCGGCTCACGCCGCGCGTGCGATCGCCGCCAGAGCCAGGTAGCAAGACGGTATGCCCGCCGCGTCACGCGGCGGGCATACTGCTTGCCGGGGACGCGTTACACCCATTCGCGCAGCTTGCCAAGTAGACTCGGCGTCAATGGAGGGTGCTGGATGAACGAGCTGGTTGATACCACCGAGATGTACCTGCGAACCATCTACGACCTCGAGGAAGAGGGCGTGACGCCGCTGCGCGCCCGGATCGCCGAACGTCTCGAGCAGAGCGGTCCGACCGTCAGCCAGACCGTGTCCCGCATGGAGCGGGACGGGCTCCTCCACGTCGCCGGGGACCGCCACCTGGAGCTCACCGACAAGGGCCGGGCGCTGGCCATCGCCGTGATGCGCAAGCACCGCCTGGCCGAACGATTGCTCGTCGACGTCATCGGGGTGCCGTGGGAGGAAGTGCACGCCGAGGCATGCCGGTGGGAGCACGTGATGAGCGAGGAAGTCGAACGCCGGCTCGTCAAGGTGCTCAACCACCCGACCACGTCCCCGTTCGGCAACCCGATTCCGGGTCTGCTTGACCTCGGCGTCGGCCCGGATTCCGCCTCCGGCGAGGTCAACCTGGTCCGGCTGACCGAGCTGCCCGCCGGGTCGCCGGTCGCGGTGGTCGTCCGGCAGCTCACCGAACACGTCCAGGGGGACATCGACCTGATCACCCGCCTGAAGGACGCCGGCGTGGTGCCCAACGCGCGGGTGACCGTCGAGACCAGCCCGGGCGGGGTCGGGGTCACCATACTCATCCCGGGCCACGAGAACGTCACCCTGCCGCACGAGATGGCCCATGCCGTGAAGGTCGAGAAGGTCTGACCCTATCCGTCTGACCTACCCCGCCCGGCGCCCGAACGACCGCCGCGGCGGCAACCGCACCCCCAGCCGCTTGGCCAGCCGGTAGCCGGTGTCCGCCAGCTCCCGGATGCGCTCGGGCCGCAGACCGGACTGCAGGGCTCTGTCCAGCATCCCCGCCATCCGATGCTCGGGGTCGCAGCGCAGCGCGGCGTCCAGCGACACGCCCGCGAGCGGGCCGTCGCCGCGGACGTACGCGCTGAACGCGAGCAACACCAGCGCCTCCACCCGCCACGGCTCGGGCAGCGAGCGCGCCAGCAGCGCCCACAGCGACTCGGCGTCGTCGGCGCGCTCGCCGACCGCCAGCGCATACAGCGTGTCGCGCACCTGCGCGTCGCCCAGCGCGCAGCCCAGCGCCCCAAGCTGGGTGGCGGACGGCGTTTCGCCGGCGGCGACGCGCTTCGCGATGGCCAGCGCGCGCCGCACGTCGCGGCGGGCGCAACCCACGGGATCGTCGCGCTGCGCCGCCTCCCGCTTCGTCGCCTGGCGCCAGAGCGCGTCGGCCAGCCCCGCGCTGCGCGCCGCGTCGACCGCGATCACGGCCTGCAGGTCGGCCCGCCGGGCGTAGAGCCGCCGGCCGTCCAGCACCGCCGCCGCGGCCAGCGGCGACGCCGAGGGATCGTCGATGGCGCCGCCGGCGCCGCAGCGGTCCACGCAATGCCAGCGGCCGCCGAGGGCAACCCGGTCCACCACGTGCGCGGCCCACAGCTGAATGTCGTGCTGCGCCAACGCGTCTGCGAGTGCCGCGCACAGCAGCCGGTGTTCCTCGTTGCAGCCCGGGCAGTGCGCGCCGTCGGCGTCGACGATCACCGCGATCGCGGCCTCGGGCTCGGCGGCGGCGGCGATTTCGGCCAGGTGCCCCACCCGGTCGGTCACCTCCTCGGACAGGTCGACCCGCAGCACGGACCCCATTTCGCCGCGGTCCAGAGACACCAAGACCAATGAATTCTCCGGAACGAAGCCGAGAACGGCCGGTAGCGCCGCGATCAGCGCGCCGGGGCGGTTGAGTTCGAAATCAGCTCGATGCGTCGTCATGGGCACCCACGCTGACGGCCGGCACCGTCAGGCCGTGCCCCCGTAACGAGATCCCGCCGCTCGTCTGTGGAGAAAGTCTGGACTGTGGGCCTTATCGTCTATCTCATGGGTTCGATGCAGGAGTACGACATCGTCGTCATCGGTTCGGGACCGGGCGGCCAGAAGGCCGCCATCGCCTCGGCCAAGCTGGGCAAATCGGTCGCCATCATCGAACGCGGCCGGATGCTGGGCGGCGTGTGCGTCAACACGGGCACCATCCCGTCGAAGACGTTGCGCGAGGCGGTCCTTTACCTCACCGGGATGGCCCAGCGCGAGCTGTACGGGGCCAGCTACCGCGTGAAGGACCGGATCACGCCGGCCGACCTGCTGGCGCGCACCCAGCACGTGATCGGCAAGGAAGTCGACGTGGTGCGCAACCAATTGATGCGCAACCGAATCGACCTGCTGGTCGGCCACGGCCGATTCGTCGACCCGCACACCATCGTCGTCGAGGACCCGGGCCGCCGGGAGACGACGACCGTCACCGGCGACTACATCGTCATCGCCACCGGCACCCGGCCCGCCCGGCCGTCCGGGGTCGAGTTCGACGAAGATCGCGTGCTCGACTCCGACGGGATCCTCGACCTCAAGTCGCTGCCGGCCTCGATGGTCGTCGTCGGCGCCGGGGTGATCGGCATCGAGTACGCCTCGATGTTCGCCGCGCTGGGCACCAAGGTGACCGTGGTGGAGAAGCGCGACGACATGCTGGACTTCTGCGACCCCGAGGTGGTCGAGGCGCTGAAGTTCCACCTGCGCGACCTGGCGGTGACGTTCCGGTTCGGCGAGGAGGTGACCGCGGTCGACGTCGGCTCCTCGGGCACCGTCACCACCCTGGCCAGCGGCAAGCAGATCCCCGCCGAGACGGTCATGTACTCCGCGGGACGCCAGGGGCAGACCGATCACCTCGACCTGCACAACGCCGGCATCGAGGTGGAGGGCCGCGGGCGGATCTGGGTGGACGACAAGTTCCAGACCAAGGTGGAGCACATCTACGCCGTCGGCGACGTGATCGGTTTCCCGGCGCTGGCCGCGACCTCGATGGAGCAGGGCCGGCTGGCGGCCTACCACGCGTTCGGGGAAGCCTGCGAGGGCATCACCGACCTGCAGCCGATCGGCATCTACTCGATCCCCGAGATCTCCTACGTCGGGGCCACCGAGGTGGAACTGACCAAGAGCGCCGTCCCGTACGAGGTGGGCGTCGCGCGGTACAAGGAGCTGGCCCGCGGCCAGATCGCCGGCGACTCCTACGGGATGCTCAAGCTGCTGGTGTCCACCGAGGACCGCAAGCTGCTCGGGGTGCACATCTTCGGCACCAGCGCCACCGAGATGGTGCACATCGGGCAGGCCGTGATGGGCTGCGGCGGCACCGTCGACTACCTGGTCGACGCGGTGTTCAACTATCCGACCTTCTCCGAGGCCTACAAGGTCGCCGCGCTGGACGTGACCAACAAGATGCGGGCGCTGTCCCAGTTCCGGCGCTGACTCAGCAGCTGTCGTCGAGGTCGTTGGGCACCGGGTCGCCGGGACCGCCGGCCTCGGCGCGCGCCAGCAACTGCGCGGTCTGGGCGTCGAACGGCGCCGAGTACGACACGTTGGCGGCGCATCCCCCGCGCTCGAAACCGCCGATCACCCCGGTGAGCGTCGTGCCACTGACCCACGGCGCGCCGCTGGTGCCGTCGACCAACCCCTCGCACGTCAACGACGGGAATCCGCTGTCGTTGACCGAGGTGGTGGCCTGGCAGCCGATGGGCGAGCCGCCCACCCCGGCCGCGTACCCCAGCACCGTGACGTGGCTGCCCGGAGGCGGTGCGATGCCCAGCGTCAGCGCCAACCCGACGTGCGACTCGACCGAACCACCGGCGTCGTTGCTGACCCGCGCGATCGCGTAATCCGCGTGCGGGTCCTTGCCGGCGGTCCAGCGCGGATCGACGTAAACGGCGTCGGCCTTCCAGACGTCCGCGGGCGGGGGCGCGGAGTCGCCGGCGAACCCGGGGACGAAGGTGATCTTGGCGGCTCCCGCCAGGCAGTGCGCCGCCGTCATCACCAGGTTCCCGGCCCCCGAATGCACCACCGCGCCCGTGCACACGTGCAGCGGGCCGTCGTTGATGAAGATCGCGCCGACGCGCCGGTCCGGCTCGACGGGGCGCGCGACGGTCTTCTGTTGGGGCTGGCTGAGGCGCTGCACCGGCGCGGTGGCCACGTCGGCGGACACGACCGGGCGCGCGGCAGGGTCGGCGGGCCTGGTGCACGACGTCAGCAACGCCGCCAGGCCAACCCCCGAGCACAGCAACACCCTCGATATGCGCATTTGGGGTCCATCATGCCCGACCATGGGGCGCCGGGCAGGGTTGAACCCGCCGGGGACGCTCTCCGCGCGCTTTGGTGTTTCGTTAGGGGTGCCCGTTGATCCGGGGGACACTTGGTTAGGGCACCCTGGAGAGATTCCCGAGAGGAGGAAGCCCGATGGCGCGCCATCACAGTCCGGACGACGACGACTATCAGCCGGGCCAGCCCGGCATGTACGAGCTCGAGTTCCCGGCGCCCCAGTTGTCGACGGCCGACGGCCAGGGCCCGGTGATGGTGCACGCCCTGGAGGGCTTCTCCGACGCGGGTCACGCGATCCGGCTGGCCGCCACCCACCTCAAGGCGGCGCTGGACGCCGAGCTGGTGGCGTCGTTCGCGATCGACGAGCTGCTGGATTACCGCTCGCGGCGGCCCCTGATGACGTTCAAGACCGATCACTTCACCCACTACGACGACCCGGAGCTGAGCCTGTACGCGCTGCGCGACAGCGTCGGCACCCCGTTCCTGCTGCTGGCCGGCATGGAGCCGGACCTGAAGTGGGAGCGTTTCATCACCGCGGTGCGCCTGTTGGCCGAGCGGCTGGGTGTGCGGCGCACCATCGGCCTGGGCACCGTCCCGATGGCCGTCCCGCACACGCGCCCGATCACGCTGACGGCCCATTCCAACAACAAGGAACTCATCTCCGACTTCCAGCCCTGGATCTCGGAGATCCAGGTTCCGGGCAGCGCGTCCAACCTGCTCGAATACCGAATGGCCCAGCACGGCCACGACGTCGTCGGCTTCACCGTGCACGTCCCGCACTACCTGACCCAGACCGACTACCCCGCCGCCGCCCAGGCGCTGCTCGAGCAGGTCGCCAAGAGCGGATCGCTCGAGCTGCCGCTGTCGGCGCTGACCGAGGCCGCGGAAGAGATCCGGACCAAAATCGACGAACAGGTCCAGGCGAGCGCGGAAGTCGCTCAAGTGGTGGCCGCGCTCGAGCGCCAGTACGATGCCTTCATCGACGCTCAGGAGAACAGGTCGTTACTAACTCACGACGAGGATCTGCCTAGCGGCGACGAGCTTGGCGCCGAATTCGAGCGATTCCTTGCCCAGCAGGCAGAGAAGAAGAACGACGACGACCAAACTTGAGACTCTTAAAACGCCCATAGCCCGGGCCGACACCAAGGTTGGCGAGATGACCGAGCGCAAGCGCAAGAGCAACCTTCGCCCGGTGCGCGAGGTGACGGCCCCCACGCTCGAGTTCCGCACCATTCACGGCTACCAGCGGGCCTACCGGATCGCCGGTTCCGGCCCGGCGATCCTGCTGCTGCACGGCATCGGCGACAACTCCACCACCTGGAATGCCGTGCAGGCCAAGCTCGCCCAGCGGTTCACGGTCATCGCCCCCGACCTGCTGGGTCACGGTAAATCCGACAAGCCGCGCGCCGACTACTCGGCGGCCGCCTATGCCAACGGGATGCGTGACCTGCTGTCCGTGCTCGACATCGAGCGGGTGACGATCATCGGCCACTCGCTGGGCGGCGGAGTGGCCATGCAATTCGCTTACCAGTTCCCGCATTTGGTTGACCGGCTGATCCTGGTCGCCGCGGGCGGTGTCACCAAGGACGTCAACGTCGTGTTCCGGCTGGCCTCGTTGCCGATGGGCAGCGAGGCGCTGGCCCTGCTGCGGCTGCCGCTGGTGCTGCCGGCGGTTCAGTTGGCGGGGAAGCTGGCCGGGCTGGCGATCGGATCGACCGCGCTGGGCCACGACCTGCCCAACGTGCTGCGCATCCTCGACGACCTGCCGGAGCCGACGGCCTCGGCGGCGTTCAGCAGGACCCTGCGGGCGGTGGTGGACTGGCGCGGGCAGATCGTGACGATGCTGGACCGATGTTACTTGACCGAGGCCATCCCGGTGCAGATCGTCTGGGGCACCAAGGATGTGGTGGTCCCCGTCCGGCACGCCTGGATGGCGCACGCCGCAATGCCCGGCTCGCGCCTGGAGATCTTCGAAGGGTCGGGCCATTTCCCGTTCCATGACGACCCGGCCCGCTTCATCGACGTCGTTCAGCGCTTCATCGACAGCACCCAACCCGCCGAATACGACCAGGCCGCCCTGCGCGCGTTGCTGCGCACCGGGGGCGGGGAGAAGACCGTCACCGGCCCGGCCGACACCCGCGTCGCGGTGTTGAACGCCATGGGTTCCGACGAGCGCAGCGCCACCTGACAATTGCTTTGACCCGGCCCGTACAGTCGGGTCATGGGTATCGACGTGACGGTGCTGCGGGTGTTCACCGACGCGGACGGCAATTTCGGTAATCCGCTCGGCGTGGTCGATGCGGCCCGGGTGGGGCCCGGGGACCGGCAGCGGCTCGCGACCCAATTGGGTTACAGCGAAACGGTATTCATCGATCTTCCGGCCGCCGGCGCAACCACCGCGCACGCCAAGATTTACACTCCCCGCACCGAACTTCCGTTCGCCGGGCACCCCACTGTCGGCGCCGCGTGGTGGCTGCGCGAGAACGGCTGGCCGATCAAGACGCTGCAGGTGCCGCCCGGCCTGGTGCAGGTGAGCTATCAGGGCGACGTGACGGGCATCAGCGCGCGCTCGGAATGGGCGCCGGAATTGGCCCTGCACGAATTCGGTTCGGCCGACGACGTGCTCGCCGCCGATCCGGGGGACTTTCCGGACGACACCGCGCACTACCTGTGGGCCTGGATCGATCGGGCCGCCGGCGCCGTGCGCTCCCGGGGATTTTTCGCGAACCTCGGTGTGCCGGAAGACGAGGCGACCGGCTCGGCGGCGATGCGGCTCACCGACTACCTCAGCCGCGACCTGCGCATCACCCAGGGCAAGGGCTCCGTCATCGAAACGACGTGGAACGCCGAGGGCTGGGTCGGGGTGGCCGGGCGTGTCGTCGACGACGGTGCCAGGCAGGTCGACTGACGCGCGGCTCAGCGCTGCCGGTGCAGGACGGCGTCGAGGTGGTCCTGCAGGGGCTGCCCCACGGCGCCCATCCGCACGGAGTAGGACAGCTCGTCGCCGTTGATGCGCAGCGAACGGCCAAGAGCGGTCACCTCTTTGGCGGTCGGGGTCCGCCCGACCTCGGTGGTCGATAGCTCGAATTCGATGAGGTCGCCGGTCACCGAATAGGTGCCCACGTCGATTTCGGTGATGCCGCTCGGATGGGCCAGCACCAGCTCGACGTGGCCCGGCCGCGGCACGCGAAGGTATCCCGTCTCGGCGTGCATGGGTTTGCCGTCGCTCGCCGCTCTGGTCTTTTGCGCATACGCCAGAAACGGCTTGCCCACATGGGAGAACACGACTTCCTCGAGGTACTCGAAGGGCGCGATCGTCGGGTACTTACCGGTGCCCCGACCGGCCCATGTGCCCAGCAGGGGTGCCAGCGCCTCGAGATCGGGATGCAAGTCAGGCGGCATGAGCGCCAGCCTAGCGAGTGGCCGGCTCCGGGTCGGTCGGCGCGTTGCGGTGCGCGCGCAGCGCCTCGATCTCGCGCTCGAAGTCCTCCGCGGACGAAAACGAGCGGTACACCGAGGCGAACCGCAGGTAGGCCACCTCGTCGAGGTCGCGCAACGGGCCCAGGATGGCCAGGCCGACCTCGTGGCTGGGCACCTCGGGCGACCCGGCGGCGCGCACGCTGTCTTCCACCTGCTGGGCAAGCAGATTCAGCGCGTCGTCGTCGACCTGGCGGCCCTGGCAGGCCCGACGGACCCCGCTGATGACCTTTTCCCTGCTGAAGGGCTCGGTGACACCACTGCGTTTGACGACGGCCAGCACCGCCGTTTCGACGGTGGTGAAGCGCCGCCCGCACTCGGGGCACGATCGGCGGCGCCGAATAGCCTGGCCTTCATCGGTTTCCCGCGAATCGATCACCCGGGAGTCGGGATGGCGGCAGAACGGACAGTGCATGACCGCTCCTTCGCCGTGCTCACATCCCGGGGTCGCAGAACACCCCGAGCGTACCCGCCTCGGCGGGTCAGCCGACCGGCGCGATCAGCGTCTGACCCGCGGCGACGGACGGCGAGTTCAGGTCGTTGAGTTCGCGAATCCGCTGGGCCACCTGGCGGGTCGGCGCGTCCGGCGCCACCCGGTGGGCGACATCCTGCAAGGACTCGCCGGGTTCGACCCGCACGACGGCGAGCCGATCCGGTACGGCGGCGGCCGATCCCGGGGACTCGCCGTTGACCGCCTGCCCGATGTTGGCGACCAGCCCCAGCCACAGCGTGATGATCCCGGCGACCAGCGCCAGCCCGACCGTCGTCGCCAGCGTGACGGGCCGACGCGGGCGGTGCGGCGCGACGGACATCGCGACGCCCGTGCCGTGGTAGCGCGGCGGCGCGCCCGCCGGCCTGGACGGACCCGGCCTGCGGGAACGGGCCAGCCCATCCCGGCCGTAGCGGAGCCCCGGCACCGGCCCGTTGACCGGGTGCCGAACGCCGCCGGTACGCGGCGCGACTGTGTGGATGATGGTCATCTGCGTTCCTCCGGTCAACTCATACTCGCTCGTGTGTTCGACTATAGTCGCTCGTGTGTTCGATACCCGAACATTTGAGCGAAGCGTGTCGGCCGAGCAAAACGCTAGAGCACCCCACCGACAACTTTGTGGGCGTGACCACTGACATGGCCTTGAAGTACCCGATCGATCGAAGAGTTACACGTTTGTTATTCCGCCGGCGGGCGCGTGCCGCCGGCCGGATTCGCACCACCGCGACACGCTACTCGAACACATGTTTGATTCTTCGACGCGGTGCCGCTACATTCGGTGCATGAGCGACAGCAACGCCACCCCATCAAGCAGCTCGCACCCCGTGGACTCCTCGCTGACCGAACGGCAGCGCACCATTCTGAACGTCATCCGCGCCTCGGTCACCAGTCGCGGTTACCCGCCGAGCATCCGGGAGATCGGCGATGCCGTCGGCCTGACCTCGACGTCGTCGGTGGCCCACCAGCTGCGCACGCTGGAGCGCAAGGGATACCTGCGCCGCGACCCGAACCGCCCGCGGGCCGTGGACGTCCGGGGCGCCGAGGACGTCGGCGCCGCGGCGCCGGTCACCGAGGTCGCCGGGTCGGACGCGCTGCCCGAACCCAGTT
Organism: Mycobacterium sp. 852002-50816_SCH5313054-b; assembly: GCF_001667185.1. Lineage (GTDB taxonomy): Bacteria > Actinomycetota > Actinomycetes > Mycobacteriales > Mycobacteriaceae > Mycobacterium. Next base: position 9,690 of record NZ_LZIC01000041.1, on the reverse strand, counting down.
ATGTCCCGGTACTCGGACGCATCGCCGCCGGGGGGCCGATCCTCGCCGAGGAGGCCATCGAGGACGTCTTCCCGCTGCCCCGCGAGCTGGTCGGCGAGGGCACGCTGTTTTTGCTCAAGGTGGTGGGCGAGTCGATGGTCGAGGCCGCGATCTGCGACGGCGACTGGGTGGTGGTGCGCCAGCAGCACGTCGCCGACAACGGCGACATCGTCGCGGCCATGATCGACGGGGAGGCCACCGTCAAGACGTTCAAGCGCGCGGGCGGTCAGGTGTGGCTGATGCCGCACAACCCGGCGTTCGACCCGATCCCCGGCAACGACGCGACCGTGCTCGGCAAAGTCGTCACGGTGATCCGCAAGGTCTAGCGCCGCTCAGTCGGCCTTGACGAAGCCGTTGGCCTGCGCGACTTCTTCGCTGGCCAACCAGATTTCGGCCAGGGTGTCGTGGTAGAGCGGGCTCTCGGGCGTGTAGTACAGGCCGAAGCTCGCGCTGGCCTTGATCGGGTAGCCGTCGGGCACCTGGTAAGGATCGTCCAGCGGCATGCGGATCGTCGGGCGCCCGCCGACGACGGGCGCCGCGGCGGCCGTTTCCCCGCCCTCCGACGGTTCCTCTTCGTCCGCGGCCGCGTGGTGCCGCCCGATGCGGGACTCGGCGCTCATCGCCAAGGCCTCCGCGGCTTCGGGACCGACGGTCTCGGGTAGCTCGGCGTCTTCCGCGGCGTCCGGGTGGCCGGCCCGCTCGTAGCCGGGCTCTTCGTAGTCGGCCTGCTCGTAGCCCGTGTCCTCGTAGGCGACGTCGTCGTAGGCGGCGTCCTCGTAGACGCCCTCGTCGTCAACTCCGGGATAGCCCCCCTCCGACAGGGCGGCCACCGCGACGATGGGGATGGAATCCGTGTCCACCGCGTCGGGATCTTCTTCCTCGGCAACCGGGCCCTCGGGGCCCCGGCTCCAGCTGACCCGCCCCACGGAATCGGCGTCGGGGGCCGGCTGCTCCTCGACCGCGAAGTGGTCGGTCGCGAGCCCAGCGTCGTCATGCCCCCAGTGCGCGTCGGCCGGGGCCTCGTAGCCGACGTGCACGTCGCGCTCGGGCTCGTAGGCGGGGGCCCCGGCGATGTCGCCGGCGCCGCGGCGGGCGCGACGCCGACGCAATCCGAATGTCAGCAACCCCGACAGCAGGATCAGCACCAGGACCCCGATGGCGGCCGGCAACCACCACCGCTGCCAGGCGAACTTCTTGCCGTGGGTGGGCATCGCCGCGGTGCTCGGCTGATTCTGCCCCGACACTTGCAGGCCGGACAGCAACGGAGCCAGGTTCGACGGCTCGGTGGCGAACGAGTTCTTCGCCCGGTTCCACGAGATCTTGCCGCCGGTGAACTGCTGCGAGACGACGTCGCCGTCCACGGCCTGATCGCCGACCGGGGCGCCCAGCTTGCCGCTGGGGCCGCGCAGCTTGTCCCACGCGGCCTTCATCGCGCCGCGCACCACGAACGCGCCGTGGTCGGGTGTCCAGAAGATCACCGGCTTGTCGGCCGCCGCGAAGGTGGCGATCCGGCTGGACGGGCCGATGCCCCCGTCGGACTCGTTGGCGGTCGGGAAACCCAGGTCGCTGCCCGCCGGCCCGCCCAGCGACTCGTACTTGGCGAGGATGTCACTCTCGAGGGCGTTTGCGCCGGTGGCCGGGTTGAAGAAGACCTTGCCGCCGGCGAAGTTCTGGGCGATCGCATCGCCGCCGATCGGATACGTTGCGCCCTGCTTTGCACCCAGCGGCCCACTGGCCCCGCCGGCCGCCCGCCACGCCATGTTGATGGCGGCGGCCGGATCGATCGCCACCTGCAGGCCCTTGAGTTGGTCGGCCAGGGGCGCCGGGTTGGTGGCGAACTCCTTGGTCTTCCTGTTCCAGGAGATCTCGCCGCCGCTGAACTTCTGGGAGGTGACCTCGCCGTTGTAGGTTTCGTCCCCGGCCGGCGCGCCCAGCACGCCGCCCGAGCTGCCCAGCTTGTCCCAGGCGGCGTTCATCGCGCCGCGCACCACGAAGGCGCCGTGGTCGGGGGTCCAGAAAATCACCGGCTTGTCGCTGGCCGAGAAGGTGGCCACCCGGCTGTCTGGTCCCGCCAGGCCGGGAACTTCGTTGATGGTGGGGAACCCCAGGTCGCTGCCGACCGGACCGCCCAGCGCCTCGTATTTGTCCATGATGGGGCCGTAGACGAACTTGGCACCGGTGTCGGTGGTGTAGAACATCTTGCCGCCGTCGAAGTCCAGCGCGAACCCGTCGCCGGCGGGGTAGACGTCCCCCTTGCGGGCACCGAGCGGCGAGGTGTCGCCGCCGGCCTTCTCCCACGCGGCCATCATGGCGGCCTCGGCGTCGCCGATCGGCGACGCGGACACGGACGGCGCCAGCAGTGCGGCCGCCAGCACCGCGGTCGCCATCCCGACCAGCGCGCGCCCGACCAGCTTGCGCATTCGACCTCTCTGCCCGTTCACCAAGCCTCCGATGGATAGGCCCCTATCCCCGGTCATGACCGCACCTAAACCCGTGACGAACCGCATTATCGCCGGGCTCGCATAACTTTGCCCCGGCCGACATGCAATGCGAAGTCAAATTGGAAATAGTACGGAAACGGAGACCGCGCCGATGTCGAAATGATGCCGGAGCGCGCCCGGATTGCAATCGACCCCGCTCACCAGCACCGCGATCGCCGATGTGGCGATGTGTGACTACGCAGTCGCTATACGAGAAACACATGCGCCGACGGTACGCGAGGCCGTTAGCTGGTCAGCGAACTACCCGGCGAAATGGCCGATCAGGCCATTCATTATTTGGCGGACTAGCTAGCCGGCGGCACCCGCGTCGCGGCGTCCTGGCCGCGCAGGAAGCCGCGATTGCCTTGCGCCGCAACATGATTCCTAGACGCCGAGGCTGCGGCCGATGATCTCTTTCATGATCTCGGTGGTGCCGCCGTAGATCGTCTGCACCCGGGCGTCGAGATAGGCTCGGGCGACCGGGTATTCGCGCATGTAGCCGTAGCCGCCGTGCAGCTGCAGGCACCGGTCGATGAGGTGCACCTGCTTTTCGGTGGAGTACCACTTGGCCATGGCGGCCTGCTCGGCGGTCAGCTTGTGGTCGAGGTGCAGGCGGACGAACTCGTCGACCATCATCCGCACCACGGTGGCCTCGGTGGCCAGTTCGGCGAGGACGAAGCGGCTGTTCTGGAAGCTGCCGATCGGCTTGCCGAAGGCCTTGCGCTCCTTCGTATATTGCAGGGTCTGCTCCAGCACGCCTTCCATCGCCGCGGCGGCCATGATGGCGATCCCGATCCGTTCCTGCGGCAGGTTCTGCATGAGGTAGATGAATCCCATGCCCTCCTCGCCGAGCAGGTTTTCGGCCGGGACATGCACGTCGCTGAACGACAGCTCGGCGGTGTCCTGCGCGTCGAGCCCGATCTTGTCGAGGTGCCGGCCGCGTTCGAATCCCTCCATGCCGCGCTCGACGACCAGCAGCGAGAAGCCCTGCGCGCCTTTGTCCGGATCCGTCTGGGCGACCACGATGACCAGGTCGGAGTTGATCCCGTTGGTGATGAACGTCTTTGCGCCGTTGAGGACGTAGTGATCGCCCTGCTTGACCGCGCGGGTCTTGATGCCCTGCAAGTCGCTGCCGGTGCCCGGCTCGGTCATGGCGATCGCGGTGATGATCTCGCCGGTGCAGAACTTGGGCAGCCAGCGCTGCTTCTGCTCCTCGTTGGTCAGCGACAGCAGGTACGGCGCGACGATGTCGTTGTGCAGGCCGAAGCCGATCCCGCTGTAGCGACCGAGCGTGGTCTCCTCGGTGATGATCGTGTTGTACCGGAAGTCGGGGTTGCCGCCACCGCCGTACTCCTCGGGCACCGCCATGCCCAGAAAACCCTGCTTTCCGGCCTCCAGCCACACGCCGCGGTCGACGATCTTGGCCTTCTCCCATTCGTCGTGGTACGGCGCCACGTGGCGATCGAGGAAGCCGCGGTAGGACTCACGGAACAATTCGTGCTCGGGCTCGAAAAGAGTGCGCTCGTACTTGATGGCACCGCTCATGGACAACCTCCGCTGACCGTCGGCGAATGGGACTCTGCCGCCCAAGATATACCAACCAGCCGGTTGGTCGGCAGTCGGCGGGGCGGGCCCTGGCTAGCGGGCGGCGAACTCGCGCAGGCTGGCCGCCAGCGCCACCGGGACGCGCGCCCGGATCCGGGTGCCGTCGGCGCTGTGCTCCTCCTGCTGGACGCGCCCGCCGGCGTGCAGCCGGGCGACCAGGTCGCCGCGGTCGTACGGGATCACCACGTCGACGGCCGTATCGGTCGGCGCGGCCAGCTCGGTCATCCGCCGCCGCAGGTCCTCGATGCCCTCGCCGGTGCACGCGGAGACGAACACCGCGCCGGGCAGGCCGTGGCGAAGCTTGGCCAGCGTCAGATCGCTCGCGGCGTCGACCTTGTTCACCACCAGGAGCTCGGCCGGCGGGCTGCCGTCATGGTCCGCGATCACCTCGGAGATCACCTGGCGAACCGCGTTGATCTGGGCCATCGGGTTGGCGTCGGAGCCGTCGACCACGTGCACCAGCAGATCGGCGTCGACGACCTCCTCCAGCGTCGAGCGGAACGCCTCGACCAGCTGGGTGGGCAGGTGCCGGACGAACCCAACGGTGTCGGTGAGCACGGCCGGCCGGCCGTCGGTGAGCTCGGCGCGCCGGGTAGTGGGTTCCAGGGTGGCGAACAACGCGTCCTGCACCAGCACCCCGGCCCCGGTCAGCGCGTTGAGCAGGCTGGATTTGCCCGCGTTGGTGTAGCCGACGATGGCGATCGACGGGACGTCGCTGTGCAGGCGGCGGCTGCGCTGGGTGTCGCGGGCCTGCTTCATGTCCTTGATCTCGCGGCGCAGCTTGGCCATCCGTTCGCGGATGCGACGACGGTCGGTCTCGATCTTGGTCTCACCGGGACCGCGCAGGCCCACGCCGCCGCCGCTGCCGCCGGCGCGGCCGCCGGCCTGCCTCGACATCGACTCGCCCCAGCCGCGCAGCCTGGGCAGCATGTACTCCATCTGGGCCAGCGACACCTGCGCTTTGCCCTCCCGGCTGGTGGCGTGCTGGGCAAAGATGTCCAGGATCAGCGCGGTGCGGTCGATGACCTTGACCTTCACGGCCTTTTCCAGCGCGGTCAGCTGCGCCGGGGACAGCTCGCCGTCGCAGATCACGGTGTCGGCGCCGGTGGCCAGGACCACCTCGCGCAGTTCGGCGGCCTTGCCGGACCCGATGTAGGTCGACGGGTCGGGCCGGTCGCGGCGCTGGATGAGCCCCTCGAGCACCTGCGAGCCGGCGGTCTCGGCCAGGGCCGCCAGCTCGGACATGCTGGCCTGGTTGTCGGCCGCGCTGCCCTCGGTCCACACGCCCACCAGCACCACGCGCTCCAGGCGCAGCTGGCGGTATTCGACCTCGGAAACGTCGGCGAGTTCGGTGGACAGCCCGGCGACCCGGCGCAGCGCCGATCGGTCTTCGAGGGCGAGTTCGCCCGCACTGGGCTCGAGATCCGGCCGATCGTAAAAGGGAGATTTGGGATGTGTCATAGGCAATTAGCAATAGTGCACGTTAAATCGGTGCAGCGCATCCGATTTAACGCTCCTGGGCGCGCCACCATTCCTCGCTGATCTCGCCGCGGGCCACCAGCACCGACGGTCCGCGCAAGTAGCTCGTGGCGTCGGTGATCGTCACCACGACGTCGCCGCCGGGCACCCGCACGGTGAGGGTCCCGGTGTCGGCCCCGGCGTCGGCCAGCGCGGCGACGGCCGCCGCGACCGTTCCGGTGCCGCAGGAGCGCGTCTCACCCACGCCGCGTTCGTGGACGCGCATCCGGACCACTCCCCCGACCGGCGCGGTGAGCACCTCGACGTTGACGCCGTCCGGGAACTGCGCGCGGTCGAACTGCACGGGCGCGCCCACGTCCAGGGCCGCCAGCGCCTGGGCGTCCAGTTGCGGGTCGACGCAGGCCAAGTGCGGGTTGCCGACGTCGACCGCCAGGCCGGTGAACCGACTGCCCCCGACCGTGGCCTCCCCGCTGCCGACCCGGTTCGCCTTGCCCATGTCGACGGTGACGTCGGCGTTGGTCTGGCCGGCGTGGTGCAGGGTGACCGGCCGCGGGCCGGCCAGCGACCCGACGACGAACTCGTCGCGCGATTCCAGGCCGCAGGCCCGCAGGTAGTGCGCGAAGACCCGCACGCCGTTGCCGCACATCTGCGCGGTGGACCCGTCGGCGTTGCGGTAGTCCATGTACCAGTCGCCGGTGCCGACGCCGTCGGGCAGGCGCTCGAGCACACCCACCCGCACGGCGGCGCCCGCGGTGGTGATCCGCAGCACCCCGTCGGCGCCCAGGCCCCGGCGCCGGTCGCACAGCGCGGCCACCCGGGCGGCCGTCAGCGCCAGCTCGGCGTCGAGGTCGGGCAGCAGCACGAAGTCGTTCTGCGTGCCGTGGCCCTTGGCGAAGATCACCTGTTCAGGGTACTTGTCGCCAGGCCCGCAACGCGTCGTCGACGAGCCCGGGGCCCTCGGCTCCCCCTTTTTCACAGTCCAGCCAGGTCACGCGGTGGTCCCGGCGAAACCACGACCGCTGCCGTCGCACGTAGCGCCGGGTGCCGACATAGGTCTGCTCCCGCGCGTCGCGCAGCTGGTCCGGGCTAGGGCCTGTTGCACCGCCCGCGTCGAGCGCGGCCAGCACCTGCGCGTAGCCCAGGGCGCGCGGGGCGGTGACCCCGTCGCGCAGGCCGTCGCCCAGCAGCCCCCGGACCTCGTCGACCAGGCCCTGATCGAACATCGCGTCGGTGCGCCGGGCCAATCGCTCGTCGAGAACTGTTGTGTCGCAATCTAATCCGATGATGACGGTATCCCAGCGCGGGGCGCCGATGCGCGGGGCGGAGGCGGCGAACGGCTGCCCGGTGAGCTCGACGACCTCGAGCGCGCGCACCGTGCGCCGGCCGTCGGTCGGCAGGATCGCCGCGGCCGCCGCCGGGTCGCGGCGCGCCAGCTCGGCGTGCAGCCGCCCCACCCCGACCTCGGCGAGCCGCCGCTCCCAGCGCGTGCGCACCGCGGGGTCGGTCGCGGGAAACGACCAGTCGTCGAGCAGGGATTGGATGTAGAGCATCGAGCCACCCACGATCACCGGCACGGCGCCCCGGGCCGCGATCGCCTCGACGTCCGCCGCGGCGGCCCGCTGATAGCGGGCGACGGTGGCCGTCTCGGTGACGTCGAGAACATCGAGCTGATGATGGGCAATGCCGCGGCGCGCCTGCACCGGCAGCTTGGCGGTGCCGATGTCCATCCCGCGATACAGCTGCATCGCGTCGGCATTCACGATCTCCCCGCCCACGCGCTCGGCGACGTCGAGCGCCAGCTGCGACTTGCCGGTGCCGGTCGGCCCGATGATGGCGAGCGGCCGCCCACCTTGGTTCATAGCTGCCAAAAGCCGGCGAAGTAGCCCACGCCGAACGGCGCTCCCCGGTAGAGCTCCTTGGCCGATCGCGGCCCCGGCCCCGCCAGGCCGGCGAGCACCTGAAACGCGACCCGCCCCAGGATCTGCGGCGGCAGCTCGGCCAGGGTGGCGACGTCGCCGTTGGCCAGGGCGTCGTCCAGGGTCGCTTGCGCGTCGGCGTCGCCTGGATGGTGACCGCCGGGCGCGGCGGGCGTCAGGGTGTTCGCGCCGTCGGCCACGACGAGCACCCCGACCGGGTCCGGGGTCCGGTCCAGCTCGGCGCGCAAGCGCCTGCCGCGGGCCAGCGCGGTGTCGACGTCGTGGTCGCCGCGGTAGACCCGGACCTGCACGCCGCCGTCGGGGCGCGCCTGCCCGCGCACCCACCCGGCGAGCAGCGCGCACACGGGGAGGTCGGCGGGGGCGTCGGCCCGCGGCGACAGCCCGACCCGGACATCGACCCCGAAGCCGGCGAAGGTGCCGCGGGACTCCGGCTCGAGTACGTCGTCGGCTCGGCCCGTTGCGATCGCGACCCAGCGCGGCGGCAGCAAGGCCGCCGCCGCGAGCACCGCCGCGGTGAGCTCAACCACCTCGGCGGCGGCCGCCCCGGCGAGCTCGGGAACGAGCACCGGCGCGGAGGGAACGATCGCGATGGCGCCCAGCACGCCACAAAACTAACGGGACGCGGACCGGACTAGGTAATCGTCTGGGTCGGGTCCGGCGCCGCCGGGGCAACCGGAATCGACTCCTGGGCCGGCGGGTCGCCGGGCAGCGGGTCGTTGTGCAGGTCTCGCCCGGTCCCGGCCGCCATCGAGGCGGCCTCGCCCCGGGCCAGCGCCACCGTCGCGATGATGACTAAGGCGACCGCCGAAACCAGCGCGAGCGCCGCGGGTCCGGTGGCCCGCAACGTCTCCTCGAGCACGGTGACCCCGAGGACACCGGCCACCACGGGCTTGGCCACGGTCATGGTGGGCAGGGACGCGGTGAGCGCGCCGGCGCGGAAGGCGGACTGCTGGAAAACCATCCCGCACAGCGCCACCAGCAACCACGGAACGAACTCCGGCATGCGCACCACGGCGCCGGGGCCGCGTTCGGCCACCTCGACGACGCCCTTCGTCAGCACCGCGAACAGCGCCAGCGACGAACCCGCCACCACCGCCAGCAGTGTCGCCGCGACCGGACGGCCCTTCCAGATCCGGGCCCCCAGCACACACAGCACCAGCGTGGGGCCCATCACCGCGGCCACGATCAGCCACGTCGACAGTGAGGCCCGTTCGTGACCGGAGCGCGGATCGCCGACGATGATCACCACCGCCAGCGCCGCGGCCAGCACCAGCGCCCACACCCACTCCCAGCGGGTCACCCGGATGTTGGTCAGCCGCGCATAGATCGGCAGCGCGAACAGCAGCGCGGTCACCTGCAGCGCCGTCACCAAGACCACCGAGCCCCACGCCAGGGCGGCGGCCTGCAAGCTGTAGTTGACGATCGCCGCGAGGCCACCGAGCCACCACCGCTTGTCCCGCAACGACATCCGGAACAGCTCGAGGTGCCCGACTTCCTTGTCGGTGATCTCCTGCGCCGAGCGCTGCCGGATCACGTCACCGACGGCGGAAGCCAGCGCCGCGCACAGGGCAATCAGCGCCGCGACATCCACTTTCGTCATGCGAACCCCCTCTCCGGCGTTCCGGGCAGCATTCCCTTGACGCTGCGTGTACACGCGCTGTTCGATCAGAATTCAGCGACCACTGTACTGCGACGGCGCCGGGCTGAGGCCCTCAGCGGCCCTGGCGGTCCATCAATACTGCGCCCGCAGCAAACCGTTGTACAGCCGAACGACGGCTGGCCGTGGCATCCATCGCCCCCCGCTCATCCCACCAGAAACTCCACTCGCTTCCGCCACGCTACCGGGCGGCGCCGCGGTGCCCTACGGCCGAAGCGGCGGTGGAATCGAACTGTTATGCATCCGGCGGCCCGGGGGCGGGGTCCCCGAGAACTGGTAGGCGCGCGCCGCCCGCCAAGCTGCTTGAATACTGTGGGAACCGGTTGACAAGGCGCCGCTACGCGCGGCAGGCGCGCGGGACACTGTCCGCGCGAAAGAAGGGTGGTGACGAGGGGATGACGGCAGACGAGCCAGGCAGCACCGCCGTTCCCAGGCCGGTGCCGCGACCGGGACCACGTCCCGGCCCCCGCCCGGTGAGCCCGGGGCCACGACC
>NZ_LZIC01000040.1 GCF_001667185.1 Mycobacterium sp. 852002-50816_SCH5313054-b | reverse complement strand
TTGGCCAGACGTTGACGAAGCACCAGGCCGACCACGTGCAGAAGATGTTCGACCAGATGGACACGAACCGCTCGACGCGGGTGCTGCTGGAGGGCTGGGAGAAGTTCGACGAGCCGGTCGACCGCATCGTCTCCATCGGCGCCTTCGAGCACTTCGGCCGCCAGCGCTGGGGCCACTTCTTCAAGATGGCCCACCGGGTGCTGCCGGCCGAGGGCGTCATGATGCTGCACACCATCACGCGTCCGACATTCAAAGAGGCCAGGGCGCAGGGCACTCCGCTGACCCACGAAGTCGTTCACTTCACCCAGTTCATCCTGGCCGAGATCTTCCCGGGCGGCTGGCTGCCGACGATCCCGTCGGTCGAGGAGCACGCGGAGGAGGCCGGCTTCAAGATCACGCGCGTCCAGTCGCTGCGGCTCCACTACGCGAGGACCCTGGAAACGTGGGCCACCGCGCTCGAGGCCAACAGGGACCAGGCGATCGCGATCCAGTCCCGAGAGGTCTACGACCGCTATATGCACTATTTGACTGGGTGCGAGAACTTCTTCCTCAAGGGCATCAGCAGCGTCGGCCAGTTCACACT
>NZ_LZIC01000039.1 GCF_001667185.1 Mycobacterium sp. 852002-50816_SCH5313054-b | reverse complement strand
GCGGAGGAGCGTCCGGCGGGGGCGCATCCGCGGGCGGCGGCGGTGCCAGCGGCCCAGGACCACCGTTGAGCCACGGCGCGTCCAGCGGGGCGTCCATGCCCGCCGGCGTGGGGGCGGGCACCTCGCGCGGTGTGGCGCCCGACAGGGGGCCGCCGCACACGGGCCAGGCGCCCTTACCCTGGGTCGCCAGGACCCGCTCGGCGACCGCGATCTGCTGGTCCTTGGTGGCCAGTTCGGCCGACGGGGCGTACTGGCCACCGCCGTGCGCGGCCCAGGTGCTTGAGCTGAATTGCACACCGCCGTGGTAGCCGTTGCCGGTGTTGATGCCCCAGTTGCCGCCCGACTCGCAACGGGCTACTTGATCCCACTCGCCGTCGGTGGCCGCGGCCGCCTGCCCGGCAAGGGCGATGCTGCCGCCACCAAGTACCGCCCCCGTGAAGGCGATCTTGGCGACGCTGATGCTGGATGTGGTGGGCTTACGATGACGTCCACTCATACGCGCCGAAATATTCCTCTCGTGTGACGCGCCTGCGAGGTCAGCTGTCGGGTTCGGGTTGGAGAGGCTACCCGGCCAACGCCGTACTCCCGTGGGAGCCGGCGCCGGCTTCACCCCAAGGAGCCGCAAGCGGCTCCAGTCCGATCACGGTGGACCGGTGGGTCCCCCGCCTCCATCCACTTTCGGTTTCGCCCGCCTACTGGATGGAGCTCGGCGCGGTAGGCGGGAGGGAACGCCACTCGGTGGATTGACGAACCGTCGGAGACGCTAGCGGGTTCTGTTCGTCCCGTCACGTCTAGTGAAACCCGGCGTTTCCCTCACGGCCATCTGCGAAAAGCCCAGGAGCGAAAGGGATTTGCGCAGGTCATTCCACCCGAGATCGGAGCGTGATTGTGTCGTTATCGTTTCGTTACGTGAGCTATCTCACAGTTTCATCCGCCCGCGAAGGGCGGCAGAACATCGACCGTGTCACCGGGCCGTAACTCCGCGGTCTCGTCGCGAACGGCCATTCCGTCGCGCAGATACGAGCATCGGTTCAGCACGGTGGCGAGGCGGGATCCGCGAACGGCGAGCCGCTCAACCAGCCCGGCGACCGTGGTCCCGGGGCGCACCACCACCGTCTCCGCCTCGACCCCGGCAGCCGCGCGCGCGGCGGCGAAGTAGCGGACGGTCACCTGGATTCCCTCCGCTTCGGCCGGAGCTTCCATCGGCCTAGCCACCGATCGCGCTCATCGGGCGATCGGGCTGGACGAAGTCGGGATCGTTGATGCCGTGGCCGGCGGGCTTGCTCCACATCGCGCCGCGCCACGCCGCCTCGATCGCGTCGTCGTGCGCGCCGCCACGCAACAGGCCCCGGAGGTCGGTTTCGTCAGCGGAGAACAAGCAGCTGCGGATCTGGCCGTCGGCCGTGAGCCGGGTGCGATCACACGTCGAGCAGAAAGCGTGCGACACGGACGCGACGATGCCGAACTTTCCGCTCGGGGTGTTCGGCCCGGTGTCGACGAGCCAGAGCTCGGCCGGAGCCGAACCGCGCGGAGCCGGATCCGGCCGCAGCCGGAAGTGTGGCCGCAGCGTCGCCATGACATCGTCGGCGGTCATTGCGGCGCCACGGCGCCACTGATGCCCGGCGTCCAGCGGCATCTGCTCGATGACGCGCAGCTGATAGCCGCGCTCGAGGCAGAAGCGCAACAGCCCGACAATGTCGTCGCGTCCGGTCGCGGGGTCGAGCACCGCGTTGACCTTGACCGGCGTCAGGCCCGCCTCCTTGGCGGCCTCCAGGCCGTCCAGCACGTCGGCGAGCCGGTCCCGCCGGGTGATCGCCGCGAAGTGGTCCCGGTCCACGCTGTCCATCGACACGTTGACCCGATCCAGGCCCGCCTCGGCGAGCGCGGCCGCCCGCCGCGCCAGCCCCACCCCATTGGTGGTCAGCGAGATCTCGGGGCGGGGTTGCAGGCCTGCCGCCGCGGCGACGACCTCTTCGAGGTGGCGTGACAGCAAGGGCTCGCCACCGGTGAACCGCACGCTGGTGATGCCGAGCCGGGTGACGGCGATGTGCAACAGCCGCGCCAGTTCGTCGGGCCGCAGCAGTTGCTCTCCGGGCAGCCAGTCCAGGCCCTCGGCGGGCATGCAGTAGCTGCACCGCAGGTTGCAGCGATCGGTCAGCGAGACCCGCAGGTCGGTGGCGGCGCGCCCGTAGGTGTCCACCAGTGGGCCACTGGCCGGAACGTGTCGCGCCGCGGCGCCGCTGGTGCGGCCCGGCATCGTCGGTAGACCCAACGCCGTCAGCGTCATGCGGGCACCGCCCCGAAGCGGGCCGGAACGATCTCCTTGCCCAGCGGCATCAACGACACGGGGATCATCTTGAGGTTGGCCAGCGCCAGCGGAATACCGACGAGCGTGATCGCCATCGCCGCCGCGCTCGCCAGGTGACCGATCGCCAGCCACAGCCCAAAGAGCACTATCCAGACGACATTTCCGATGAGGGCGCCCGTCCCGGCGGTCGGCTTGTCGACGATCGTCCGGCCGAAAGGCCACAACGCGTACGACGCGATGCGCAGCGAGGCGAAGCCGAAGGGGATGGTGACGATGAGCAGGAAGCTGACAAGCGCCGCCAGCACGTATCCGGCGGCCATCCACAGGCCGCCGAACACGAGCCAGATGACGTTCAGGATCAGGCGCATATTTCCTCCAGCGGTACTGCCAGGGTACCGAGTGCCGGGTAACGGGGGTGCTCGGCAGGCGACCACCCGAGTAAGATCAGAATCCAACATGCGTCCTGCGCAGGCGGGACGCTTCTTGCGTTGCCCAACGTAGTGATCCGTCAGACAAGCAGGTGAGACCAGTGCCGACCGGCAAGGTTAAGTGGTACGACGCCGACAAGGGGTTTGGCTTTCTGTCGCAGGAGGACGGCGAGGACGTGTACGTCCGCTCGTCGGCGTTGCCCGAGGGGGTCGAGGGGCTCAAGGCCGGACAACGGGTGGAATTCGGCGTGGCGTCGGGCCGGCGCGGACCACAGGCGTTGACCCTCAAGCTGATCGATCCCCCGCCCAGCCTTTCCAAGACGCGGCGCGAGGCGCCGGTCGAGCACAAGCACAGCCCCGACGAGCTGCACGGGATGGTCGAAGACATGATCACGCTGCTGGAGGGCGCCGTGCAGCCGGAGTTGCGCAAAGGCCGCTACCCGGATCGCAAGACCGCCCGTCGGGTCTCCGAGGTGGTCAAGGCGGTGGCCCGGGAGCTCGACTCCTAACTGGGCGGTCGCCCGGAACGTACCCCTACGCGGCGAAGCTACCGGGTGGTAACTTCGACATTCATAGGCCACGGTATTCGGGCCGGCGCCGGGTACTCAAGCCTCGATGTGGGTCGTAGCGAGGAGGCGGCGATGGCACAGCAAGCGCAGGTCACCGAGGAGCAAGCCAGGGCCCTCGCCGAGGAATCTCGCGAAAGTGGTTGGGAAAAACCGTCGTTCGCCAAAGAACTCTTTCTTGGCCACTTTCCGCTCGAGCTCATTCATCCGTTTCCCAAGCCATCCCAGGCCGACGAAGAGCGCATCGGGGCCTTCCTCGGCCGGCTGCGCGAGTTGCTCGACGGCGTCGACGGCAGCGTCATCGAACGCGACGCGCAGATCCCGGATGAATACGTCAAGGGCCTGGCCCAACTGGGCTGCTTCGGGATGAAGATCCCCACCGAGTACGGCGGACTGGGCCTGTCGCAGGTCGCCTACAACCGGGCACTGGTGATGGTTTCGTCGGTGCACCCCAGCCTCGGAGCGCTGTTGTCGGCCCATCAGTCGATCGGAGTGCCCGAGCCGCTCAAACTCGCCGGGACCACCGAACAAAAGCAGAAGTTCCTGCCGCGCTGCGCCGCCGGTGCCGTCTCGGCGTTTCTGCTCACCGAGCCCGACGTCGGTTCCGACCCCGCGCGCCTGGCGTCGACGGCGACACCGGTCGAGGACGGGAAGGCGTACGAACTCGAGGGCGTGAAGCTGTGGACGACCAACGGTGTGGTCGCCGAGTTGCTGGTCGTCATGGCCCGCGTGCCCAAGAGCGACGGGCATCGCGGCGGCATCAGCGCGTTCGTCGTCGAGGCCGATTCGCCCGGGATCACCGTCGAGCGGCGCAACAAGTTCATGGGATTGCGCGGCATCGAGAACGGTGTGACCAGGCTGCACGGAGTCCGGGTTCCCGCCGAGAACCTGATCGGCCGGGAAGGCGACGGCCTGAAGATCGCACTGACCACGCTCAACGCCGGGCGGCTGTCGATCCCGGCCAGCGCGACGGGCTCGTCGAAGTGGGCGCTGAAGATAGCCCGCGAATGGTCCGGCGAGCGCGTGCAGTGGGGCAAGCCGCTCGCCAAACACGAAGCGGTGGCGAGCAAGATCTCGTTCATCGCCGCCACCACTTACGCGCTCGACGCGGTGCTCGAGCTGTCCGCCCAAATGTCCGACGAAGACCGCAACGACATCCGGATCGAGGCGGCGCTGGCCAAGTTGTGGTCCAGCGAAATGGCGTGTCGCATCGCCGACGAGCTCTTGCAGATCCGCGGCGGACGGGGCTACGAGACCGCGGAGTCCCTGGCCGCGCGCGGGGAGCGCGCGGTGCCCGCCGAGCAGGTGGTGCGCGACCTGCGGATCAACCGCATCTTCGAGGGATCCAGCGAGATCATGCGGCTGCTCATCGCGCGGGAGGCGGTCGATGCCCACCTGACCGCGGCGGGTGACCTCGCCAAGGCCGACACAGGCCTGCGGCAGAAGGCCGCCGCGGCCGTCGGCGCAAGCGGATTCTACGCAAAGTGGTTGCCACAGCTGGTGTTCGGCGAAGGCCAGCGGCCCACCGCGTACAGCGAGTTCGGGCCATTGGCGTCGCACCTGCGGTTCGTCGAACGCTCGACGCGCAAGCTGGCCCGCAACACCTTTTACGGGATGGCGCGCTGGCAGGCAAGGCTCGAGCAACGGCAGGGGTTCCTGGGCCGGATCGTCGACATCGGCGCGGAGCTGTTCGCGATGTCCGCGGCGTGCGTGCGCGCCGAGGGGCAACGGGCCGCGGACCCGATCGTCGGCCGACAGGCGTACGAGTTGGCCGAAACGTTCTGTGAGCAAGCGACGTTACGGGTGGAGGCGTTGTTCCAGGCCTTGTGGTCGAACACCGACAGCAGCGATGTCCGGCTGACCCACGACGTGCAGGAAGGCCACTACACCTGGCTGGAGGACGGCATCATCGATCAGTCGGAGGGCACCGGACCGTGGATCGCGAACTGGGAACCCGCCGCGTCGACCGAGGCGAATCTGGCCCGCCGATTCGTGACCTGAGTTCCCGGGCAGAATTGTCGCCATGGCCCCCTATGTAGCCCCGGCGGGCGAATTCACCCGCGACACCAACTACATCACCACCCGGATCACCGCCGACGGACGTGACGGCTACCCGGTGGAGCCCGGCCGGTATCGGCTTGTCGTGGCCCGCGCCTGCCCGTGGGCCAACCGCGCGATCATCGTGCGGCGGTTGCTGGGCCTGGAAAACGCTCTCTCCATTGGCTTTTGCGGCCCTACGCACGACGAACGCAGCTGGACGTTCGACTTGGACCCGGGTGGCGTCGACCCGGTGCTGCAGATCCCGCGGCTGCAGGACGCGTACTTCAAGCGCTTCCCCGACTACCCGAAGGGGATCACGGTCCCCGCGATCGTCGACGTGTCGACCGGCGCGGTGGTCACCAACGACTTCGCGCAAATGACCCTGGATCTCTCGACGGAGTGGACCGCCTACCATCGCGACGGCGCGCCCCAGCTATACCCCGAACCGCTGCGGGCCGAAATCGACGAGGTGAGCAAGAGGATCTACACCGAGATCAACAACGGCGTCTACCGTTGCGGCTTCGCCGGCTCGCAGCAGGCGTACGAGGCGGCGTACGACCGGCTGTTCACTGCGCTGGATTGGGTGAGCGATCGCCTCGCCGACCAGCGATACCTGGTGGGCGACACCATTACCGAGGCGGACGTGCGGCTGTTCACCACCCTGGCCCGGTTCGACCCGGTCTACCAGGGGCACTTCAAGTGCAATCGAAGCAAACTGTCCGAGATGCCGGTGCTATGGGCCTACGCGCGCGACCTGTTCCAGACGCCGGGCTTCGGCGACACCGTCGACTTCGTACAGATCAAGCAGCACTACTACATCGTGCACGCCGACATCAACCCCACGCGCATCGTGCCCAAGGGCCCGGACCTGTCCGGCTGGCTGACCCCGCACGGGCGAGAGGCTTTGGGCGGCAGGCCTTTCGGGGATGGCAGCCCGCCGGGGCGCCCCGTCGACGGCGAGCGGGTGCCCGCCGGCCACGGCGCTTGAGCTCTTTTTGTGCCGAGCGTCGACTTGTGGCGAGAAATCACGCGGTTTCGGCGCAACAACTCCACGTTCGGTCCGTCATACCGGGCCGCCCGCCGCGAGCAAGGCGCGATGGACGCGCGCAACGACGACGTCGGGTCGGTTACGGATCATCTCGGCGCTGACGCGGACCATCGCCCAGCTATGCGCCTCGAGGTCGGCCATTCGATCGATGTCCCGGCTTCGCTGCGCGGGATCGGTCCAATGGTGCGCGCCGTCGAATTCGACGCCGACCTTCCACTCCTCCCATCCCATATCAATGCGGGCCATCACCCAACCCCACTCGTTGAGCACCTCGATCTGGGTCTGGGGCCGTGGCAACCCGGCGCCTACGAGGGCTAGGCGGGTCTTCGTCTCGTACGGGGACTCCGAGCCCGCGTCGGCTAGGTGCAACGCTCGTCGTAACTGAATCAACCCGCGCGCGCCGCGATGCCGGTCGGCGACCAGCTCGATGTCAGCCGCCTTCACCCCGGTCGCATGCATGAGCGCGTCCAGCCTATTCACGGCCGCAGTCAGGCCTTTTCGTCTTCCGAGGTCGAATGCCGTGCGGGCCGGCGTGGTCATGCGAATGCCGTCGCGCACAGACGTTTCGTCGTCGTCCAGGGTGTCGCTGTGCACAATGATGCCGCGCGCTGTATCGCGGCTGGGACGGTTCAGCTCGGCCGGCAGCCAGTCGTCGATCCAAGCCGTGCGGTGCAACGCCGCAGCGGATAGCCCCGCCATGGCCGCGGTCCGCGCAGACCACAGCCAGGCGGCCACCGCGCGGGTTACGGGCGTCAACTTCTGGCCGCGACGGATGTAGACGTTGCGATGGACCATCTCGAAATCGGTCCGCAACCGATGCCGGTTGAGGACTCCGGCCGCGAGCGCGTCGGTGCCTCTGAATGGCCACTCCAAGATCTCCATGCGCACACGGTGCCGGTCGCCACCGACATCCGCGGTCCAACGTCGACTTGTGGCGAGAAATCACGCGGTTTCAGCGCAACAACTCCACGTTCGGCCGGCAATAAGTCAGGACGTCAGGCGCACTGACCATTCCGCGTGCGGGACGGCGCGGACCATGCTGGTGTCATTCGATTGGCCTTCGTCGACCACCAACGTCAGCAACTGCACGACGATCCCGGTCAGCCGCCCGCGCTGCGGGTCGACCGTAGGAATGGTCACCGCGAAGCGGCTGCCCGGCCGGAAAATGGTCATGGCGGTGTTGGCGGGATCCTCGTAAACCTGCAACAGCCGCCACGGCGCGCGCGCGATGGCCTCGGGGACCGAAAGTTGCACCGGGTAGCGCTCATTGAACGGGAGCTCGCCCTGGGTCTGCGGGGTCTGGCAGTCGTTGAGGTTGAGCACATTGCAGTACAGGTACGGCCCGACCCGGGTCAGGTGTCCGTGCGAGTAGGCGCTGATCTCGGGCTGCTGCGCGCCATGCTGCCGTACCAGCAGCCACGCTCCGACCCCGGCCCCGACGCACGCCAGCGCCACCAAGGCCGCGACGAGCATGACCGCACCGCGTTTCACTCAGGCACCGCCGCCGGCCTTCCGGAGCCCTGGCGCATGCCCTCCTGTTCGACCATGACGGGCCGATTGCCGCCGAGGCCGGGGATCAACGAGTTGCCGCGGAAGCTGACCAGAGTCTGCGCCAGGCCGAGGATGAGCAGGGCGCTGACGGCGGTGAAGCCGACCCACAGTTCGGTGTAGACAAGCACACCCAGCGCCCCGCCCAGCACCCACGCCAGCTGCAGCGTGGATTCGGATCTCCCGAATCCCGATGCGCGCGATTCCTCGGGCAGATCGTGTTGCAGCGAGGCATCGAGCGAGGCCTTGGCGATCGCACTGGACCCGGACGTGACCAGGGTGGCGATCACGGCCGCCATCAGGGTGCCCGCCACCGAAGCCGCCAGCGCGACCGCGCTCACCGCGACCGTGCAGCGCACCACCAGCACGGCCGGCCTGCCCAGCTTCAGGCGGGCGCTGGTGAAATTGCCCGCGAAGTTGCCGATCGCCGCTGCGGCGCCGATCACGCCCAGCATGGCCAGTTGTGCCCACCCGTTGGATTGATGCGCCTTGGCCACAAACGCGGGATACAAGAACAGGAAGCCGACCATCACCTTGATGGTGCAATTGCCCCAGAGCGAGGTGATGATGTTGCGGCCCAACGGTTGCCGAAGCGTCCCGCCCACCTTCTTGACCTCTTCGGGCCAGCCTCGCCGCGTCGGGCCGCTGTCGTTGCGATAGCTCAGGGTGGCCGGCACCTCACCGGCGGTCACCTCGACCCAGCGCGGGATCCGCATCGACAGCAGGGCGCCGGCGATGGTGACGGCGATGACGACGAACAACGCGCCGGGCAGCTTGAACAAATGGGTGCAGACGAATTCGACGCCGCCCGCGATCGCGCCGCCCGCGATCGTGCCGCCGAGGAGGCCGAACACGGTCAGCCGGGAGTTCACCCGCACCAGGTCGATGGTCGGCGGCATCACCCTCGGTGTCACCGCGCTGCGCAGCACGCTGAAGGACTTGGAGAGCACCATCATGGCCAGCGCGCACGGGTAGAGCACCATCGACGGGTAGCTGCCGGTGGTGCTGTCGTAGTTCGTGATCAGCAACACCGCCAGCGCGGTGCGCAGCGCGAAGGACAGCGCGAGGGCGACGCGCCGGCCGTGCTGGAGCCGGTCCAGCGCCGGACCGATGAGCGGCGCGATCACCGCGAACGGCGCGATGGTGATCAACAGGTACAGCGCCACCTTGGACTTGCTCTCCCCGCTGGCCGCGGCGAAGAACAGCGTGTTCGCCAGCGCGACGGCCATCGCGGCATCCACCGCGAAGTTGGCGACCACCGGCCACGTCAGGGCGGTCAGGCCGGACTTGTCGGCGCCGTCGGCGGTGGCGGCGCGCTGCACCATCCAGTACATGCGAGAACCCATTTCGCGGCTCCGCATCGCCGCGGCGCGGGTGACCGTGATGCGTTCACCGGCGGCGGGACCACGCGGGGGTGCGCCGCCACCGCGGTCGGGCTCGGGCTGCTCGCCCAGCGGCGGCAGGTAGCGGTTCGCGCTCGGCATCGACGGCGGACGGCGCGACCGGCCCCGGCCGGCGTCGTCGGCCGGGTAGTTGGCCATCCCCGGGTGCTGATTGGCCGATGCCGTGCCGTTCGGGCGGGGGTGGCGGCCCGGGTTGGAGGCCACCCGACCCCGAGCATTACGCCGCCGTCCGGACACGAATCAATTCTGTCTTATGCCGGCAGGCAACCGGGCGTGGCTCGCCAACCTTAGTATTAGAGACGCAGCGCAAGAGAGGGGACAGTGTGACAGGACCCGGGGAAGGGCTGGCGGAACCCGCCGCGACGACCGTGGCCGAGTCGCCCGACGAGTTGGCGGCGGTGCTCACGGGTGCCGCCGACCGGGCCAGGGCGGCCGTCGAGGAGTTCGCCGGCGCGGAGGCCGTCGGCGACTACCTGGGCGTCAGCCTCGAGGATCCCAACGCCGCGACCCACCGCTTCCTGGCGCATCTGCCCGGCTACCAGGGGTGGCAATGGGCGGCCGTCGTCGCCGCGCACCCGGGCGCCGACCACGCCACGATCAGCGAAGTGGTGCTGATCCCCGGACCGACGGCGCTGCTGGCGCCGGAGTGGGTGCCCTGGGACCAACGGGTGCGACCGGGCGACCTGAGCCCCGGGGACCTGCTGGCGCCCGTGGCGGACGACCCACGTTTGGTTCCGGGCTACACCGCCAGCGGTGACCCCGAGGTGGACGAGACCGCCGCCGAGATCGGGTTGGGCCGGCGCTGGGTCATGAGCGCGTGGGGCCGCGCCGAGGCGGCCGAGCGGTGGCACACCGGGGACCACGGTCCGGACTCGACGATGGCCCGGTCCACCAAGCGGATGTGCCGCGATTGTGGTTTTTTCCTGCCGCTGGCCGGTTCGCTGGGCGCGATGTTCGGGGTGTGCGGCAACGAATTGTCGGCCGACGGGCAGATCGTCGACAAGCAGTACGGTTGCGGCGCCCACTCGGACACACCCACCCCGGCCGGCACCGGCTCGCCCGCGTATGAGCCCTACGACGACGGCGTGCTCGACATCGCGGACAACCCGTCGCCGCCCGAACCACCCGAGCCGGAGGCTGCGGAGCCGGAGTCGCCGGAACCGGAGGCCGTGGAGCCGGAGGCCGTGGAGCCGGAGTCGCCGGAACCGGCCGACTAGCCGCGTTCGGCGGCGGCTTTGATGCTTGCGAGCGAGGCGTTCATCCCGTCGAGCAACTCGCGTTCGAAGTTCGCGGTCCCGCCCAGGAGCGCGTTCACCGTCAGGTTCGACAACGCGGTCACGCCGTTCTCGGCGTGACGGCTCTCGATCACCCGCGTGCCCTGGCCGCTGGGCTCGAGCTCGTAACTCCAAATGGTGTGGTTGAGGTCGACCCGGAACGCGAGCCTCTTCTCGGGGACGACTTCGACAACCGTGCAGGTGGTGGGCCAGAACATGCGGTTGCGACGGTTGAGGTTCAGGGTGCGGGTGCCCGCGCGGAGCCGCCCCAAGGGCCTCATCCACCGACACTGCGGGCTCCACTCCGGCATCCGCCGGAAATCGGATATCAAAGCCCAGACTTTCGATGTGGGCGCGTCGATGTCGATTTGCGTCTGCAGAAGCGGGGCGACCATGGTTTCCTCCCGGGGCGGCGAATCTATTGGCGGTCGAGGTACGTTTCCAGCCCGGTCTGCGCGCCGCGGGCGCCCCGGCGGGCGGCGGCAAGCTGCAGCACGAAGATGCTGGTCCCGATCACCCCGACCCCCAGCCCGCCCAGCGTCACCGGGCGCCAACTGTGCAGGGCGGGCACGAGGAACGCGAGCGCCGCGCCGATCAGCCAGCCCAGGAACCCGACCACGACGACGGGCCAGACCTCGAGCAGCGCCCGCGGCAGGGGTGGCGCCTCGGGGCCCGGGCCGGGTTGGACAGACATCGCGACCAACATAACCCGGTGGCGCGGAGCCCCGAAAGCTGCCCGAACGCAGGTAAGGACCAAAGTCCGCGGATGGCGGCTTGGTATCCCGCATCCGTTGCGTTCCGTGTAACCTCGCGCCATGCCTGACAGCGACGCCCGGCTGGCCAGCGACCTGTCGCTGGCGGTGATGCGGCTGGCCCGCCAACTGCGGTTCCGCAACCCGTCATCGCCGGTGTCGCTGTCCCAGCTGTCGGCGCTGGCGACCCTGGCCAACGAGGGCGCGATGACCCCCGGCGCCCTGGCGATTCGCGAGCGTGTGCGACCGCCATCGATGACCCGGGTGATCGCCTCGCTGGCCGAGATGGGTTTGGTAGACCGCGTCCCGCACCCGGTCGACGGAAGGCAGGTCCTCGTCTCGGTCTCCGAGTCCGGCGCCGAGCTGGTCAAGGCGAACCGTCGCGCGCGCCAGGAGTGGCTGGCCAAGCGCCTGGCGACACTGGACGGCGAGCAGCGGGAAACCCTGCGCGAGGCCGCCGATCTGATGCTGGCGCTGGTCGACGAAAGCCCGTGACCGGCGGCTTGGATGTTCAGGACATCACCGATCCCGGCGACCCGCGCCTCGACGATTTCCGCGACCTGAACAGTGTCGATCGCCGTCCCGATCTGCCGACCGGCAAAGGGCTGGTGATCGCCGAAGGCGTACTGGTCGTGCAGCGCATGCTGACCTCCCGATTCACCCCGCACGCCCTACTGGGCACCGACCGCCGGCTGTCCGAGCTCAAGGACGATTTGACCGGTTCTGCGGCGCCGTTCTACCGAACGTCGGCCGAGGTGATGGCGCAAGTGGTCGGCTTCCACCTCAATCGCGGCGTGCTCGCTGCGGCCAGGAGGGTGCCGGAACCCAGCGTCGCCCAGGTCGTCGAGTCCGCCCGCACCGTCGTCGTCCTCGAGGGGGTCAACGACCACGAGAACCTGGGCTCGATTTTTCGCAACGCAGCCGGGCTGGCCGTGGACGCGGTGGTATTCGGCAGCGGGTGCGCCGACCCGCTCTACCGTCGCGCCGTGCGGGTGTCGATGGGGCACGCGTTGCTGGTGCCCTACGCGCGGGCAGCCAGCTGGCCTCACGACCTTCTGTTGTTGAAGGAGACCGGATTTCGGCTCATGGCGATGACGCCGCAGCGCGAGGCGTATGCGCTGGCGGAGGCGATGGCCGCGGCCGTCGACGAGCGTGTCGCGGTGCTGGTAGGCGCCGAGGGGCCCGGGCTGACGACGGCGACCCTGCGGCTCAGCGATGTGCCGGTGCGCGTGCCGATGTCGCGCGGCACCGACTCGCTGAACGTCGCCACCGCAGCGGCCCTGGCGTTCTACGAGCGGGCTAGGCTCACGTGGTGAGCGACGAGTCCGTCCCCTGGGCAACGGGTTTGACCGTCTCCGCGTTCGTCGCCGCCGTGACCGGCGCCGCGGTCGTGGTGCTCAGCCTCGGCCTGATCCGAGTGCATCCGCTGCTGGCGGTCGGCCTCAACGCCGTGGCGGCGGGCGGTCTGGCGCCGACGTTGTGGGGCTGGCGGCGCACCCTGGTGCTGCGGTGGTTTGTACTGGGCGCGGCCGTGGGGGTCGCCGGCGCGTGGCTGACGCTGCTGGCGATGACGGTCGGGTAGCTGGCTAGCGATGCCCGCCTGAGCGCACCCCGAGCAGCACGTCCTCCCAGGCCGGAATGACCGGCTTGCCCCGCCGGGTGTGCACCGGCTGTTCGGGTGGCGCGCCGGCTGGCGCCGGTTCCGTAGTTTCGGCTGCGGAAGCGGGCGCTTCCGCAGGCTCGAAGTCGAGGCGGGCCACCCGGGCGAGAGGCCGCAGCGGGCGCTCGAACTCCGGGTCGATCAGCTCGCTGGCCGCATCGTCGATCGCCGTGACCGTTCCGCCGTGGGCGCCGGGGGCGAAGCTGAAGTGCGCGATGTTGTCCGAGCGCCCGGCCTTCCAGGCGAGCTGCACCGTCCAGCGGCCGTCTTCGGTGCGCCACGCGTCCCAGCTGAGCCGGTCGGGTTCGAGGCCGCGTGCCACCAGTGCGGTGCTGACGGTCTCCAGCAGCGTGAGCACGGCGGGCCCGTCGGCGAGCATCGGGTGCGCGGCGGTTGCCAGTTCGGCGGCGCGAGCGCGCTCCAGCAACACCGGGTGAGCAAAGCGGCGGATCCGGGAAATGTCGGAGCCCGACGCCGTGGCCACCTGATCGACGGACGCACCCGCGCGAATCCGGGCCTGAATCTCTTTGGGGCTCAACATATTGGTGACTTGCATGTCGAGTGGCGGCTGCTCCGGCTGTCGCGAGTCGTCGCGGAGGGCGGCCCGGAGTTTGTCGTCGGCCACCAGCTTGAACCGCTCTGCGGGGTCATCACCCTCGCAGATGATGTATTTGCTCTCGTCATCGAGACCAACCACTTTGAGTTCCCGCATGGCTTCTCCTCGGAGGCTCCGCGCCGGTCAGCGACGGACCCCTCGGGTCCGCACTCTAGTGCAGCTAACCCCGGTAACCCGCTCTGACACGCTGGCGGGTTGCGGGCTGATGACGCGGAAGTTAAAGCCGCTCGACGACCCAGTCGACGCACTGGGTCAGGGCGCTGATGTCGTCGGGGTCGACGGCGGGGAACATCGCCACCCGCAACTGGTTGCGGCCCAGTTTGCGGTAGGGCTCGGTGTCGACGATGCCGTTGGCCCGGAGCGTCTTGGCGACGGTCGCGGCGTCGACCTCGTCGACGAAGTCGATCGTGCCCACCACCTGAGACCGCAACGCGGGATCGGCGACGAACGGCGTGGTGTACGGCCGCTCCTCGGCCCACGAGTACAACCGCTGCGAGGAGTCCGCCGTGCGCTTGACCGCCCAGTCGAGGCCGCCGTTGCCCAGCATCCAGTCCAGCTGTTCGGCCATCAGCGCCAGGGTGCCGATCGCCGGGGTGTTGTACGTCTGATTCTTCACGCTGTTTTCCACGGCTATCGGCAGCGACAGAAAGTCGGGAACCCAGCGACCGGAGGACGCGATGGACTCGACGCGGGCCAGCGCGGCCGGGCTCATGACGGCCAGCCACAGCCCGCCGTCACTGGCGAAGTTCTTCTGCGGCGAGAAGTAATAGGCGTCCGCCTGGGTGATGTCGACCGGCAGGCCGCCTGCGCCCGAGGTCGCGTCGATGAGGACCAGCGCGTCATCCGAGCCGGCGGGGCGGTGGATCGGCACCGCGACCCCGGTCGATGTCTCGTTGTGCGCCCACGCGATCGCATCGACCGACGGGTCCGCTTGCGGTTCCGGGGCGGTGCCGGGATCCGACTTGATGACGATGGGGTCGCCGACGAACGGGTTCTTGGCGACCGAGGAGGCGAACTTGGCGCTGAACTCGCCGAAGGAGAGGTGCAGCGACCGCTTGTCGATCAGCCCGAACGCGGCGGCATCCCAGAACGCCGTCGCGCCGCCGTTGCCCAGAATGACCTCATACCCGTCGGGCACGGAGAACAGCTCGGCAATCCCCGAGCGAACCCGGCCCACCAGATCCTTGACCGGAGCTTGGCGGTGCGACGTGCCGAACAACGGCGCGGCGGTGGTGGTCAACGCTTTCAGCTGTTCGGGCCTGACCTTGGAGGGGCCGCAGCCGAAGCGGCCGTCGCGGGGTTTGATGTCGGAGGGGATGTCGAGCCGGTCAGCCATGTCAGCCAGCCTAGTGAGCGATCCGGGCGCGGCGGCGCCGTGGGCTGATGTGGGCGGCCGGGGTGTGAGCCGCGCCACACGGATCGCGTGACCACCGGTCAGGCCACAGTGCCTCTTACGGGTCTAGAAAATATCCGGTACCTGCGGTACTGTCTGGACATTGCACGTCCAAATGTAAACCTCGGTGGGGAGGCTTGGAATGGACAAGACGCGAATAGTCCGGCGCTGGCGACGCAACATGGAAGTGCGCGACGACGCCGAGTACATGAACATGCTTGCCACACTGTCCGAGGGGTCGGTGCGGCGAAACTTCAATCCCTACACCGACATCGACTGGGAGTCACCGGAATTCGCGGTCACCGAGGACGACCCGCGGTGGATCCTGCCGCTGACTGACCCGCTGGGGCGGCATCCCTGGTACCAGGCCCAGTCCGACGAGCGCAAGATCAAGATCGGCATGTGGCGCCAGGCCAACGTGGCCAAGGTGGGGCTGCACTTCGAGTCGATCCTGATCCGCGGCCTGATGAACTACACGTTCTGGGTGCCCAACGGGTCGCCCGAATACCGCTACTGCCTGCACGAATCGGTCGAAGAGTGCAACCACACCATGATGTTCCAGGAGATGGTGAACCGCATCGGCGCCGACGTCCCGGGCATGCCGCGGATGCTCAAGTGGCTCTCGCCGCTGGTTCCGCTGGTCGCGGGCCCGCTGCCGGTGGCGTTTTTCATCGGTGTGCTCGCCGGCGAGGAGCCCATCGACCACACGCAGAAAAACGTGCTGCGCGAAGGCAAGTCGCTGCACCCGATCATGGAGCGGGTGATGGCCATCCACGTGGCCGAGGAGGCCCGACACATCTCGTTCGCGCACGAATTCCTGCGCAGGCGATTGCCGGAGCTGACTGCGCGGCAACGGTTCTGGACGGCGCTGTACCTGCCGCTGACCATGAAGATGTTGTGCCGGGCAATTGTGGTGCCGCCCAAGGCTTTCTGGCGCGAGTTCGACATTCCGCGCGAGGTCAAGAAGGAACTTTTCTTCCGATCCCCGGAATCGCGCAAGTGGTTGAGCGACATGTTTGGTGATGTCCGGATGCTGGCCAACGACACCGGCCTGATGGAAACGCGGTCCGCCCGGTTGATGTGGCGCCTCTGCAAGATCAATGGCAAGCCGTCGCGCTACCGCAGCGAGCCGCAGCGCCAGCACCTCGCCGCCGCCCCGGCCGCATAGGACTGCGCGGGTTTCTTTATGCCGCACGTTATTACCCAGTCGTGCTGCAACGACGGGTCCTGTGTTTTCGCGTGCCCGGTGAATTGCATCCACCCGTCACCGGACGAGCCGGGGTTTGCGACATCGGAGATGCTCTACATCGATCCCGTGGCGTGCGTGGACTGCGGCGCGTGCGTGAGCGCGTGCCCAGTCGGCGCCATCGCGCCCGACACCCGGCTGGACAGCAAGCAGCTGCCGTTCGTCGAGATCAACGCGTCCTTCTACCCGGCGCGGCCCGAGGGCGAGAAGCTGCCGCCCACCTCGAAGCTGGCCCCGGTGATCCCCGCCGCCGAGGTGCGCGCCCGCCGTCGGCCATTGACCGTGGCGATTGTCGGCTCGGGCCCCGCGGCGATGTACGCGGCCGACGAGCTGCTCACCCAACATGGCGTGCGGGTCAACGTCTTTGAGAAGCTGCCGACGCCCTACGGCCTGGTGCGCGCCGGGGTGGCGCCCGACCACCAGAACACCAAAAGGGTCACCCGGCTTTTCGACCGGATATCCGGCCACCGGCACTTCCGCTTCTACCTGAACGTCGAGATCGGCAGGCACCTGAGTCACGCGGATCTGCTGGCCCACCATCACGCCGTGGTGTATGCGGTGGGTGCACCCGATGATCGGCGCCTGGGCATCGACGGCATGGGTCTGCCTGGCACCGGCACAGCCACCGAGTTGGTCGCGTGGCTCAACGGGCATCCCGAGTTCACCGATCTGCCAGTCGATCTCGGTCATGAACGGGTGGTGATCATCGGCAACGGCAACGTCGCTCTCGATGTGGCCCGCGTCCTGACGGCGGACCCCGACGACCTGGCCGGCACCGACATCTCCGACCATGCGCTCGAGGCGTTGCGGCGCTCCGCGGTGCGCGAAGTGGTGATCGCGGCCCGGCGCGGGCCGGCCCATTCGGCCTTCACGCTGCCCGAACTGATCGGGCTCACCGGCGCATCCGACGTCGTGCTCGACGCCGGCGACCATCTGCGGGTCGCAAGCGATCTCGCCGGCGTGTCCGACCAGCTGACCAAGAACAAGCTGGAGATCCTGAGCAAAGTGGGCGACGGTTCGGCGGCGGCGTCGGGCCCGCGTATCCGGCTGGCCTACGAGCTCACGCCGGAACGCGTGCTGGGGGAGACGCGCGCCACCGGCGTGGAGTTCACCGTCACCGGCACCGAGGAGGTGCGCCGCCTCGAGGCCGGCGTGGTGCTGACGTCGATCGGCTATCGCGGCAAGGAGATTCGTGGTCTCCCGTTCGACGAATCGGCGGCCGTCGTGCCCAACGGCGGCGGCCGTGTCGTGGACCCCGGCTCCGGGCGTCCGGTGCCCGGCGCCTACGTCGCGGGTTGGATCAAGCGCGGGCCGACCGGGTTCATCGGCACCAACAAGTCCTGCTCGCTGCAAACCGTCCAGGCCCTAGTGGCTGATTTCAATGCCGGCGATCTGACCGACCCGGCCGCCACGCCGGGCGCACTGGACGAGCTGGTGCGCGGGCGCCAGCCCGATGTCGTCGACTCCGCGGGATGGCGGGCGATCGACGCCGCGGAGATCGAGCGGGGCGGCCATGACGGGCGGCCGCGCAACAAATTCACCGATGTCGCCGACATGCTCGCGGTCGCCGCGGCGCCGCCGGCGCCGCCGCGGCGACACCGGCTGCTGGCCCGGCTGCTGGACTCTTAGCCCGGCTGCCCGGACATCGCGGCCGAGATCTCCTCCATGCTGACCTCGCGCACGGGCTGCCCCAGCGACCAGTGGTGGCCAAACGGGTCTGCGACGACGCCGTAACGGTCACCCCAGAACTGGTCGTCCAGCGGGGCCACCACCGTGGCGCCCGCCTCCAGCGCCTGCTGAAACTTCGCGTCGACGTCGGTGACCGTCAGGTGGATGGTGACGGGGGTGCCGCCCAGGGACTTGGGTGTCATCGACTTGCCGCCGCATGTTTCCGGGAAGTCGTCGTTGAGCATCACGGTGGAGCCGTTGATGTTCAGCGCGGCGTGGACCAACCTGCCGTCGGGACCGGGCACGCGGCCGAGCTCGACGGCGCCAAAGGCCTTGACGTAGAAGTCGATCGCGGCGGCGGCGTTGTCCACCACCAGGTGCGGGGACAGGGCGGGTTCGACGTTGATTGCCATGGTTCTCTCCTTGTCGGTGTCGGATGCCAGCCAGGCGGCAGCTGGCCCACGGTTATTGACTCGGCCCGCGACCCAAACTCATCGCGGCCGTCATCATTCAATCGCGGGGCACCGACAACGAGCGGACGCGAGCGTGACCGCAGTGCGAAATATTGAGCCGAACTTCGCGGCGGCGTTACGCTCGCGCGAATCAGGCGTCGGTGAGAACCCGGTCCCAGCCCTCGACGGCTTCCGGGCTGCGCGGGCTCGGGCCCACATAGATGGCCGAGGGGCGGACCAGCTTGCCGAGCCGTTTCTGCTCGAGGATGTGGGCGCACCACCCCGCCGTGCGTCCACAGGTGAACATCGCCGGCATCATGTTGGCCGGCACCCGCGCGAAGTCCAGGATGACCGCGGCCCAGAACTCGACGTTGGTCTCGATGGCCCGGTCCGGGCGCCGCTCGCGCAGCTCTGCCAGCGCGGCCTGCTCGAGCGCGACGGCGACCTCGTGGCGCGGGGCGCCCAGGCGCTCCGCGGCCGCCCGCAGCACGCGCGCCCGCGGGTCCTCGGCGCGGTAGACGCGGTGGCCGAATCCCATCAGCTTGTCGCCGCGGTCCAGGATTCCCTTGACCAGGCCGCGGGCGTCGCCGGTGCGCTCGACCTCTTCGAGCATCGGCAGCACCCTGGCCGGCGCCCCGCCGTGCAGCGGGCCGCTCATCGCCCCGATCGCCCCCGACAGCGAGGCGGCGACGTCCGCGCCGGTCGAGGCGATCACCCGCGCGGTGAACGTCGAGGCGTTCATGCCGTGCTCGGCGGCCGACACCCAGTAGGCGTCGATGGCCTCGACGTGCCGAGGGTCGGGCTCGCCCTGCCAGCGGGTCATGAATCGCGCTGTGACGGTTGGGCATTCGTCGATGACCCGCTGCGGCACGGCGGGCTGGTAGATGCCGCGGGCCGACTGTGCGACATAGGACAGGGCCATCACCGAGGCCCGGGCCAGCTGATCGCGGGCGGTGGCCTCGTCGGTGTCCAGCAGCGGCTTGTAGCCCCAGATGGGCGCCAGCATCGCCAGGCCCGCCTGCACGTCGACCCGCACGTCGCCGGTGTGGATGGGCAGTGGGAAGGGCTCGGCGGGCGGCAGCCCGTGACCGAACCTGCCGTCGACCAGCAACGCCCACACGTCACCGAAGGTGACCTGCTGAGTGACCAGGTCCTCGATATCCACGCCGCGGTAGCGCAGCGCACCGCCGTCTTTATCCGGTTCGGCAATTTCGGTGGTGAACGCCACCACGCCCTCCAGGCCGGGGACAAAGTTCTCGGGCACAGTCATACGGAAATTCTTGCACCCCGCCGCCGGGCGGACGCTACCGGCCGGTAGCAACCCCCGGTAGCGTTGGCGTAATGGCATTACCGGGCCCCGGAGCAGGCAAAGAGCACCTCGAGAGAATGCGCGTGGAGTACGGGTCGGTCGAGAAGGACGGCAGCCCGGACCTGGACGCGGACTGGCTGGCCGACGGGTGGCTCGCGCTGTTCCGTAGGTGGCTCGACGACGCCGAGCGCGCCGGCGTGGCCGAGCCCAACGCCATGGTGCTGGCAACCGTCTCCGGCGGCCGGCCGGTCAGCCGATCGGTGTTGTGCAAGAGCGCTGATGAGACCGGAATCACTTTCTTCACCAACTACGACTCCGACAAGGGCGCCGAGCTGGCCGCGACGCCGTACGCGTCGGCGACCTTCCCCTGGTTCCTGCTCGGACGGCAGATCCACATCCGCGGCCCGGTGAGCAAGGTGCACCCCCAGGTGACCCAGGACTACTGGGACATGCGGCCGCGCGGCTCCCAACTGGGCGCCTGGGCGTCGCACCAATCGCGGCCGATCGCGTCGCGCGCGGCGCTGCTGGACCAGCTCGCCGAGGTCACCGCGCGCTTCGCCGAATCGGAATCCGTCCCGGTGCCGCCCAACTGGGGCGGATACCTGCTCGCGCCCGAGGTGGTCGAATTCTGGCAGGGCCGGGAGAACCGGGTGCACAACCGGATTCGCGTCACCGACGCCCGGGTCGAGCGCCTCCAGCCCTGAACGCGCGGCGCGCGGCGCGGTGCTGCGGGCCGCGGTATGACACCCGTCACGTCGCAAATTCAGTGTCGCTTAACCGGCCGATGGCCGCGAGACCGGCGGACCCGACCCCGGGCAGGCGCGCCGTCCCGATAACGACTACCTTCACCTATAAGCACCGAGTCAGGGCAGCTAAGCCAGCCAGAGCGCAAAGGGGTTCTCGTGGCCGACACCGACGACACCGCAACTCTGAAGTACCCAGGGGGCGAGATCGACCTTGAGGTCGTGCACGCCACCGAAGGAGCCGACGGGATTGCGCTCGGCCCCCTGTTGTCCAAGACCGGCTATACGACGTTCGACAACGGCTTCGTCAACACCGCCTCGTGCAAGAGCTCCATCACCTACATCGACGGCGACGCCGGCATCCTGCGCTACCGCGGCTATCCGATCGAGCAGCTCGCCGAGAAGTCGACCTTCATCGAGGTCAGCTACCTGCTCATCTACGGCGAGTTGCCGAACAAGGAGCAGCTCGACGAGTTCACCAACCGGATCCAGCGGCACACCATGCTGCACGAGGATCTGAAGCGCTTCTTCGACGGCTTCCCGCCCAACGCCCACCCGATGCCGGTGTTGTCCAGTGTGGTGAACGCCCTGAGTTCCTACTACCCCGATGC
Source organism: Mycobacterium sp. 852002-50816_SCH5313054-b (assembly GCF_001667185.1). GTDB lineage: Bacteria > Actinomycetota > Actinomycetes > Mycobacteriales > Mycobacteriaceae > Mycobacterium. The sequence goes on along the minus strand of NZ_LZIC01000039.1, from coordinate 23,762 downwards.
CCTGGACCCGGTGGACAACGGTCAGGTCGAGCTGTCGACCACCCGCCTGCTGGCCAAGCTGCCCACGATCGCCGCGTACGCCTACAAGAAGTCGATCGGGCAACCGTTCCTCTACCCGGACAATTCGCTGAGCCTGGTGGAGAACTTCCTGCGGATGACGTTCGGCTTGCCGGCCGAGCCGTACCACGCCGATCCCGAGATCGTCCGGGCGCTGGACATGCTGTTCATCCTGCACGCCGACCACGAACAGAACTGCTCGACGTCGACGGTGCGGTTGGTGGGCTCGTCGCGGGCCAACCTGTTCACCTCCATCTCCGGCGGCATCAACGCGCTGTGGGGTCCGCTGCACGGCGGCGCCAACCAGGCGGTGCTGGAAATGCTCGAGCAGATTCGCGAGAGCGACGACGACGTCGGCGAATTCGTCCGCAAGGTGAAGAACCGCGAGGCCGGCGTCAAACTGATGGGCTTCGGTCACCGCGTCTACAAGAATTACGACCCGCGGGCGCGGATCGTCAAGGAACAGGCCGACAAGATCCTGGGCAAGCTCGGCGGCGACGACGACCTGCTGGACATCGCCAAGCATCTCGAAGAGGCCGCGCTCACCGACGACTACTTCGTCGAGCGCAAGCTCTACCCCAACGTCGACTTCTACACCGGCCTGATCTACCGGGCCCTGGGTTTCCCGACCCGGATGTTCACGGTGCTGTTCGCGCTGGGGCGGCTGCCCGGGTGGATCGCGCACTGGCGTGAGATGCACGACGAGGGCGACAGCAAGATCGGCCGCCCGCGCCAGATCTACACCGGGTACACCGAGCGCGACTACGCCACCATCAACGACCGCTAGCCAGCACCGCCATCGCGGCGTTGTGGCCGCCGATGCCCGAGACCGCTCCGCCGCGGCGGGCGCCCGAGCCGCACAACATGATTCGATCATGCGCGGTGGCGACCCCCCATTGCCGCGCCGGTGTGTCCAGGGGGTCGTCGTCGTCGGCGAACGGCCACGTCAGGCCGCCGTGGAAGATGTTGCCCGCGGTCATGCCCAGGTTGCGGTGCAAGTCCAGGGTGGTCGTCGTCTCGATGCACGGCCGGCCCTGCGCATCGTTCATCAGAACATCCTGAATCGGCTCCGCCAGAACGGAATTCAGTGACGCCAGCACCGATTCCGTCAGTCGGTCACGCAGGGCGCCGGAGTAGCTGCCGTCGAACAGCGAGTGCGGGGTGTGCAGGCCGAACACCGTCATCGTGTGGGCGCCGGACCGGGCCAGCTCCGCCGACAGGATGCTCGGATCGGTCAGCGAATGGCAATACGCTTCGCAGGGCAGCGGATTCGGGATGTGCCCGCCGAGCGCGCGCGAGTACGCGCTGCCCAGTTGGGTCCAGGTCTCGTTCGCGTGAAACGTCCCGGCGAACGCCTGCTCGGGTGTGACGCCGCCGTCGCGCAACCGGGGCAGGCGGCGCAGCACCATGTTCACCTTCACCTGTGCGCCCTGGGCCGGGGGTGCCGGCCGCTCGCCGAGCAGGCCGGACAGGACCGTCGGTGTGACGCCGGCCAACACGAACCGGCCCCGGACCGCGTGCTCTTTCTCGCCGCAGCGGTAGTGCACCCGACCGTCGGGATCGACCGCGAAAACGTCTGCGCCGGTGATTATTTCGGCGCCGTTACCGCAGTTCGCCGACGCCAGGGCCGCGGTCAGCGCGCCCATCCCGCCGACGGGCACGTCCCAGTCCCCGGTGCCGCCACCCAGCACGTGATAGAGGAAGCAGATGTTCTGCCGCAGCGAAGGGTCGCCGAGGGGGGCGAATGTGCCGATCAGCGCGTCGGTCGCGATGACGCCGCGGACCAGGTCGTTGCCCACCGCGTCGGTGATGGCGCGGCCGATCGGCTCGTCAACCATGGCACGCCACGCGGCCGCCGCGTCGGCATCGCCGCCGTCGATCACGTGCCGGCGGGCCTGCTCGCGGGTGCGCAGCGGCTGGAGCAGCGTCGGCCAGAGCCGTTCGGTCACCACCCGGCAGCGTTGGTAAAAGGCGGCGAAACGGCCCTCGTCTTCGGCGGCGCCGATGGCGCCGAACGTCCCGGGGCGCCCGACCAGCAGCCCGCTGCGGCCGCCGGTGCCGGGATCAGGTGTGTATGACGAATACGGGCGGCGGGCCAGCCGCACCGCGGCGCCCAGATCGTCGAGGATGCGGGCCGGCAGCAGGCTGATCAGGTAGGAGTAGCGCGACAACCGAACCCCGACGCCGTCGAAGGCCTGCGCCGAAACCGCGGCCCCGCCGAGCCGGTCCAGCCGCTCCAGCAACCGCACCCGCAGGCCCGCCCGGGCCAGATAGCCGGCCGCGACCAGCCCGTTGTGGCCGCCACCGACGACTATGGCATCGAAGGCGTCGACGTCGCTCAGTTCAGGTAGCCCTCGACCTCGTCGGGCGGGCGCACCTGCGCCTCGCGCGGGTCACCGCCGGTTTCGCGCAGCGCGCGGCGCTGCCGCAGCAGGTCCCAGCACTGGTCGAGCTCGACTTCGACTCGGCGCAGGCGATCCTGCTCCTCCGACGTGCTGATCTCGCCCTGCTGCAGCTGCGACCGCAGCGTTTTCTCCTCGTCGACGAGGCTGCGGATGTAAGCCAGGGTTTCGCTGTCGGTCGGTTTTCTGCCGTTTCCCATCGCTCCAGTGTGCCCGACCCTGCGGGCGCCGCCGCGTCGAATCGGTAGGCTGCATATCGCCTGCAAAACGAAAGTGCGGGTGGCTAATGACCGAGGGGGCCATAGTGGGGTTAGGGGTGGATTTGCGGCAAGCGCCCGCAGATACCGACTTGGGATCGGATCCGGAATTGCGCGAGCACTCGCTCGGCCTTCCATGGATGATTGCTGTCATGGTTATTCCGTTGCTGATTGCGGCAATCGGTTACGGCGGGTTCGAGCGACCCCGATCCGCTCATGGCCCGGCCGGTGCGGCGCCGACGAGCAGGGCCGCCGCTCCGAAGCTGTCCCTGGCGCCGCTCTCAATTACCCGCAACGGCAATAGCTTTACCCTCAGCGGGGATTTCCCCGACGACTCCGCGAAAGCCGCGTTGCTGAGGGCTCTTAATGGGGCGCTGCCGCCGGGCGTCAACATCGTCGACCAAATACGCATCAATCCCAATATCGACGCGCTCGACTTCGCAAAAGCGGGACCATTTTTCAAAGACAGCGCCCCGATTCCCGATTTCAGTCTCACGGTGAGCGGGGACACCATCACCTTGGCCGGCACCGCCGCATCGCAAGACCAAAACAACACCGTCCACCTGGAAGCGGTGCGCATCTGGTCCAATCTCAACGTCGTTGACAAGCTTGTCATTAACGGCCAGGCCCCGCCCCCCGCGGCGCCCGCCGCCATGCAGTGCAACGACCTGCAAGTGGCGATCACCGCTGTGATGGGCGGTCCGATTACGTTCGCAAATGACGGATTCAGCCTGACCGCGGCCGAGGAGCCGATACTGGCCCAGGTGTCGGACAAGCTCAAGGCGTGTCCGGCCGCGCATGTGACGCTCAACGGCTACGCCGACAATTCGGGCGTCGAGGCGATCAACATTCCATTGAGCACCCAGCGGGCCCAAAAGGTCGCCGATTTTCTTGTCGCCCATGGCGTCGCAGGCCCCCAGCTTGTCGTCAAGGGCCTTGGTTCGGTGAACCCCATCGCGTCCAACGACACGGCGGAGGGCCGAGCCAAGAACCGTCGCGTCGAAATCGTTGTCAGTTAAGGAGACCGGCATGGATTTCGTGATCCAGTGGTTGTGGTACCTCGTCGCTTTCGTGGCGGGTTCGGCCGTTGCGCGGGTGATCGCCAACATCATGAACAAACGCGTCGACGTTGACGAAGTTCCTGCCGCCTCGGGTCGCGGAACAGGTCGCGAGCGATGAGCCACGTGCACTGGTTGCTCTTCGGCCTGTCGTTCGTGATGGGTTTGGCGTTGACGCTCGCGCTCGCGGTGCGCCCCGTCAAACGTCCGATACCGGCGGCGGCCCGGGCGGATGGGTTGGCAGCCGCCGCGGATGTCGAGCCCGAGCCCCCCACGACGAGGATTCCGGCCCCGTATGAGTTCTTCGCGATCGATGTCCCGGCCGACGACGACCCGCTGACAACCACGATCCCCGTCGAGCAGGACTCGCCGACGGCTGTGATTCCCGTCGAGGAACCCCCGACGACCGCGATCCCGGTGGAGCAAGAGCCGGCGGCGGAGCTTCCAGTCACGGATGAGTCACTGGCGGGGGAGACTCCCGTCGAGCAAGAACAACCCGTGACGATGATCCCGGTTGAGGAACACCCGACGCTCGCAATCCCGGTGGAGCAAAAGCCGCCGGCCGCGGAGCCTCCTGTCGAGGACGAGCCTTCGGCTGCCGAGGTCCCCGTCGCCAAAGCATCGCCGGTCATGGACCTCCTCGCTGTGCGAAAACACCCGACGCCAATCATTCCGGTGGAGCAAGAGCCGCCTGCCGCGGAGCTTCCGGTCGTGGATGAGCCATCGGCTGCGGAGCTTCCGATCGTGGAGGAACGACCGGCCACTGAGATCTCCGTCGCCGAAAAGTTGCCGGTCACGGATCTCCCCGCGGAGCGAGAACACCCGACGATTGCAATCCCGGTGGAGCCAGAGCCGCCGGCCGCGGAGCTTCCCGTCGCGGAAGAACCCACGGCCGCTGAGCTTCCGGTCGCGGAGGAGCCTTCGGCCGCGGAGCTTCCGGTCGTGGTGGAGCCAGAGCCGCCGGCCGCGGAGCTTCCGGTCGTGGATGAGCCTTCGGCCGCGGAGCTTCCCGTCGCGGAGGAGCCTTCGACTGCCGAGGTCTCCGTCGCTGAAGAGTTGAGGGCCCAGGAGATTCCTGCGGAGCAAGAACAACCGACGCCAATCATTCCGGTCGAGCAAGAGCCGCCGACGGAGCTTCCCGTCGCGGAAGAACCCACGGCCGTTGAGCTTTCCGACGCGGACGAGTCGCTGACCACTGAGATCCCCGTCGCGGAAGAATCGGCGGCCGCTGAGCCTCCCGACGCGGACGAGTCGCTGACCACTGAGATCCCCGTCGTGGACGAGCCCACGACGCCTCTGGAAGCGGAAAAGCCGCCCAAGACTAGGTTCTCGTTCATCAGGCGGTTCCTGGCCAAGAGGGCCGCGGCGGCCCAAGAGGTGAAGGCCGAGCGCCCGGCCCCGAAGAAGGCCGCGCCGAAGAAGGCACGCCCGCCGGCCAAAGGGGTACCGCCAAAGAGGGTTCCGGGAGCGCGGAAGGCGCCGCCGCGGAAGGTCCCACCCGGCAAGAGGATTCCGCCCGGCAAGAGGGATCCGGGCGTCAAGGGGCGCCCGGTGAAAAAGGCGCCGGCCGGCATGCGTCCGCCGCCGAAGAAGCTGCCGGCCGCCGCGGAGTCGCCCAGCTCGTGGACGCCAGTCTTGCCGTACGAGCCCTACGGCCCGGGTTCGGCCCGCGCCACCCCGGACGGCGGCGGACCGGCGGGTTGGCTGGTGAAGGGGCGTTCGGACACCCGGCTTTACTACACGCCCGAGGACGAGACCTACGACCCGACCGTCGCCCAGGTCTGGTTCAAGGACGAAGAGTCCGCGGCGCGGGCCTGTTTCACGCCGTGGCGCAAGAGTTCGAGGAAGTGACCCGCGGCCGAACGTGGAGTTATTGCGCCAAAAGGGCGTGATTTCGCGCAACAACTCGACGTTCGGCGCAGCGTCAGCTCGGCGCGGGGATGCGCAGCAGCAGGCGCGCGCCGCCCAGGGGGCTGTCCTCCAGCGAGGCCGTCCCGCCGTGCAGGTGGGCCTGCTGGGCCACCAACGCCAGCCCCAGGCCCGAGCCCGAATGCGAGGCGGTCGACCCCCGCGAGAACCGCTCGAACACCACGTGGCGCTCGGCCTCCGGAACCCCGCTGCCGTTGTCGTCCACTGCGATTTCCACCCCGGCCCGCGAGCTGACCGCCGACAGCTGAACCCGGGTCGCGCCACCGTGTTTGACGGCGTTGGCGATCGCGTTGTCGACCGCCAGCCGCAACCCGGCCGGCAGCCCCACGATGATGCAGGTCGGCGACGGCACCAGCGACACTTCGAGTTCCGGATAGACGCGCATGGCGTCGTGCGCGGCGCGGTCGAGCAACTCAGTGATGTCGACCGGCACCTGATCGTCCGACGTCGACAGCTGGCCCTGGGCCAACCGCTCCAGCGCGCTCAGGGTGGCCTCGATGCGCGACTGGGTGCGGATGACGTCGTTGAGCACTTCCTTGCGCTGGTCATCGGCCAGGTCCAGGGTGGACAGCACCTCGAGGTTGGTGCGCATCGCCGTGAGCGGGGTGCGCAGCTCGTGGGAGGACACCGCAGCGAAGTCGCGCGCCGATTCGAGCGCCTCCTTGGTCCGGATCTGCTCGTCCCAGATGCGCTGCAGCATGCCTCGCATCGCCTCGGCGATCTCGACGGCCTCGCTGGCACCGTGCACTTCGACGCGCGGCGCCTCGTCTCCGGCGTCGATCAATCGGGTCTGCTGGGCGAGCTGTTTGAACGGGCGCACCGCGAACACGGCCAGCAGCCACGCGAACACCGCCGCCGCGCCGATCGCGAATCCGCAGATCAGCATCACGCGGCGGTGCAGGTTATTGGTCTCGGCCATGGTGGCGTCGTACGTCGCGCCGACGGCGAGCGAACTCGGCCCGGGTCCGGGAATCTCCACCGTCCGGACCCGGTAACGCACCCCGTTGACGTAGGTGTCGCCATAGTCGACGTCCAGCTTGGGCAGCGTGACGTCGGAATTCGACTTGACCAGGTTGCCGCGGCGAATCGTCATGATGGCGTCGCGATCGTTGGGCGAACGCGGGATTTCGTCGAGGCCGCGGGGCAGGAAGGGGATCGCGAAACCGGCCGCCTCGTCGAGCCGGCGGTCGAGCCGTTCCTTACGGTCGTTGGTGATTCCAACCCAGACCACGGCGCCGACGATGAGCACCGGAATCGCGGCGCCGATGGCCGTCGCGAGTACCACCCGGGTCCGCAGCGAGGGCGTACGGGCGAAAATCCGGGACAGGATCTTCATGACGGTGTCACCTGTTCACTGCATGGCTACTGCATTCGCAGCACAAACCCGACTCCGCGGACGGTGTGCAGCAGCCGCGGGCCGCCGTTTGCCTCCAGCTTGCGGCGCAGGTAGCCGATGAACACGTCGACGACGTTGGTGTCGGCGGCGAAGTCGTACCCCCACACCAGCTCCAGCAGCTGCGCGCGGGACAGCACCGCGGTCTTGTGCTCGGCCAGCACCGCCAGCAGGTCGAACTCCCGCTTGGTCAGGTCGACGTCGACGCCGTTGACGCGGGCCCGGCGGCCGGGGATGTCCACCTCCAGGGGCCCGACGGTGATGGTTTCCGAGGACGACGACGCGGTGGACCCGCGGCGGCGCAACAGCGCCTTGACCCGCGCGACCAGCTCGGCCAGCACGAAGGGCTTGACCAGGTAGTCGTCGGCGCCGGCCTCGAGCCCCGCCACCCGGTCGTCGACTGAGCTGCGGGCGGACAGCACACAGACAGGCACATCGTTGTCCATCGCTCTCAGCGCCGTGACGACGCTGACGCCGTCCAGGACGGGCATGTTGATGTCGAGCACGATCGCGTCTGGGCGCGTCTCGGTGGCGCTGCGCAAGGCCTCGGCGCCGTCGACCGCCGTCGACACCTCGAAACCGGAGAGGCGCAGGCCACGTTCCAGCGAGGCGAGCACGTCGGAGTCGTCGTCAACGACCAACACCCGAGGCGAGGTGGCACCAGTGTCCATGCGGCCCATTGTGCCGGATCGCTGCTTTCGGCGGTGGGAGGCGCGACTTGGCGCGAGCGGACGCAACTGCCCCCTAAAGCGGTCCCGATTAGGGACTTTTGCGCCAGCTCGCCGTTGTCAACGGCGCCCCAGGCCGCTCAGCTGCACTGCCAGCTGGCGTCGCACGCCGGGGACGCGAGCGGCCAGGCGCATTCCCGAATTGCGGATCGGCCGCAGGGGGCGGGGCAGGGTGGAGATGCGGGTCAGCCTCCCGGTCAGTTTGAGCACCTGCTCGGCCCGCCCGCGCTGGGCGGCGGCGTAGGCGTCCAGCGCGGCGTCGGAACCCCCGCGCAGGACCTCCGCGAGCGCGCCGGCCAACGAAATCGCGTCGGCGATGCCAAGGTTCATGCCCTGGCCGCCGGCGGGGCTGTGCACGTGGGCGGCGTCGCCGGCAAGCAGCAGTCGGCCGGCCCGGTAGCTGTCGGCGACGCGGTGGTGGATGTGGAACCGCGTCCCCCACAGCAACTCGGTGACCTTCAACTCGCCGGGCCCGAAGCCCCGGGTGTCCAGCAGGCCCTGGACGAATTCCGCCGAGGGTTCCTTCGGTGCGTCCGCGATCGGAGCGACGATGCGGAAGATGTCGCCGGGCAGCGGCGCCAGCACGTTCAGGCCTTCCCGGGCGTAGAACAGGATCACCTCGTCGCGGGGCGCCTCGCCGGCCAGCCGGACGTCGGCGAGTGCGAACGATTCGGTGAATTCGCCGCCGGTGAAACCGATTCCGGCGTGTTCGCGGACCGTGCTGTGCATGCCGTCGGCCCCGACGACATAGCCGGCCCGGATGGTCTCGCCGTCCTCGAATGTGGCGGTGACGCCGTCGGTAACCGGGGTGAGGCGGCTCAAGGTCTTGGGCCGGATCACCTCGCCGCCCAGTTCGTGCAGGCGCTCGAGCAGCAGCCGTTCGGTGTCGGCCTGCGAGAGCATCAAGGTGTACGGATGCTTCGTCGGCAGCTCGCTGAAGTCGACGGGCATGAGGATGCCCCGGCCCTGCCGGATCGTGAATCGCGGCGCGATCAGCCCCGCGTTGACCATGCGCCGGGCCACGTCGAGATCCTCGAGCACCTCCAGGGTGCGGGCGTTCACCGCGGCCGCGCGGGTGGTGTTCTGCCCCTCGGCCAGCCTGTCCACCAGGACCGTGCGCACCCCGCGGGCGATCAGCGAAGCGCCGAGCGCGAGGCCGGTGGGCCCGGCGCCGACCACCAGGACGTCGGTGTCTTTCATGGTGGGCTCCTCTCGTTTCAAGTCAACGCTTGTTGGCATAACTTCATGCTGGCGCGGCCTAGCGCAAAAGTCAACAGTTGTTGGCCTACAATCGTTGACATGAGGAGATCGTCGGAAGAAACCAAGGCGGCCATCCTGACGGCGGCCCGCGAGCGGTTCGGCGCGTCCGGGTTCCAGGCCGCCACCATCCGGGCCATCGCCGCCGACGCGGGCGTCGACCCCGCGATGGTGATGCGGTACTACGGCAGCAAGGACAAGCTGTTCGCCGCGGCGGCGGACTTCGACCTGAGGTTTCCGGACTTGGCCGCGGCCGACCGGACGCAGGTCGGGCGGACCGTGGTTCGGCACTTCCTCGAACGCTGGGAGGGCGACGAGGCGCTGGTCATCCTGCTGCGCTCCAGCGCCACCAACGGCGAAGCCGCACAACGGATGCACGAGATCTTCGGGGCCCAACTACAGCCGCTGGTCGCCAACCTGGTGCCCGCCGGGGAATCCGGTGTGCGGGCCGGGCTGATCGCCACCCAGATCCTCGGTATGGCACTGTGCCGCTTCGTGTTACGGCTGCCTCCGGTCGTCGAGATGACGCGCGACGAGATCGTCGAATGGCTCGGGCCGACGATCCAGCGCTACCTCGGGCTGCCCGACGACGGCACCGCCGAGACATAAACCATTGCAACGGTTTTCGGCGTGTCGTGTGCGTGGCTTATGTGTCGCGGGCGCAGCGGATTCAGGGCAGCCCGATACGACGGTAGCGCCGCAACCGGGCGTCCAAACGCTCGGCCGGCGGCGTCTCGCGCAGCGACTGTACCTCCGCGGCGATGGCGCGCGACAGTCGTTGGCTGAACTCGACCGGCTCGTCTGCGGCGTCGGGATGCTCGGGCACGATGGCGTCGACGATTCCGGACGCCAGCAGGTCCGCCGACCGAATCCCTTGTGCCCCAGCAAGTTCGGGAGCGTGGGCGATGTCGCGGAAGACGATCGCGCTGGCTCCCTCCGGCGGCAGCGGCGCCAGCCACCCGTGCAGCGCGGCCAGCACCCGATCGGCGGGCACCATCGCCAGCGCCGGTCCGCCGCTGCCCTGGCCCAGCAGGACCGACACCGTCGGGGTCTCCAGCGTGACGAGCTCGGCCAGGCACTGGGCGATCTGGCCGGCCAGCCCGCCCTCCTCGGCCTCGGCCGACAGCGCCGGTCCGGCCGCGTCGATCAGCAGCACCAGCGGCAGGCGCAGCCCGGCGGCCAGGGCCATGCCGCGCCGGGCCTCGCGCAGCGCCGCGGGCCCGACGAGCCCGCCCGTGACGCGCTGCTGCCCGAGGACCACGGCGGGCTGGCCGTTGAAGCGGGCCAGCGCCAGCAGGGTGGTCGCGGCCTCCCCGCCGCCGGTGCCGGACAGCAGCACGCAGTCGGTGGCGCCGTGTCGCAGCAGAACGCCGACACCCGGCCGGTCCGGCCGTCGGGACGCCACGACGGAGTCCCACGCCGGCACCTCGGGCGTCGGCTCGGGCGGCTCCGGATCGGGCAGCGGCTCGGGCGCGTCGGCGATCACCCGCAGCGCGCGATCCAGCGTGCGGCGCAGCTCCTCGAGCGCGACGACGCCGTCGATCACCCCGTGGCGCTGCAAGTTCTCCGCGGTCTGGATGCCGGCCGGGAAGGGTTCGCCGTAAAGCAGCTCGTACACCCGGGGCCCGAGAAAGCCGATCAGGGCGCCCGGTTCGGCGACGGTGATGTGGCCGAGCGACCCCCACGAGGCGAACACCCCGCCGGTGGTCGGGTGGCGCAGGTAGACCAGGTAGGGCAAGTGCGCGCGCTTGTGCAGCGTGACGGCCGCCGCGATCTTCACCATCTGCAAAAACGCGACCGTGCCCTCCTGCATGCGGGTGCCGCCGGAGCTCGGCGACGCCAGCAGCGGCAGCCGCTCGGCCGTCGCCCGTTCCACGGCGGCGGTGATTCGCTCGGCCGCGGCCACGCCGATCGAGCCGCCGAGGAAGTCGAACTCGCACACCACTACCGCCACGCGGCGCCCGGAGATGCGGCCCTCGCCGGTGAGCACCGCTTCGTCCAGGCCGGTGGCGGCGCGCGCGTCGGCGAGCTCCCGCGCGTAGGAATCCGAGACCGGGACGGCCATCGGATCCCTGTCCCAATTGACGAAAGAGCCCTTGTCGAGCACGGCATCCAGCAGCTGTCCGGTCGTGGTGCGAGTCACGAAACGAGGCTATATACAGTGGGTTAATGATCGGCGTGACCCAAACCGAAGCCGTTATGACCATCGAGCTGCAGCGCCCCGAGCGCCGCAATGCCCTGAATTCCCAGCTCGTCGACGAGCTGCGGGAGGCCATCCAGAAGGCCGGCGACGACGGATCGACCCGCGCGATCGTGCTGACCGGCCAGGGCACCGTGTTCTGCGCCGGCGCGGACCTGTCCGGGGACGCGTTCGCCGCCGACTATCCCGACCGGCTCATCGAGTTGCACAAGGTGATGGATGCGGCGCCCATCGTGGTGATCGGGGCCATCAACGGCCCCGCCATCGGCGCCGGTTTGCAGCTGGCCATGCAATGCGACCTGCGGGTCGCCGCGCCGGACGCGTTCTTCCAGTTTCCGACCGCGAAATACGGCCTGGCCCTGGACAACTGGAGCATCCGTCGGCTGTCCTCGCTGGTCGGCCACGGACGGGCCCGCGCGATGCTGCTGACCGCGGAGAAGCTCACCACCGAGGTGGCGCTGCAAACCGGAATGGTCAACCGCATCGGGACGCTGGCCGACGCCCAGGCCTGGGCCGCCGAGGTCGCGGGCCTGGCGCCGCTGGCGATACAGCACGCCAAGCGGGTGCTCAACGACGACGGTGCTATTCAGGAAGCCTGGCCGGAGCACAAGGAGCTCTTCGATAGGGCGTGGGCCAGCCAGGACGTCATCGAGGCGCAGGTCGCGCGAATCGAGAAGCGACCACCGAAGTTTCAGGGAGCCTGACAGTAATGCCGCGGGGGGCGCTACGACTGGCTGCCGGCTCGGCCTCGCTGGCGGCCGGCGGTTGGTTGGTGCGCGCGCTGCACGGCGCCCCGGCCGCCCTCGGCGCGTCTCCCGCCGCGATCCGGGCGGTGGCGGAGGCGTCGCCCCATTACTCAGACGGGGAGTTCGTCAACCTCGACCCCGCCTCGATCTACAAGATGGACCGCGAGGAGTTGCGGCTCATCGTGTGGGAGCTGCTGGCCGGGCGCGGCGGCAGCCGGCCGAAAGCACCGATCCCGTTGGCCGCGCCGGAAATCTTCGGCGGCGCCGCCAGCCGGCTGGCCGTCAGCTGGTTCGGCCACTCGACGGCGCTGGTGGAGATCGATGGTTACCGGGTGCTCACCGATCCGGTATGGAGCGACCGATGCTCGCCGTCGGACGTCGTCGGGCCGCAGCGGCTGCATCCGCCGCCGGTGCAATTGGAGGGGCTGCCCGCCGTCGATGCGGTGGTGATCAGCCACGACCACTACGACCACCTCGACATCGACACGGTCATCGCGCTGGCACACACCCAGCGGGCCCCCTTTTTCGTGCCGCTCGGGGTCGGCGCCCACCTGCGCGCGTGGGGAATTCCCGAGCACCGCATCATCGAGCTCGACTGGCATCAGGGCGCCAAGCTGGACGAGCTCACCGTGATTTGCATGCCGGCGCGGCACTTTTCGGGTCGTTTCTTCGACCGCAATACGACTCTCTGGGCTTCCTGGGCTTTCATCGGCCCGAGTCATCGCGCGTATTTCGGCGGCGACACCGGTTACACCAAGAGCTTCGCCCAGATCGGGGCCGACCACGGCCCGTTCGACCTGACCCTGCTGCCCATCGGGGCGTACAACACGGCGTGGCCGGACATCCACATGAACCCGGAGGAGGCGGTTCGGGCGCACCTGGACGTCACCGACTCGGGCTCGGGACTGCTGGTTCCCATTCATTGGGGAACGTTCCGGCTGGCCCCCCACCCCTGGGCCGAGCCCGTCGAGCGGGTGTTGAAGGCGGCTGAGCCCGTGCACGTGGAGGTGGCGGTGCCCGTGCCGGGCCAACGCATCGATCCCGCCGCGCCCCGCAGATTCAACCCGTGGTGGCGGCTCTGAGTTCCTCACCGTCCGGGGGTGCAGGCTGCCTGCGCTCGTAGAGCGTCACGCAATCGTGTTGACCCCACCACTGGACCGGCTGACGGCAATTGACCGCAGTCCAATGTGTGTCGAGTATGAGGTGCATTTGATCATCGCCGGTGGCGCCGCCCCGGGCGTCGCCGACGTAAATCACGCGACTCCCTCGGTAGGCCAGCAAGGTGCGCGCGCCGACGTCCTCGCCAAGGGGTGGCCAGGAAAGGAACAGCGTCCTGTCGGGGTGCAATGCCATCGCTTCTGCGCAATCCTTCGCGCTGATCCTGACGTAGGCGTGGTCGCCATGCCACTTGTCGCTGCCTGCGTTCACGTCATAACAGACGACATCGACGCCCAGCTGCTCGAGCAGGTAGGCCCAATAACCCGTGCCCGCGATCGGATCGACCAGGCCGCCGTTGGCGTGCTTGGCCACGAACGCCACCGTCTCGGGGTCGGGGATGGTCCAGCAGTACTGTTTGACGAGCCTTTGCCGATTGGGGGTGCGGGCAATGCTCTCTTCGACGCTTCGGTCCAAACGGTATTCACCGACTACCGGGTTCCCCCGGAAACTGTCGGCCTCGACGCGATCTTTGACGGCTTCCCAGTAGGGATTGTCGATGTCGAATACCTTTCGGCGCCCTTCCCTGTAAATAATGTGGCTCCGTGTCGTGTCGGCGGCAGGTCGAAGAGGTTAAATCGATTGTCATTCCGAGCTGGGTCATTGTCACGCGCCGTACGCGCCGCGCTTCGTCGCCGCGCTAAAGTCCGGCCATGGTGAAACACGCGGCGACGGCCGCTCTGGCGCTGGCCTTCTTCGCGTTGACGGGGTGCCGGTCCGCCCCACCGGCGCCCGCGCCACCGCCCGCGCCGTCTGGCGCGCCGCCCAACGAGGTGTCGGGTGTTGAGATACCCGCCGGGCGCATCGACGACACCATCACGAAGGTCGACGGCCTGGTCGGCGACCTGATGAAGCGCACCGGCATCCCCGGCATGGCCGTGGCGATCGTCCATGGCGGAAAGACGGTATATGCCAAAGGGTTTGGTGTCAGGGATGCGGGCAAGGGCGACGCACAAGACAACAAGGTCGACGCCGACACCGTCTTTCAGCTCGCGTCGGTGTCGAAATCGGTCGGTGCGACGGTGGTGGCACACGAAGTCAGCGGCAACGTCGCCGCCTGGGACACGCCCTTGGTATCCAAGCTGCCGTGGTTCGCGCTGAGTGATCCCTATGTCACCGGCCACGCGACGATCGCCGACCTGTATTCGCATCGTTCCGGGTTGCCCGACCACGCCGGTGACAAGCTCGAGGATCTCGGCTACGACCGCCGGCAGGTGCTCGAACGGCTGAAGTACTTGCCGCTCGCACCGTTTCGGAACAGCTACGCCTACACCAACTTCGGCGTCACCGCCGCCGCCGAGGCGGTGGCGGCCGCCGCGGGCAAACCGTGGGAGGACCTCTCCGACGAGGTGCTGTACCGACCGCTGGGTATGGCGGCCACGAGTTCGCGCTTCGCTGATTTCATCGCCAGGCCGAACCGCGTGGCCAACCACGTCAAGGTTGGCGACAAGTGGGAGCCGCGGTTTCAACGCGATCCGGATCCCCAGTCGGCCGCGGGCGGGGTGAGTTCGTCGGTCAATGACATGGCGCACTGGCTGATCATGTTGCTGGGCAACGGAACTTATCAAGGTCAGCGCATCGTGTCACCCGAAGCGCTGCTGCCCGCCACCACTGCGCAGGTCGTGTCGGCGCCCGCGACCACACCCACGGCGCGCTCCGGGTTCTACGGGTACGGTTTCAACGTCTCGGTTGCCTCGTCGGGCCGCACGGAGTACAGCCATTCCGGCGCTTTCTCGTTGGGGGAGGCGACGAACTTCGTGGTGATGCCGTCCGCAGACCTGGGCATCATCGCGCTCACCAACGCCGCACCCATCGGCGCGCCGGAGACGCTGACCGCCGAGTTCATGGACCTGGTGCAGTACGGCCAGATTCGCGAGGACTGGGCCGAGAAGTACGGGCAGGCGATGGGTTGGATGAACAACCCCGAAGGCTCGCTGGTCGGCAAGCAGCCCCCGGCCGACCCCGCGCCGCCCAGACCGCTCAGCGACTACGCGGGCGTCTACGCCAGCGACTACTGGGGCCCGGCCGTCGTGACCGCACACGACGGCGCGCTGCAGCTGTCGCTGGGGCCGAAGAATCGGACGTTCCCGTTGGCGCACTGGGACGGTGACACGTTCACCTTCCCGGTGACCGGCGAAAACGCGCCGCCGGGAACCATGTCCACAGCCGTCTTCGCGGGCAATACCCTGAACCTGGAATACTTCGACTCCGACAAGCTGGGGACCTTCACCCGATGATCGCGGGCCTGACCGATGCCGGGGTGGCACAGCGGGTAGCCGCGGGTAAGAGCAACGCCGTCCCGGAACGTGCCACCCGCAGTGTCGCGGCGATCGTTCGGGCCAACGTCTTCACCCGGATCAACGCGATCCTGGGCGTACTGCTGGCGATCGTGCTGGTGACGGGCTCGGTCATCAACGGGCTGTTCGGTCTGCTCATCGTCGCCAACAGCGTCATCGGCATGGTCCAAGAGATCCGCGCCAAGCAGACGCTGGACAAGCTCGCGATCGTCGGGCAGGCGAAACCCTTGGTGCGCAGGGAATCCGGCACTCGAACGCTGCCGCCAAGCGACGTCGTGCTCGACGACATCATCGAGTTGGGCCCCGGGGACCAGGTCGTCGTCGACGGCGAGATCGTCGAGGGGGAGAACCTCGAGGTCGACGAGTCGCTGCTGACCGGCGAAGCGGACCCGATCATCAAGGCCCCGGGCGACGCGGTGATGTCGGGCAGCTTCGTCGTCACCGGCATCGGCGCCTACCGCGCCACCAAGGTCGGCCCGGAGGCCTACGCCGCCAAGCTCGCCGAGGAGGCCAGGAAGTTCAGCCTGGTGAAATCCGAACTGCGCAATGGGATCAACCGCATTCTGCAGTTCGTCACCTACCTGTTGGTGCCGGCCGGCCTGCTGACGATCTACACGCAGTTCTTCACCACGCACGCCGGCT
This sequence comes from Mycobacterium sp. 852002-50816_SCH5313054-b, assembly GCF_001667185.1. Taxonomy (GTDB): domain Bacteria; phylum Actinomycetota; class Actinomycetes; order Mycobacteriales; family Mycobacteriaceae; genus Mycobacterium. The sequence continues at coordinate 7,581 of NZ_LZIC01000039.1, read as the reverse complement.
GGCGGCAGTCGGTGCTGCGGACGGTCGGTGCGCTGGTGCCGATGGTGCCCGAGGGCCTGGTGCTGCTGACGTCGGTGGCGTTCGCGGTCGGGGTCATCCGGCTGGGGCAACGCCAATGCCTCGTGCAGGAACTGCCCGCCATCGAGGGCCTGGCGCGGGTCGACGTGGTGTGCGCCGACAAGACCGGCACCCTCACCGAAAGCGGTATGCGGGTCGCCGAGGTCGTCGAGGTTGGCGACCCGCCCTCCGAGGCGGTCGCCGACGCGCTGGCCGCGCTGGCCGCGCAAGACGCCCGCCCCAACGCGAGCATGCAGGCCATCGCCGCGACGTATGACCGGCCACCCGGGTGGACGCCCACCGCCGCCGCGCCGTTCAAATCGACCACCAAGTGGAGCGGCGTTTCCTTCGGCGAGCACGGCGACTGGGTGCTCGGCGCGCCCGACGTGCTGCTCGATCCGGCGTCGGCCGAAGCCGAACGGGCGGAGGAGATCGGGGCGCAGGGGCTGCGGGTCCTGCTGTTGGCTCGATCCGAGTCGGCGGTGGATGATCCCGCGGCGCCGGGCCGGGTCACGCCGGTCGCGCTGGTGGTGCTCGAGCAGAAGGTGCGCCCCGACGCCCGCGACACGCTGGACTATTTTGCAGCCCAAGATGTTTCGGTCAAGGTGATCTCCGGCGACAACGCGGTTTCGGTTAGTGCCGTCGCGGGCAAGCTCGGGCTGCGGGGCGACGCGGTGGACGCGCGCCGATTGCCCACCGAACCGGCGGAACTGGCCGACGCGCTGGACGACCACACCACCTTCGGCCGGGTGCGGCCCGACCAGAAGCGCGCCATCGTGCGCGCCCTGCAATCACACGGCCACACCGTCGCGATGACCGGCGACGGCGTCAACGATGTGCTGGCCCTCAAGGACGCCGATATCGGTGTCGCGATGGGCGCCGGCAGCCCTGCGTCGCGCGCGGTTGCCCAGATCATCTTGCTGGACAACAGATTTGCCACGCTGCCGTATGTGGTCGGCGAGGGCCGGCGGGTGATTGGCAACATCGAGCGGGTCGCCACCCTGTTCCTGACCAAGACGGTGTACTCGGTGCTGCTGGCGCTGCTGGTGGGCATCGAATGCCTGCTCGCCAAACCCCTCCACGCCGACCCGCTGCTTTACCCGTTCCAGCCGATCCACGTGACTATCGCCGCGTGGTTCACCATCGGGATCCCGTCGTTCATCCTGTCGCTGGCGCCCAACAACGAACGCGCCTACCCGGGCTTCGTGCGCCGGGTGTTGACCTCGGCGCTGCCGTCCGGACTTGTCGTCGGCGTCGCGACTTTCGTCTCCTACCTGTTGGCCTACCACGGCCGCCACGCCACGTTCCGACAGCAGGACCAGGCGTCGACCGCGGCGCTGATCACGTTGCTGGTGTGCGCGCTCTGGGTGCTCGCGGTGGCGGCGCGTCCCTACCAGTGGTGGCGGGTGGCGCTGGTCGTCTTCTCCGGCCTGGCGTACGTGGTGATCTTCAGCATCCCGCTGGCCCAGCAGAAGTTCCTGCTCGACCCGTCCAATCTGGCGGTGACGTCGACCGCGCTGGGGCTCGGGGTGCTGGGCGCCGCCGCGATCGAGGCGACGTGGTGGATCCGGGCCAGGATGCTGGGGGTGCAGCCGCGGCTGTGGTGCGAGCCGGTGACGGCCGCCAAGTAAAATTCCGGGCGAATCCTCGGGGAAGGGACACGCAGATGGGATTCCTGGACAAGGCCAAAGACCTGTTGTCGCAAAACGCCGACAAGGTCGAGACGGCGATAGACAAGGCGGGCGAATTCGTCGACGACAAGACGCAGGGCAAGTACTCCGACACCATCCACAAGGTGGCCGAAGAGGCCAAGAAGGCGGCCGATGCTGCCGCCGACAACGACCCGCAGAACTGAGCGCATGGCGAAACTATCTGGATCCATCGACGTACCGCTGCCACCCGAGGTGGCCTGGAAGCACGCCTCCGATCTCTCGCGGTACAAGGACTGGCTGACCATTCATAAGGTGTGGCGCAGCACGCTGCCCGACGACATCGACAAGGGGACGGTCGTCGAGTCGATCGTCGAGGTCAAGGGCATGTACAACCGGATCAAGTGGACGGTGGTGCGCTACAAGCCACCGGAAGGGATGACCCTGAACGGGGATGGCGTCGGCGGCGTCAAGGTCAAGCTGATGGCCAAAGTGCGGCCCACCGACGACGGCTCCATCGTCGGATTCGACGTGCACCTCGGCGGTCCGGCGCTGTTCGGGCCGATCGGCATGATCGTCGCCGCTGCGCTGCGCAGCGACATCAACCAATCGCTGCGCAACTTCGTCAGGGTGTTCACGGCGCCCGATCCGGGCATGAACGGCCACGGGGGCGCCCGCCGCTGACCTCCCCGCCGATGAGTTTCCGCATCGGCTCCAGTCGATATGTGCGAACCCCACAGACGGGGCCAGGACACCCGACAATAAGGAGAGGTCATCGTGCCCATCCGTGACGGCGCGCCATTGGGCGCGCCCTGCTGGATCGATTTGACGACATCGGATCTCGACCGCGCCCAGGACTTCTACGGCACGGTCTTCGGCTGGACGTTCGAGTCCCCCGGACCCGAGTACGGCGGATACATCAACGCCGCCGAGGACGGCCACCAGGTCGCCGGCCTGATGGCCAACCGGCCCGAGTTTGGCTCGCCGGACAGATGGGTCACCTACTTCCACACCGCCGACATCGACACGAGCATGTCGGCGGCGACCGCGGCGGGGGGCGCGGCGTGCATGGGGCCGATGGAGATTCCGGCCAAGGGCCACATGGGCCTGGCGACCGACCCGGCCGGCGCGCTCTTCGGGCTGTGGCAGCCGTTGGAGCACCGCGGCTTCGAGGTGATCGGCGAGGCCGGCTCCCCGGTGTGGCACCAGTTGACCACCCGCGAATTCGCCGCCGCGGTCGACTTCTACGGCGGGTTGTTCGGGTGGCGCACCGAGGGAGTTTCCGACACCGACGAATTCCGTTACAGCACCGCGTTGTTCGGCGGCCAGCAATTGCTCGGCGTGATGGACGGCGCGCGCTGCCTGCCGGACGGCGTCCCGTCGAATTGGACGATTTTCTTCGGTGCCGAGGATGTGGACAAGACGCTGCGGGTTATCGCCGACAACGGCGGCGCGGTGGTGCAGGCGGCCGAGGACACCCCCTACGGCCGGTTGGCCGCGGCGACCGACCCGACGGGCGTCATCTTCAACCTGTCTTCGCTGCAGAGCTAGCGCGGCCGGGCGTTGGTCACACCGGCGCGGCGGCGAGTCAGCTAATCTCCCAACCATGACTCGCCGCCTGCGCCCTGGTTGGCTGGTGGCGTTTTTCGCCCTGCTCATTTCGGCCAGCGCCTGGCTGCCGTGGCTCACGACGGCGGCGGGCGGCGGCGGCTGGGCCAACGCCATCGGGGGCGCCCACGGCAACCTGGAACTGCCGAGGGGCTTCGGTGCGGGACAGCTCATCGTGCTGCTGTCTTCGACGCTGCTGGTGGCCGGGGCGATGGTGGGACGTGGCCTGTCGGTAAAGCTGGCTTCTGTTGCCGCGCTGGTGATTTCGCTGCTCATAGTGGCGCTGACGGCGTGGTACTACAAGCTCAACGTCAACCCGCCGGTGTCGGCCGAGTATGGACTCTACGTCGGCGCCGTCGGCGCCGGCTTTGCGGTGGCGTGCTCCGTGATTGCGGTGATCGCGGCGCTGGCCTCCGGGCGACCGGACCGCTGAGGCATCACGCAGACGGGAACTGGTGCTTACCCGAGCCGGTGCTGTCCTCGGGCTCGTTGACGCCGAACACGAAGGGCGCGAACACGACTTCGCGGCCGTCCGGGTCGCGATAGGTGACCGCACCCGTCGCCGCCCAGTACGGGTGCTGGTCCACCGGTGCCAGGCCCGCGGCCTGCAGGGGCGCGACCGCCGCCCGCTGCGACTCCCGGTCGGGGAAGTACAGGCACAACTGTTCGTGGGGATCGACGGCGACGGGCTCGACCGACTCGACGATCTCCAGCGTCAGGTTCCAGCTGGGCAGGCCGAAGATGGCGCCGTTGCTGCCGTAGCTGGCCTCGAACGTTTCGTAGAGCGGCAGCCCGACCAGCTCACGGTAAAACCGCACTGTCTCTTCGAAGTTCGACGAGCGCCGGGCGAAGCGAATGGAGCCGAGCGGCGCCAAGTGCGGGGGCCAGTGCGTTGCCCGATGGTTGGATCCGGGATACATCGTCACAGCCCCAGCCCGCTGGCCGCCGACTCCGCAGTGTGCCACCGCCGCAGCTGATCGCCGGGCGCCCACGTGGAATGCGTGCCGCTGGAAATGCGTTCGGGGAGTTGGAGTTTGCACACCGGGCCGTCACCGATGCGGGCGGCGTCGAAGACCACGCAGTAGGAGGCATCGGCATTCATGTCGGTGGTCAGCGTGACGAGGTAGCCGTCGTCCTCACCGGTTGCGCCGATCCGCGGCGCCATGGCGGTCTCGCTGCCGTAGACACCCTCGCCGAAGGAGATGCGCTCCTGGCTCCCGGTGTGCAGATCGTGTTTGACCAGGCCGTCGAACAGGAACCAGCCCGGTCTGCCTGTGGCGGCGTAGGTGTACCGGTAGTCGCGCGCGGCGTAGCCGGGATTGATGGTGCCGAACTCGGTGATCGATTCCGACAGTTGCTCTTCTTTCACCGCGCCGGTCACCAGGTTGAAGCGCCACCGGTGCAGCCGGGCCTGCAGGCGATCCAGCGCCAGGAAGCGAAAGAGCTTGTCCCACTTGGCTCCGCCGGTGTCGAGCGGCTGGGGATCGCCTTCGAAGAAGCCGTCGAGCACGATCTCGTCGCCGTCCTCGTAGGCGTTGACGAAGTGCAGCACAAAGGTCGGGTCCGCCTCGAACCATCGGATGTCGTCCGTCGAGCCCCGGCGGGGCAGCACGGCGAAGCGCGACGGAATGTCGGGATGGAAGCGCGGCAGGTGCACGTCGTGCTCGAGCAGCCGCGGATCCCAGAACAACGGAAAATCGTTGAGTATCACGTAGTTTTCGGTGAACGCCATGTCGTGCGGCAGCCGCGGGCCGGGCAGCGGGATGTCCACGTAGTGGACCAGCTCGTCGCTCTCGTCGACCACGCCGTAGCGCATGTAGGGCTCTTGCTTGCTGTAGTTGAAGAACAGCAGCTCACCGGTCTCGCTGTCCACCTTCGGATGCGCCGACACGCCCCAGTCGGTGGGGAAGCGCCCGTTCCAGGTCTCCTTGCCGAGGGTGTTGGCGGAGTACGGGTCGAGCCGGTACAGGTCGCCGCACTGGTAGAAGCTGGTCAGCGCGGTACCGCGGTGGACGATCACGTCGGTGCTCGACGCGTCCTTCATCCGGGTGCGAGCCCCCCAGCCGTCCTCCCGTTTGGCCAGTTGCACCGCCTCGGCCAGGCCCGGCCACAGCGGTTCGCCGGCCTCGTTCTCCGCCAGGAATCCATCCGTGCGGACAAAGCGATTGCGGTAGAAGGCCTTTCCGTCGCGAAACCCGACGACGTGCAGCATGCCGTCGCCGTCGAAGGGGTGATAGGTCTTGAGCGCCGGGTGCAACGGGTTCTCGGTGTTGCGCAGGTAGACGCCATCCAAATCGCGGGGGATTTCGCCCTCCACGGCGGTGAGGTCGTCGGCGTCCCACTCCATCGTCTGCGGGCGCCAGGGGCCGGTCCGGTAGGGGTGGTCGTCGTCCTCGGGCAGGGTCGACAGGAACTTGCCGACGATTTCAACATCCATGGTTACGAACCTTCGGTTGCACTCACGACGAAGCTGACGGTGGTGGCGGTGCTGCCGCCGAAGTTCAGGGTGCCGAACGTCCTCGCGTCCTCGACCTGGTAGTCGCCGGCCGCGCCGCTGACCTGCTTGGCCGCGTCGAGCAGCATCCGCACGCCGGAAGCCCCGACGGGGTGACCGCCACCGATCAGTCCGCCGCTGGGGTTGATGGGCAGCCGGCCGCCGATCTCGATCTCGCCGTTTTCGATGGCCTTCCACGACTCGCCCGGGCCGGTCAGCCCGATGTGGTCGATGGCGAGGTATTCGCTGGGCGTGAAGCAATCGTGCACCTCAAACCCGTCGAGGTCGTCGAGCGCCACCCGCGCGCGGCGCAGGGCATCCAGGACCGCCGCCCGCACATGGGGCAGCACGTACGGATCGTCGGCGGAGTGGTCGAGCTTCTGCCGCAGACCCAGCCCGACCGTGCGGTGTCCCCAGCCGTCGATGCGGCCGATCGGGCGCGCGTCCGGGTGGTCGCGCAGATATGCATCGTTGACCAAAACCACCCCCGCGCCGCCGTCGGTCATCTGGCTGCAGTCGAATCGGCGCAGCCGGCCCTCGGTGACGGGGTTGGTCGCGTCGTCGTCGGTGATCGGGTCGGGAACCGTCCATCCGCGCGTTTGGGCGTTGGGGTTGCGCCGCGCGTTGGCGAAGTTGAGCTGCGCGATGGCGCGCAGATGCGTGTCGTCCAAGCCGTAGCGCCGGTCGTACTCATTGGCGATCTCGGCGAACATCGACGGCCACAGGTAGCGCGCGCCGGCCCCTTCGTGACCGGTCCAGGCGGCGGCGCCCAGATGCTGAGCGGCCGTGTCGCCCGGCACCGTCTTCTCCAGCTCGATCCCGATCACCAGCGCGGTGTCGTACGCGCCCGACCGCAAATCGGCCATCGCCGCCAGCGCCGCCACGCTGCCGGACGCGCACGCGGCCTCGTGCCGCGAGGCCGGGGTGTCCCAGAGTTCGTCGCAAACCGTGGCCGGCATCGCCCCCCAGGTGACCCTGGCTCGCGAACATCTCGCCGAAGGCATTGCCGACGTGGACGACGCCGACATCGGCGGCGTCGATTTTCGCGGCGGCGAGCGTGCTGTCTGCGACCTCGGCGGTCAATGAGGCGAAGTCGCGGGCTTCCCTGGTGAGGTTGCGGGCGAAATCGCTTTGGTAGCCGCCCAGGATCCACACACCTGCCGAGCCGTCCATACGCGGAACGCTACTCCGCGGGACCCGTAAACGAGGGCGGCCCCGTCGGCTCTCGGGCTGAACCGACGGGACCTAGACGGGCGCGAAGGCCGGCCGACGCGCACGCCTCTGTTGGATCATTACCAGCCGGAGCGGTTGACAAACATTACGAAATAACGGGACCGCGGACCCGAGAATGCCTGCTGAGCTGGTTCAATTCGCCTTTGCGCTACTCGGGGGTGTCGCTCGGCTATCAGGTCACCTCGATCGTGGCCGGTTCGCTTGCGCCGATCATCGCCGTTCGCCTGCTCGAAACGTACAAGTCCTCGGTGCCGATCGCTTGGTACCTGGCGGCCACCGCGGCGGTGAGCGCGGTCGCCGCCCTGGCCGCCCGCGAGACCAAGGGCATCGACCTGGCGGCCGTCGACCTCGCCGACGCCGCGGCCCTCCAGGGCGACGCGACCACACCCGCGCCGCACGCAGATGGACCGGAACCGACGGAGCTTGTCGAGGGTCCCGTTTAGCCGTGGCGCCGCCCCTGAACAGCGCAAAGGCGAATTGAACCAGCTCAGCAGGCATTCTCGGGTCATCGGTCCCGTTATTTCGTAATGTTTGTCAACC
>NZ_LZIC01000038.1 GCF_001667185.1 Mycobacterium sp. 852002-50816_SCH5313054-b | reverse complement strand
CTCCAATCACCAAGCGCGCACGCTCACGTGAGGCAACGAAGCACCCTTCGCGCGCATCTTGACATGAGGCAACTTGCGACAGCCGCGCTAAGGCACCCGCGTGCGGTGGCGCTTGTCGTGCGGCGGCACGCCGTTGACCCCGCCGATCGACTGCGCGTACGTGCCCACCGCGAACGCCGCGCCAGAACCCATGATCGCCAACGCTTCCCGGTTGACGGCATCGGCCGTGTCGCGGGGACCCTGGAAGTTGGGATCGAACGGGAGACCGGCCTGGCCGCCCCACAGCCGCGCCTGCACCGTGGTCTTCGGCTGCGAAGCCCCGGCGGTCATGCCCCCGATCGGCACGCCCGCGACCATGAAGGGGTGGTAGTCGGTCCTGGTGCCCAACGGCATATCGGCGGGCCGCTTCCCGGCCAGGTTCAGGTAGCCGCCCAGGGTGCGCTCGATGCCGGCGGACCCGTCTGGCACATCACCGAAGGCGATCCCGGGCGTGGGCGGACCGGACTGGTCGCCGTCGTCGGTGAAGAAGCCGGCGTTCGGTGAGCCGAGCACGGTGAAGTCCAGGTACATCGCGATGTCGTTGAGTTGGTTGGCATCCATGCCGAACACGTAGTCGGTGACGCCGTTGAGCCCGTCCTCGTCGGCTCCCCAGAACACGAACCGCACCGCGTTGTTCACCGGAGCCAACGGGCCCAGCTGCAGCGCCGTCTCCAGTACGGCGGCCACGCCGGTCGCGTTGTCGTTGATGCCCGGGCCATCGCGCGGGCCGTCGAGATGCGCGCCGACCACGATCGCCTCGTGCGGCGAGCCGGTTTCGGTCTGCGCCAGCACGTTTCGCGAGCTGATCTTGATGTTCTCGGCGTCCAGCACCAGGCGTATCGGCGCGGTCTCACCCCCGAGCGCGGGGGCGCCGTAGGCACCGACGACGGCGACCGGCACGGTCAGTTGCTTGAAATAACCGGGCACGAAGAGGCCGGGCGGAGCCCCCTGGCCGCTGGGCGCACTGAGGACGATCAGCGCCGCCGCGCCCTTGGCCACTGCGCTGTGCTGCTTGTCGACCACCGAGCAACCCGAGTCGTCGACGACGGCGATCGCCCCCTTGGGCACCGCGGCCGGGTAATCGCCGACGGCGCAGCCCGACGGTCGCGTCGGATGGACCGGCGGCCCGGTGAGTCCGCCGGGAGGTGTTCGGACCAGCAGCGACGCCTGGTCGACCTGATAGGTGCGGCCGGCCACGGTGAGCGCGGGCTTACCGGGCGAGACGTTGTAGAGCCGGTCGAACTGCGGTGTGGATACGTTGAAACCCCTGTCCCGCAACATCTTCGCCACATACTCGACGCTGGCGTCATAGCCGGGCGTGCCGTCCGCGCGGTTTCCGCGGTTGGCGTTGGCAACGTTCTGCAGCGCGCGCAGGTGGGTGACCAGCCGGTCCGCGGTGACCTTCTGGGCCAGCCCCCGACCGAGGTCCGGCGCCGCCGCCGGCCCAGGGCGCGGCGACGAGCATCCCGCCACCAGCCCGATCACGATCAGCGCCGAGGCCAGCGGGCGCATCATGGCTTGGCGAGCACGTGGCGCGTGCGATCCGCCAGCACCGCAACCCCGTTGCGGCCGCCGATGTCCTGCGCGTAGAAGGCCACCGCATAGGCCACACCGGCGCCGTTGATGCCCAGCGACGTGCGGTCGATGTGGTCGAGGGTGTCGGTTTTCTGGTGATAGTTGGGGTCGAACGGCTGGTCGGCGGCCCCGCCCCACAGCTTGGCCTGCTCGGCCGACTTCTTCACCTCCGCACCCGAGAACAGGCCGCCCGCCGGGATACCCGCCAGCGTGAATCCGTCGTAGTCCGAACGGCCGTCGAACGAGGTGTCCTGCGCCGTCTTGCCGGCCGACTTCAGGTAGGCGACCAGCGTGCGCTCAATGCCGGCCGAGCCCTCCGGCACCACCGGCTGGCCGCGCGCGTCCATCGGCAGCGACTGGTCGCCGTCATAGGTGAAGTAACCGGGGTTGGGCGACGCGAGCATGTCGAAGTTCAGGTACAGCGCGATGTCTTTGAGCCCGTCGACGTTCAGCGACTCCACGTAGTTACGCGAGCCGATCAGTCCGAGCTCCTCGGCACCCCAGAAGCCGAACCGCACCGCGTTGTGCACCTGCGGCGAATTCCCCAGCTGCACCGCGGTTTCCAGGACGGCGGCCACGCCCGACCCGTTGTCGTTGATGCCCGGTCCCTCGGGAACACTGTCCAGGTGCGCGCCCGCCATCACCACGTCGGTGGGCGACCCGGTCTTGGTCTGGGCGATCACGTTGCGGGCCTTGACGTTTTGCACGCTCGCGTTGAGCTTGATCGTGGTCGGCCCCGGCTGCGCGCGCAGCTGAATCCCGATGGACTTGGTCACGCTCAGCACCGGGATCTTCACGTCGGTGTCGGGCCCGAGGGTGCCGCCCATCTGCTGCTCGTCGACGTTGTCGGCGACGATCATCGCGACGGCACCCCGCTGCGCGGCGGCGCCCTCCTTCTGGGCGAACGGGCAGGTGCCTCGGTCCACCAGCACCACCGCGCCCTGCACCCGCAGCCCGTCGAAGTCGGAGGGCTTACAGCCTGGGTCGTCCCCCGGCGGCACCGGAACCAGCGGCCCGCTCACCCCGTCGGGCGGAGTGCCGAGGCTGAACTCCAACGGCCGCGCCTCCACGGCCGCGCCGCCGACCGTCACCGCCGGTTTGTCGCCGTGGAACACCCGCGCCGAGAACTCCGGGGTCTGCACGTCGAAACCGCTGTTGCGCAACGTGTTAACCACGTAATCGACGCTGGCCTCGTAGCCGGGGGTGCCCACGGCGCGGGTGCCGTTGTTGGCGTTGGCGATGTCCTGGAGTTTCGACAGGTGCGCCATCATCGCGTCGGCCGTGACCTTGTCGTGCAGGGAGGTCGCGAACGCCGCCGCGGCCGGGTCAGCGCTCGCCTGCTCCGAGGTGGCGCAGCGCTGCGAGCAACCGGCCAGGGCTGCGGTCAGCGCGACAACGCCGAGCACCGCCGGGATCGTCCGCCATTTTTTAACCATCGCGCCCAAGGTTAGACATACAGCGCGGTGAATGGCGCGAAAGGAATGTTGCGCACCACAAACCAAACCGCCACCAGCACCAGAGTCACCATCGCCGTCCAGCGCTGGTGCTGCCAGCCGTTGACCCGCCGGCCCGTCACCCGGCCGTAGGTCCACGCCCCATAGGCCCACACCAACAGCACCAGCGCCACCAAGCCGAGCGCGTTGAACCGGGCCGCCGCCGCCACGTTGCCGTGCATCAGCGAATACAACATTCGCGCGCTGCCGCACCCCGGGCAGTCGATGCCCAGCAGCGCCTTGGTGGGACACACCGGCAGCGGTCCGCCCGCCGTGGTGGGATCACCCACCCAGGTGGCGGCGCACACCAGCGTCGTGGACGCGGCCACCAGGAGCGGCGCGCCGAGGGCGAACCGCGCCGGTCGTTGGCGCGTTACCACGAGCGTCCGCGCTTAGAACATCGCGGAAATCATGGCCGCGCTGGTGTTGTCCGCGTTCATACCGACCGCCACCGTGTAGATGATGGCGACGACAACCCAGACGGCCCAGATGATGACCGACCAGATGACCCACTTGCGGGCGCTGGCGGCCGCCGCCTGTGCCTCTGCGTGCAAACCCTGCGCCCACATTCCATTGACCTGGGCCGCTTTCACGATCGCGACGATCCCGGTGATGGGAAAGCAGAATATCGTCGCCAAAATCGCCCACACCAAGTAGTTATTCGGCGCTTGCCCAACAGGCTGCTGCGGCGGGTATCCCGGTGGCGGTGGTGGCTGTGTCATGGATTCTCCAGTCGCGAGGAGTTAACCGGCGTGAAGCGGTGCTTACCATACCCGAGCGGCGCGGGGACGGCACTATCTCTGCGAAATTCGCTATTTGCGTGCACGGCTGAGCGGCGCGAATGTGGCGGACGGGCCCGAAATAGCCTGGCCGTGAACCGCTTTGCCGCGCGGACGGGGCCGCCCGGCCGCGGTTAAATAGATGCCCAAACAGATAATTTCTAGCGGAATGTGTTGCATAGACAGGACATAGCCCTACGATCCATTTAGCGGAAGCATTGTTTCCGGTGCGCGACGCAACCGTTAGGAGCCAAGGATGCCTCATCTGAGCCAGGCGCTGCGAGCCGCGACGGCGGCTGCGCTCGCGGGCGTTTTCGCGTTGGCCGGTGCCGCCGCGGCGGTAGCCGACCCCACCAATACCGGTAACTCGGCGGACGTCAACACGCTGGCCGCCTCGCTGTCCAAGGGCTACGGCCTCAACAACTGCACGGCCGGGAACATCGACGCCGGCGAGCTGGCCGTGCTCACCTGCGGACAAAACCCCGATCCCAGCGGCCCGATCCAGGCGAGGTACATCCTCCTGAACAACGCCGACAGCCTGAACGGCTCGTTCAAGACCAGCATCAAGGACGACGTGTTGACCGCATGCGGGGACGCCGGCCAATCGCCCACGACCTGGCACCAAGGCAGTAACAACGCCAACTCGGGATCCGTGGCGTGCGGCACCTACCAGAATGCCGCCGAGGTCATCTGGACCACGGACTCCAAAAACGTGCTGAGCCTCATCCGCGGATCCAACTCCGACGTCGCGGCGCTCTACCAGTGGTGGCGCGCGAACGGCTGACATTAACCATTGGCCCGCAATACATTCCGATGGCGCGGTCCGAAAGCAGCTCGGGTTCCTTGATTTTCCCCCACCATGAAGGAGTTCAGAATGTCCCCTCTCACCAACGCGCTGCGCGCCGCGACGGCTGTGGCGCTCATGGGCGGTTCCGCCCTCGTCGGGGCGGTCACGGCGACCGCGGACCCCGGCACCGGTAGCTCGGCCGACATCAACAACCTGGCCGGTTCGCTGTCCAAGGGCTACGGCCTCAACAATTGTCAGGCGGCGCCATTGTCGGGTCCCGTTCTGGCCGAACTCGATTGCGGGCAAAACCCCGATTCCAGCGGACCGGCCGCCGGCGTCTACCAACTCTTCAACAACGGCAGCGACCTGGCCGCCGCGTTCACCTCCGGCATCAACGGTGTGTCGCTGAGCGCGTGCGGTGACAACGGTCAATCGCCGGGCACCTGGCACCAGGGCAGTTCGGGCGCGACGGCGGGGCAGGTGGCGTGCGGAACTTACAAGAACGCCGCGGTCATCACCTGGACCACCGACGCCAAGAACGTGCTGAGCCACATCCGGGCCTCCAACACCGACGTCAACGCGCTCTACCAGTGGTGGCGCACCAACGGCTAAGGCTCTACAGTTGCGCGGCAACCAAATCCGCGACAGCGCGCATCCCCGCGCCGTTGGGGTGCAGCGGGGCCGGCCGGCCCGGTAGCGGCACACCGTATCGCGCGGGCCTGGTGGTCCACGGCTCGGCCGACCACGCGTGGTGTTGCCGGCTGGCGTCGGCGGCGCGCACGATCTCGCATCCGGTCGCGGCAGCCGCGTCGGCGGTGACGCGCTCGAGCGTCGCGGCGACGTGGCGGCCCAGGTCCGCATCCGCTTGCGGCAGCGGCGGAGCCGGCGCACCCGCGGGCGGCAGGATCGTCAGGTAGTCGACAAACAACACCCGGGCGCGCGGGGCGCCCTGGCGCAGCGCGGTGCCGACCGCGCACAACGAATCGAACACGTCGGCCAGCGCCCGATCGCGCGTGTCGCGGTCCAGCAGTTCGGAAATGAGCCCGCCCAGCAGCGGCAGCCCGCGGACCGCGCGCGGCAGCGCGGCGGCCATCAACAGCGGCACGTAGCCGACGTCGTTGCCGCCAACGGTCACCGTGACCAGGCCCTCCGAGCCGTCCAGCGCGGCGATCTGCGGCGGCCGGCCGTGCTGGTGTTCGGCCAGCACGTGGGCCGTGGTGGCGCCGGAAAAGGTGACGTCCACCAGGTCGAGGTGCAGCCGTTCGGCGACCAGGTGCGGATAGTTGCGGGCCGATCGGCCCGACCACCGCGGCGCGCCGGTAGCGCGGGGCCTGATGCCGGGCCCGGCGGCCATCGAACTGCCCAGCGCGACATAGCGCTTCATCGGTCGGGGCTGGACGCCTGCGCCCAGAACCGCTTCGGGATCCGCCCGGCGCGCCGCGCCAGGTGGCCGGCGGTGACGGCGGCGGCCATCGCCGCTGCCATGGCCGGCGGGTCGGCAGCGCGGGTCACCGCGGTCGCCAAAAGTACTGCGTCGCAACCCAATTCCATCGCCAGCGCGGCATCGCTGGCGGTGCCGATGCCCGCGTCGAGCACCACCGGCACGCCCGCCCGCGCGACGATCATCTCGATGTTGTGCGGGTTGGTGATGCCCAGGCCGGTGCCGATCGGGGCGCCCAGCGGCATCACCGCCGCGCAGCCGGCGTCCTCAAGGCGACGGGCGAGCGCCGGGTCGTCGTTGGTGTAGGGCAGGACGACGAACCCGTCGTCGACCAATTGCTCTGCCGCCCGGACTAATTCGATCGCGTCGGGCAGCAGCGTGCGTTCGTCGGCGATCACCTCGAGCTTGACCCAATCGGTGTTCAGCGCCTCCCTGGCCAGCTGCGCGGTCAGCACCGCCTCGGCGGCGCCGCGGCACCCCGCGGTGTTGGGCAGCGGCGTGATGCCCAGCCGGTTGAGCAGGTCCAGCAGTCCGGTCCCGCCCTCGGCGTCCACCCGCCGGATCGCGACGGTCGTCAGCTCGGTCCCCGACGCGATCAGCGCCTCCTCGAGCACCGCCAGGTTCGTCGCTCCCCCGGTGCCCATGATGAGCCGCGAGGCGAAGCTGCGATCGGCGATCGTCAGTTTGGACTCAGCCACCTTGCACCGCCGTCAGCACCTCGAGTCGGGCACCGTCGAATAGCGTTGTGGCCCACCGCGAACGCGGCAGCACCGCCAAGCCCATCGCCACCGCGATGCCCCGGTCGGGGAAGCCCAGCGACTCCAGCAACGCGGCGACGGTGGTCCGCTCGTCGACCTCGACCTGTTGTTCGTTGACCGTGACGATCATGAGGCGGCTCCGACCGGGAGGAGTTCGGAGACAATCTGTTCGGCGGTCCACGGCGCCAGCAGGAACCCGGATCGTCCGTGGCCTGCGGCGACCAGGGTGCGCGCGTCCAGACGTTGCACGATGGGCAGATTGTCGGGTGTCATCGGCCGCAGCCCGGCGGCGCACTCGGCCAGCTCGTACTCCCCCAGCGCCGGCAGCACCGCGCACGCGTCCTCGAGCAGGTCACGCACCCCGGACACCGCCGGCGCGGTGTCGCGTCCGTGCTCGTATTGGGTGGCGCCGACGACCACCCCGTCCGGGCGCGGCACCAGGTACACCTGGCGTCCGTGCACGCGGGCACGAATCACCCTCTGCAGTAACGGCATACACCCTTTTCGCCAGCGCAGCCGCAGCACCTCGCCCTTCACCGGGCGCACCGGCAGGCCGGGCCACAGCGTGGGCGCGTCGATGCCGTTGGCGATCACCACCGCGTCGGCCTGCACCAGGGCGAGGTCGCTCACCGGCCCGGCCCAGCGCACCCCCAGGCGCTCGCAGGCCACGCTCAGCGCGTCGAGCACCGCGCGATTGTCCACTGCCAGCTCGGTGGGCGCCCGGAAACCATGCCGGATGCCCTGGGCCAGCAGGGGTTCCACGTCGCGTGCGGCGGACTCCCAGACCACCGGGTGCCCCTGCTCGGACAGCCAGTCGGCGACGGTGCGCAGGTCCGCGGCGTCGGCCCGGTCGACGGCCACCACCAGCGACTCGCGGGCGGTGACCACCCCCGGCGGCAGGCCGTCCAGATAACCGCCCTCGCGCCACAGCCGCAGCGATTCCAGGCCCAGCCGCAGCAACCGCTCCTCGCCGGGCCAGCCCTCGCTGTGCGGGGCCAGCATGCCGCCCGCGACCCACGACGCGCCGGCGTCGCCGGTGCGATGCACCCGCACCGCCCAGCCGGCCTGCGCGGCGCGGCGCGCCACCGACAGCCCGATGACCCCGCCGCCTACCACGGCGAGTGAATGTGGCATCTGCTGCTCCCTTCGCCGGCATGACCCGGATCAGGTGTGACGGTAAGGGCAGGTCCAGTTGTTTCTGGCGATGCCCACTCTCAGCCCCGCCGGTAACCCGGGGCTCCCGTGCTCTTCGGAGTCCACGCTAGCGCGATACCGTCGCGCTGTGCACCAACCGGCTTCCCGTCTCGCCGCGGCGAGGCTGTACCTGTGTACCGACGCCCGCCGCGAGCTGGGCGACCTGGCCGAGTTCGCCGACGCCGCCCTGGCCGGCGGGGTCGACATCGTCCAGCTCCGCGACAAGGGGTCTGCCGGGGAGCTGCAGTTCGGGCCGCTCGAGGCGCGCGACGAGCTGGCCGCCTGCGAGATTCTCGCCGAGGCGGCCCGCCGGCACGGCGCCCTGTTCGCGGTCAACGACCGCGCGGACATCGCCCGCGCGTCCGGCGCCGACGTGCTGCACCTGGGCCAACGCGACCTGCCGCTGGGCGTGGCGCGCGAGATCGTCGGGCCGGACACGGTGATCGGGCTGTCCAGCCACGACCCCGACCAGGCGGCGGCGGCCGCCGCAGCGGAGGCCGACTACTTCTGCGTCGGGCCGTGCTGGCCCACCCCGACGAAGCCGGGTCGCCCCGCGCCAGGCCTGGAACTGGTGCGGGCGGCCGCCGCACTCGCCACGGACAAGCCGTGGTTCGCGATCGGCGGCATCGACCCCGAGCGGCTGCCCGACGCGCTCGCCGCCGGCGCGCGGCGAATCGTGGTGGTGCGGGCCATCACCGCGGCCGCCGACCCGCGGGCGGCCGCCGAACGGCTCAGGTCGGCGCTTGCAGCAGCGAGCTGATCCGGCGGCTGAGCTGCGACGGCTCTTCGCCGGCCGCACCCGGCATGCACCACACGAACACGCCGGCCTCGATCTCGAGCGTGCGCGGCAGGTACCGGCGCCGTTCGTCGTCGCGGTCCAGGTGCACCAACGCCGGCGCGGTGCGCAGCCGCTGCCAGCTGGCCGCGAAACCGGGATGCAGCGGCAGGTCGGCCACCTCGCTCTCGGCGACCCAGCGCATCTCGGCGCTCTCCCGGTTGGGCACGGTCGGCAGCAACTCGGCCGCGTCGGCGACGACGGTGGTGTAACTCCAGCGGGTGCCGCCGATGCCGGAAACGTCGGCGGTGACGACCGTGGCCCGGACGGAGACCAGGTCGGCCAGCAGGCCGGCCTCCTCATGCGCCTCGCGGACCGCGGTCTGCTCCGGGGTCTCGTGGCTGTCCCGGGCACCGCCGGGCAGACCCCACGTGCCGCCTTGGTGGCTCCACACCGCCCGGTGCTGCAGCAGCACCGCGGGCGTGCCGTCGGGCCGGGGGGCGCGCAACAACAGGCCGGCCGCGCCGTAGCGGCCCCAGTAATGAGCGCCGCTGTCGGATACCACCCATCCGTCACCGTCGCCGTGCACGAGATCAGGATATGCAGGCGATCCGCCCGGTCAATCGGGTCGCCTCCCCCCATCCGGCCCAACATTCTCTTAGAATTCGCTTATTCGGGTTGGTGCGGCGAAATTTGGGGCCGAAAGATGAGGGCTGAGCAGACGTGACGGTTGAGCTGGCGCACCCGTCGACCGAGCCGAAGGGGTCGCGGTCGCCGGCCGAACCGGCCCACCCCCGCTGGTGGTTTGTCTCCACCACGCCGGGGCGGATCCTGACCATCGGGATCGTGCTGGCCGCCCTCGGCGTCTCCAGCGCCTTCGCCACGTCGACGACGATCAACCACCGCCAGCAGGTGCTCTCCACGGTGCTCAACCACACCGAGCCGCTGTCGTTCGCCGCCGGGCGGCTCTACACGACGCTGTCGGTGGCCGACGCGGCGGCGGCCACCGCGTTCATCGCCCAGGCCGAGCCGCGCCCGGTCCGGCTGCGCTACGAGCAGGCCATCACGGACGCCTCGGTGGCCGTGACCCGCGCGTCGAGCGGGCTGACCGACGAACCGCTGGTGCAGTTGCTGGGCCGGCTCAATGCCGAATTGGCGGTGTACACGGGGCTGATCGAAATCGCGCGGACCAACAACCGGGAGGGCAACCCGGTCGGGTCGTCGTACCTGTCGGAGGCCTCGGGGCTGATGCAGTCGAGGATCCTGCCGGACGCCGCGCAGCTGTATCAGGCGACGTCGGAGCGGGTGGACAGCGAAACCACGGCGTCCACGCACTTCCCGGCCCCGGTGATCCTCGTCGTCGCCAGCACGGTGGTGTTCGGCGCGTTCTCCCATCGCTGGCTGGCCCGGCGCACCCGGCGCCGGATCAACCCCGGGCTGGTCGTCGGCGCGCTCGGTATCCTCGTCATGGTGGTATGGGTCGGGACCGCGCTAACCATCTCCACGACCGCGAGTCGTAGCGCCAAGGACACCGCCGCGGAGTCACTCAGGACCGTCACCAACGTCGCCATCACCGCGCAACAGGCGCGGGCCGACGAGACGCTGTCGCTGATTCGCCGCGGCGACGAAGAGATGCGCAAGCAGTCGTTCTACGACCGCATCGACTCCATGCACTCCCAGCTCGAGCAGTACCTGTCGCGCAGCGACGCCGTCGACAAGCCCGACCTGGAGGGCGCCGATCAGCTGCTGCTGCGCTGGCGGCAGGCCAACGACCGGATCAACTCCTACATCTCGGTGGGCAACTACCGGGCGGCCACGCAGGTCGCGCTGGGCAGCGGCGAGGACGACTCGACCCCCGCCTTCGACAAGCTCGAGGACGAGTTGGGCAAGGCCATGGACCAGAGCCGGACCCACCTGCGCAACGACGTGCTCAACGCGCGCAGCGGGCTGTCCGGCGCCCAGGTGGGCGGCGTCGTGCTGTCCCTCGGAGCCGCGATCGCCGTCGCGCTGGGCCTGTGGCCACGGCTGAAGGAATACCGGTGATGAGGCGCTGTCTGGGCGCACTGGCCACCGCGGTCGTGCTGGCCGGCTGCGGCCACACCGAGACGCTGACGGTGGCCACCGTGCCGACGCTGCCGCCGCCCACGCCGGTCGGCATGGAGCAGCTGCCTCCGCAGCCGCCGGTGCCGCCCGACGACCCCAGCCAGGGCTGCAACGCGACCGCCAGCCTGCGGCCCTTCCCCAACAAGGCCGAGGCCGACGCCGCCGTGGCCGACATCCGCGCGCGCGGCAGGCTGATCGTCGGGCTCGACATCGGCAGCAACCTGTTCAGCTTCCGCGACCCGATCACCGGCGAGATCACCGGCTTCGACGTCGACATCGCCGGCGAGATCGCGCGCGACATCTTCGGCGCCCCGTCGCACGTCGAGTACCGGATCCTCTCCGCCGACGAGCGCGTCACCGCGCTGCAGCGCTCGGAGGTCGACGTCGTGGTCAAGACCATGACCATCACCTGCGAGCGGCGCAAGCTGGTCAACTTCTCCACCGTCTACCTCGACGCCAACCAGCGCATCCTGGCCCCGCGGGACTCGCCGATCGCCAAGGTGGCCGACCTGTCGGGCAGGCGCGTCTGCGTGGCCAAGGGAACCACGTCGCTGCACCGGATCCAGCAGATCGACCCGCCGCCGGTCGTCGTGTCGGTGGTGAATTGGGCCGACTGCCTGGTCGCCATGCAGCAACGGGAGATCGACGCCGTCAGCACCGACGACTCGATCCTGGCCGGGCTGGTGGAGGAAGACCCCTACCTGCACATCGTGGGGCCGAACATGGCCACCCAGCCCTACGGCATCGGCGTCAACCTGAACAACACCGGCCTGGTCCGGTTCGTCAACGGCACGCTGGAACGCATCCGCCGGGACGGCACGTGGAACACGTTGTACCGCAAGTGGTTGACGGTTCTGGGTCCCGCGCCCGCCCCCCCGACGCCGAGGTATGTGGACTGATGGCCGAGGCCACCCACTTCGAGGATTCCGAAGACCAGCCGCCCGAGGTGCAGACCGGCGCGGCGGCGGAGTCGCGCCCGCAGGCCACCCAGGCGCTGTTCCGTCCCGATTTCGACGACGATGACGACGACTTCCTCATCCCCGGGCTCGACACCGACGCGCCGGAACGGATGACGGTGGCCACGCGGGTGCTGCCGCCGACGCGGCAGCTCGGCGGTGGCCTGGTCGAGATCCCGCGGGTGCGGGACATCGATCCGCTCGAGGCCCTGATGACCAACCCGGTGGTGCCGGAGTCCAAGCGCTTCTGCTGGAACTGCGGCAAGCCGGTCGGCCGGTCGGGGGCGGAGGGCAAGGGCGAGTCGGAGGGCTGGTGCCCGTCGTGCGGCAGCCCGTATTCCTTCCTGCCGCAACTTAATCCGGGTGACACCGTCGCCGGGCAGTACGAGGTCAAGGGCTGCATCGCGCACGGCGGACTGGGCTGGGTTTACCTGGCGCTCGACCACAACGTCAACGACCGCCCGGTGGTGCTCAAGGGCCTGGTGCATTCCGGCGACGCCGAGGCGCAGGCCATCGCGATGGCCGAGCGCCAGTTCCTCGCCGAGGTGGTTCACCCGCAGATCGTGCAGATCTTCAACTTCGTCGAGCACACGGACGCCCACGGGGCCCCCGTCGGCTACATCGTCATGGAGTACATCGGCGGGCAGTCGCTCAAGCGGGCCATCAAGGACGGCAAGTCCGAGAAGCTGCCCGTCGCCGAGGCGATCGCCTACCTGCTGGAGATCCTGCCCGCGCTGACCTACCTGCACTCGATCGGCCTGGTCTACAACGACCTGAAGCCGGAGAACATCATGCTCACCGAGGAGCAACTCAAGCTCATCGACCTGGGCGCGGTGTCGCGGATCAATTCGTTCGGATACCTGTATGGCACACCGGGTTTCCAGGCGCCGGAGATTGTGCGCACCGGCCCGACGATCGCCACCGACATCTACACGGTGGGCCGCACCCTGGCGGCGCTGACCCTGAACCTGCGCACCCGCAACGGCCGCTACGTCGACGGCCTGCCGGACGACGATCCGGTGCTGAAGAACTACGACTCGTTCGGCCGGCTGCTGCGGCGCGCCACCGACCCGGACCCGCGGCGCCGGTTCTCCACCGCCGACGAGATGTCCGCCCAGTTGATGGGCGTGCTGCGCGAGGTGGTCGCCCAGGACACCGGGATACCGAGACCCGGCCTGTCGACGGTCTTTTCGCCGAGCCGATCGACGTTCGGGGTGGACCTGCTCGTCGCGCACACCGACGTGTACCTGGACGGGCAGGTGCACTCGGAGAAGCTGACCGCCCGGGAGATCGTGACGGCGCTGCCGGTGCCGCTGGTCGACCCGGCCGACGTCGCCGCGCCCGTGCTGCAGGCGACGGTGCTGTCCCAGCCGGTGCAGACGCTGGACTCGTTGCGCGCGGCCCGCCACGGCTCGCTGGACGCCGACGGCATCGAGGTGGCCGAGTCGATCGAGCTGCCGCTGATGGAGGTCCGCGCGCTGCTGGACCTCGGCGACGTGGCCAAGGCCACCCGCAAGCTCGACGACCTGGCCGAGCGGGTCGGCTGGCGGTGGCGGTTGGTCTGGTACCGGGCCGTGGCCGAGCTGCTCACGGGCGACTACGACTCCGCCACAAAGCATTTCACCGAGGTGCTGGACACGTTCCCCGGCGAGCTCGGCCCCAAGCTCGCGCTGGCCGCCACGGCCGAGCTCGCCGGCAACACCGACGACCACAAGTTCTACCAAACCGTGTGGAAGACCAACGACGGCGTGATCTCGGCGGCGTTCGGGCTCGCCAGATCCCTTTCGGCCGAGGGTGATCGAGAGACCGCGGTGAGCACCCTGGACGAAGTGCCGCCCACCTCAAGGCATTTCACCACCGCGCGGCTGACCAGCGCGGTGACCCTGATGTCCGGCCGGTCGGCGGGCGAAATCACCGAGGAGCAGATCCGCGACGCGGCCCGCCGCGTGGAGGCGCTGCCGCCGACCGAACCGCGCGTGCTGCAGATCCGCGCCCTGGTGCTCGGCGGCGCGATGGACTGGCTGGGGAGCAACGAGGCCAGCACCAACCACATCCTCGGCTTTCCGTTCACCGAACACGGCCTGCGACTGGGCGTCGAGGCGTCGCTGCGCAGCCTGGCCCGCGTCGCGCCCACGCAACGGCATCGCTACACGCTGGTGGACATGGCGAACAGTGTGCGACCGACGAGCACGTTCTAGGTGGGCGTCGAGTGTGAATCCTGGGCGGCGACACGCCGATGAACATCACCCTGAGCTCACACTGAAAAGCCTCGCGTTCACACTCGATCCACCAGCGCCTCGCGGACGCGGTGCAAGATGCTGGCGGGGCGGTCCTCCGCAACGACCCGGACGACGATCCAGCCCATCCGCTCGAGCATCTCACTGCGCCGAATGTCTTTGACGTATTGCCGTCGGTCGGTCCGATGTTGATCGCCGTCGTATTCGACCGCAACCATGTGCTCCTCCCAGCCCATATCGAGGTAAGCGAAGGGAATGCCGTCGTCGGCGAGCACCGGTATCTGTGTCTGGGGCCGAGGCAGGCCCCCGTCGATGAGCAGCAGCCGCAGGTAACTCTCGCGCGGCGACTGCGAGCCTGGGTCGACGAGTGCCAGCGCAGCCTCCAGCCGCCGCAGCCCCGGCGAGTGGGGACGGCACTTCGCGAGGCGCAGCACGTCCTCGACCTTGAAACCCGTTGCCCGCGCGAGCGCGTCGAGCCGGACCACGGCCGAATGAACGGCCCCGCGCCGCCCGATGTCGAAGGCGGTTCGCTCGGGCGTGGTCACGGTGCGCCCGTCCATCACCTGCGTCTCGCCCTCGAGCAGCGCGTCGCGCCGCGTCAGCACGCCGCGAGGCGGGCGCGTGTTGGCGTGATTCAGCTCGATCGGAACATTGTCGGGAATCCACTTGGAGCCGTGTAAGGCCGCGGCGGCCGCGCCCACGATCGTCGCCTTCCGCCGCGACCACACCCAGGCGGCGAAGACGCGCAGCTCAAGCGAGAGCTCGACCTCCTTGGTCAGGTAGACGTTCGGAAACACCGCGCGATAGCCGGTCCGCAGCTCATTGCGGCTCAACGCCCCGCTCGCCAATGCCTCGCTGCCGATAAACGGTTCCCCCGGTTCCATGCCGGAACGGTCGCACATCGACCACAGTTCGCGGCTCCCTCTATACACAGGGCAATCGAGTGCGCATCCATGGCTTTGCGTGTGCGCCAGGGGTGGAAATCGGGCGATTTTCCCGCCGTCGACGCACACTCGAGGCAGCGACCGCACACACAGCGAAAACCTAGGTTCGTGCCGCACAGTTATCCCATGTCGGGGGAGTCGACGCGGTGGATCAGCACCGCCAGCGGGCTGCGTCGGGCCGGGTTCGGGGTGACCGGGCCCGAGGTCGACGCGGCCCTGACCCGGGACTGGCCGGGCCACGTCGACACCATGCTGAGCACCAACCCCGACGCGGACCCGGGCGCGATCGCCACCCCGATGCCCTCCCTGCAGGCGCCGCGCGCCCCCGGCAAGGGCGCGACCCCGGCGGCCCGCAAGCAATACAACGGCCAGCTTTCCGAGCAGCAGCGCGTGCTGTCCGACTGGTGGCTGAGCCGCATGGTCACCGTCGGCCAGCCGATCCACGAGAAGTTGACCCTGTTGTGGCACAACCACTTTGCCACTTCCGCCCAAAAGGTGCGGGTGGCGGCGCACATGGCCGCGCAAAACCAGAAGCTGCGCGCCGGATCGCTGGGCGACTTCCGCGCGCTGGCCTACGCGATGCTGACCGACGCCGCGATGTTGCGCTGGCTGGACGGCCAGACCAATACGGCCAAGGCCCCCAACGAGAACCTCGCGCGCGAGTTCATGGAGCTGTTCGCGCTGGGTCACGGCAACGGCTACACCGAGGACGACGTGCGCGCCGGCGCGCGGGCCCTGACGGGATGGGAGATCGGCGCCAACGGCCAAACGGCCCTGCTTCCGAAACGCCATGACCCGAGCGCCAAGACGCTGTTCGGCCGGACCCAGAACTTCGACGCCGCCGGATTTTGCGACGCCGTGCTGAGCCAGCCCAAGTCGGCGGAGTACGTCGCGGGACGCCTGTGGCAGCGATTGGCTTCGGACGACCCGCCCTCACCGCAGACGCTCGGCCGCCTGGTCGCCGCGTACGGCCCGCGACGCGACCTGCGGGCACTGACCCGAGCGATCCTCACCGACGACGAATTCACCTCGGGCCGAGGCGCCCGAAACAGCAGAGTAAACACCCCGGTCGAATGGCTCGTCGGCGTGATGCGTGCGCTGCGCGTGCCGGCGGCGGACCCGGCGCACCGCAAGCTCGCCGACGCGACGTTGCGCGGGCTGGGGCAGCGGCCGTTCTACCCTCCGAGCGTCGGCGGCTGGCCGCGCGGCCAGGTGTGGCTGTCCACCGCGAGCGCACAGACCAGGCTGCGCGCCGCGAGCCGGCTGGCGCAGGTCGGCGATCTGTCGGGCGTCGAAAGCGCCGCCCCGGGCGACCGCATCGACGCGGTCGGCTACCTGATCGGGGTCGGGGCGTGGTCGGACCGGACCGCCGACGCGCTGCAACCCCTGGTGGGCAGGCCGCCGCAGTTGGTCGCCGCCGCCGTCAACACTCCCGAATACCTGACCTCCTGAGTGGATAGCCGATGCCCGAGATCAACCGCCGCAGATTCCTGATCGCCAGCGCGGGCGTCGGCGCGGCCGGCCTGCTGTCGACGGCGGTGGCGGTCGAACGGCCCGACCTCATTCGCGCCGCGCGGGACCGCCCCCTGCCCGCGGGCGCCGGCGTGCTGGTGATCGCCACGCTCTACGGCGGCAACGACGGCATCAACACGCTGATCCCCTACGGCGACAACACGTACCACGACGCGCGGCCCGACCTGGCCTACGCGCCTGGCGAGGTGATCCACCTCGACGAGCGGCTCGGGCTCAACCCCGCGATGAAGGGTCTGGCCCAACTGTGGAACCAGCGCCAACTCGCGATCGTCCGAGGCGTCGGCTATCCCAAGCCCGACCACAGCCACTTCCGGTCCATGGACATCTGGCAGACGGCGTCGCCGGCCGAGCCGGTCTCGACCGGCTGGATCGGCCGCTGGCTCGACGCCACCGGCGACGACCCGTTGCGCGCGGTGAACATCGGGCCCGTGCTGCCGCCACTGGCCGTCGGTGAAAACCGCACCGCGGCGGCGCTTTCCCCCACCCACGCCCCGGCCGGGGACGGCCTCGACGCGATCATGGGAGCGCTTGGCGCCGACGACCCCGACGACACCCCGGCGATGGCCGCGGTGTGCAAGGCGTATCGCGCCGCGCAGACCGTCAGCAAGACATTCGATCCGGTGAAACCCAAAGGTCACCAGGACAATTCGCTGTCAGCACAGCTGAGCGCGGTGGCCGGGGCAGTGAAGGCGCGGGTGCCGACGCGGGTATACACGGTGCAACTGGGCGGATTCGACACCCACGCCGGCGAACGCAACACGCAGCAACGTCTGCTGCAGACGTTCGACCAGGCGGTCACCGGCTTCCTACAACAGGTGGCCGGTTCGAACGTGGTCGTGATGGCGTACTCGGAGTTCGGCCGCCGGGTGCACGCCAACGCCTCTCAGGGCACCGACCACGGCACCGCCGGCCCCGTCCTCGTCGCGGGCACGCCGGTGAAAGGCGGCTTTTACGGCGAGGAGCCCAGCCTCACCGATCTGGACAACGGGGACCTGAAGTACACCACCGACTTTCGCGACGTCTACCACGAGCTGCTGACGCGAACCGTGGGGGCCGACCCCACCCCGGCGGTCGGGCCGGGGCGAAACAGCCTGGGATTCCTAACCGCTTAACGCGCCGACACAGTCGCGGGCGATGGCCAGTTCCTCGTTGGTCGGTATCACCAGCACCACGATCGGCGACCCGTCGGCGGATATCTGTCGCGCGCCCCGGCCCCCGCTGAGGTTGCGGCGCTGGTCGAGCACGATGCCCAGCTCCTCCAGGCCGGCCACCGCGTCGCGGCGCACGGCCGGATCGTTCTCGCCGATTCCGGCGGTGAAGGTGATGACATCGGTGTGCCCCAGGACCGCCAGGTAGGCGCCGATGTACTTGCGCAGCCGGTGAATGAACACGCTGTAGGCCAATTGCGCCGCGCCGTCGCCCGATTCGATCATCTCGCGCAGCCTTCGGAAGTCGCGCTCGCCGGACAGGCCCAGCATCCCGGACCGTTCGTTCAGCATGGCCTCGACGTCGTCGACGCCCATGTTCGCCCGGTGCCACAGGTAGCTGACGATGCTGGGGTCGATGTCACCGCTGCGGGTGCCCATCACCAGGCCCTCCAGCGGCGTCAGGCCCATGGACGTGTCGATCGGCCGGGTGCCGGCGACCGCGGACGCCGAGGAACCGTTACCCAGGTGCAGCACAATCTGTTTCAGGCCGCCGATCGGCCGGTCCAGAAAGGCGGCGGCCTGCTCGCTGACGTAACGGTGCGAGGTGCCGTGAAATCCGTAGCGCCGGATCTGCCACCGCTCGGCCACCTGACGGTCGATCGCGTAGGTCGCCGCCGCGGGCGGCATGTCGTGGAAGAACGCCGTGTCGAACACCGCCACGTGGGGCACGTCGGGCAGCAGCTTGCGCGCCACCTCGATTCCCTTGAGCGCGGGCGGATTGTGCAGCGGCGCCAATTCGGACAGCTTCTCGAGGGCGGCGATGCGCGCGTCGTCCATCAGCGTCGGCCGATAGAATTCGTTGCCGCCGTGCACCACCCGGTGCCCGACCGCCACAAGACCGCACGTCCGTAGGTCGATGCCGTCCTGCGCCAACTCGTCGAACGCGCGGTGCAGCGCCGCGTCGTGGTCGGGCACGGAGGAGGCGTCCTCCCCGATCCGCTCGATGTGGCCGGACGCCCGCGCCTCGCCCGAATCGGGCTCGACCAGTTGAAATTTCAGCGACGACGAGCCGGAGTTGATCACCAGCACGAGGCGGTTACCGGCCATGGCTGCCCTGCGCCTGGATCGCGGTGATGGCAACGGTGTTCACGATGTCCTCGACCGTCGCGCCGCGGGACAGGTCGTTGACCGGTTTGCGCAAGCCTTGCAACACCGGGCCGATAGCGATCGCACCGGCGCTGCGCTGCACCGCCTTGTAGGTGTTGTTGCCGGTGTTGAGGTCGGGGAAGATCAGCACCGTGGCGCGCCCGCCCACCGGCGAATCACGCAGCTTGGTGGCCGCGACGGACGGCTCGATGGCGGCGTCGTACTGAATGGGACCTTCGACCAGCAGCTTCGGGTCGCGGCGTCGCACCAAATCCGTTGCCGTCCTGACCTTTTCCACATCGGCTCCCGCACCGGAATCCCCGGTCGAGTAGGACAGCATGGCCACTCGCGGCTCGATGCCGAAGTGTGCGGCGGTGCGCGCGGAGCTGATCGCGATGTCGGCGAGCTGCTCGGACGTCGGATTCGGGATGATCGCGCAGTCGCCGTAGACCAGCACCCGGTCGGGCAGGCACATGAAGAAGACGCTGGAGACGGTGGACACATCCGGAACGGTCTTGATGACCTCGAAGGCGGGCCGGACGGTGTGCGCGGTGGTGTGGGCGGCACCCGAGACCATGCCGTCGACCGCGCCGTTGTGGACCAGCATGGTGCCGAAATATGTGCCGTCGCGCATGATCTCGCGCGCGTGCTCGACGGTGATCCCCTTCGCCTTGCGAAGCTCGGCGTACTGTTCGGCGAACTTCTCACGCAGCTCGCTGGTCAGCGGATCGATCACCGTTGCGCCGTCCAGGTTCACGCCGAGCTCTGACGAGCGGAGCCGGATCTGGGCTTCGTCGCCCAGGATGGTCAGGTCGGCGACGCCGCGCTGCAGCAGGCGGCCGGCCGATCTGAGGATGCGGTCGTCGTCGCCCTCGGGAAGAACGATGTGCCTGCGATCCGCGCGGGCGCGCAGCCGCAGCTGGTAGGTGAACATCTGCGGGGTGACCACGGTCGGGATCGAAATGGCAAGCTGCGTCAGGAGATCCGCGATATCGACGTGGCGGTCCATCAGCTCGAGCGCGGTGTCGATCTTGCGCTGCGACATCGCGGTGACCCGGCCGCGCGCCGAGGCCGCCGCGCTGGCGGTGTCGTAGGTGCCCAGCGCGGTCGCGATGATGGGCAGGCGCAGCCGCAGACCGCTCACCAGCGCCGCGATCGAGGGATGCAGCTCGAACCCGCCATTGAGCACCAGGCACGACAGCGATGGAAACCCTTCCGCGGCGTGGGCGCTGGCGACGGCGAGCACCACGTCGGAGCGGTCGCCGGGGGTGATGACCGCCATGCCGTCGCTCAGCCGTTCCAGCACGTGATCGGCGGTCATCCCGGCGACCAGCACGGCCAGCACCTCACGTTCCCGCAGCGACGCCTCGCCGCTGACCGGCGTCCCGCCCACGGCCGCCTCCAGTTCGGCGACCGTCGGCGCCGACAGCAGCGGCTCCTCGGGCAGCACGTAGCTGCGCAGCGAGGACGGCCGCAACGCCTCCCCCACCTTTTTTTGGACGTCGGCCAGCTCCGCCGGATCGCAGCGGTTGGCCACCACCGCGGCGGTGTGGGCGTGCCGAGCGATCAACTCGGCCAGGCACACCTCGACGACGGCGGCCACCTCCACCGGGGTACGGCCTTTGCCGCTCACGGTCAGCAGCACCGGCGCGCCGAGGTTGGCCGCGATGCGCGCGTTGACCGAGAGCTCGGCGGGCCGGGCGACGTCGGTGTAGTCGCTGCCGACGATCACCACCGCGTCGCAGCCCTGCGCCATCGCGTGATACGAGTCGACGATGCCGGCGATCGCGGCGTCGGTGTCGGCGTGCAGCTGCTGGTACGTCACGCCCACGCACTGCTCGTAGGAAAGACCCGCGCTGGTGTGCTCCAGCAGCAGTTCCAGGATGTAGTCGCGGCCTTTGCCGTCCGGAGCCCGGGTGATCGGGCGGAACACACCGACCCTGGCGACCGTGGCGGTCAGCCGGTGCAGCAGACCCAGCGCGATCGTCGACTTGCCGGTCTCCGGCTCGGGAGCGGCAACGTAGATCGCTGAGGGTGGTTCAGGCAAGTCGCCGCAGCCTGGGCGCCAGGTCCTTTTCGAAGAGCTCCAGGAACCGGCGCTGGTCGTGGCCGGGCGCGTGGAACACCAGGTGGTTCAGGCCCCAGTCGACGTAGTCCTTGACCTTCGCCACGGCCTCGTCGGGATCGGAGGCCACGATCCAGCGCTTGGCGACCTGCTCGATCGGCAGCGCGTCGGCGGCCTTCTCCATCTCGATCGGGTCGTCGATGCTGTGCTTCTGCTCGGCGGTCAGCGACAGCGGCGCCCAGAACCGGGTGTTCTCCAGCGCCAGGGCGGGGTCCGGGTCGTAGGAGATCTTGATCTCGATCATCTTGTCGACATCGTCGACATTGCGCTCGGCGGCCGCCGCGCCGTCGGCCACCGCCGGCAGCAGCTTGTCCTTGTACAGCTCCTCGCCCTTGCCGGAGGTGCAGATGAACCCGTCACCGGCCCGCCCGGCGTACTTGGCCACCGCCGGGCCGCCGGCCGCGATGTAGATGGGGACGCCGCCCTCGGGCACGTCGTAGATCGAGGCGCCCTTGAGGCGGTAGTACTCGCCGTCGAAGTCGACGCGGTCGCCGCGCCACAGCTCCCGCATCAACCGCACCGACTCGCGCAGCCGGGCGAACCGCTCCTTGAACTCCGGCCAGTCGCCCTCGTACCCGGTGGCGATCTCGTTCAGCGCCTCGCCGGTTCCGACGCCGAGGAAGATCCGGTTCGGGTACAGGCAGGCCATGGTGGCGAAGGCCTGCGCGATGACGGCGGGGTTGTAGCGGAAGGTCGGGGTCAGCACCGAGGTGCCCAGCACGATCCGCTTGGTGCGTTCGCCGACGGCGGTCATCCAGGCCAGCGAGAACGGGGCGTGCCCGCCCTCGTGCCGCCACGGCTGGAAATGGTCACTGACGGTTGCGCTGTCCATGCCGTGACCTTCGGCGGCGACAGCCAGTTCGACGAGCTCGCGCGGTGCGAATTGTTCAGCGGACGCTTTGTATCCGAGTTTCAGTTCAGCCACGGGTTATTTCTACTCCTATGCTCACTGGCGTGGGACCAGCACCGACTCTTGTTCAGGTCACCGACACCGTGTACCTCGCCCAGGGCCACGCCGTTAACTGGACCCTGGTCGTCGACGGCACCGGCGTGCTGCTGATCGACGCCGGTTACCCCGGGGATCGCGAGGACGTGCTGGCCTCGCTGGCCAAGCTGGGCTACGGCGCGGGCGACGTGCGCGCGATCCTGCTGACGCACGCGCACATCGACCACCTGGGCTCGGCGATCTGGTTCGCCCGCGAGCACGGCACCCCGGTGTATTGCCACGCCGACGAGGTGGGTCACGCGAAGCGGGAGTACCTGGAGCAGGTATCCATTTTCGATGTGGCACTGCGCATTTGGCGGCCACGGTGGGCGGTGTGGGGCGCGCACGTGGTGCGCAACGGCGGGCTGATCCGCGACGGCATCCCGTCGACCCGGCCGCTGACCGCCGAGGTGGCCGCGGGCCTGCCCGGCAACCCCACGGCCATCGCCACGCCGGGCCACACCGGCGGGCACTGCTCGTACGTCGTCGACGGCGTGCTGGCCAGCGGCGACGCCCTGATCACCGGCCACCCGCTGCTGCGTCGCGGCGGGCCGCAGCTGCTGCCGGCGATGTTCAGCCACGACCAGCGGAACTGCCTGCACAGCCTGGGCGCGCTGGCCTCGCTGGACACCGAGGTGCTGCTACCCGGCCACGGCGACGTGTGGCGCGGGCCGATCCGCGAGGCGACGGACGCGGCGCTCCAGCGCGCGCAATGACGCAGACCCGCGTCGTCCGGCGCATCCGCGCGTCACCGGAGGCGGTGTACCGCGCGCTCATCGACGCCGATGCGGTTGCCGCATGGCGGGTCCCCGACGGCATGAGCGCACTCGTGCGCGAATTCGACGCCCGCGTCGGCGGCCGGTTTCGGGTGTCGCTGACATACGCGTCGCCGCAACGGCGGGGCAAGACGGCCGCAGCCACCGACACCTACCACGGCCGGTTCGTCGAGCTGGTGCCGGGCGAGCGGGTGGTCGAGGAACTCGAATTCGAGACGGCCGATCCGGCGTTCGGTGGCGCGATGCGGATCGTCACGACGCTGTCCGACGCCGACGGCGGCGCGGAGGTGGTGATGCTGCACCAGGGCGTCCCCGCCGGAATTTCCCCGCACGACAACGAGCTGGGCACCCGGATGGCCCTGGACAAGCTCGCCGCCCTGGTCGAGTCCCGCTCGGCAGCCACGAGCTAGCGCTGCGCGACGTACTCGGGCAAAGCAATGTCGTCGCGGAATTCACGCCTGATGACCGGGCCGGCCAGCCACGGGATGTCCATCAACTTGGATGCCTGATTCCGGGTCCACAACCCGAGCGTCGTCTTGGGCGCGAACATCGAGGCGAACGCCCGCGCCGACCGCTGCCTGGCCTCGACGATCGGACGCAGTCGGCGTTCGTAGCGACGAAACGCCTCGCGGTGATCGGCACCCGCGCGGCCGAGTTCGCCGGCCAGCACGTAGGCCTGCACCATGGCCAGACCCGTCCCCTCCCCCGCCAATAACGAGACGGCGGCCGCGGCATCGCCGATGAGTGCTACCCGCCCCTGCGACCAGCGGTCCATGACGATTTGGCTCACGCGGTCGAAGTACACCTCGGGGGCGCCGTCCAGTTCGCGGAGGATCTCGGGGCATTCCCACCCGGCGTCGCCGAAGACTTGCGACAGGGTGGTCCTGACCTCCGACAAGTCCTGCGGGTCGGGGCCGCTCATGTGGTCGGCGGTGAAAACGGACAGGAACAAGGTCTTTTCGCCGCGCATCGCAAACCGCGCGAGCATACGCCCGGGTGTCGTGTAGGCGAGGTAGACGAGCTCGTCGCGCGGCTGATAGCCCTCGACTCCGAAGGCGGCCACTCGGTAGCCTAGGTCGACCTCAAAATTCGATTCCGGGCCGAACACCAAGCCGCGCACGGGCGAATGGATGCCACCGGCGCCGACGACCAGATCGAACGGGCGTGACTGGCCGTGCTCGAACGTGACCCGGACCCCCGCGTTGTCTTGCGCGATGGCCGAAACGCTCTCACCGAACAGGGTTTCGACGTGGTCGTCGATCGAGCGGTAGATCATGGCCGCCAGATCACCGCGCGGCAGGGTGGCGAAGCGTCCATCGAGGTTGCGCCGGAACAACTCCGTCGAAAAGCCGCCCACCTTCCGCGAATTCCGGTCCACGAGTCGCAGCTCCTGCACCTCGTATCCGGCGGCGTGCAATTCGGGGGCAAGTCCCATGCGTTCGGCGACGGTGTACCCGCCACCCCAAAAGTCCACGACATAACCGCCGGTGCGGAGCCGCGGCGATTTTTCTATCAGGGTCGGCTCGTGGCCGTAGCGCCAAAGCCAGTACGCGAGCGTGGGGCCGGCGATGCCGGCTCCGACGATGGCGATCTTCATGCGCACACCCTTTCTGCTCGGGCCCACTTACTATATCATAGTGCAATAGTTGCTATGGGAAATAAATTGCAGGATGAAGGGAGAGCGGTGTGCTGAAAGAACTTACGGGCATGCCCCCCGGCATTCAGGGCCTGGAAGCGGCAGGCACGGTCACGGCAGCCGATTACGACCGGGTCTTTGCGCCGCTGGTCGATCAAGCGCGACGAACGGGCGGTCGGATGCGGCTGCTCTACCAGTTCGGCCCGGGCTTCCGGCGCATCACGCCGGGCGCGCTGTGGGCCGATACCCGGCTCGGGGTGAGCTACGTGCGGCTGCTTGATGGCTGCGCGGTCGTGAGCGACCTCGACTGGATCCGGGCGCCATCGCGCAGCATCGGCGCGTGGATGCCATGCCCGGTGCGGGTGTATCACGACAACGAACGCGATGACGCGATCGCGTGGCTGACCTCGCTGCAGGACGGCGCCGGCGCGTCCACTCGTGACATGGCCAGGGCATTCATCGGTGGAGTGGGCGCCGCGGTCAGCAGCCTCGTCAAGCTTGTCGCCCCCTAGCGGCCCTGAGCCGCCGGCGCAACCTCGTTGAGCCCCAGGTGATCCCGCAGCGTCTCGCCGGCGTACTCCGTGCGGAATGCGCCCCGCTCCTGCAGCATTGGCACCACTCGGTCGACGAACTCGTCCAGGCCGTGCGGCGTCAGGTGCGGCACCAGGATAAACCCGTCGCAGGCGTCGGCCTGGACGTAGGTGTCGATCCCGTCGGCGATGTGCGCCGGGGTGCCCACGAACTGCTCGCGGCTGGTGACCGCGATGATCAGCTCGCGGATGGACAGGTTCTCGGCCGAAGCGCGCTCGCGGAAGCGGCGGGCGACCGCGATCGGGTCGCCATGCCGGACCCGGCCCTGCGTGATGTCGCTGTCGATGATCGGATCGACGTCGGGTAGCGGGCCGTCCGGGTCGTAACCCGACAGGTCGCGGCCCCACACTTGTTCGAGCATCGCGATCGCCGTCGCACCGGTGACCTGCTGATAGCGGATGTGGCGCGCCCTGTCCTGCGCTTCGGAATCGGTGTCGCCGATGACGAACGTCGCCGCCGGAAAAACCTTGAGCCGGTTGGGGTCCCGGCCGTAGGACGCGGCGCGGCCCTTGACGTCGGCGTAGTAGCGCCGGCCGTCCTGAAGCGACGAGTGCAGGGTGAACAAGGCGTCGGCGTTGCGCGCGCCGAACGCGCGGCCGTCGGCGGAGTCGCCGGCCTGCAGCAATATCGGATGGCCCTGCGGGCCGGCGGGCACCGTCGCAAACCCGCGCACGTCGAACTGCGGACCGCGGTGTGCGACGCCGCGGATCCGGTCGGGATGGACGTAGACCCCGGCATCGACATCGGCCAGCACGGCGTCGGCCGCCCAGCTGTCCCAGAATTGGCGGGCCACCGCGAGGAACTCCTCGGCGCGCGAATACCGATCGGCGTGATCCAGAAAGCCGCCGCGGCGGAAGTTGGCGCCGGTGAAGGCGTCCGAGGAGGTCACCATGTTCCAGCCGGCGCGGCCGCCGGACAGGTGGTCGAGCGTCGCGAATTGCCTTGCCACTTCGAAGGGTTCGTTGAAGGTGGTGTTGATGGTGCCGGTCAGCCCGATGCGGTCGGTGACGCCGGCCAACGCGGCCAGCACGGTGAAGGTGTCCGGACGGCCCACCACGTCGAGGTCGTAGATGCGGCCGCGGTGCTCCCGCAGTCGCAGACCCTCGGCCAGGAAGAAGAAGTCGAACAATCCCCGTTCGGCGCTGCGGGCCAGGTGCACGAACGACTCGAACTCGATCTGGCTGCCGGCGGCGGGGTCGGTCCACACCGTCGTGTTGTTGACGCCCGGGAAGTGCGCGGCCAGGTGAATCGGTTTGCGGCGCTTGCCCTCTCGAAAGCTCAACCCTCCAGCCCCCACCGCTTGGCGATCAGTTCGTGCGAGCGCAACCGGTCGGCATGCCCGTGGGTGACCGAGGTGATCACGAGCTCGTCGGCGCCGGTCGCGCGCTGCAGCGTCTCCAGCCGCTCGGCGACCTCGTCGGGGTTGCCGACGAATTGCGTTGCCAGCCGGTCGATCACGACCTCCAGCTGCTCGTCGGTCAGCGGGCCGCACTCGTCGGGGTCGGGATAGGGGACGGCGCCGCCGCCGGCCCGGATCGAGTACACCCAGTGGCCGTAGCTGGACGCCAGGTGCTTCGCGGTGTCGGAGTCGTCGGCGACCACGATGTCGGCCGACACCACCACGTAGGGCCGCGGCAGCGCCGCCGACGGGACGAACGCGTCCCGGTAGGCGTCGATGGCGTCCAGCGCCGTAGCCGGGGTGAGGTGGTAGCTGGCCACGAACGGCAGCCCCCGTGCGCCCGCGACCTGGGCGCTGCGGCCCTTGCTGCTGCCGAATATCCACGGCGTCAGGGCGGCGCCCTCCCCGGGCACGGCGTGCACGTCGAACCCGTCGACCTCGTAGGTTCCCGCCAGCATCGCCATGATGTCCGCGAGCTGTTCGGCGAAGTCGGGCGCGACGGCCTCGGGCTGCTGCAGGATCGCCTGGGTCGCCTGCACCCGGCCGCTGCCCAGCAGCTTGCGCAGATCGTACGGCGGCGGGATGACCACGCCGTCGACCTCGCGCCATTCGCGGGCAGGTTCGGGCCTGGGGGGTCTCGGGGATCGCGGCTTGGTCATCCGCCGCTGCGCCGAGCGGCCCAGGCCGAGGTCGATGCGGCCCGGATAGAACGCGTCGAGCATGCCGAAGCTTTCCACCACCGCGGCGGCGGTGGTGTGACTGAGCTGCACGGCCGCCGAGCCCACTCGAATCGTGTTGGTAGCGGCCGCGATTTGGCCGATCAGCACCGCCGGTGCCGCGCTGGCGACGGCGACGAAGTGATGCTCGGCGATCCAGTACCGGCGATAACCCCACCGCTCGGCGTGCTGGGCGAGCGCGATCGTGTTGTGCAACGCCGTCGCCGCGTCCCCGCCGGAAAGGATCGGCACCAGGTCCAGGATCGACAGCGGCACGGGTGTCATCGGTGCACCGCCGAGTAGCGGTTGGGCGCCACGGGCAGGCCCAGGCGGGCCCGCAGGGTTTCGCCGCGCCGATAGGCGGTGCGGAAGCGGCCGGCTCGCTGCAGCAGCGGCACCACCTCGTCGACGATCACCGGCAGGTCGGTGGCATTGACGGCCGGCCGCAGCCGCACCCCGTCGACGCCAAGCCGTTGCCAGCCCACAGCCATGTCCACCAATTCCATTGCGCTGCCCGCGAAGACGAGGGCATCCGATCGGAAGTCGCCCTCGCCATGGAACGAAACGACCACGTCGGCAAGGACTTTCAGGTGAGCTCCGCCGGCGGCGCGCACCTCGTCGAGGATGCTTTGCAGTGAGGTCTCGTCCGTGGGCGTGATGAACACGACATCGGCGCCGGCCGCGGCGAACTCGTAGGCGGGCCCGACATGCGCCAGCGCGGCCACCACCGGCTGGCCCTGCGGCGGGCGCGGCGTGATCGACGGACCCTTGAGGGAGAAGAACTTTCCGGCGAAGTCGATGTAGTGCAGTTTGTCGACGTCGACGTAGCGCCCGGTGGTCACGTCGCGGACGATCGCGTCGTCCTCCCAGCTGTCCCACAACCGGCGCACCACCTCGACGTACTCGACCGCCTCGTCGAAGAGTGGAACGCCGGAGACGTCGCGGCGGCCGAACAGGGCCGCCTCATGCGTGGTGGCGCTCACCCGCGGCTGCCACCCCGCCCGGCCGTGCGACACGAAGTCAAGCGTCGCAATGGATTTGGAGACGTGAAAGGGCTCGGTGTGGGTGACCGTGGCCACGGGGATCAACCCGATGTGCCGCGTCGCGGGGGCGATTCGCGCCGCGACCAGGACCGCGTCGGCGCGGCCGGTCAGCCGATCCCGATGAATCCGGGAGCTTCGCCCGATCTGCGGCATCAAGGAGTCGTCGATGGTCAGGAAATCCAGCAGCCCGCGCTCGGCGGTGGCCGCCAATTCGGCCCAGTAACGCCCGCTGAGCACCGACGGCGTGGCGGGCTCCGAGCCCAGGGTCGTCCGCCACGCCTGCGGGTGCCAGCCGTATCCGTCGAGCGCGACCCCCAGGTGGAATTGACCGGTCATGGCAGCCGCTTTTCGAAGGCGATCGGCCGGAACGGTCCCCAATCCGGCAGCGGCTCGGCGGGGGGGATGCGGGAGTAACCCGTCGCGTCGTATAGCGCCTCGGCCTCGGGCTGGCGATTGCCGGTGATCAAATACAGCCGCCGGTAACCCCGCGCGGCGGTTTCGGCCTCCAGCGCCGCCAGCAGCGCCCGCGCGTAACCGCGGCGCCGGTGCGCGCTGTCGGTCCAGATCCGCTTCAGCTCGGCGGTCTCGGCGTCGAAGCGCCGGAACGCCCCGCCGGTGACCGCCACCCCGCCCACCACGCCGATGAGCAAGCCGCCGTCGGGCGGCGCCAGCTCGGCCGCCGGCACCGGCAGCCAGGCCAGGTGCCTGTCCGGCGTGCCGCCGTAGCGCTCCGCGTACTCGACGGCCAGCTCGGCCAGCAGCGGCCGCGCCAGCGGGTCCTCGTGGGTGGCCGCGACGAACCGAAGCCGGGTGGTGGGCGTCACGTCTTCATCTAACGTTTCCGACGCGCCCCCATTCCACCCGGCGGAGGTTCCGCCCTATCGGGCGGGGGGCATCAGCACCGTGTCGATCATGTACACCGTCGCGTTGGACGTGTGCACGCCGCCGCACACCAGGCCCGCGTTGTTCACCCTCAGGTCGTTGCCCTGACCGGCCACGGTGAGGGACGCACCCTGCACGGTGGCGTGGATGCCGCCAACCGTTCCCGGACTGAGCTGCCCCTGCACGACGTGATACGTCAAGATGCTGGTCAGCAGCTGCGAGTCCGTCTTCAGCTTGTCGATGGTCCCCGCCGGCAGCTTGTCGAACGCGGAGTTGGTGGGCGCGAAGACCGTGTACTGGCCGTTGTTGAGGGTCGAGACCAGGTTCACGTTCGGATTCAGCTTCCCCGACAGCGCCGAGTTCAGCGTGGTCAGCATCGGGTTGTTCGACGCCGCGGTCGCCACCGGGTCGCGCGACATCCCCAGCACCGACCCGGGACCGCTCGGATTCTGCTTGGCGTAGTCCGCGCAGCCCGTGCCGATCAGGTCACCCGCGTTATCGGCGAGCGCGGGACCGGCCGCGGGGCACGTTACGACGGCGATCGTCGCGAGGCCCGCCGCGGCAATTGTTTTTGCACGAGTGCTCATCATTGCGTTTCCACTCCTTTGTCACAGACGCCCGTGGGCGCCGTCTTCGGCTTGAACACCAGTCATTCGGAGCGGCGGCGGGCATGGATGGAATTTAAGTAACTGAACCTTTAATTTGCTTAATGAGCCACCCGGGGCGCGCGGCAACGGTTAAACGCGCGTTGCCGTGACATACCCGGGGAGCAGGTCCACGTGCTCCGGGCCGCCACGCCACAATTCGGCCAGTCCCAGGGTGGTGCACAACTCGACGATGTTGCGCTCGGCCGTCTCCCAACCGTGCGCCGCCAGATACTCGGGGACATAACGGTATTCGCCCGGGTACATCAGGCTGGCCAGGTCGACGTCCAGGCCGTGTCGACGCCACGAGTCGACGAATGCCTGCCCCGCCGCCTGCCGCGCCGGGGTCCAGGTGGCCATGTGGTCCGCGGTGAAGCGGCTGCCGGGCGCGCTTGCGCGGGTGACGTCCTGCAGCAACCGGTGCTGGGCGTCGGGCGGCAGGTAGCCGACGAGCAGCTGCTCGGCGATCCACACTGTGGGCGCGGCGGCGTCGAAGCCGGCCCGGCGCAGCGCGACCGGCCAATCGTGGCGGAGGTCGACGCCGATCGCGCGGCGGTGCGTCGTCGGCCGGGCGTCCAGCCCGCGCAGCACTTCGGATTTGAAATCGAGGACCTCGGGCCGATCGATCTCGTACACCGTGGTCCCCCGCGGCCACCACAGCCGGTACGGCCGGGTGTCCAGGCCCGACCCCAGGATCACCACCTGGCGGATGCCCGCCCGGCCCGCGTCGGCGAGAAATTCGTCCGAGAATTTGCCGTAGGCCGCCTGAACGTCCATCAGCCCGGTCGTGATCGGGTTGCCGCCGCCGTCCGCGGCATATCGCTCGTCCTCGATCGCCCGGGTGAAATAGTCCACCCCGGCGGCGCGCACCAATCGCTCCGCGAAGGGGTCGTCGAAAAGCCCCTTGTTGGTGGCCACGGCCCGGACGACCGCGTCGAAAGTGGTGGCCAAGCCGTCGCCGGTGGCCGGATTCCAGCTGGCGGGTGCCATCGGTGTTCTCAGGCGTCGGAGCGACGCCGCAGGGCCAGGCCCACCGCCGCCCGCCACCCCAGCAACAGAACCGCGGTGACCGACGCGGCGACCACCACGAAACTCGCCGCCACGCCCGCCGAACCGGCTTTGCGCAACAGCATGCCGACCACGACGGTGCACAGCCAGACGATCACCCCGGTGGGGGCCACCGCGGTGGGCCGCCGCCAGGCGCGCGACACCAGCCACCCGACGACGGTTCCGGAAAGGAACGGCCAGGCCGTCGTCGCGACGCCGCCGAGGTTGAGCCCCTCGTCGTGGCTGCGGCGGCCGACCGCGCAGAACACCAGCACAGCGACGACGTCCACGAGCAGGTACGCCATCCACTGGAGCCTCCGCATGCCGCGAGACTACCGGGTGGCAGGCTGGCAACCATGAGCACTGATGCACCCCCCGCGTTCGACCGGGACGACCCACTGGGCCTGGACGCCTCGCTGTCCGGCGACGAGCTCGCCGTGCGCGACACCGTGCGAAAGTTCTGCGCCGAACACGTCATCCCCCACGTCGGGGAGTGGTTCGAGATCGGCGACCTCCCGGTGCGCCAGCTCGCCAAGCAGTTCGGCGAACTCGGCCTGCTCGGCATGCACCTGCACGGCTACGGCTGCGGCGGGGCCTCCGCGGTGCACTACGGCCTGGCCTGCACCGAGCTGGAGGCCGCCGACTCCGGCATTCGCTCGATGGTGTCCGTGCAGGGGTCACTGGCGATGTTCGCCATCTGGAAGTTCGGATCGGAGCAACAGAAGGAGCAGTGGCTGCCGGGCATGGCCGCCGGCGAACTGCTCGGCTGCTTCGGGCTGACCGAACCCGATGTCGGGAGCGACCCGGCCGCGATGAAAACCCGTGCGCGGCAGGACGGTTCGGACTGGGTGATCAACGGCCGCAAGTTGTGGATCACCAACGGATCGGTCGCCGACGTGGCGATCGTGTGGGCCGCCACCGACGACGGGATTCGCGGCTTCGTCGTGCCCACCAAGACTCCCGGGTTCACCGCCAACACCATCCACCACAAGCTGTCGCTGCGGGCCTCGATCACCAGCGAGCTGGTGCTCGACGACGTGCGGGTGCCCGCCGACGCGATGCTGCCCGAGGCGAGGGGGTTGCGCGGGCCGCTGTCGTGCCTGTCGGAGGCGCGCTACGGAATCATCTGGGGGTCGATGGGCGCGGCGCGCTCGGCCTGGCAGGCCGCGCTCGACTACGCCACGCAGCGCACCCAATTCGGTCGGCCGATCGCCGGATTCCAGCTGACGCAGGCCAAACTCGTCGACATGGCCGTCGAGCTGCACAAGGGGCAGCTGCTGTCGCTGCATCTCGGTCGCCTCAAGGACGGCGTCGGCCTGCGCCCCGAGCAGGTCAGCTTCGGCAAGCTCAACAACACCCGCGAGGCGATCAAGATCTGCCGGACCGCCCGAACCATCTTGGGCGGCAACGGGATATCGCTGGAGTACCCCGTCATCAGGCACATGGTCAACCTGGAATCGGTGCTGACCTACGAGGGCACGCCGGAGATGCACCAGCTCGTTCTCGGCCAGGCATTCACCGGCAGCGACGCCTTCCGTTGATAGGAGTACCGCTCATGAAATCTGTTGTCTATCGGGTCGGCGTCCTGGTCGCCGCGTGCGGACTCCTGTGTGCGCCCGCGGCGAGCGCCGACCCAGTCGCGTTGCCCGCGATGACGTCGGGCGGTGGCGGGCCGATCATCGGCGGCGGCAACAACGCCGGGATCGCGCAGCAGCTGATCGGCCTCGGCAATCCGAACGTCCAGGAGGTCGACGGCCCGGACGCCGCCCAGTTCATCAACGCCGCGGCGGCGGTGACCAACCCTGCGCTCGCGGCCCCCTTCGGACTGCTCAAACGGGCGTTGGCATGCCAGACCAACAACGCGGGGTTCGGGGCGCGCGCCTACCGGCGTAACGACGGGCAATGGGGAGGAGCGATGCTGGTCGCCGCCAAGAGCGCCATCCCGAATGTCGACGCCCTGACCGCGTGCGCCAAGACCAATTGGCGGAAGCCCACCCTCGGCAGCGACACCGCGATGTGCAACAGCGGCTGGACGACGCCCAATTCCTTCGACAGCCGCCGCAGCGGTGCGGAGGCCTATTACATCTTTCTCGCCGGCACGGCCGACGACTTCTGCACCGGGCTCAACGCGAAGTACAAGACCAACGCGGCCGCGTGGCCGTTCTAAACCGCTTGCACGTGAGCGGTTTTCACCACGGCCGGCGCGCCCGAATCCGTGCTCGGGGAGTGCGGCAACAGGGCCGCAACGGTCCATAGCGCGATGCCTCCGACGAGCACGACGGCGCCGATCACTATGCCGGCGATCGCCATGCCACGGCCCTTCTGGCCGGTTCTCTTGATCTGGGACAGCGCGACGAAGCCGAAGATGATGCCCAGGAAAGCCCCGATGAACATGCAGACCCAGCCGAACAGCGAGCACACCAACGACGCGACGGCGAAACCGTTGGTGCCGACCAGCTGCGGCGGCGGGTAGCCGGGCGGCGGCGGGTAACCGTAACCGCCCGCGGGAGGCGGCGGATAGCCATAACCGCCCGGCGGCGGTGGATAGCTAGGCGGTTGTTCCGTCACGGCGGCCTCCTACATCGAGAGGCAACACTCTACTCCGCGTTTCGCCTGGTAGAGGGGCGCTAAATCGGCCCGCACGGGTTTGACGCGTCCCGGCTCAGCCGTCGATGTGCGTCGGCGGATCGGAGAAGGAGAGATCCGGCGGGCGCTGGTCGGGACCCATCACGTCGCAGCGCCTTTCGGGCACCAGGTAGGAACTGGCGCCGTGCGGAACCAATTGGGGAGCCGCGACGCAGCGTTGCCAGGTCCCGTCGAGCTGCACGGGTCCATCGCACTTGCTGAGCACCGGACCCCCGTACAGGCAGCCAGCGCCGGCCGGCGGCGCTCCGGCGACCAGCCCCGAAGCCACCAGCAGAGCCGCCAACCCTCCGACGATGCAGCGCTTCATGGTTGCCTCCCGTCACATCGCCGCTGGGGCCTCGCAACGACGCTACCGCCTGGGCGGCCCTGTGATCCAGGTCACCCTCGACGCCGGCTTGCGGCTAGCATGGAGCTGTTATGAGGGCGGTCGTCATCGCGGTCTGCTCCGCGATCGTGTCGGTGTTTCTCAGCGTCCCGGCGGTGGCGCACGCGGACCCGTGCGTCAACGGCACCGTCCGGCCCGGCCCGGGCGCCGCCGTCCTCCTGTGCCAGGACCGCGGGTGGTTGCTTGTCATCCCGAAGGGCGGCGGTTACGGCCCAGATCAACCATTGCCACCGGCGTGTGCGACGTTTGCGGACAAGTACATGTGCCCGACCGAACAGTGATGCGCTTGCTGCTCGAGGCTTGCCGCCCCTGACGACATAGGCTGGATGGGCGCTGCGAAGACTACGAACACAAAGGGGTAAGTATGTCGCGCCATCGCGTCGTCATCATCGGGAGCGGGTTCGGGGGTCTGAATGCGGCCCGGTCGCTCAAACGGGCGGACGTGGACGTCACGGTGGTCTCGAAGACGACCAGCCACCTGTTCCAGCCGCTGCTGTATCAGGTGGCCACGGGCATCCTGTCCGAGGGCGACGTCGCCCCGACCACCCGCCTCGTCCTGCGCAAGCAGAAGAACGTCCGGGTGCTGTGGGGCGAGGTCAGCGCGATCGACCTCACGGCGAAGACGGTCACGTCGCACCTGATGGGCATGCAGACGGTGACGCCCTACGACAGCCTCATCGTGGCCGCCGGCGCCCAGCAGTCCTATTTCGGCCACGACGAGTACGCCGCCTTCGCGCCCGGCATGAAGAGCATCGACGATGCCCTCGAGCTGCGGGCTCGCATCCTCGGCGCGTTCGAGGCCGCCGAGGTCGCCACCGACCCGGCCGAGCGGAAACGCCGGCTGACCTTCGTGGTGGTGGGCGCGGGGCCGACGGGCGTCGAGCTGGCCGGCGAGATCGTTCAGCTGGCCGAGCGCACCCTGGCCGGGGCGTTTCGGACCATCACACCCAGCGAATGCCGGGTCATCCTGCTCGACGCGGCGCCGGCGGTGCTGCCACCCATGGGTGAAAAGCTGGGCCTGAAGGCCCAGCGCCGGCTCGAGAAGATGGGCGTCGAGGTCCAGCTCAACGCGATGGTGACCGCCGTCGACTACATGGGCATCACGGTCAAGGAGAAGGACGGCAGCGAGCGTCGCATCGAATGCGCCTGCAAGGTGTGGGCGGCCGGCGTGCAGGCCAGCTCGCTGGGCGAGATGATCGCCGAGCAGTCCGACGGCACCGAAACCGACCGCGCCGGCCGGGTGATCGTCGAGCCGGACCTCACCGTCAAGGGCCACCCGTACGTGTTCGTCGTTGGCGACCTGATGTCGGTGCCCGGGGTGCCGGGGATGGCCCAGGGCGCGATTCAGGGGGCGCACTACGCCACCGCGCTGATCAAGCAGGCGGTGAAGGGCCACGACGACCCGGCCAACCGCAAGCCGTTCGCGTACTTCGACAAGGGCAGCATGGCCCTCATCTCGCGGTACAGCGCCGTCGCCAAGGTCGGCAAGCTGGAGTTCGGTGGCTTCATCGCCTGGCTGGCGTGGCTGCTGTTGCACCTGTTGTACCTGGTTGGCTTCCGCAACCGCATTGCCGCCATGTTTTCCTGGGGGATCTCCTTCCTGGGCCGCACCCGCGGCCAGATGGCCATCACCAGCCAGATGATGTACGCCCGCCCGGTGGTGGACTGGGTGGAGCGCCAGGCGCAAGAGGGGTCGCTGGCGGCGGCCGAACGCATCGATTCGGCCGAGCGGCAAGCGGGTTAGCTCAGCGCCTGATCGATATCGGCGATCAGGTCGTCGGCGCCCTCCAGCCCGACGGAGACGCGAACCACGTTGTCGCCCAGCCCGATCGCGGCGCGGCCCTCGGGCCCCATCGCGCGGTGGGTCGTGGTCGCCGGGTGGGTCACCAGCGATTTGGCATCGCCCAGGTTGTTGGAGATGTCGATCAGCCGCAGCTTGTCCAGCACCTCGAAAGCCCGTTGTTTGGCGGCGCTTTCGGCGCAGTCGAGCGCGAAGGTGATCACCGTCCCGCCGCCCGACATCTGCCGCTTGGCCAGGTCGTACTGCGGGTGCGACGACAGATAGGGGTAGCGCACCCAGCTCACCGCCGGGTGGGTCTCGAGGAATTCGGCGATCCGGTGCGCCGACGAGTTGCCATGCTCCACCCGAACGGCCAGCGTCTCAAGGCCTTTCAGTAATACCCAGGCGTTGAACGCGCTCATCGCCGGGCCGGTGTGCCGCATCAGCTTCTGCACCGGTCCGTCGATGTATTCCTGGTCGCCGAGGATGGCGCCGCCCAGCACGCGCCCCTGACCGTCGATGTGCTTGGTGGCCGAGTACACCACCACGTCAACCCCGAGCGGAAAGCCCTGCTGCAGCAGCGGAGTGGCAAAGACGTTGTCCAGTACCACCTTTGCGCCCGCGGCATGGGCGAGCTCGGTCACCGCGGCGATGTCGACCAGGGACTGCATGGGGTTCGAGGGTGTCTCGAAGAACACTGCCGCCGTGGGCACCGAGAGCGCCTCCTCCCACTGCGCGAGGTCGTCGCCGTCGACGAAGACCGTTTCCACGCCCCACCGCGGCAGGATCTCGTTGCACACCACGAAGCACGACCCGAAGAGGCTGCGCGCCGCGACCAGCCGGTCACCGGCGGCCAGCAGCGCGCCCAGCGAGGTGAACACGGCGGCCATGCCGCTCGCGGTGGCGAACGCCGCGGGCGCCCCCTCGATCAGGCGCAACCGCTCCTCGAACATCGTCACGGTCGGATTGCCGTAGCGGGAGTACACGAAATGGTCCACCTCGCCGGTG
This sequence comes from Mycobacterium sp. 852002-50816_SCH5313054-b, assembly GCF_001667185.1. Taxonomy (GTDB): domain Bacteria; phylum Actinomycetota; class Actinomycetes; order Mycobacteriales; family Mycobacteriaceae; genus Mycobacterium. The sequence continues at coordinate 73,940 of NZ_LZIC01000038.1, read as the reverse complement.
AACGACTTCTCCGCGATGGCCGCCGACTCGTAGACGTAGCCGGACGTCAGGAACATCGCCTCGGCGGTCTCTTCGAAACCGGATCGCACTAGGCCACCGCGCACGCCGATGGTGGCCTGGCTGACGCCGTCGGGCAACGCCTTGGACGTGCGGACCGAGGGCTCGTCGGTCATCCCTGTTACCCCTGCTTCCAGGGCAATCCCACTGCGCGCCAACCGGTTTCACCGCGATGACCGCTGGCGTCGAGTTGACCTTCGAAACCGTCCAGCACGTTGTAGGCCGGCGTGATGCCCAGCTGCGTGGACACCTCGGCCGCGCCGATGGATCGATTGCCCGAGCGGCACAAGAAGATCACGGGCCGCTCTTGATCGGCGGGCGGGACCTGTTGGTTCAGCTCGTCGGCGAAGTTCGCGTTGGGCATCCCGTTGCCCGTCACCCACTCGATGTACACCACGTCGCGGCCCAGGCTCGAGAGGTCGGGCACCCCGACGAAGCGCCATTCGGCGTCGGTGCGCACATCGACCAACACGGCGTTGGGGTTGTCGCTGAGTAGTTTCCACGCCTGAAGGGGCGTGATGTCTCCTGCGTAGCTCATCCGCGTGAGTCTCGCATATTCAGCGCGTTCGCCACCTGTCGGGCACGTTCGCGCGCGGCCGCCACGTCCGGCGCGGTGGCCAGTGCGACGCCGAGCGGGGCGGGCCGCCGCTGCGGCGCGAAGATGCGGAGATCGCTTTCCGGAACCCGCAGCGCGCCGTTCAGTGCGTCGACGGTCAGGGACCCGCCGTCGTGGCCGGCATCGATCAGGTGGGCCGCCGCCGGCGACATCATCATGGTGTCCACCGGCAGGCCCAGGATGGCCCGGGCATGCAGCTCGAACGCCGAAAGCCGCTGGCTGCGCAGGGTCACCCAGACGCTCGGGTGCGGATGCGGCGTGACGTCGGCGAAGTACACCTCGTCGCCCTTGATCATCAGTTCGACGCCGAAGACGCCGCGCCCGCCCAGCGCCTTGATGATTCGCGCGGCGATCGACTTGGCCGCATCCACCGCGGCGTCGCTCATCTGCTGGGGTTGCCACGATTCCAGGACCGCGCCGTCGGCGTCCCGATGGCCGATCGGTGAGCAGAACTCCAGCACGGGACCGCTCGGGCCCTCCCTGCGCACCGCCAGCAGGGTCACGTCGAAGTCGACGTCGACGACCGTCTCGGCCATCACCCGCCCCGCCGAGCTCCCGACCGCGCGTTGCCAGGCCGGCTCGATGTCGTCGGGCCCGGAGACCACCGAGTGCCCCCGCCCGGACACCGGCTTCACCAACAACGGATATCCGGCGTGCGCGGCCACCGCCTGCAGTTCGCCGACCGATCCGACGAACCAGAACGGCGCGGTGGGCAGCCCCAACTCGTCGGCCGCCAGCCGGCGCAGCGCCTCGCGATCGGCGGTGAGCCGCACGGTGCGGGCGTTCGGCACCAGTTCGGTGCGCTCGTGGTCGTGGCCGTCGGCCGGCGCCTCGAGGGCAACCGCGTCGGTGGCCGTCACCACGAAGTCCGGCCTGTGCTGTTGAATCGCCCTCGCCAGCTCGTCGGCGTCGGTCAGGTGCTCTTCGACCGCGATCACCCGCGCGCCGAGGTGCCGCAGCGCGATCGCCAGTTCGCGGCTGAGCTCACCGGAACCGAGCAGCACCACCCTCGGCCCGCCGTCGGCTTGGGGCTGCGGAGGCACCGCAAGGGCCGTCGTCTTGTCGTCCTGTCCTTCGGTGAAGCCGTCAGTCACCGCTCAAGGATAGGTCGGTTGCGCGGGGGCTGGGGCTGGCCGGGAAGCAGCCGCACCATCAGGCCGTTGGCCTCGGCCAACACGGTGTCGTCGCCGTCGACCAATTCCGCCGCGACGAACGCCTTGCGGCCCTCGGTCGTGGTGACGCGCCCGCGCACCGCCAGCGGCGCGTCGATCGGCGTGACCTTGCGGTAGTCGACATGCAGGAAAGCCGTGCGGCTGATCGGCCGCCCCGCGGCGTGGGAAATCATGCCGAACATGTGGTCAAACAGCAGCGGCAGCACGCCGCCGTGCACGGCGTGATTGCCGCCCACGTGAAACCGGCTGAAGTACCCGGTCATTTCGACGCCGTCGGGGGCGTAGCGCGTCAACGTCCAGGGCGGCAGCAGCAGGCTGCCCATGCCGGGCAGGCCGGGCGTCCGCCCGGCCGGCGCCTGGCCCTCCTCGGCCTGGAACGGGCGCAGGACCTCCACCAGGGCCGCCGCGCGTTCGGCCGCGTCGTCCCAGACGTCTTCGGCGGGATTCGCGGACACGGCCAGGTCCTGCAGCGCCCGCATCGCCGTGACGAACCGGCCGAAACCCGGGCCGGGGCTGGCCGGCCCGTATTCGGGAAAGCCGCCGTGGTGTTCGTATTCGGGGTCGAGTTCTTTGGGGTCCGGCTCGCTCACGGGCGAGCCGCCAGGACGTCGCGGCGCACGATCGTCTGATCGCGGCCGGGACCGACGCCGATGCACGAAATATGGGCTCCGGCAAGCTCTTCCAGCCGCAACACGTAGTCCCGCGCCTTGGCGGGCAGGTCGTCGAACTCCCGGGCGTCCGAGATGTCCTCCCACCAGCCGGGCAGCTCCTCGTAGATCGGCTCGGCGCGGTGCAGGTCGCTCTGGGTCATCGGCATGTCACCGATGCGCTCCCCGTCGATCTGGTAGCCCACGCACACCGGCACCGTTTCCAGGCTGGACAGCACGTCGAGCTTGGTCAGGAAGAAGTCGGTGATGCCGTTGACCCGGGTGGCGTAGCGGGCGACGACCGCGTCGAACCAGCCGCAGCGCCGGCGCCGCCCGGTGGTGACGCCGACTTCGCCGCCGATCTTGGACAGGTATTCGCCGTTCTCGTCGAACAGCTCGGTGGGGAACGGTCCCGAGCCCACGCGGGTGGTGTAGGCCTTGAGGATTCCCAGCACGGCGGTGATACGGGTCGGGCCGATCCCCGACCCCACGCACGCGCCGCCCGCCGTCGGATTCGATGACGTCACGTAGGGATAGGTGCCGTGGTCGACGTCGAGCAGCGTGCCCTGCGAGCCCTCCAGCAACACCGTCTCCCCCGTCTCCAGCGCCGCGTTGAGCAGCCGCCGGGTGTCGCGGATGCGGTGGCGAAAGCCCTCCGTTTGTTGCAGGAGGGCCTCGACGATCTGGTGCGGGTCCAGCGCCTTGCGGTTGTAGATCTTGACCAGGATTTGGTTCTTGAGCTCCAGAGCGCCTTCGACCTTGTGGGCCAGCAGCTCCGGGTCGAGGACGTCGGCGACCCGGATGCCCTGGCGGGCGATCTTGTCCTGGTAGCACGGACCGATGCCGCGGCCGGTGGTGCCGATCTTCCTGTTGCCCATGTAGCGCTCGGTGACCTTGTCGATGGCCACGTGGTACGGCAACAGCAGGTGCGCGTCGGCGGAGATCAGCAGCTTGGTGGTGTCCACGCCGCGGTCCTCGAGGCCCTTGAGCTCGTCGAGCAGCACCCCGGGATCCACCACGACGCCGTTGCCGATCACGTTGGTGACGCCGGGCGTCAGCACCCCCGAGGGAATCAGGTGCAGCGCGAAATTCTCGCCGCTGGGCAGGACGACGGTGTGTCCGGCGTTGTTGCCGCCCTGATAGCGCACCACCCACTGCACGCGCCCGCCGAGCAGGTCGGTGGCCTTACCTTTGCCCTCGTCACCCCACTGGGCGCCGATGATGACGATTGCCGGCATGCCTTGCTCCCGCCTAATCCCACGCGTTTCAGCCTGCTTATTGTGGTCCAGCCGGTGACCCACCCTATCCCAGGAGGTTGCGAGGAACGCATGAATAACGTGGGGGTGTTGGTGTTCGGCGATCGGCGGGTGCCCGGGCCGCTGACCGGCCTGCCGATCCACCCGGCCGATATCGACGCCGCGATCGGGCCGTACGGGCGGCTGGCCGTCGTCGGCGCCGATGCCGACCTGGCCGGGGTGCTGACCCGGTTGCTGCGCGCCGACCGGCTCGACGTCGAGGTGGCCTACGTCCCGCCCCGCCGCACCCGGGCCACCCGGATCTACCGCCTGCCCGCCGGACGGCGCGCGGCGCGGCGCGCCCGGGCCGGCTCCGCGCACCGGGTGACCCTGATCCGCGACGACACCGGATCGGTGGTCGTCGGCCGGGCCGACTGGCTGCCCGCCGACGCCGGGCAGCCGCTGCGCGGCGAGGCGGTCGTCGACGACACCACGCTGTTCGACGGCGAGGTCGCCGCCGTGCGCATCGAGCCGACGCTGGCCATGCCGGGCCTGCGGGCCTCGATACCGGGCGGGCTCTGGCGCCGGTGGGTCGCCGGCCGGGCGGCCCAGCTGGGCAGCACCGGCGTCATCGTCGTGCGCGACGGCGTCGCGGCGCCGCGCGCGGCGCGCAGGTCGACGTTCTACCGCAACGTCGAGGGCTGGCTGCTGGTCCGGTAATTTTTCAGCGTGAGCTTTCCCGCGCGGCAACACGAATCCGTGCGGCCCAGTCCGATCTTCCTGGGCCTGGTCGCGTTGACGGCGGCCGGCGGCGTGCTGGCCTGGCTGGCCGGATCGAGCGTGCGGCCGCTCTCCTACGCCGGGGTCTTCATCTTCGTGATCGCGGGCTGGTTGGTGTCGCTGTGCCTGCACGAATTCGGCCACGCGGTGACCGCCTGGCGCTTCGGCGATCACGACGTCGCGGTCCGCGGCTATCTGACGCTGGATCCGCGGCGGTACAGCCACCCCGCGCTCTCGCTGGTGCTGCCGATGGTGGTCATCCTGCTGGGCGGCATCGGGCTGCCGGGCGCCGCGGTGTACGTGCGGACCTGGTTCATGACCCCCACGCGACGCAGCCTGGTCAGCCTGGCGGGCCCGGCGGCCAACCTGGTGCTGGCGGTGCTGCTGCTGGCGCTGACCCGGCTGTTTTACGACCCGGCCCACGCGGTGCTGTGGGCGGGGGTGGCGTTCCTGGGATTCCTCCAGCTGACCGCGCTGTTGCTGAACCTGCTGCCCGTTCCCGGCCTGGACGGGTACGACGCGCTGGAACCGCACCTGAGCCCGGAGACGCAGCGCGCGCTGGCCCCGGCCAAGCAGTGGGGCTTTTTCGTCCTGCTGTTTCTGCTGCTGGCGGCCAGCTCCTGGTTCTTCGCCCTGGTGCTCTGGCTGTTCGATTTCTCCGGCGTGCCGCACTGGCTGGTGTCCGCCGGCAACCAGCTGACCCGGTTCTGGAGCCGCTGGGTCTAACGGTTGCAATATATGCGCTTTTGCGCATATATTGCTGGGCTATGGGCGCCGGCCACAATCACACCCCCGCCGAGGGCGACGAGTCGTCCCGGATGATCCCGCGCATGATCGCAGCCGCGGCGATCCTGGCGGCGTTCTTCGTCATCGAGTTGGCCACCTCGCTGCTGATCAACTCGATCGCACTGCTGGCCGACGCCGGGCACATGCTGACCGACGTCGTCGCCGTGTTCATGGGGCTGGCAGCGGTGACCCTGGCCCGCCGCGGCAGCTCGTCGCCCGCGCGCACCTACGGGTGGCATCGGGCGGAGGTGTTCACCGCGGTCGCTAACGCCGGGCTGCTGCTCGGGGTCTCCCTGTTCATCCTCTGGGAGGCGATCCAGCGGCTCCGGGAAACCCCGTCGATCCCCGGCGTGCCGATGATCGTGGTTGCGCTGGCCGGACTGCTGGCCAACCTGGTGGTCGCGCTGCTGCTGCGCTCGCATTCGACGCAGAGCCTGGCGGTCAAGGGCGCCTACATGGAGGTGGTCGCCGACAGCGTCGGCAGCCTGGGCGTGCTGATCGCCGGCGTGGTCACCGTGACGACGCGCTGGCCGTACGCCGACGTGGTGGTCGCGGTGCTGGTCGCGCTGTGGGTGCTGCCCCGGGCCATCGCGCTGGCCCGCGACGCGCTGCGCATCCTGTCCGAGGCCTCGCCGACCCACATCGACGTGGAGGAGCTGCGCGGCGCGCTCGGTGCGGTCGACGGCGTGACCGAGGTGCACGACCTGCACGTGTGGACGCTCTCGCCCGGCAAGGACATGTGCACCGCGCACCTGACCAGCGACGGCGACTCGGCCCGGGTGCTGCGGGACGCGCGCGCGGTGCTGTCGGAGCGCGGGCTGGAGCACGCGACCGTCCAGATCGAGTGCCCGGGCGGCGCCGAGTGCTCTGAGGGCTACTGAAGCCCCAGCGGCGCGCGGGCCGCGGGGTCGCAGTCGTCGAGCAGGTCCAGGCAGCGCTGGTACTCGTCGGTCTCGCCGATGGCGTCGGCGGCCTTCGCCAGCGCCGCGACGCAACGCAGGAAGCCCCGGTTAGGCGCGTGCGCATACGGCACCGGCCCGAAGCCCTTCCACCCGTTGCGCCGCAGCTGATCCAGGCCGCGGTGGTAACCGGTGCGGGCGTAGGCGTAGGCGGTGACGGCCTTGTCTTCCGCCAGCGCCTCCTCGGCGAGAGCGGCCCAGGCCACCGACGCCGAGGGGTGCGCGGCGGCGACGGAGCTCGGGTTTTCGTTGGCGAGCAGCTCCGCCTCGGCATCGCTATCGCCGGGTAGCAGGATCGGATCGGGTCCGAGAAGATCTCCCATCGACGTCATGGTGTCTATTTTGCCGTCCCCCCGGTCCGGGTCGCTAAGCTCCTTGCATGCCCAATCCACCCGAACCCGACCGCGGCGGTGCGCCGAGGCGGCCGGGCGGCGAAGCGCCCGGCGGCGAGGGAGCCGAGGGCCAGCCGATGGTGCCCAACGATCCCGAGACCGAGACGGTGGTGATCAACAAGCCCGATCAGGGCAACGATCCCGTCGCGGATCCGGACGGGGCGCAACGCGAACGTCGTTTCACCGCACCGGGATTCGACGCGAAGGAAACTCAGGTGATCGCGACTTCCGCGGAGCCCGCCACGGAGGTTTTCGCATCGCCGCCGGCACCCGAAGGCCCGCCGCCGCAGGCGGGCATCCCCCCGAAAGCCGCTGTGCCGCAATCCATTCCACCCCGATTGGGGGCGAAGCTGCGGACGACGCGGCAAATCAACTGGGGCTGGGTGCTGGCGCTGGTGGTGGTCGTGCTGGCGTTGGCGGCGATCGCGATCCTGGGCACCGTCCTGCTGACCCGCAGCAAGCACTCGAAAGTCTCCGAGGAAGACCAGGTTCGGCACACCATCTCCCAGTACGACGTCGCGGTGCAGCGGGGCGACCTGACCGCGCTGCGCACCATCACCTGCGGGAACGCCCGCGACGGGTATGTCGATTACGACGAACACGCCTGGCAGGAGACCTACCAGCGGGTGTCGGCGGCCAAGCAGTATCCGGTGATCGCCAGCATCGACCAGGTCGTCGTCAACGGCCAGCACGCCGAGGCGAACATCACCACGTTCATGGCCTACGACCCGGCCCTGCGTTCGACGCGCAGCCTCGACCTGCAATACCGCGACGACCAGTGGAAGATCTGCCAGTCCCCCAGCGGCTAGCTACCCGCCTCTGCTCGGCATCAATGACCCAGGGACTTGCCGGCGCAGTGCAGGTCGTTGCAGGCCTCCACGACCCGCGCGGTCATGCCGGCCTCGGCGAACTTGAGATAGGTGCGCGGGTCGTAGGCCTTCTTGACGCCCACCTCGCCGTCGACCTTGAGCACACCGTCGTAGTTGGTGAACATGTGACCGGCGATCGGGCGGGTGAACGCGTACTGGGTGTCGGTGTCGACGTTCATCTTCACCACCCCGTAGCGCAGCGCCTCCTCGATCTCCGATTTCAGCGAGCCCGAACCGCCGTGGAACACGAAGTCGAACGGCTTGGATCCGTCGGGCAGCCCCAGCTTGGCCGACGCCACCTGCTGCCCCTGCGCGAGGATGTCGGGGCGCAGCTTGACGTTGCCGGGCTTGTAGACGCCGTGCACGTTGCCGAACGTCGCGGCCAGCAGGTACTTGCCATGCTCGCCGTGGCCCAGCGCGTCGATCGTCTTCTCGAAGTCGGCGGGCGTGGTGTAGAGCTTGTCGTTGATCTCGTTGGCGACGCCGTCCTCCTCGCCGCCCACCACGCCGATCTCGATCTCGAGCACAATCTTGGCCGCCGCGGCCTCCTTGAGCAGCTCCTGCGCGATGACCAGGTTCTCGTCGATCGGCACCGCGGAGCCGTCCCACATGTGGGATCCGAACAGGGGATCGTCGCCCGCGCGCACGCGCTCCGCCGAAATCGCCAGCAGCGGGCGCACGTAGCTGTCGAGTTTGTCCTTGGGGCAGTGGTCGGTGTGCAGCGCGACGTTGACCGGGTATTTGGCCGCGACGACGCGGGTGAACTCCGCCAGTGCGACGGCGCCGGTCACCATGTCCTTGACCCCCAGGCCGGACGCGAACTCCGCACCGCCGGTGGAGAATTGGATGATGCCGTCGCTGCCGGCGTCGGCGAATCCTTTGAGCGCGGCGTTGACCGACTCAGAGGAGGTGCAGTTGATGGCCGGGAAGGCGTAGGAGTTCTCCTTGGCCCGGCCCAGCATCTCGGCGTAAATCTCGGGGGTTGCGACGGGCATGGGCTCCTCCTGGCGGCTGGGCCCATCCAGTATGGCAACAAAGGTATGTTGAAGCATCGTGAGCACCACCGTGACGGCCCTGCCGGACATCCTCGACCCGATGTACTGGCTGGGCGCCAATGGCGTCTTCGGCTCGGCGGTGCTGCCCGGCATCCTGGTCATCGTCTTCATCGAGACCGGGCTGCTGTTTCCGCTGCTCCCCGGCGAGTCGCTGCTGTTCACCGGCGGCCTGCTGGCTGCGCACCCCAACCCGCCCGCGAGCATCTGGGTGCTGGCCCCGTCCGTCGCGGTGGTCGCGATCCTGGGCGACCAATGCGGCTATTTCATCGGGCGGCGGATCGGTCCGGCGCTGTTCAAGAAGGAAGACTCCCGCTTCTTCAAGAAGCACTATGTGACGGAGTCACACGCGTTCTTCGAGAAGTACGGGCCCTGGGCGATCATCCTGGCCCGGTTCGCGCCGTTCGTGCGGACGTTCGTCCCGCCGGTGGCCGGGGTGTCGTACATGCGCTACCCGGTGTTCCTCGGCTTTGACATCGTCGGCGGCATCCTGTGGGGCGGCGGTGTGACGCTGGCGGGCTACTTCCTGGGCACGGTGCCGTTCGTGCACCAGAACCTGGAGAAGATCATCCTGGGCATCCTGTTCGTGTCGATGATCCCGGCGTTCATCGCCGCCTGGCGCGCCTATCGCGGGCGTCGCCGCACGGGCGGGCAGGAGCCCGAGTCAGGACACCCGACTTCTCCGGTACGCAACGAAAGCGTCTAGCAGGTCGGGCCTGTCGATCGAACTCTGCTGCACGGCCTCGTCCGGCGCGGCCCCGAGCAGGATCCGCTTGATCGGGATCTCCAGCCGCTTGCCGGTCAGCGTCCGCGGTATGCCCGGAACGTCCAGGATGTCGTCGGGCACGTGTCGCGGCGAGGCGTGCTGGCGGATCTCGCCGACGATTCTGGACCGCAGCGCGTCGTCGAACTCCGCACCGTCCGCCAGGTGCACGAACAGCGGCATCCAGTAGCCGCCGTCGTCCTGCTCGACGCCGACCACCAGGCAGTCCTGCACCTCCGGCATGCGTTCGACCGCCGTGTAGATCTCCGCGCTGCCCATCCGCACGCCCATCCGGTTCAGGGTGGCGTCCGAACGGCCATGCACCACAACCGATCCCCGGTCGCTGATGGTGATCCAGTCCCCGTGGCACCACACGCCCGGGTACTTGTCGAAGTATGCGGCGCGGTAGCGGCTGCCGTCGTCGTCGTTCCAGAAGGACACGGGCATGGACGGCATCGGCTTGGTGACCACCAGCTCGCCCTCTTCCCCGATGACGGGGTGGCCCCGGCCCTTCCAGGCCTCGATGGCCGAGCCGAGGCACAGGCAGGACAGTTCGCCGGCGACCACGGGCAGGATCGAGCAACCGCCGATGAAGGCCGTGCACACGTCGGTGCCGCCGCTCATCGAGATCACCGGAACCGCGCGGCCGAGTCCCTCTTGCACCCAACGGAATCCGGACGCGGGCAGCGGCGACCCGGTGGACCCGACCGCGCGCAGCCCGTCCAGCGGATACGACGCGCCCGGCGTCAATTCCTTTTTGGCACAAGCCAATAGGTAGCCCGCTCCGGCGCCGAGCACCGTGACGCCGGCGTCGGCGGCGACGCGCCACAGGCCGTCGGTGCCCGGATGCGTTGGGCTGCCGTCATACAACACGATCGTGGCGTCGACCAGCAGGCCGGACACCAGCAGATTCCACATCATCCAGCTGGTCGACGAGTACCACAGGAAGCGGTCCCCCGGGTACAACTCGAATTGCAGCGTCAGGTACTTCAGGTGCTCCAGCACCACACCGCCGTGACCGTGCACGATGCCCTTCGGCTTCCCGGTGGTTCCCGACGAGAACATCACCCACAACGGGTGCGCGAACGGGACCGGTGTGATGTCGAGGGCGGCGTACCCCTCGACGGCCGTGGCCCACGCCACGGTGTCGCCGTCGACGTCGAGCCCGAGCCGCGGCACCACCACGGTGGCCTTCAGCGTCGGCATCGCACCCTGGATCGTGGCCAGCTCCGCCCGGCGATCGATGCGCTTGCCCGCGTACACCGAGCCGTCGGTGGCCACCAGCACGGCCGGCTCCACCTGACCCAGCCGGGCGATCACTCCGTCGACCGACACGTCCTGGTTGCACACGGCCCAAATCGCGCCCACGCTGGCCGCGGCCAGGGCGGCGACGACGGCCTCGGCGACGTTGGGCAGGTACCCGGCGACGGCGTCGCCGGGCTTGACGCCGAGGTTGCGCAGGTAGGCCGCGAACGCCGCCGTCTCGCGCTGCAGCCTCGCCCAGGACCACTCGGTGGACCCGTCCTCGCCGACGGCGATCAGCGCCGGGCGCTCGTCGGTGGCGTGGCGGAACACCTCGGTGGCGTAGTTGAGCGTGGCGCCCGGGAACCACTCGGCGCCCGGCATGGAACGCTCGTCCAGCACCGCGCGAGGCGGGCTGTCCGCCTGGATGTCGAAGTAGGTCCACACGGCGTCCCAGAACCAGTCGATGTCGTCCACCGACTTTGCCCACAGGCCTTGGTAGTCGCCGTACTCGCCGCGGCCTGTCTCGGCCAGCCAGGCCATGAAGCGGGTGAGGTTGGCGCCGGCAAGCGTTGCCTCGTCGGGGATCCAGCCGCCGCTGAGGTCGCTCATGTGTCGCTCACGGCGGTGACGTTACAGGCGGCCTCCATCAGCATCCAGCCCGATAGCTGAACCGACAGATCCCGCTCGGCGATCTCGGAAGCGTTGACCGCGCCCTCGACGAATTGGGCCTCTTCCCCACCCGCCTGGGGCAGTTCGGCGTCGCGGTCCCAGAACGCGCCGAACAGCGGCAGCCCGTCCACCGTTTGCCGGCAGTCCCAGGCCGACTTCGCCGACGACAGCACGATGGTGCGCGCGGTGTCGCGGGCCACGGCGTCGTCGGCGGAGTCGCCCGGCAGGGTGGTGGCGACCAGCGCGAGGTAGCGGGCGGTGATGCCGCCGAACAGGCCGCCGTCCCCGCCGCCGGCGCCCCGCAGCACGCCCGACGGCGCCATCTGCTCGCTGACCGCCGCCACCAGCCGATGCACCCGGGCCTGATGCCGGGCCCTGGCCTCGGCGCCGGTGCGCGCGGCGAGCTCGGTCTCCAGTCCCAGCACGACGCCCTGGCAGTAGGTGTACTGCGCGCGCACCAGCGAGCCGGCCTTGATGCCGTCGAACACCAGGTGGGTCTCCGGGTCGATCAGGGTGCGGTCGATCCAGTCGCTCATCTGGTCGGCCCGCTGCAGGTGCTCCCCGTAGCGGGCGAGGAAGGTTCCCGCCGGGCCGTTGGCCGGGGCGTTGAAAAACTTGTCCTGCTTGCGCCACGGGATGCCCCCGCCGTCCCCGGGCGCCCACGCGTCGACGAACTGGTCGGCCAGCTTGGGCAGCGCGCGATGGCGTTCGACGCCGGCCAGCCGGGCCGCGCGTTCCAGCGCCAGCGCCAGCCACGCCATGTCGTCGTAATAACTGTTGACCCACCGGAGGTTGTTACGCAGCCGGTGCGAGCGGACCTGGCGGTTGATCATCGTGTGCCGGTGCGGTTGCGGATCGCGCCGCTGCGCGTCGACCAGACAATCCAGCAGGTGCGCCTGCCACCAGTAGTGCCAGGTGCCGAACAGCCGGTCTTTGCGGGTCGGCGGCCAGGCCACCATCCCCAGCTGGGTTCCCGGCAGTGCCCACAGCCGCTTCAGGTGCCGCTGCGCGACAGCGGCTTCGGAGCTGGCCGCCCGGTTGGCCCATAGCTGATCCATACCTGTCGATCCTGCCCTAGCGCGGTGCTCGTCGGGTGTGCGGTCTCGGCGTCTCGTGTGTGCCCAGGGCGGGACATTCGCCGGAATCCCGCCGTCGTCGCACACGCGACGCCGCAGGCGCACACTGCGCGGCCGGAGGATGCTGGAGCCCATGGGCGAATTGACGGTCAACGGGCAGCGTCACGTAGTCGATGCCGAGGACGACACACCGCTGCTGTACGTGCTGCGCAACCACCTGGGTTTGAAGGGCACGCGGTTCGGCTGCGGGGTGGGGCTGTGCGGTGCGTGTTTCGTGCTCGCCGACGGCCGTCCGGTGTACTCCTGCGACACCCCGCTGTGGTCGGTGTCCGACAAGTCGATCCGCACCGTCGAGGGCCTGGGCGGCGGCGGGCAGCCGCACCCCGTGGTGCGCGCCCTGGTCGCCGGGCAGGCGGCGCAATGCGGGTACTGCATGTCGGGGATCGTGGTGGCCGCCGCGGCCCTGCTGGCCGACAACCCCGACCCGACGGAGGAGGAGGTTCGTGCCGCCCTGGACTCCAACCTGTGCCGGTGCGGCTCGCACAATCGCGTGGTCGCGGCGGTGCTGAGCGCAGGGGCCGAGCTGCGGGGGTCCGCCGATGCCTGACCTGCCCGAGTCGCTGGCGGCCAATCCCGTTCTGGGCGAATGGGTTCGGATCGGATCGGACGGCGTCGTGCAGGTGCGCTCGGGCAAGGTGGAGCTGGGCCAGGGCGTGTTGACGGCGCTGGCGCAGATCGCCGCCGAGGAGCTGGACGTGGGCGTCGCGCGGGTGCGGATGATCGCCGCGTCGACCGATCGCAGCCCCGACGAGGGCTTCACGGCCGGCAGCCGGTCGATCCAGCAGTCCGGCGCGGCGCTGCGCCAGGCGTGCGCCGAGGTGCGGGCGATCTATCTGGACGCGGCCGCGGCCAAGCTGGCCGTGGCGCCCGACGAGTTGGACGTCGCCGACGGGGAATTCAGCGGTCCGCACGGCTTGGCCACCAGTTATTGGGAACTCGCGGACGATTCGCTGCTGGAGCGCGCGGCGACCGGGGCGGCGACGCCCAAGCCCGAGTCGGACTACGCAGTCGTCGGCACCGACGTCGCGCGGGTGGACCTGCCCGACAAGCTGACCGGGCGGCCGCGCTACCTGCACGACCTGGTGGTGGACGGGCAGCTGTACGGCCGCATTGTTCGCCCGCCGTCGCGCGGGTCTCACCTGCGCGGCCTCGACACCGCCCCGACCCTGGCGCTGCCGGGGGTGGTCACCGTCGTGCGTGACGGCGAGTTCCTCGGCGTGATCGCCGAACGCGAGGAGGTCGCGGTGCGCGCGGCCGAGCGGCTGCGCGGCGACGCCACCTGGGATCGGCGGCCGACGCTGCCCGACGAGGACGGCCTGCCGGCGTTCCTGGTGTCGGCCGCGGCCGAGACGTCGGTGCTGGCGTCCAAAGAAGCTGCGGCGCCGATTCATTCGGCGCGGTCGCATTCGGCCCGCTACCACCGGCCGTACCTGGCGCACGCGTCGATCGGCCCGTCGGCCGCGGCGGCGCTCGCGTCCAAGGACGGTCGGCTGGAGGTCTGGTCGCACAGCCAGGGCATCCACGTGCTGCGGCGCGAACTGGCCGCCGCGCTGGGCCTGCCGGTCGATGCGGTGGTGGTGCGCCACGTCGAGGGGCCCGGGTGCTACGGGCACAACGGCGCCGACGACGCCGCCATGGACGCCGCGGTGCTGGCGCGGGCGGTGCCCGGTAGGCCGGTGCACCTGGTCTGGTCGCGCACCGACGAATTGGCCTGGGCACCTTTCGGTCCCGCGGCCGTCGTCGAGATCGCCGCCGACTGCGGCGACGACGGCGCCGTCGTCGACTGGCGCCACGAGATCTGGAGCGGCAGCTACATGGGCCGCCCCGGCACGACGCCGACGTCGGCGTTCCTGGCCGCCAGCGAGCGCGCCGGCGGCGAGCCGATCCGCACCGGCGGCGAGCCGCCGGTCGAGTGGGGCGGCGGCACCGGGCGCAATTCGGTACCGGGCTACGACTTTCCGTCCTACCGGGTGATCAACCACCTGCTGACCGAGATGCCGCTGCGCACCTCGGCGCTGCGTTCGCTGGGCGCGTTCATCAATGTCTTTGCGGCGGAGTCGTTCATGGACGAGCTGGCGGTGGCCGCGGGCCGTGATGCCCTCGAGTTCCGGCTGGCGCAGCTGTCGGACGAGCGCGGGCGCGCGGTGTTGCAAGCGGCGGCGCAGCGGGCCGGCTGGGGGAAATGGGCGCGGCGGGAATCCGTCGGTCACGGCATCGGGTATGCCCGATACAAGAATTCGGCCGCCTACTGCGCGGTGGTCGCCGAGGTCGAGGCGGTCGAGCAGGTCCGGGTGCGCCGGTTGGTCATCGCGGTGGACGCCGGGCTGGTCATCAATCCCGACGGCGCGGCCAACCAGATCGAGGGCGGCGCGGTGCAGGCCACCAGCTGGACGCTCAAGGAGCGGGTCCGCTTCGACGGCTTCAACGTCACCAGCGACACCTGGGAGACCTACCCGATCCTGCGGTTCTCCGAGGTGCCCGCGGTCGACGTCGAATTCCTTGCCGGACAGGGCAACCCGCCGCTGGGCATCGGCGAGTGCGCCCAGGGCCCGGCGGCCGCGGCGATCGCCAACGCCGTCTACGACGCGCTCGGCGTGCGGGTGCGCTCGCTGCCGCTGACGGCCGAGCAGCTCATCGCGGCGATCGACCGGCATTAGGTGTGGCCCCGGCGGGAATGCCCGTTTTGAATCACTACATCGTGGCGGTGTTGGGCAGCAGTGCGCCCAGTATCGAGATGCGTCCGCCACAAAGTCTGCCGGATAGCCCAGCGCCAGCTGCGAATCCGCTGGCTGCGCAGACCTCGTGATCGTGCATCACCAGGGCATGTTGTGCCGACTTGCCTCACCGAGTGCCAACACATGTGCACCGCGTGCACGACCGGGCGGGGGAGAGTTACAGCGTGCGCTAGCCGACGTAGGTTCTGTCCCAAGCGCTTTGCCGATGGCTCGCGCCGATTGAATAGCATTCCCAGCACACACGAGGACACGAATTATGACATCGCCAGCAAAACCGCACCCAGTCATCTTCATTCACGGCCTGTGGATCCATTCGACTGCTTGGCAACCGTGGCTCGAGCTCTTCGAGGACAACGGCTATGCGGTTGCCGCGCCAGGTTGGCCCGGGGACCTCGCGACGGTCGCAGAGACACGCGCGAACCCGGACGGTATGAACGATGTCGGTATCCAGCAAGTCGTCGACCATTACGCGCAACTGATCGAGGCGCAGGGTGGCGTCAAGCCCATCGTGGTGGGGCACTCCTTCGGTGGGCTCTTTGCCCAGGAGTTGCTCGCCGAAGGTCTGATCGCAGCCGCCGTTGCCATCGACCCCGCGCCGATCAAGGGAGTCAAGGCACTCCCGTTTGCGCAGATCAAGTCGGCATTCCCCGTCCTCGGCAACCCTGCCAACCGGCACCGGGCGGTGTCTCTGACGGCCAAGGAGTTCCACTATGCCTTTGGCAACAATCTCACCGAATCGGAGTCCGACGCCCTCCACGAGGAGTTGACCATCCCCGGACCCGGTAAGCCACTGTTCGAGGATGCGGGAGCAAACTTCTCGCGTCACTCGGCGGCCAAAGTCGACACCCACCTGGCCGACCGCGGCCCGCTGCTGTTGACGTCAGGCACCGAAGACCACGTCGTTCCCTTCAAGGTCACCAAGGAGGTAGTGGCCATGTATTCAAAGGGCCCGGCGCAGACCGACTTCCATGTGTTCGAAGGACGCGGTCACTCCCTCACCATCGACGCTGGCTGGAAGGACGTCGCCGTCGTGGTGCTCGAGTGGTTGGCAGCCAACGGCTTTTGATCGCACGCGGCACGGCACGGTGGTAGGACCCACGCCGGCTACCGTCCGCAACCGCCAATGATGCCGAAGAATTCGGCGACAAATATTTCTCCGCCGCGGCTTTGTAACGCGGCCCAAAACAGATTGGAAATACAGATGTTTCAACGTTCCTGGCGCATGGTGCGCATGGGTGCACTCACGAGTACCGCTGCGGTGGCGTGTGCCGTGACAGTCCCATTAGCCGTCGCCGCCTGCGCACCGGCCGCGTCTCCACCGGCCGCGTCTCCATCCGGCGCTCCTGCACCCGCCGCGCCTACACCGAGTGGTGCGAAGCCCACCATCATTCTGGTCCACGGTGCCTTCGCCGACGCGTCGAGCTGGGGTGGCGAAGTCGGAGCGTTGGAGAAGCAAGGATACGAGGCACGCGCGATCGCCAATCCTTTGGAGAATCTGGACTCCGACTCCAACTATGTGAAGAACTTTCTCGCCACGCTGAACGGACCCATCGTGCTGGTCGGGCATTCCTACGGCGGATCGGTCATCACGAACGCCGCCGCAGGCAATCCCAATGTCAAAGCACTAGTCTTTGTCGACGCCGCGGCCCCCGATGTGGGCGAGACGACTGCCCAGCTCAGTGGAGCCGACTCGGTACTGAACCGACCCCAAGGCGAGCTGTTCGATCCCGTACTCCCCCCTGGCGCACCCCAGGAGCAAGCGCAGCTCTATCTGAAGAAGGACATCTTCCTCCAGCACTTCGGAAACGACCTACCGCCCGACCTCGCCACCCGCGCGTGGGCCAGCCAGCGGTCGGCAGCGGTGGCCGCGTTGTACGCACCGTCGAAGAACACCGCATGGAAGGACATCCCGTCCTGGTACTTCATCAGCAGCGGAGATCAGGTCATCACCCCGGCTTCGGAGGACTCCATGGCCGCACGAGCACACTCACAGGTCACACACTTCAACGGTGGCTCGCACCTGACACTTGTCTCACATCCCGACGCCGTCACGCAGGTCATCGAGGCTGCCGCCGCATCCGTCCACTGACCCGGATTGGTAGACGAGTGGTGTTGCTGCGGCTCGTAGTTGGACGCGACAGCGGCCCGTTTAGTCGAAGGCCTTGCTACTTGCCGCCCTGTCCGACGGCCACCATCTGATCACCAGGGGTGGTGCTCGAGATCCACGCCGAGAACCAGATAGGTAGACAGATGACCGAACTCACGTACCTCATCACTGGCGCCGGCGGCGGCACCGGCAGCGTCAGCCCCCGGGTCATCACCGCGCTGCTCGACGCCGGTGCCCCCGTGCGCGCGTTCGTCCACCGCGACGACGAGCGCGCCGCCGCGCTGCGCGAGCAAGGCGCCGACGTCGTCGTCGGCGACCTCACCAACCCTCGTGACGTCCACGACGCCCTCGACGGAGTGACGCGAATGTTCTTCTCCATGAGCGTCTCTGCGCACTACCTGGAAGCCACCACCGAAGTCTGCGCCGCCGCACTCGATCATGGACAGCTTGAGGTCCTGGTCAACATGTCACAGATGACGGTGTCGCAGATGACGATCGCCAGCACCGCCGAGTCCCGCCAGCAACGCCAGCACTGGCTCGCCGAACACGTGATCGCATGGTCCCGCCTGCCCGCCGTCACCGTGCGCCCCACGGTCTTCCTGGAGAACCCGCTGTTCAGTGCCCTCGCCGACGCCTCGATCAACGCCGACGGCACCCTCAACCTGCCCTTCGGCGCCGGCAAGACCTCACCGATCGCCGCCCGCGACGTTGCCGAAGTCGTCGCTACGATTCTGTGCAACCCGGCGCCGCACCTGGGGGCTACCTACGAACTCACCGGCCCCGCCCTCCTCGACCTCGACGGTCTGGCCGAGCAGTACTCCCAGGCGCTGAACCGGCCCATCGCCGGCGTCGACGTGCCCTACGACCAATGGCTGACCCGACTCGACGCAATGCGGGCGGGCCCCCACCTCACCCAGCACATCGCCACCATGGCTCGGCTGCACCGTGAGGACCGCTACAACCGCCTCACCCACACCGTGGAAGACCTGACCGGCCACCCTGCCCATACCGTCGCCGACTACGTGCGCGAACGCCACGGACTCCAACCACCAAGCCCCTGAGGTGTGTATTCGACGACGGGATCGCCCAAATGTTGCCAGTCGGATAGCGTGAGGCGTCCTTCACCAAGTGCGGACGTCGGCGGCGATGGTCTCGGCGGTCTTGGCGGCGGCTATCGGATCGAAGCGGGCGGTGATCATGAGGCCCATTTGGGCGGCGGTGAGCACCTCGGCCTTACGGTCCGGGTCATCGAGTCCCTTGATCGCGGTCAAGGCGTTGGTAATTGCGCTATGCAGCCGCTTTCGATAGTTGCGCACCATGCCGGCGACGGTGTCGTCGAGGATGTTGAGTTCGGATGCGGTGTTGCTGATCATGCAGCCGCGTTCGGCTGACGGCCGCGCTGACTTGCGAATACGACCCGCCAACGCGAGGAAGTAGGCGGCGATCTCTTCAGGGCCAGCATCGTCGGCTTCCATCGGTTCGATCAGCGGCCAGAGAATTTCTTCGCAGTAGTTCTGCACCGCTCGTGTAAATAATGCGCTTTTGCTTCCGAAGGCTTGGTACAGGCTGGAGCGGTTCAGGCCGGTCGCCAACTCCAGGTCGGTGAGGGAGGTGGAGGCATAGCCCTTCTCCCAGAGCAGGTCGCGCGCGGCGCGCACGGCGACCTGCTCGTCGAATTGTCTGCGCCGCCCGACCGTCACTAGCCGATCCTAGCTCTCCGTTTGACTTATTGAACCGATCAGTTCACAATAAAACGCAACCGATCGGTTCAGATTTCTGGCGAGGTAAACGTGTCTTATGTGACTGTCGATACCCGCCGAATGCCGCTCAGCGACCGCGCCGAAGCGTTGACCCAGGTGACGCGCGAGACCGTGGTGCCGGTCGACATCACGTTCACCCAGGGATCGCCGGTCACCGCTGCCGGCACCATCTACCAGTTGGGTGATTTGCAGAAGTTCTCGGTTCACTCCAACGCCTTGGGGGTCGAGCGGACACCAACGCAGGCCCGCGATGACACGCGCCCGTGCGTGTTCCTGGCGATGCAACCTTCGGGCACCAGTGTTTTGGTTCAGCATGGCCGTGAGGCATTGTTGCGCCCGGGTCAGCTGGTGTTGTGGGACACCACCGCTCCATACACCCTGTTCGATCACGGCGGGATTCGCCACCACTACTTCCGGGTGCCGATCGACCGGCTTGCTCTGCCGCACAACATGATTAGTAAATTGTGTGCGGTCACGCTGTGTCCGCAGCATCCGGTCACCGATCTGACGGCCACCTATCTGCAGCGACTGGGGACGCGTTGTGACATCTTCGAGCGCACTGATACGGAGCCGGTGGCACAGGCCAGCATCGACCTGGTGCGCGCCCTGTTGACCACCCACGCCGATGCCACCGAACTCGGTCGTGAAGCCATGCAGGCAACGCTGCAGTTGCGAATCATCGAATACCTGCGCGCTCACTTGCATGAGCCGAATCTCAGTGCGGCGCAGGTGGCATCGGAACATCACATCTCGGTGCGCCAGCTCTACAAGGTGCTCGAAGCGGCGCAGATCGGCCTAGGTGATTGGATCCGCACCGAAAGGCTGGAGGCGTGCCGGCGCGACTTGGCTGAGCCCGTTGCACAGACAGCATCGATCGCCGCGATCGCTCGGCGGTGGGGGTTCGTCGACCCATCGAGCTTTGCGCGGATGTTCCGCACTGCTTATGGGATGTCGCCTCGCGAGTGGCGGGACCTGCGTGCGGGCGCCAAGGGCGGCAGGACTCGCTCCTAGCCACGTCGTGGTCGTCGGCCCGCCATTTCGCACTCATGCGGCCTCGGCGGTCACTGCGTCGGACCGTCGTCAACGAACGCCGCTGCGGCGTCGACGCCGGCGACCGTCAGCAGGTGGACCACCTTGCGGTCGAGTTCGCGGCCCACGTCGGTGACGGCGGGATCGTTCAGGCTGGCAAACAAGCTGCTGGGCTGGTCGAGGCTGAAAATGGCGTCGCCGCTGGCATCACTGTGGACGAGGATGCGCAGCGGCGCGTACAGCAGAGCCAGCGACGAGCGGCGGAACATCTGCTCGGCCACGACGGGGTTGCCCAGCAGGTACTCCACGGCCGGGGTGTGGTGACCCGCGGCCGACATGATCGGTCTGGCGTCGATGGACGTAAACACCATCAGCTCGTGGGGTGCCGCGGCCCTTACGGCGGCGCGCACGTCATCCCAGTCGCCGCCGTCGGCGACGATCTGGTGTACGGCCTGGCGATCGAACACCGGCGCTGCGGATTCGAAGGCGGCGCGGAACTCGTCAAACGGTATGGCGGTGGCGATGTCGAGGCGCACGACGTGATGCGGTGTGCGGGTGGCCGTTGCAGACATGGCGTTCCTTGAGGGGGTCAGTAGTGACGGGACGCGCGGTCGTCGAGGGGAGGTGGGTTCGCCCATTTCGGGGCACCGCCCCGAGAGAGCCGGGACGGGTTCGTGTCTCCGGTCGTCGGTGGCCGGTGCGGCGCGACACGGAGGTCAGAATCCCTTGCCGGCCAACCATTCCAGGACAACGTCGGCGACTTCCTTCCACCCGTTGTCGATGGTCAGGGAGTGGCCGCGGCCCTCGAAGACGTGGAAGTCGGTGTCGCCGGGTCCCTTGGTGTAGAGGTCGACAACCTGCTTGGTGACCTTGAACGGCACCACGTGGTCCTCGGTGCCGGAGGTAATCAGCAGCGGCCCGCGGTTGCCGACGGTGACGTCGACGGCGGCGGCGGAGTGCCGCGACAGGTTAGCGCTGGCCTCTTCGAACAGCGGGCGTCCCGCACCGGGTATGGACCAGGCGTCGTGCGGGGCGTTGGATTCCTCGTCGGTCAGAGTATTGCCGAAGGCGTAGTGGAACTGCTTGGGTGTGAGCGCAACGGCGCGATGCCGGTTGGCGGGATTGCCGAGCACCGGGAACGCGGATTTCAGTTGCGCGAAGGGCAGCGCCTTGGCGCCTTTGATCGCCGCGGGGTCAAGTGCGACGGCGGCCGCGGCGTACCCACTGGCTAGCAGTTGCTGGGCAAACAACCCTCCGAAGGAATGGCCGATGACGATCGGTTTGACGGTCGGGGTGCCGATGATGCCGGCGTAATGGTTGACGACATCGGCGATGCCGACGTCGTTCATGGCGTCGGGATTGGCGCGGGTCTCTTCCACAGTGGGGGAATCGCCGGGCCAGCCGGGGGCTGCCGCGGCATATCCGTTGGCGCCGAACAGTTCGAGCCACGGTTGCCAAGCGCTCGAGTGGATCCACAGGCCGTGAATGAAAATGACCGGGTGGACCTTAGTAGGTGCGGTCACGGCAGATGTCCTTTCAGGGTGCGGTGGTCTCTCACAATGGATCGCCGGTTTGCGGTTGCGGTCGTTTACGACGCTAGGGCGGCACCCACACGGTTGCGACTCCGGCGACGTGTTCGTGCGCGTGGTGCACATCTGCGTGCACTGGGTGAGCATCGAGACGGCCGGTCAGCCAAGGGCACTAGCGCCTCCCGAAAGCGTTGTGCTGTCAGCAGGCAACAACGCGCCTTACGGGGAGATCGTCGAAGGTATGGCCACCAACACACGCGCTGAATTCCATACGAACAGAGGCGTAGACATCCCGCAACGAGTTCTGGGCCGCTCTCGCGAGCGTAGGCGCGTGGCAGCAGGCACCATCAACCGACAGCGGGCCGCTATACGTCGGTCAAGGCGTCGTCGAAGCTGACTTCGCCCTTCAGCCATCGCCGCAGCGACACCTTGCGAACTTTGCCCATGCCGTTGCGAGGGAGCGCGTCGACACACACTAGCCGGGTTGGCATGTACCAGTACGTCATACCCAGCCCGCCGAGATACTCGCGCAGTTCTTCCAGAGTCACCTGGTGAGCGCCGGCGGGAACAACCACCGCGCAAGCCAGCTCGCCGCCTTGCCCGTCCGGATAGCCGACCAGGGCCACGTCCTGAACGCCTGGATGACGCAGCAATTCGGACTCGACGTCGTTCACCGGAATCATGAACGCCCCGCCGATCCTGTCACCGGCACGACCCATCAGCCGAATCCCGCGAGGCCATCCGGCACCGCCACGTCACCGGTCTCGTACCAGCCGTCGTCGAACTCGGAAGTCACCACCACTTCACCGGTGTCGCGTCCCACCGTCGCGACACAGACGCCACCGCTTCGTATGAAGAGTTTGCCCGGATTTTCGCGGTTGATCTCGTCGTCCGATCGCAGATCCAGTTCCACTGACCGCAAGGGGCTGCCGTTGCTGTGAGCGGCCCAGTCCGGCGGATGGTCGGTACGGATCGCCGTCCCAATGCCGACTCGGTCATCGCCCAGAGCGTCTGCAGTGGCGTGCCGAACACCTTTTGGACGTCGGCTACCAGTGGCGCAGGCACCGTGGTGGCGCCGGTCAACATCGTGCGCAGGGGTGGAAGATCGTTCGGACCCGTTCGCTCTCTGATGGCTGTGAGCAGGTCGTAGATGAACACCGGCGCCGCCATCATTCGACTGGTGCGACTCTCGACCATGACCTGCAGACCCCGCGCCCCGGACCAGGAGTCAAGCAGAACGATCGAGGCGCCCGTGGTCAAGGCCGTGTGGGCCAACAAGTGGCCGGCGAGGTGCATGAGTGCGTGTGGGCAGAAGACGACGTCGGACTGCTCGAAGCCCAGCGCCTCGCACCGGCCGGCGAACGAGGTGTAAACGGTGTTATGGGTGTGCAGTGCCGCTTTGGGTTCTCCAGTAGTACCTGAAGTAAAGATGACCATCGAAACCGCGTCCGGATCATCCTTCACATCGTCGAGCGCCACCGAATGACGCTGCTCCCAGGCGGTCTCCTCGAACATCGAGGCGAACTCGATATCACCGTCCCCGGCCTGCCCGATCACTACCCGATGCCGCAATTTCGGCAATCGAGAAGCTGTGTCGCGCAATGGATCTGCGTGGTCGAGTCCAGCCCACCGGTCCACGGTGATGCAGACGTGCGCCTCCACGCGCCGGAGCATTCGCTCCAGTTCACGCGGTCTAATCGTGGTCATGGTCGGTGCGACGATGGCTCCCTACCGTGGCACCGCCTGGTAAAGCACCAAAGCCTGCCAGCAATTCGGCAACTGAATTGCCACCACATGCCCCTGCAGCACTCCAAGTTCGTACCGTGCACCCGAAAAGCGCTCGACGAGGGACGCATAACCACGATAGTTGATCAGCACCGGTGCACCGGAGGCCCCGAACGCGCTGATTGCCAACGCCTGCGGACTCTCATCCCGCCACCGGCGTAAATCACCGATCGGCCCAACGCCGCGCCACACCCCTGCGGCGCGGTACTCTTTCGTCCTCGACTCGGTCGGACGAATCATCAAGTACGACACCACAACTCCCTAAAGTTAATCGAATAATCCAGCACGCCAACACTCTCACGCACCATCGGACCGGCTCGCGGGCCCCGAAACTATCCCACTCAGTCGCGTCCAGCTTCGATGATCTTGTCGGTCAAAAGGTTTGGATTGGTAAAGATGAGTTCATGGCTGCCCGGCATTTGCACCAGCCGGTACAGCCCGAGCCGGGAGGACATCCTGGGATGCCACCCCCATTCGCCTGGCGGGAGCGCGATGTCGTCGGTTCCGTTGAGATAGCTCCGTGGCGTGTCCAATGCGTAGAATTTCCGCAGATCCAGCGGCTCGGCCATCTGCGGGTACGGTTCCGGCGACAACTGCGCATACGCCGCCGTAGCGACGTCCAAATCGGCGTCGTTGATGAACGTCTCGCGAAAAACCGAGAATGGCAGCATCACGGTGTTGTCCGGCGAGGCCTCCGCGAGCTGTTGAAACGACGCGCGAAAGTGCGGCGGCGCGACGTCAAGTATGCACTCCCCGTCGTTGAGGATGAATGCGTTCCAGAAGACAAGCCGCCGAACACGTTCGGGAATGGCCTCGACGACTTTGCAAACGATGCTGCCGCCGAAGCTATGGCCAACCAACACGATGTCGGTGAGATCGCGGCTGACGATGAAGTCCACGATCGACTGGGTCGCCGGGGCGTGGCTAACCTGTTTGCAGACGCCCTTGCCGTGTCCCGCAACGGTTGGCCCAAAAGCAGTGTGACCGCGGTCTTGCAGGCGGCTGATCACTGGGTTCCAGACGGATCCGTCGTGCCATGCGGCATGAACCAGGACGAAGGTTGACATGGTTTGGTCGTCTCCTTGGTTGGCTTCACTCACGGCAGAATGCCGATGCGTACTCTGCGAGCTGTCTGACTTGGGCAGTGGGAGCGGGTGAGTTCAAAGCGAGTACGCCCGGCATCGCGTTGCGTGCGAATCGGGTGATCAGCGCTGGGGCGGTACTGGGCGCTTCGAACGTCACGACCCCATGCTCGGGGATTACGGCTGCACCGTGAAGTCCTAACTTAGAACTCCACCGGTGCGCACGATGCTGCACAATTGATGACATGGCCACCTATCGTCAGTACTGCCCCGTCGCAACGGCGTCGGAGATCCTCGCCGAGAGGTGGAATCCGTTGATCGTACGCAACATGATGTTTGGCGCCGACACCTTCTCGGCGATCGCCAACGGAGTGCCGTCGATGTCTCGCTCGATGTTGATGAAGCGCCTCGACGAACTGCAGCGTGCGGGAATCATCGAAGCCCAACCCAAGCCCGTTGGCCGTGGGCACACCTACCGACTTACCGACGCCGGCGCCGACCTCGCCGGGGTGATTAGGGCTCTGGGAACGTGGGGCGAACGGTGGACGGACGTCACCGCGGAGCAATCCGATCCCGCCTACGCACTGTGGGCTTGGTGCCAGGTACAGCTCGACCGATCTAACCTGCCAGAAGGCCGAACAGTGATCGCCTTCACCTTTCCCGAAGAGCGTCCCAGCAAGCGGCGGTTCTGGATATTGATCGAGCACGGAGATGCCGAGATGTGCAACTCCGATCCCGGCGGCCAGATTGACCTCACCGTCGAGGCCAGCTCACGGGCGTTTGTCGACTGGCACCGGGGTGCCCGTACGTGGCGCGACGTGCTTCGCACCGGCGAAATCACAGTCGGGGGTTTGCAGAGGCTGCGCCGGGCACTTCCGACCTGGAACCTGCACGTACCCAACCCCACCAAAGCGATGTAGCACATTGCGCTCGCCTTGCTTCGCGCTTTGACCGCGCCGAGCCCGGTCGCCGTTACGGCGCTATTGATAGCCGCGGGCGCGTCAGCGCCAAAAGCAGCTCGCGCAGCCCGGTCAGCGAGTTCGCCGGCAGGAACAGGTCGCAATAGGGCAGGGCCGCGGCCATCGACCCGGTCGAGGGCTGGAATTCGCCTTGCGCCGCACGGGGATTGAGCCACACCAGCGTCGCGGCCCGGCGGCGCAACCGGGCCATCGCGTGGGCGAGCACGTCGGGCGGATCGGCGTCCCAGCCGTCGGAGGCGATGATCACCACCGCGCCGCGCAGCGCGTTGCCGTGGGGCGGGGTCAGCAGGGCGCCGAGGCTGCGGCCGATGAACGTGCCGCCGTAGCGGTCGGTGACCGTCGCGTTGGCTTTCTGCAGCGCCACCTCGGCCGAGCGGTGCGACAGCACCGATGTGAGCCGGGTCAGCGACGTCGAGAACGCGAAAACCTCCGGTCGCATGCCGTGCCGGCGCAGCGCGGCGGCGCGCATCAGATGCAGATACACCGCGACGTACGGCTGCATCGAGCGGCTCACGTCGCAGGCCAGGACCACCCGGCGGGGCCGGCGGCGGGGCCGTGTGCGCGCCAATTTGATTGACTCCCAGCCGGTTTCGCGTGAGGCGTTCATTGTGGCGCGCAGGTCGATGCGCTTGCCGCCCGCGCTGGGCTCGAACCGCATGCTGCGGCGGCGCGGCCAGCGCGCGACGCTTGCCTCCAGCCAGGAGCCGACCAGGCGGAGGTCTTGGGCATCGAAGCGGTCGAACGGCTCGTCGGCGCGCGCGGCGATGCGGCTGGGCAGCAGGTCGGGCAGCAGGACGCTCGTTTCGTGAGCGTCGTCGCCGGTGACCGCCCTCGCGACCCACGGCAATCCGTGGGCGCCGCCGCCGGATGGGCTTCCCGACCGTTGCAGCGTGCCGGCCCCGGGTGCTTTCGGCCCGGGAACGGGCAGCGCCGGTTCGGGTCCTTTGGTGAGGTCGGCCGAAGTGCCGCCGAACACGGCGTCGAAGACGGCGTCGAATGCGCCGAGGTCTTCCATCCGATTGACCAGGGTCAGCCGCGCCGACCAATACAGCGCTGACGTCGTGTCCGGCACCAATCGTCGCAGCGCCCGCACGAAGTCGCCCGGGCCGTTGGCGGACACCTGCATCCCGGCGCCGCGCAGGCGCGCCACCAGGGCGGCCGCGAACGCCGCCAGGTCGACGCCCCGCAACAGCAGTGGGGTGCTCACGGACGCTAACGCCTCCGGCGCAACACCCAGATCAGCACCAGCACGACGAGCACCGCGGCCGCCGCCGCGCCGTACTTCTTGAGCTGGTCGCCGCCGGCCAGGTCGAGCAGATCGATGGGCTCGGGTTCGGGGGCCGGGTGGCGCGGCCCGGGGGCGGATTCGGTCGTTGTCGGGGCCTCGGTGCTCGCCGGGGCCGGTGCGTTCTTCGCCGCCAGCTCGGCCTCCAGCGATTCCACGAACTGGCCCAGCAGCTTCTCCGAAACCTGTTGCAGCATGCCGCCGCCGAACTGGGCCAGCTTGCCGACGATTTTGAGATCGGTGTCGACGGTGACGCTGGTGTGCCCCCCATCCTCGTGCAACTGGGCGGTGACCGTGGCGGCGGCGTTGCCGGTGCCCCGCGATTCCTTGCCCTTGCCGTCGATGACCGCCCGGTGCTGGTCGCGGTCCAGCTCGACGAAGCGCACCTTGCCGCTGAACTCGCTGGTCACCGGCCCGACCTTGACTTTCACCTTGCCGAGGTAGTCGTCGCCCTCGTGGCCGGTCAGCTGCGCCCCGGGCATCAGCGGGATCACCTGCTCCAGGTCGCACAACACGTCCCAGGCCTGCTCGATGGGCGCGCTGACGGTGAACTGGTTGGCGATCTTCATGCGGTGGGTCCTCTCAGGTGCGGCTGTATTCGGCGTACGCGTCGCGAATCAGAGTACGGTCGTCCGGAGTCTTGGCCAGCGCCCCCAGGGTGGCGACGGCCTTGTCGTCGACCAGATCGGCGACGCCGAGCGACACCAGCGCCGCGACCCAGTCGATCGTCTCGGCGACGCCCGGCGGCTTGTCCAGGTCGAACTCGCGGGCGCGGCCAATGAACTGCGTCGCGTGCTCGATGAGCGGCGCCGTCGCGCCCGGCACCGTCCGGCGGACGATGGCCGCGGCCCGGGCCGGCTCCGGGTAGTCGATCCAGTGATACAGGCAGCGGCGGCGCAGCGCGTCATGCAGGTCGCGGCTGCGGTTGGAGGTCAGCACCGCGATCGGCGGCCGTTCGGCAACGAAGGTGCCCAGCTCGGGCACCGTGACCGCGGATTCCCCGAGGAATTCCAGCAGCAGCGCCTCGAATTCGTCGTCGGCGCGGTCGATTTCGTCGATCAGCAGCACCGGAGGGGTCGGCCCGCGATGGCGCACACATCGCAGGATGGGGCGGTCGACGAGGTATTGTTCGGTGTAGAGGTCCGCTTCTTCGATGCCCCTGCCGCTGGCCTCGGCCAGCCTGATGGACAGCAACTGGCGTTGGTAGTTCCAGTCGTAGAGCGCCTCGCCGGCGGTCAGGCCCTCGTAGCACTGCAGCCGCACCAGCTCGGTGTCCAGCACCGCCGCAAGGGTTTTCGCGGCCGTGGTCTTGCCGACCCCGGGCTCCCCTTCCAGCAGCAGCGGACGACCGAGCGTGACGGCCAGATAGATCGCCGACGCGGTGCCCGTATCGAGCAGGTAGTCGCGGGCGTCGAACCGGGTGACCACGTCCTCCACGCCGTCAAACATCACAATTTCACCAGGCGCTGGTAGTCGTCCCAGGTGTCAACGTCGAGCGGGACCGGGCCGGCTATCGCCAACTCGCGCACCCGGTGCCGGCCCGATTCCACCAGCTTCCACACCGCCTTGTCGCCGTGCAGCTCGCGGAGCGCACGGAACACGCTGCGGCCCAACCAGAACGGATGACCGATGCCGTCGTCGTAGCGGCACACCACGATGCCGGCGAAAGGTCCCTCGTCGATCATTCGCTGCAGCGTAGCCGGCTGCACGCCGGGCTGATCGCCGAGCATCAGCACGATCCCGTCGGCCCGCGGATCAACCCGGTCCAGCGCGGCCCGCAGCGAGGCCGCACACCCTGTTGCGGCGTCGTCGACGGGCACCACGTCGGTCCCGTCGAGGCGCACCGCGGCGCGCACCGCCTGGGCCGCGCCGCCGAGCGTGACGATGAGCTGGTCGAATCCCGCGCCGCGCGCGACCCCGAGGGTGGCGCCCAGGAGGGTCGTATCCCGGTATGGCAGCAGCTGTTTGGGGGTCCCAAGCCTGCGCGAACTGCCGGCCGCCAGCACGACACCGGTGACGGTCATGCGCCCGCTTTCCCGGCGGCGAACGCCGCGCGGCAGCCCGGGCCGCAGAACCAGTAGTCCGCGCCGGCCACCCGCAGGTGCTCGGTGTCGGGCCCAATCGTCACCGTCATGCCGCACACCGGATCGACCGTGCCGGAAGTCGTGCTCGGTGGCGCGACGGTGCGGCACAGGTCGCCGTCGCGGATGCCGGCGACCAGCTCGGCGGCGATCGAGACCGCGATCTCCGCGGGGGTCCTGGCGCCGATGGCAAGCCCGACCGGGGTGTGCACCCGGGCCCGCTCGGCGTCGGAGAGGTCAAGCTGGCCGAGGATGGCGGCGCCGCGTACCTTGCTGGCCACCAGGCCGACGTAGCCGGCGCCGTGATCCAGTGCCGCGCGGATGATTTCGGCCTCCGGCCCGCCATGGCTGGCGATCACCACCGCCGTGGCCTCGCCGAGGTCGGTGCCGCGGCGGACGTCGTAGCCGAGTACCCCGCACAGCTGGGCCAGCGCCTCGGCGATCGGGGTGGCCCCGTGGATCTCGATCAGCGGAGCCGGCAGTTGCGGGGTCAAGAAGATCTCCAGCGATCCGCCGGACAGGCACGGGTTGACGACGACGCAGGCGCCGGGCGCCTCGGGAAAGTGCACGTCGCCGTCGGGAAGCACCCGCAGCAACACGCTCTCGCCCGCCTGCAGCGCGCCCAGCGCCGCCTTGCGCACGGAGTTCTGGGCGCACTGACCGCCGACGAAGCCCTCGATGGTGCCGTCCGCCAACAGGATTGCCTCGTCGCCCGGGTAGGACGAGGTGGGCGGCTGGGCGCGCACCACGGTCGCGTGCACGAAGGGTGTCCGTGCCGCCAACAGCTCCTGGGCGCGCTCACTGATCGTCATCTAGATCGGCGGCCTCGCTCTGCCCTGCATCGCCTCCCACACCCGCGACGGCGTCAACGGCATGTCGGCGTGCCGAACCCCGAACGGCGCCAGCGCATCCACCACCGCGTTCACCACGGCCGGGGGCGAACCCACGGTGGCCGATTCGCCGATGCCCTTGGCGCCGATCGGGTGATGCGGCGACGGGGTGACGGTGTGTCCGGTCTCCAGGTGCGGCACCTCCATCGCGGTCGGGATCAGGTAGTCCATCAGCGACCCGCCCAGGCAGTTGCCGTCGTCGTCGAACGCGATCATCTCCATCAGCGCCATCCCGATACCGTCGACGATGCCGCCGTGCACCTGGCCCTCGATGATCATCGGGTTGATCCGGGTGCCGCAGTCGTCGACGGCCAGGAAGCGCCGCACCTTGACCACCGCGGTGCCCGGATCCACGTCCACCACACAGAAATACGCGCCGTAGGGATAGGTGAGATTCGACGGGTTGTAGCAGACCTCGGCGTCCAGCCCGCCCTCGATGCCCTCGGGCAGGTCGCCGGCGCCGTGCGCGCGCATCGCGATGTCCTGGATCGTCACCGATGCCGACGGGTCGCCCTTGACGTGGAAGGAGCCCTTCTCCCACTCCAGGTCGGCGACCGAAACCTCGAGCATGCCCGAGGCGATGATCTTCGCTTTGTCGCGCACCTTGCGGGCCACCAGCGCTGCGGCCCCGCCCGACACCGGGGTCGACCGGCTGCCGTAGGTGCCCAGCCCGAACGGCGTCTGGTCGGTGTCGCCGTGCACCACCTCGATGTCGTCGGGCGGGATGCCCAGCTCCTCGGCGACGATCTGCGCGAACGTCGTCTCATGCCCCTGGCCCTGGCTCTGAACCGACAGTCGGACAACGGCTTTGCCGGTGGGGTGCACCCGCAGCTCGCAGCCGTCGGCCATGCCGAGGCCGAGGATGTCCATGTCCTTGCGCGGCCCGGCGCCGACGGCCTCGGTGAAGAAGGCCATGCCGATGCCCATCAGCTCGCCGCGCGCCCGCCGCTCCTGCTGCTCGGCACGCAGTGCCTCATAGCCGATCATGTCCATCGCCTTGCGCATGGTGGCCTCGTAGTCACCCGAGTCGTACGTCCAGCCGGTCTTGCTCTGGTAAGGGAATTGCTCGGGGCGCAACAGGTTTCGCAGCCGCAGCTCGGCCGGGTCCAGTTTGAGGTCGAAGGCCAGGCAGTCCACCAGCCGCTCGACGAAATACACCGCCTCGGTGATCCGGAACGAACACGCGTAAGCCACCCCGCCGGGCGCCTTGTTGGTGTACACGGCGGTCATGTGGCAGTAGGCGGCCTCGAGGTCGTAACTGCCGGTGAACACCCCGAAGAAGCCGGCCGGGTATTTCGTCGGTGCCGCCTGGCCGTTGAACGCGCCGTGGTCGGCCAGCACGTTGGAACGGATCGCCAGGATCTTGCCGTCGTTGGTGGCGGCGATTTCGCCGACCATGATGTAGTCGCGGGCGAAGCTGGTGGAGGTCAGGTTCTCGCTGCGGTCCTCCATCCATTTCACCGGCTTGCCCAGCAGCAGCGAGCCGACGATCGCGCAGACGTAACCGGGGTAGATCGGCACCTTGTTGCCGAACCCGCCGCCGATGTCGGGCGAGATCACCCGGATCTTGTGTTCGGGCAGGCCGGCGACCAACGCGTACAGGGTG
Organism: Mycobacterium sp. 852002-50816_SCH5313054-b; assembly: GCF_001667185.1. Lineage (GTDB taxonomy): Bacteria > Actinomycetota > Actinomycetes > Mycobacteriales > Mycobacteriaceae > Mycobacterium. Next base: position 42,693 of record NZ_LZIC01000038.1, on the reverse strand, counting down.
CGGTGGGCGTGCGGCGCCTGCGAGGTGGTCCACAACGTCAGCTTGCCGGTCACCGGGTCCAAATCGGCCACCGCGCCACAGGTTTCCATCGGCGCGGGGTGCACCCGGGGGTAGACGATCTCCTGCTTGACGACGACGTCGGCGCGCGCGAACGCCGCCTCGGTGGCCGCCGCGTCGCCGGTCTCCCAGTCGAAGATGTGGTTGTCGGTCTTGCCGTCGAGGTCGGTGCGGATCACCGGCGCGGACGGCTCCAGCGCCTTGCGCACGTCGACGACGGGATCCAGCGGGTCATAGTCGACGTCGATCAGCTCCAGCGCGTCGCGGGCCGAATACCGGTCCTCGGCGACGACGAACGCCACCTCCTGGCCCTGGAACCGGACCTTGTCGGTGGCCAGTACGGCCTGCACGTCGTTGGACAGCGTCGGCATCCAGGCCAGGCCCTTCTCGGCGAGGTCCGCGCCCGTCACCACCGCCTTGACCTTCGGATGCGCAAGGGCCGCAGTCACATCGATGCCGGCGATGCGGGCGTGCGCGTAGGGCGAGCGCAGGATCGCCAGGTGCAGCATGCCCGGCAGCGCGACGTCGTCGACGTAGGTGCCGCGGCCACGGATGAAGCGCGGGTCCTCCTTGCGCAGCATCCGGCCGTGGCCGCAGGGCTTTTGGTCGTTGTCGGCGGTGTCTTCGGGTGAGGGCGGGCGCGACTCGATGGTGGTCATGATCCGGCCTCCGCGGGAGCTGCGTGGGACGCGGCCCACTGAATGGAACGCACGATCGTGGTGTATCCGGTGCAGCGGCAGATCTGCCCGGAGATCGCCTCCCGGATGGTTTCCTCATCGGGATTGGGATCGCGGTCCAGCAGGGCGCGGGCGGTGATCATCATTCCCGGTGTGCAGAAGCCGCATTGCAGCCCGTGGCAGCGCATGAACCCTTCCTGAATTGGGTCCAGAGCTCCGGCTAGCCCCGCTAGTCCCTCTACGGTCCGGACGCTGTGGCCCGACGCCATCACGGCCAGCATCGTGCAGGACTTCACCGGCACCCCGTCGACGTCGACCACGCACGTCCCGCAGTTGCTGGTGTCGCAGCCCCAGTGGGTTCCGGTGAGCCGCAACTGATCACGCAGGAAGTGCACGAGCAGCGTCCGGGGTTCGACCTCGGCGCTCACCTGTTCGCCGTTGACGGTCATGTTCACCTGCATGTCAGCTCCTTTGTCCGCGCACCCGCTCGGCAGCGGTGCGCAGCGTGCGGATCGTCAGTTCGGAGGCCAAGTGCCGCTTGTACTCCGCGGTGCCGCGCACGTCGGTCGCCGGATCGCAGGCCTCGGCCGCGCGGTGGCCCGCCTCGGCGAACGTCTCCTCGGTGGCCGGCCGGCCGACCAGGGCAGCCGCGAGCTCGGCCAGCGCGCCCGGGTCGGGGTTGACCGCCGTGAGGCCCACGCGCGCGGCCACGATTTCGGTGCCGTCCAGCGTGACGGTCGCCCCGGCCGCCGTCACCGCCCAGTCCCCCACGCGCCGCTCCACCTTGGCGTAGGCGCTGGAGGTATTGAGCCGCACCGGGATTCGGGCCTCGACCAGGATCTCGTTGTGCGCCAGGGTGGTCTCGTAGGGCCCGGCGACGAACTCGTCGATCGGTATTTCGCGTTCGCCCGAGGGCCCGCGGGCCAGGCACACCGCGTCCAGCACGCTGCACACCGTCACCAGGTCCTCGGCCGGATCCGCCTGGCACAGCGAGCCGCCCAGGGTGCCGCGATTGCGGACCACCGGGTCGGCGATCACCCGTTCGGCGTCCCGGAAGATCGGGCACACGGCGACCAGGGTGTCGGACTCGAGGATCTCGCGGTGGCGGGTCATGGCGCCGATGCGCACCAGGGTCGGATCGGTGATCACGTATCCGAGCTCGGGTGCCAGGTCGTTGATGTCGATGAGGTATTCCGGGTTGGCGATGCGCAGCTTCATCATCGGCAGCAGGCTGTGCCCGCCCGCGATCACCCGGGCCCCCTCCCCCAGCCGATCCAGCAGCCCGACGGCGTGGTCGACGCTGGTTGCACGTTCGTATTCGAAGGGTCCGGGTACTTGCATTGCAGCAGTGTCAGCCCCGCTGACATGGGCGTCAATAGCGAGTTAAGTAATCCCTGAACTCGCCCGTTACCTGCGGGTCCGGCGCGTCGTGGTGGATTCTCCCGGCGGTCTCGGTCAGCGGGCGGCCCCCGCCGCCCCAGCGCTTGGCGATGATGTCGGCGGCGATCGACACCGCCGTCTCCTCGGGGGTGCGGGCGCCGAGATCCAGCCCGATCGGGCTGGACAGCCGGCCCAGTTCGGCGTCGGTCAGCCCCGCGGCGCGAAGCCGGCTCATCCGGTCGTCGTGGGTGCGGCGCGATCCCATCGCGCCGACGTATCCGACCCGGGGCAGCCTGAGCGCCACCTCCAGCACGGGGACGTCGAACTTCGGGTCGTGGGTGAGCACGCAGATCACCGTGTTCTCGTCGATGGCGCCCGCCTGCGCCTGGGCGGTCAGGTAGCGGTGCGGCCAATCGACGACGACGTGGTCGGCCGTCGGGAAGCGCACCGGCGTGGCGAAGACCTCGCGGGCGTCGCAGACGGTGACCCGGTAGCCGAGAAAGGAGCCCTGCTGAGCGAGGGCGGCGGCGAAGTCGATGGCGCCGAACACCAACATCCGCGGGCGCGGCGCGAAGCTGGAGACGAACACCTCCATGCCGTCGCCGAGGCGCTGCCCGTCGGGCCCGTACTTGAGCACGTCGCTGCGGCCCACCGCCAGCAGGCCGCGCGCGTCGTCGGCGACCGCCGCGTCGGCGCGCGCCGAACCCAGCGATCCCGCGACGGGGCTCTTGGGGTCGGCCCGGACCACGACCCGCCGCCCCACCCACCCCGCGTCCGGGTGGGCGATGACGGTCGCGATCGCGACGGGACGGTTCTCGCCGATGTCGTCGGCGACGGCGCCGAGCTCGGGGAACGTCGCCCGCGAAATCGGCTCGACGAAGACGTCGATGATCCCGCCGCACGTCAGCCCGACGGCGAACGCGTCGCCGTCGCTGACGCCGTAGCGCTCCAGCCGTGGGGTGCCCGTCTTCGCCACCTCGGTCGCGACCTCGTACACCGCGCCCTCCACGCAGCCACCCGACACCGACCCGGCCACCGTCCCGTCGGCCGCCACCACCATCGAGGCCCCCGCCGGACGCGGCGCGGACCGGAAGGTCCGAACCACCGTCCCGAGCCCCGCGGTGTCGCCGGCACGCCAGGTCGACACCAGCTGGGCAAGCACGTCACGCACTCTCTCAAAGTAGGCTCATGGCGTGACTCCGGCTCAACTTAGGGCCTATTCGGCGGTGGTCCGCCTGGGTTCGGTGCGGGCCGCCGCGGCGGAGCTGGGTGTTTCCGACGCCGGCATCTCGATGCTGGTGACCTCCCTGCGCAAGGAGCTCGACGACCCGCTGTTCACCAGGACGGGCGCGGGGCTGGCTTTCACGCCCGGCGGGTTGCGGCTGGCCAGCCGCGCGGTCGAAATCCTCGGGCTGCAGCGACAAACCGCGATCGAGGTCACCGAGGCCGCCCACGGCCGCCGGCTGCTGCGGATCGCCGCGTCCACCGCGTTCGCCGAACATGCCGCGCCGGGGCTGATCGAGCTGTTCTCGTCGAGGGCCAACGACCTGTCGGTGGAGCTGAGCGTGCATCCGACGAGCCGGTTCCGCGACCTGATCTGCTCGCGCGCCGTCGACATCGCGATCGGCCCGGTGAGCGAAAGCTCGATCGCGCCCGACGACACGATCTTCGTGCGACCCTTCCTCAAATATCAGATCATCGCCGTCGCCGCGCCGAACAGCCCGGTGGCGGTGGGGATTCCGGCGCCGGCGCTGCTGCGCCAGCAGCAGTGGATGCTCGGCCCGTCGGCGGGGAGCGTCGACGGTGAGACCGCACACATGTTGCGCGGCTTGGCCATTCCGGAGTCACAGCAGCGGATCTTCCAAAGCGACGCCGCCGCCCTCGAGGAGGTGCAGCGGGTCGGCGGCGTCGGCTTGACGATCGGTTTCGCCGTCGCGAAGGATCTGGCGGCCGGGCGGTTGACCCACGTGTCGGGCCCGGGCCTGGACCGGTCCGGCGAGTGGGGAGCGGCGACGCTGGCCCCCTCGGTGCGCCAGCCCGCCGTGTCCGAGCTGGTCCGCTTCATCACCACCCCGAGGTGCACGCAGGCGATGATCCGCGGCTCCGGCGTCGGCGTGACGCGGTTCCGCCCGAAAGTGCATGTGACGCTGTGGAGTTAAGTGTGCGCCTAGGGCTTTCGGCGTGAATCCAGGGCGAAAAAATCGTCGAAATCCCGCCGTGTGTACACACGGGAAGCCGTCACTTCACATTGAGAGGCCGCCTACCAGGCGCGCGACAGGTCCGCGTGCTGGCGAATCCAGGCGTGCATCGCGATCCCGGCGGCCACCCCGGCGTTGATGCTGCGCGTGGAGCCGAACTGGGCGATCGACACCGTCAGCGCCGCGCCGCCCCGGATGTCGTCGGTGATGCCCGGGCCCTCCTGACCGAACACCAGCAGGCAGTCCCGCGGCAGGGCCGTCTCCTCCAGCCGCGCCGCGCCGCGGACGTTGTCGACGGCGACCACGGTCAGGCCGGCGGTCGCGGCGAATTCCAGCAACTCGGCGGTGCTGTCGTGGTGGCACAGCCGCTGATAGCGGTCGGTCACCATGGCGCCGCGGCGATTCCAGCGCCGCCGCCCGACGATGTGCACGGTGTGGACCGCGAAGGCGTTGGCGGTGCGCACCACCGAGCCGATGTTGGCGTCGTGGCCGAAGTTTTCGATCGCCACGTGCAACCGATGGCGGCGCCGGTCGATGTCGGCGATGACCGCTTCCCGGGTCCAATACCGGTAGGCGTCGACGACGTTGCGAGTGTCGCCGTCGCGCAACAGGTTCGGGTCGTAGCGAGGGTCGTCGGGCGGGTCGCCAGGCCAGGGCCCGACGCCGCCTGCCGTCGTTCCCCATTCGGTGGGCCCGGGTCCGCTCATCGCTGCGTCCACACCCCGGCGTGCGTGCCGTCGACCGCCACCGTCGCGTACAGCAGCGCCTCGTTGATCTCGCCCTGGGTGCACAGCGACGCGTTGACGTGCACCGAATCCAGCGACGCGTCGGGCAGGATCAGCACCGACGACCCGTACGTCGCACACGCCGGGTTCAGGCCCCGGCCCGGCAGCGTCGGCGACGCGAGCAGCATCAGCGGCCCGCCGCGCTTGGCGGAGTCGTCGCGGTACCGGTCCGAGAGGGCGGTGGCCTCCAGCCCCAGCAGCATGAAGCCGTTGCCGTTGAACGCGGCCGGGTCGCCGAGCTGAGCCTTGGTCACCGGGGCGCCGTCGGCGCGCCACGCCGACAGGCTGACGGTCTTGACGACCAGGCCGGTGTCGTTGCCGTTCGTCGGCGGCAGGCCGACCGGAAACGCCGCCGGGTAGGCCGCCGACGTGTTCGGGATCCGGTCGCGCGGCGAGTAGCCGTACACGCCCCGTACCTGGCTCCGATCCTTAAGCGGCCCAAGGCAAACCGTGCCCGTGAGCCGATCGGGGGGCGCGGCAAGCGCGTGCTGGATGTCGTGCACGCTGGCCATCGCGTCGTCACAGCTGCCCACACCGGTCGCCTCCATCGGGTGCGCCAGCGCGCCGTAGAGCCCGAAGCGGATGTCCTCGGGCTTGGCGTGCGGCGCCTTCGGATCCGCCGGCGAGGCGTCGACGTCGACCAACACGTAGTCGCCGTCCCAGCGCAGGTTGGACACCGCCATGTTCCAGCCCAGCAGCGCAAGCGATTCGCCCAGCCGCACGCCTTGGGCGCCGTAGGGCCGGACGGGTTGGTTGGAGCTCGAGCACCCCACCAGGCAGCCTGCGATGACAGCGGCCGCAACAAACGCGATGAAACTGCGCATACCGCCCGCGGCCTAGCCCAGCCCCAGATCGGCCAGACCCAGCAGGCTGCGGTACGAAAAGCCCTCGGCCTCAATGGCCTCGGCCGCGCCGGTGGCGCGGTCCACCACGGTGGCCACGCCGATCACCTCGCCGCCCGCTTCCTGAACCGCGCGCACCGCCGTCAGCGCCGAGTTGCCCGTAGTGCTGGTGTCCTCCACCACCAGGGTCCGCCGGCCAGTGACCTCGGAGCCCTCGATCAGGCGTTGCAGCCCATGGGCTTTGGCCGACTTGCGCACGACGAATGCGTCGATCGGGCGCCCGGGCGCGTGCATGATGGCCGTCGCGACGGGATCGGCGCCCAGGGTCAGGCCGCCGACGACGGCGTAGTCCCAGTCGGCGGTGAGGTCGCGCATCAGCACGCCGATCAGCGCGGAGGCCCGGTGGTGCAGGGTGGCGCGACGCAGGTCGACGTAGTAGTCGGCCTCCTTGCCCGACGACAGCGTCACCCGGCCGTGCACCACCGACAGCCGGCGCACCAGCCCGGCCAGCTCCTCGCGCGGGTCAGCTTCGCCCACGACCGCCCCCTAATCGCCGGGTCACGGCCCGGGCCAGCCGCCGCGGGATCAGCCGCCCGGCGGTGACGATCGCCTTGCCGCCGGCGTCGGCCAGGCCCTTGGTGACGACGTCGTCGACCTCGAGCCAAATCAGGGCTACGGGGCGAGGCATGAGCGACAGTGTAATGACGGGAAGCTAGCGATTATGGCGGCGTCCCCGCACCACCCCGCGCGCCGTCAGCGCGGGTGGTTGGAGGCCTGGTGGCCGTTGCGGCCGGTGGGCGGCGGGCGGCGAAGGGATTCCGTGCGAGCCTCGTCGCGCCGCAGCGGCTCGGGGTCGCGGCGGGCCGCGTCACCGAGCAGCCCCGACACGTCCTGCCCGGAGCGCCGGGCCGGTAACTCCGCCCGCGCGGCGGGCGCCAGGGGACGACTCGGGGCCGCATTGCGAAGTCCCGCAGGCGATCCCGTCTCGGCGGGGGTCTCCTGGGGCATCGGTGGCAACACCCGCAGCAGGTCGTTGAACTGGCGGACCGTGCGCAGCCCCTCGTCCCACTGGGTGCGCGTGCTGGCGATCGGCATCGCGACCAGCGTCCAGTTCTGCTCGTTCCACATGATCTCGGCGCAGTCGGGTGCGGTGTGCGCGAAGGTGACCATGCGGCGGTCGCAGGCCCGGCGCGCGGCGTCGAGGTTGGTGGAGTACACCATCCGCGGGCCGATGGCGCCCAGCAGCCAAATATCGCTCTCCCGTGGCTCTTTGAGCCCTTTGAGCCGCAGGTCCACCACGACGTTGGTGCCGACCTTGCGGTGCAGCGCGATCACGGTGGCGACCTCCTCGAGGTCGAAGATGTACACCGCCTCGCCGCGGATCTGGCCCAGCACGACGTTGTGGGCGGGGACGTCGCCGACCGTGGAGATCACGCCGCGCTTCCACCGCTTGAGGATGTCGGATGATTCCCGCTCGTAGTCGAAGCCGTGCGAGCGCGCCCACGACCTGCGGCGCCTGCTGCGGCCGCGGCGTCGATCGATGTCGACGTACAGCAGCACGCCCGCACCGACAAAGCACAGTGCGGACAGCGTGAACCAAAGGGGAACCATCCCACACAGGGTATCTGCTGTTTGGCCGGAACACAGAATCCGACCAGGTCACAACCCCATCTCTCTTTGCGGCGAACGTCGACTTGTTGGGCGATTTCCGGCGAAATGCCGACAACAAGTCGACGTTCGAGCCGGCTCAGCCGAGCACCAGCGAGTCGCCGTCCGGGCTGACGTTGACGGGCACCACGTCGCCGTCGTGCACCTCGCCGGCCAGCAGCATCTTGGCCAGCTGGTCGCCGATGGCGTGCTGGACGAGCCGGCGCAACGGCCGGGCCCCGTAGACCGGGTCGAAGCCGCGCTGCGCCAGCCAGCGCTTGGCCGGCAGCGACACCTCGAGTTGCAGCCGCCGCTGCGCCAGCCGCTTGGCCAGCTGCTCGAGCTGGATGTCGACGATCTCCACCAGCTCCTCGGGATTGAGCCCCTCGAAGATCAGCACGTCATCGAGGCGGTTGATGAACTCCGGCTTGAACGCCGAGCGCACCGCCGCCATCACCTGCTCCTCGTTGCCGCCCGACCCGAGGTTGGACGTCAGGATGAGGATGGCGTTGCGGAAGTCGACCGTGCGGCCCTGTCCGTCGGTGAGCCGGCCCTCGTCGAGCACCTGCAGCAACACGTCGAACACGTCCGGGTGCGCCTTCTCGACCTCGTCGAACAGCACGACGGTGTAGGGCCGGCGGCGCACCGCCTCGGTCAGCTGACCGCCCTGGTCGTAGCCGATGTAGCCGGGGGGCGCACCGACCAGCCGGGCCACCGAGTGCTTCTCGCCGTACTCGCTCATGTCGATGCGGACCATGGCGCGGTCGTCGTCGAACAGGAAGTCGGCCAACGCCTTGGCCAGCTCGGTCTTGCCGACGCCGGTGGGCCCCAGGAACATGAACGAACCGGTGGGCCGGTTGGGGTCGGCGACCCCGGCGCGGCTGCGGCGGACCGCATCGGACACGGCCTGCACGGCCTTCTTCTGCCCCACGACGCGCTTGCCCAGCTCGTCTTCCATCCGCAGCAGCTTGGCGGTCTCGCCCTCCAGCAGCCGTCCGGCCGGGATGCCCGTCCACGCCGACACCACGTCGGCGATGTCGTCGGGACCGACCTCCTCCTTGAGCATCACGTTCTCGCGGGCCTCGGCCTGCGGCAGCGCGGCCTCGAGCTTCTTCTCCACCTCGGGGATGCGCCCGTACCGCAGCTCGGCGGCCTTGGCCAGGTCGCCGTCGCGCTCGGCGCGCTCGGACTCCCCGCGCAACGCCTCCAGCTGTTCCTTGAGCTCGCGAACGATGTCGATCGCGCTCTTCTCGTTCTGCCACCTGGTGGTCAGCTCGGCCAGCTTTTCCTTCTGGTCGGCCAACTCCGCGCGCAGCTTGTCGAGGCGCTCCTTGGACGCCTCATCCTCTTCTTTCTCCAGCGCCATCTCCTCGATCTCGAGGCGGCGCACCAGGCGCTCGACCTCGTCGATCTCGACGGGCCGCGAGTCGATCTCCATCTTCAGCCGGCTGGCGGCCTCGTCGACCAGGTCGATGGCCTTGTCCGGCAGGAAGCGCGCGGTGATGTAGCGATCGGAGAGCGTGGCCGCGGCGACCAGCGCCGAGTCGGTGATCCGCACGCCGTGGTGCACCTCGTAGCGGTCCTTCAGCCCACGCAGAATGCCGACGGTGTCCTCCACCGACGGCTCGCCGACAAACACCTGCTGGAAGCGCCGCTCCAGCGCGGCGTCCTTCTCGATGTATTTGCGGTACTCGTCGAGCGTGGTGGCGCCGACCAGCCGGAGCTCGCCGCGGGCCAGCATCGGCTTGATCATGTTGCCGGCGTCCATCGCGCCCTCGCCGGTCGCGCCGGCCCCGACGATGGTGTGCAGCTCGTCGATGAAGGTGATGATCTGCCCGGCCGAGTTCTTGATGTCGTCGAGGACGGCCTTGAGCCGTTCCTCGAACTCGCCGCGGTACTTCGCGCCCGCCACCATCGAGCCCATGTCCAGGCTGATGACGGTCTTGTCGCGCAGGCTCTCGGGCACGTCGCCGGCGACGATGCGCTGCGCCAGGCCCTCCACGATCGCGGTCTTGCCGACGCCGGGCTCACCGATGAGCACCGGGTTGTTCTTGGTGCGACGGGACAGCACCTGCACGACGCGGCGAATCTCGTTATCGCGGCCGATGACCGGGTCGAGTTTGCCCTCGCGGGCCCGCCCGGTCAGGTCGGTGGAGTACTTCTCCAGCGCCTGATAGGTGGCCTCCGGGTCGGCGCTGGTGACCCGCGCGCTGCCGCGGACCTTGACGAACGCCTCCCGCAACGCCTGCGGCGATGCGCCGTGGCCGGTCAGCAGCTTGGCGACGTCGGAGTCGCCCGTCGCCAGCCCGACCATCAGGTGCTCGGTCGAGACGAACTCGTCGTCCATCTCGGTGGCCAGGTGCTGGGCGGTGGTGATCGCGGCCAGCGATTCGCGCGACAGCTGCGGTTGCGCGCTGGCGCCGCTGGCCTGGGGCAGCTGGCCCAGGATGCGCTCCGCCTCGGCGCGGACGGTGGCGGGCTCGACGCCGACGGCCTCCAGCAGCGGCGCGGCGATCCCGTCGTTCTGCGTCAGCAGCGCCAACAGCAGGTGGGCGGGCCTGATCTCGGGGTTGCCCGCGGCCGAGGCCGCCTGCAAAGCCGACGTCAGGGCCGCCTGCGTCTTGGTAGTCGGGTTGAAAGAGTCCACGACACCTCCGTTCGATCACGTGGGGAAAATGCTTGTCGCGTTGTTCAACGCCGTCAAGGTTGAGTCTGTTCCGCTCAACTCTAGTCGATTTTGTGCACCTCGGGGTAGAGGCTTAAGTCGCCACCCGCCTGCCGGTCGGCGCCGAGCCTAGAATCGGGGCCCGTGAGCCTCGAGGACCGGGATGCGTTGCGGGTGCTGCGCGACGGCTTCGCCTCGGACGACAACGAGCTCGTCCGCCGGTTCTATACCCACTGGTTCGCCCTCGACGCCTCGGTGCGCGACCTGTTTCCGCCCGAGATGGACGCGCAGCGAGCCGCCTTCGCGCACGCGTTGCACTGGGTCTACGGGGAACTGGTCGAGCAGCGCGCCGCCGAGCCGGTGGCCTTTCTGGCCCAGCTGGGCCGCGATCACCGCAAATTCGGGGTGCTGCCAAGCCACTACGACTCGCTGCGGCGCGCGCTGTATGCCAGTCTTCGAGACCACCTCGGGCAGGCATGGACGGACGCCGTCGAGGAGGCCGCCAACCAGTCGCTCAACCTGATCACCGGGGTGATGAGCGGTGCCGCCGACGCCGACGAGGGGCCCGCGTGGTGGGACGGCACGGTGATCGAGCACATGCGGGTCTCGCGCGACCTGGCCGTGGTCCGGCTGCAGCTCGACCGCCCGATGGACTATCACCCGGGCCAATACGTCGACGCCCACGTTCCGCAGTGCCCGCGGCGCTGGCGTTATCTGTCCCCGGCGATCCCGGCCGATCCGGGCGGCGGAGTCGAGTTTCACGTCCGCCAGGTGCCCGGCGGCCTGGTCAGTACGGCGGTCGTCAACGAAACGCGGCCCGGCGATCGGTGGCGGCTGTCCAGTCCGCACGGCGGACTGCGGGTCGACCGCGACGGCGGGGACGTGCTGATGGTCGCCGGCAGCACCGGCCTGGCGCCGCTGCGCGCGCTGATCATGGACCTTTCCCGCTTCGCGGTGAATCCCCGGATGCACCTGTTCTTCGGCGCCCGCTACCGCTGCGAGCTCTACGACCTGCCCACGCTGTGGCAGGTCGCGCAGCCCAATCCGTGGCTGTCGGTGACTCCGGTCTCGGAGTACGGCCGCGACCCGTCGTGGGCCGCCGACTACCCCGACCCCACGCCGCCACGCGGGCTGCACGTGCACCAGACCGGCCGCTTACCCGACGTGGTAACCAAGTACGGCGGCTGGGGCGACCGGCAGATCCTGATCTGCGGCGGACCCGAGATGGTCCGCGCCACCAAGGCCGCCCTGATCGCCAAAGGGGCACCGCCCGAACGTATCCAGCACGACCCATTGTCCAGGTGAGCCGAGGTAAGCCATGCAGATCGTCACCCTGACCGACCCGTCCTCGCCGGTGGCGGCGCAGTTCGTGCCCGAGGCGGGCATGATCGGCACCTCGTTGACCGACGCGGGGACCGAACTGCTCGGCCAGCGGCGCGGGCTGGACGCGTACGTCGACGCCGGCAAGACGATGGGCATCCCGATCCTGTACCCGTGGGCGAATCGGTTGGGCGACAACACGTATACGGCGGAGGGCGCGACGGTGACGCTCACGCCCGGCGAGCACCGCGTGCGCGCCGACCCCAACGGGCTGCCCATCCACGGCACCCTGGCCGCCTACCCCGGCTGGCGGGTCACGGCGCAGTCCGGGAACGAGCTGAGCGCCGAGGTCGATTTCGGCTCCGACCCGACGTTGCTGGCCGGCTTCCCCTATCCGCACGTGCTCTCGGTGACGGTGCGGCTGGCCGAACGGGCGCTGACCGTTCGCACCACGGTCACCGCGACCGGCGACACGACGGTTCCGCTGTGCTTCGGTTTCCATCCCTACCTGTGCCTGCCGGACGTTCCCCGCGGCGAGTGGATGATCGAGACCCCGCCGCTGCGGCACCTGCGCCTCGACGAGCGGGGCCTGCCCACCGGAGAATCCGAGTTACAGACGGCGAACGAACAACGGCTGGGCGACAAGGCTTTTGACGATGCCTACGACCAGGTCTGCGACGGCGCGGTGTTCGCGGTGTCCGGCGGCGCCCGCCGCCTTGAGGTGCACTTCGAGCGGGGCTATCCGGCGGCGCAGATCTTCGCGCCGCTCGCCGAAGACGTGGTGTGCTTCGAGCCGATGACCGCGCCGACCGACGCGCTGCGCCGCGGCGGTTACCGGTGTGCGCGCCCGGGTGCGCCGGCGGTTATGCAGTTCTCAATTCTGGTGTGAGGAAACACCTTTTCACCATCTCAGCATGGGAAAGGGCCGGAGCGGGTGCCCGACGGCGTAGCGGGTAAGGCCCTTGGCGAGGAACGCGTGGAATCCGCAATACGGCAACTCGGCGACAACGGATCGGATGTCCCTGCGCCCGATCCCGTCACGCAATACGCCACGGCTCACGTCGATGCGGTCGGCTATCCGAAAGGTTTCGGCCAGATGATCGTGCGACGGCCGCAGCCGGTGGTGTTCGAGGATCAGCGTGCGCACGGCGTCGACGTTGCCGATGCCGAATTCTTCGGCGTGCGCGGCCGCCAGGTCGGCCGAGGGCTCCAGGTAGTCGAACGTGCCCGCGGTCCAGATGCCGAGATCGTGTGCGGCCCAGGCCAGAACGGCGAATTCGGGGATCGGACCGCCGAGCAGCTGTTGATGATAATGGATGCCGCGATAGACGTGGTTGCGGTAGGTGCGTAGTTGGGCGCCCAGCTCGCGTTCGTACCGATGAAGCAAAGTCTCGACGATCGGCCGATTGACAATCATCAGCGGTTTCGGCGCGGCTGCCACACCACCACGGCGGTGCTCTTGGGCGCCACGACCAGATCTCGGCGCTGGCCGGCGCGCACCTGCGCCAGCTCCTCGGTCAGCTCCTGCACCCGCGCCTGCAGCGCTTCCACGTGGTTGGTCAGCTCGATGATGCGCTTGATGCCGGCGAGGTTGACGCCCTCGTCCTGCGACAGCCGCTGCACCTCACGCAGGAGGTCGACATCGTGCTCCGAATAACGGCGTCCCCCACCGGAAGTCCGCCTCGGGCTGACCAGCCCGAGGCGGTCGTAGGTGCGCAGCGTCTGCGCGTGCATGCCGGCCAGCTCGGCGGCCACCGAGATCAGGAAGGTCCGGGCCTCCTCCTTGGGGTTCCTCGAGCCTCTGGCCATCAGCGGTTACCCGCCCATCCCGCGCGCGGATTGAAACCACTGGATCGCTCGGCCTCCGCGTAGGCCTCCAGTGCCTCCTGGGCGGCGCCCTCCACGTTCGGCGGCACGGCCACCTTGACGGTGACGAGCAGGTCGCCGTTGCCGCCGCCCCGCTTGGGCACGCCGCGCCCGCGCACCCGCAGGATCCGGCCGTCGGCGGTGCCCTTGGGCACCCGCACGCCGACCTTGCCGTCCAGTGTGGGAACCGAAAGCGTTGAGCCCAAGGCCAATTCGGTGAAGCTGACCGGAACGGTCACGGTGAGGTCGTCGCCGTCGCGGCCGAACACCTTGTCCGGTCGCACGTGCACCGTCACATACAGGTCACCCGACGGCGCCCCGCGTAGCCCGGCCTCGCCCTGCCCGGGCAGCCGGATCCGCTGCCCGTCCTCGACACCGGGCGGGATCCGCACGTTGATGGTGCGGGTGCGGGTGGTCACACCGGTGCCTTTGCACTCATCGCACGGGTGCTCGATGATCGAGCCGCTGCCCCGGCAATCGGTGCAGGGTTCGGAGAACCCGAACGCGCCCTGGTTGCGGTTGATCACCCCGGAGCCGTTACAGCTGGGGCACACCTTCGGGCTGGTGCCCGGGCGCGCGCCGCTGCCGTGGCAGTTGGTGCACGGCGCCGGGCTGGTCAGCCGCAGCGGCATCGCCACGCCCTTGGCGGCCTCGACGAAGTCGAGCTCGGTCTCGGTTTCCAGGTCGTTGCCGCGTCGCGGCCGGCTCGGGCGGGGACCGGCGCCGCGGCCGAACAGGCCGCCGAACAGGTCACCGATGTTGGCGCCGCCGCTGCGGCCGGCGGCGTCGAAGAGGTCGCTGAGGTTGAACTCGGCGCCGTCACCACCGACGTTGAAGCTGAAGCCGCCGCCCCCGTCGAACTTGCGCCCGCCGAAGCCGCCGCCGGCGAACAGGCGGCGGGTTTCGTCGTACTCCTTGCGCTTGGCCGGATCCGAGAGGACGTTGTGCGCCTCCGACACCACCTTGAATCGCTCACCGGCGGCGGGGTTGTCGGGATTCGCGTCCGGATGCAGGTCGCGCGCCAGCTTGCGGTAGGCGCGCTTGATCTCTTCCGGGCTGGCGTCGGAGGAGACGCCCAGCTCCTTGTAGAAGTCCTTTTCGACCCATTCACGCTGGGCCATACCGCGTCACCCCCTTTCACCTTTCTCTATGCATTTGTCGTAAGTGATTTTTATGCCTAGTCACCCGCGGTGTCGGCGTTATCGCCCGTGTCGGCCCGTTGGGTTTCGGCCGGATCGCCGGTGGGCGCCTCGACGCCGTCGCCCGCGACGGTGTCGACGACCCCGACCAGGGCGTGCCGCAGCACCTGGTCGCCCAGCTTGTAGCCCTGGCGCATGACGGTGCCGATCACCGGCTTGGAGCCGGCGGCGCCATCGCCCTCGTGCTGGACGGCCTCGTGCAGCACCGGGTCGAAGTCCTGGCCCTCCTCGCCGAACGCCGTCAGGCCCAAGCCCGTCAGCGCGCTGTCCAGCTTGTCGGCCACCGACTTCAGCGGGCCGGATTCCAGGTCGCCGTGCTTGCGCGCCCGCTCGAGATCGTCGAGCACACCCAGCAATTGGCCGACGACGGCGGCCTTGGCCCGGTCCGCGGCGGCCTGCTGGTCGCGCAGCGCCCGTTTGCGGTAGTTGGTGAAGTCGGCCTGCACCCGTTGCAGGTCGGCCGTCAGCTCGGCGATCTTGTCGGCACCCTCACCCTTACCGGCCGGCGCCGCCTCTCCCGGCGTTGCGCCGGGAGAGACGTGCCGTACTTCGCCGGTCTCGGGGTCGATCCGCCGCTTGTCGGTGATCGTCACCTGTTCCGGGTTGCCCTCGCTCACTTGGCCTCCCGGTCGTCGTCGACCACCTCCGCGTCCACCACGTCATCGGCCGAGCCGCCCTGGGGACCGCCGGCCTCGGCACCGCCGGGCTGGCCGCCTGCGGCCTGGGTCGCCTCGTAGATGGCCTGGCCGAGCGCCTGGGACTCCTGGCCGAGCTTTTCCATCGCCGCCTTGATCGCGGAGATGTCGGTGCCGCCCAGCGCCGACTTGGCTTCGGCCACCGCGGCGTCCACCTTGTTCAGCGTGTCCTCGGGGACCTTCGAACCGCCGGACTCGGACGCTGCACCCCGTTGTTCAGCGACGAATTTCTCCGTCTGGTAGACCAGCGTCTCGGCCTGGTTGCGGATGTCGGCCTCCTCGCGCCGCTGGCGGTCCTCCTCGGCGTGCGCCTCGGCGTCCTTGATCATCCGGTCGATCTCCTCCTTGGACAGGCCGGAGCCCTCCTGGATCTTGATCGTGTTCTCCTTGCCGGTGCCCTTGTCCTTGGCCGTGACGTGCACGATGCCGTTGGCGTCGATGTCGAAGGTGACCTCGATCTGGGGCACGCCGCGCGGAGCAGGCGGGATGCCGGTCAGCTCGAAGGAGCCGAGCAGCTTGTTGTGCGAGGCGATCTCGCGCTCACCCTGGTAGACCTGGATCTGCACCGACGGCTGGTTGTCGTCGGCCGTGGTGAAGGTCTCCGAGCGCTTGGTGGGGATCGTGGTGTTGCGCTCGATGAGCTTGGTCATCACGCCACCCTTGGTCTCGATACCGAGGCTCAGCGGCGTAACGTCAAGCAGCAGAACATCTTTCACCTCACCCTTCAGCACACCGGCCTGAAGAGCTGCTCCGACCGCGACGACTTCGTCGGGGTTGACGCCCTTGTTGGGCTCCTTGCCGCCGGTCATCTCCTTGACCAGCTCGGACACCGCGGGCATCCGGGTGGAACCACCCACGAGTACCACGTGGTCGATCTCGGAGACGGAGATACCGGCGTCCTTGATCACCGACTGGAAGGGCTGACGGGTGCGGTCCAGCAGGTCCTGCGTGATGCGCTGGAATTCGGCGCGGGTCAGCTGCTCGTCGAGGAACAACGGGTTCTTGTCCGCGTCGACGGTGATGTAGGGCAGGTTGATCGAGGTGCTCTGCGAACTCGAGAGCTCGATCTTGGCCTTCTCGGCCGCCTCACGCAGCCGCTGCATCGCCATCTTGTCCTTGGTCAGGTCGATGCCGCTGGTGCCCTTGAACTTGTCGACCAGCCACTCCACGACCCGGTCGTCCCAGTCGTCGCCACCGAGGTGGTTGTCACCGCTGGTGGCGCGGACCTCGACGACGCCCTCGCCGATCTCGAGCAGCGAGACGTCGAACGTGCCGCCGCCCAGGTCGAAGACCAGGATGGTCTGTTCCTTCTCGCCCTTGTCCAGGCCGTAGGCCAGCGCCGCGGCGGTCGGCTCGTTGACGATCCGCAGCACGTTGAGGCCGGCGATCTGGCCGGCTTCCTTGGTGGCCTGACGCTGGGCGTCGTTGAAGTAGGCGGGCACGGTGATGACCGCGTCGGTGATGTCCTCACCGAGGTACGCCTCGGCGTCGCGCTTCAGCTTCATCAGCACGCGGGCGCTGATCTCCTGCGCGGTGTACTTCTTGCCGTCGATCTCGATGGACCAATCGGTGCCCATGTGCCGCTTGACCGACCGCACCGTGCGGTCGACGTTGGTCACCGCCTGGTTCTTGGCGGGCTGGCCTACCAGCACTTCACCGTTGCGTGCGAACGCGACGATGGACGGAGTCGTCCGCGAGCCCTCGGAGTTGGCGACGACGACGGGGTCACCGCCCTCGAGGACTGAGACGACGGAGTTGGTGGTCCCGAGGTCGATGCCGACCGCACGAGCCATAGTGATTCCTCCTGATTGTGTAGAGCATTTGTGGTGCCACTATGCTGAGTGAACCCCGCTCAAGACTGCCCTTCCGAGCTCCCCGGTGTCAACCCAGGGTTGAGCCTAATTCACTCAACTTGTCGCTCATGCTAACGGAGGGCGGGTACGTCTTGTTCCCGGGGCCCCCGGCGGGGTGTGCATCGGCGGCCTCGGGCGTGCACCGAGGGTCGCAGAACGCGCCGAATCGCACCCGACGCTCACACCCAAAGCCGTCAGCGCACAGCCGGCGCGATCATCTCCTCGATCAGCGAGAACACCGCGCGGGTGGCCGCGCTGGCCGGGCGGGCCGCCGACATCGCGACGTACAGCCGCCAGCAGATCTCCTGATCGGAGATCCGGACCGTCGCCAGGCCGGAATCGTCGATCTCGTCGAGGATGAACCGGCTGAGAAATCCGATCCCGATGCCGTTGCGGATGTGGGTCGCGGTCGTGCCGATGTCGGCGACCTCGAGGGCGACCGCGCGCTGCACCCCCGCGGCGGCGAAGGCGCGGTCCACCACCGCCCGGTTGCCGTACCCCGGCGGTCCGTCCACGAACGACATCCCGGCCAGCTCGGCCAGGGCCACCGACTCCCGCCCGGCCAGCGGGTGGCTCACCGGGACGACCAACAGCAGCTCGAATGCGGCGACGAGTCGGGTGTGCAGGTCGGCCGGCGGCCCGTCGGGCAAGACGACCAGGGCGACGTCGAGGTTGCCGTCGCGGAGTTGCTGCGCCAGGCCCGCGGAGCCGGCCCGGGCGAAGCGGACCTGGACCAGCACGCCGGGATGCCGCGCGTACAGGTCGGCCAGCAGCGTCGGCAGGTCGATGTTGTTGATCGACATCAACGTCCCCAGCCGGACGGTGCCGCGGACGGCCCCGGCCGTGGCGGCGACGGCCTCCTTGGCCGCGCGGGCGGCCTCGAGGGTCGCGCGGGCATGGGGCGCCAGCTCCTGTCCCGCCGCGGTGAGCGTCACCCCCGCCGGGCCGCGGACGAAGAGTTCCGCGCCGAGCTCGCGTTCGAGCGACTTGATCGTCGCCGACACCCCGGACTGGACGACGTGCAGCCGCTTGGCGGCGCGGGTGAAGCTGAGGGTGTCCGCGACAGCCAGGAAATAGTCCAACTGGCGAAGCTCCACCGAGCAATTATCACCGCCGGTGATGGCTTCCATCAGAAATTTTCGTTGGCGCCTGACGGTTGGGTGAATTTACGTTCGCAATTGGCTCGCGTCGATCCAATCCCCTCAACCGGACGGTGCGCTTTATGAATGTGCAAGCTCCCGGTCTCAGACGGACCCGGACCCGCTGGTCGTCGGCGTCCACCGACGACCAATTCGTGGTAGAGAACCCGGCGACGGGCCAGACGGTCGCCGTCGTCCAGGGAGCCGGGCCCGAGGAGGTGGACCAGGCCGTCCGCCGCGCCCATGCCGCGCACCTGAACTGGAAGCGGCGCCCGGCCCGGGAGCGCGGCCGGTACCTGCGGCAGATCGCCGAGGTCCTGCGCGCCCACGCCGACGAGATCGCCGCCCTGGAAACACTGGAGATGGGCAAGCCGATCACCCAGGCGCGCAATTTCGACGTGGAAGCCGCGATCGCGATCTTCGAGTACTTCGGCGGCTTGGTCGAGGCGCTGCCCAGCCAGGCCCGCGACTACGGCCCGGTGCTGGACGTCACGACGCTGGAGCCGTATGGGGTGATCGCGTGCATCGTGCCGTTCAACTGGCCGCCCATCCACACCGCCGGGAAGGTCGCGCCGGCGCTGGCCGTCGGCAACGCCGTCGTGCTCAAGCCGCCGGAGCAGACGCCGTCGGTGGTGTTGCGCATGGTCGAACTGATCCAATCGGTCCTGCCGGACCGCGTCGTGCAGGCCGTGCCCGGCAAGGGCGAGGTGGGCGCCGCGCTGGCCGGGCACCGGATGGTGGGCAGGGTTTCCTTCACCGGGTCGCCGCGGACGGGCGCGGCGGTGCTGCGGACCGCGGCGGGCAACCTCACCCCGGCGCTGATGGAACTCGGCGGCAAGAACCCGCTGGTGGTCTTCGACGACGCCGACCGGCACCAGGCGCTGCTGGCCGCCGTCGACGGCGGCTTCTTCAACCAGGGCGAGGCCTGCACCGCGGCGTCGCGAATCCTGGTGCAGGAGAGCGTGTATGCGGAGTTCGAGGCGAAGTTGTGCGCCGCGGTGAGCCGGCTGCGGGTGGGCGACGGCGCCGACCCCGCCACCGACGTCGGGCCCCTGGTCAGCCGCAAACAGCAAAAGCAGGTCCTGGACTACCTGCGGATCGGCGTTGCCGAAGGCGCCCGCATCGCGGCCCAGGCGCCGCTGCCCGACGATCCCCGCCTGGCCGACGGCTTCTACGTGCCGCCGACCGTCCTGACCGACGTGACCCCCGCCATGCGGGTGGCCCGCGACGAGATCTTCGGCCCGGTGGTCACCCTGATGCCGTTCACCGACGAGGACGAGGCGGTGCGCATCGCCAACGCCACGCCGTTCGGACTGGTCGCGGCGGTGTTCACCCAGGACGGCGATCGGGCGCTGCGGGTGAGCCGGCGGATCCGGGCCGGCGCCGTCTTCGTCAACAACTATCACCGCCTTTCGATCGGCACCGGGTTCGGCGGGGTCGGCCACAGCGGGTTCGGGCGCGAACACGCGCAGGAGACGCTGGCCGAGTACGGCTACACCAAAACGATTCGGCTGGCCGCCAATCGCGACGAGCTGTCGTACTGGAGCGCCGCGACCAGAGTGCTGGCGGGCTAGGGCACCAATGCGGACGATCGCGCTCGAAGAGCATTACGCCACAACCGAATTCCTGTCCGGACCGGGACGCTGGCTGGCGTCGCGCGCGGGCATCGTCGAACCGATCAGCGATCTCGGCGACGGGCGCATCGCCGCGATGGACGAGGCGGGCGTCGACGTGGCGGTGCTGTCGCTGGCCGCACCCGGCGTCGAACAGCTGGACGGGCCGGAGGCCCTGCGGCTCGCCCGCGAATGCAACGACGAGCTCGCCGCGGCGTGCGGGCGGTACCCCGACCGGCTGGCCGGCTTTGCCGCGTTGCCCATCAGCGCCCCCGAGGCGGCCGCCGAGGAACTCGAGCGGGTGGTGCGCCAGCACGGCTTCGTCGGTGCCGCGATCAACGGGCACAGCAGGGGGCGCTACCTGGACGACCCGTTCTTCGATCCCGTCCTGTCGCAGGCGGCCGAACTGCGCCTCCCGATCTACCTGCACCCGACCATCCCGCCGCCGGCGGTCATCGAAGCCAGCTACGCGGGGTTTGCGCCGGAGGTCACGTTCGCGCTGGCCACGGTGGGGTGGGGGTGGCACATCAACACCGCCACGCACCTGCTGCGCCTGATCCTCGGCGGCGTGTTCGACCGTTACCCCGAGCTGCAATTGGTCATCGGGCACATGGGGGAAGCGACGTCGTTCATGTTGCCGCGGTTCGACGCGACGCTGAAACCGGAGCTGACCGGCCTGCGGCACCCGGTCAGCACCTACCTGCGGCGCAACGTGAGCTACACCTTCGCCAACTTCAACGACGAGGCGACTTACGCCAACCTGGTCGCGCAGGTCGGCCTTGGGCGAGTGTGCTTTTCGGCCGATTACCCGTTCGGGTCGATGCTCGCCGCCCGTGCGTTTTTCGACGGCCTGCCGCTCGGCGACGACGATCGGGCGCTCGTCAGCCACGGCAACGCCGAACGGTTGCTGCGCCTGTAGATGCCGGTTTGCTGCCGCCGAGCGGGTGCCGCAGCCATGGGATAGCCTGAGCTGTCCCGCAGCCACCACGGCAGGAGCTCGATGCCAGAGCCAGACAGCGCCGCCGCGCGGCTCGCGCGCGAAGACGAGGGCTATCACAAGAGCCTCAAAAACCGCCAGATCCAGATGATCGCCCTCGGCGGTGCCATCGGAACCGGCCTTTTCCTGGGTGCCGGCGGGCGGCTCGCCTCGGCGGGCCCCGGGCTGTTTCTGGTGTACGGGATCTGCGGCATCTTCGTCTTCTTGATCCTGCGCGCGCTCGGAGAGCTGGTGCTGCACCGGCCGTCGACGGGCTCGTTCGTGTCGTACTCCCGCGAATTCTTCGGGGAGAAGCTGGCTTTCGTCGCCGGCTGGATGTACGTCCTGAACTGGTCGATGACGGGGATCGTGGACACCACCGCGATCGCGCACTACTGCCACTACTGGAGCGCCTTCCACGACATTCCGCAGTGGACCATCGCCTTGTTCGCGCTGCTGCTGGTGCTGTCGATGAACCTGATCTCGGTCAAGGCCTTCGGTGAGCTGGAGTTCTGGGCCTCGCTGATCAAGGTGCTGGCGCTGGTGACGTTCCTGGTCGTCGGCGCGGTCTTTCTGGTCGGGCGCTTCAAGATCGACGGCCACGACACCGGCCCGGGCCTGTGGAACACCCACGGCGGGCTGGTACCGACGGGTGTGCTGCCGCTGGTGCTCGTCACGTCGGGGGTGGTGTTCGCCTACGCCGCCGTCGAACTCGTCGGCATCGCGGCCGGGGAAACGGCCAACCCGGAGAAGGTGATGCCGCGCGCGATCAACTCGGTGGTGTTCCGCATCGCGGTCTTCTACATCGGGTCCACCGTCCTGCTGGGCGTGCTGCTGCCCTACACCGCGTACAAGGCCAACGTCAGCCCGTTCGTGACGTTCTTCTCCAAAGCCGGCGTCAGCGGGGCGGGCAGCGTGATGAACGTGGTGGTCCTCACCGCCGCGCTGTCGAGCCTGAACGCGGGACTGTATTCCACGGGCCGCATCCTGCGGTCGATGGCGATCAACGGCAGCGGACCGAAGTTCACCGCGCCGATGTCGAAGCGGGGCGTGCCCTACCGCGGGATCCTGCTCACCAGCGCGGTGGGTTTGTTGGGCATCGTGCTCAACGCCGTCAAGCCGAGCCAGGCCTTCGAAATCGTGCTCCACATCGCCGCGGTGGGCATCGTGTTCGCCTGGGGGACGATCGTGGCGAGCCAGCTGCAGTTCTACCGGCTGGCCAAGGCCGGCAGGGTGCAGCGGCCGAGTTTCCGGATGCCGCTGTCCCCGTACAGCGGCTATCTCACGCTGGCCTTCCTGGTCGGCGTCGTGATCCTGATGTTCTTCGACAAGGTGCAGGGGCCGTACCTGATCGGGGCGACGGTCGTCGGCGTCCCCGCGCTCATCGGCGGTTGGTTCCTGGTCCGCCATCGGGTGAGCGTTGCCGCCCAAGACGACGTGGCGGCCTCACCGGCTCAGGGTTCGTCGATGTCCTGACCGCCGGTGAGGTCGCCGCACTCGACGTTCTCCACGTCCGGCCGGCCGCGCAGGTAGTCGCCCGCGCCCCGATCCCCGGACAGCTGCGCCAGCACCGCGGGCCAGTGCCGGCGCGCGATGACCACCGGATGTCCGGGGCGGTCGCCGAAGGAGGCGCGCGCCAGGCCGCTGCGGGACGACACCGCGCGCGCCAGGACCCGCGCCACCACGGCGGGCCCGACGTCGGGCGTGTCGATGACGTGCAGCACCGCGTAGTCCGCGCGCATGCGGTCGGCCTCGGCCAGGCCGGCGCGCACCGACGCGCTCAGCCCATCGCTCCAGTCCGGCGCGACGACCGCGGTGACCCCGGGCGGGGCCGCGACCTCGGGGGCGGCACCCAGGACCAGCACGACGGCCCCGCACCCGCCTCGCTGCAGCGCGCCGACCGCGGCGTCCAGCCAGCCGTTGACCAGCACTTTCGGCTTGCCGTAGCGCCGTCCCGCGCCCGCGGCGAGCAAGACACCGACGGCTATCGACTGCGATAACGCCACTCTCCTATGATGGCATCGTGGTTCTCATCAGGCGACAACCGGATGGAGCGCAATGACTCAGGACGTCCACGCCCCCTCCGCTCCGGCGCCCCGCTACGCCGGCACCCGCGTCCAACGGGTGGAGGACGGCCGGCTGCTGACCGGCCGCGGCGGCTTCGTCGACGACATCGCGCGGCCCGGCATGCTGCACGCCTGCTTCGTGCGCAGCCCGTTCGCGCGCGCGAAGATCAACGGCATCGACGCCTCGGCGGCGCTGGCGCTGCCCGGCGTGCGCGCGGTGTTCACCGCCGCCGACCTCAACCCGGACGTCAAGGAGGCGTGGCACGCCGTCGCGGGCAAGGACGTCGCGGACACCCCGCGCCCGCCGCTGGCCGAGGGCGAGGCGAAGTTCGTCGGCGACCCGGTCGCGCTGATCGTCGCCGAGAGCCGGTATGTCGCCGAGGACGCGCTGGAGCTGGTCGACGTCGACTACGAGCCGCTGCCCGCGATCACCGACTTCACCCGGGCGCAGTCCTCCGACGTGCTGGTACACGAGACCTACGCGAACAACGTCGCGGGCGGAATGGGCGGCGCACCACCCGACGAAGACACGTTCGCGTCGGCGGCCTGCGTCGTGAAAGAGAATATCTACCAACAGATTTACGCGCCGGTGCCGATCGAGACCCGCGGGCTGGTCGTCGAGTGGTCCGCGGCCTCCGAAGAGCTCACCCTGTGGGCGTCCACGCAAACCCCGCACGAGCTGCGGGCCTTCTGCGCGCGGCTGTTAGGCATTGCGGCCCAACGGGTTCGGGTCATCATGCGCGACACCGGTGGCGCCTTCGGCCAGAAGGTCGTCCCGATGCGCGAGGACATGTGCATCATGCTGGCGGCCCGCAAGGTGCCCGCGGCGCTCAAGTGGATCGAGGACCGGCGCGAGAATTTGATGTCGGCCGGCCAGGCCCGCCACGTCGACGGCACCGGCCGGATGGCGTTCGACGACGACGGCAACATCCTGGCCGCCGACATCGACTTCGTCCAGGACATCGGCGCCTATCCGACGCCCTACCCGGTGCTGACCACGGCCGCCATCGGCATGTTCTTCCCGGGTCCCTACCGCGTGCCCAAGGCCAGCTTCAACTACAAGACGGTCTTCTCGAACACCAGCGGCCTGGCCGCCTACCGCGGGCCGTGGCAGTACGAGACGCTGGCGCGCGAAATCCTGCTCGACGTCGCCGCGCGGAAGATGAACCTCGACCCGGTCGAGCTGCGCCGCCGCAACCTGTTGCGCCGCGACGAGATGCCGTACTTCAACCCCAACGGCATGCCCTACGACCATGTCGCCCCGAGCGAGACGTTCGAGCAGGCGGTGAAACTCCTTGACCACGAAGGGTTTCGCAAGGAGCAGCGCGAGGCGCTGGCGCAGGGCCGCTACCTGGGCCTGGGATTCTCGGCGTACATCGAGCCGACCGGGGCGGCGACCGGCCACCTGGCCACCGAGGGTTGCACCATGCGGATGGAGCCGACCGGCAAGATCAACGTCTACGTGAACGGTGGCTCGAGCGGAAACAGCCTGGAAACCACCGTGATTCAGCTGACCGCCGACGCGCTGGGCGCCGACATCGACGATGTCGCCACCATCCAGGGCGACACCGCGATCACGCCGTACGGGGCGGGGACACAGGGCAGCCGCAGCGGGCCGATGACGGCCGGGGCCGTCGAGGAGGCCGGCACCATCCTGCGCGAGAAGATCGTGGCGCTGGCGGCCCACCACCTCAAGGTGGCCGAATCCGAAGTGGTGCTGGCGCATTCGACCGCGGCGGTGCGCGACGACCCGTCCAAACAGGTGAGCTTCGGTGAGCTGGCCTACGTCGCCTATTACTCGCCGCAGGCGCTGCCGCCCGGGATGTCACCCGAGCTGGAGGCCAGCGCCCGCTACGTCGCCAAGGCGCCCATCCTGTGGTCCAACGCGACCCACGCCTGCACCTGCGAAGTGGACGTGGCCACCGGGAAGGTCACGCTGCTGCGCTACATCGTCAGCGAGGACGTCGGGCCGATGATCAACCCGGCCGTCGTGGAGGGCCAGATCGCCGGCGGCACCGTGCAGGGCATCGGCGGCGCGCTGATGGAGGACCTCGCCTACGACGACGACGGCAACCCGCTGGCAACGACTTTCGTCGACTACCTGCTGCCGACGGCCACCGAGGTCCCGCCGATCGAATTCGGCCACGTCGAGATCCCCGGCCCCGGGCCCGGCGGCTACAAGGGCGCCGGCGAGGGCGGGGCCATCGGCTCGGTGCCCGCGGTGATCAACGCCATCAACGATGCGCTGGCGCCGCTGGGCGTGACGATCACCCGGCTGCCCGCCAGCCCGGCCTCGATCGCGGCGCTGCTGAGCGAGGCGGCCCGATGAAACCCGCCGCGTTCGATTACCACCGCCCCGACACCATCGACGCCGCCGTCGCGCTGCTGTCCGAGCTCGGCGACGACGCGAAGATCATCGCCGGCGGCCAGAGCCTGGTTCCCATGCTGGCGATGCGGCTGGCCTACTTCGACCACCTCATCGACATCTCCCGGCTGGCCGAGCTGCGGGGCATCGAGCGCAGGGGCCACGAGCTGTGGATCGGCGCGGGTACCACGGAGGCCACGGTGGGCGCCGACGATCAAGTGCGCCAGGCGGTTCCCTTGCTGACGCGGGCCACGCCGTACGTCGGGCACTTCCAGATCCGCAACCGCGGCACCCTGGGCGGGTCGATCGCCCACGCCGACGCCGCGGGCGAATACCCGGCAGCCGCGCTGGCGCTGGACGCGGTGATGGAGGTGCTGTCGCCGCGCGGTCGGCGGGAGATCGCCGCCACGGACTTCTTCGCCGGCCTGTGGGAGACCACGATGGATTCCGACGAGGTGCTGACCGGTGTGCGATTCCCCGTGTGGAACGGGCGGTCCGGCTTCTCGGTGCACGAATTCGCGCGCCGCCACGGCGATTTCGCGATCGCGGGCGCGCTGGTCGCCGTCCAGCTCGACGACGCCGACCGGGTGTCGCGCTGCGGGATCGGGCTGCTGGGCCTGGGCTCCACGGTCAGGCGCGCGACGGCGGCCGAGGCCGAGGTCGTCGGGAAGCCGGTCGGTGAGCTGGTGGCCGAGGACATCGGCCGGGCGGCGATGGCGGACCTCGACGAGGTCCCGACCGACCTGCAGGGGTCGGCGTCATACCGCACCCAGGTGGGCGCCACCATGGTCGCGCGCGCGTGGAGCCAGGCCATCGACGAAGCACACGCAGGAGCAGCCAATGCATGAGCAACCGATCCGGTTGTCGGTGAACGGGACTGACATCACCGACAGCGTCGAGCCGCGGATGACGCTGGCGGACTTCCTGCGCGACAAGTGCGGGCTCACCGGCACCCATCTCGGCTGCGAGCACGGGGCGTGCGGCGCGTGCACGGTGCTGGTGGACGGCGACGCAGTCCGGTCGTGCCTGATGT
This sequence comes from Mycobacterium sp. 852002-50816_SCH5313054-b, assembly GCF_001667185.1. Classification (GTDB taxonomy): domain Bacteria; phylum Actinomycetota; class Actinomycetes; order Mycobacteriales; family Mycobacteriaceae; genus Mycobacterium. The sequence goes on along the minus strand of NZ_LZIC01000038.1, from coordinate 16,317 downwards.
TCGCGGTCCAGGCCGACGGCCTGGCGGTGACGACGGTCGAGGGCATCGCGTCGCCGGACGGCACCCTGTCGCCCGTGCAGTCGGCGCTGCGGGAGTGCCACGGGCTGCAATGCGGCTTCTGCACGCCGGGTTTCGTCACGTCGCTGACGGCATTGCTGCGTGACAACCCGAATCCCACCGACGACGAGATACGCGAGGGCCTGTCCGGCAACTTCTGTCGCTGCACGGGTTACCAGGGCATCGTCGCGGCCGCGCATCGGGCCGCCGAGCTCGGCTCGGTCACGCCGCGATAAACCTGCGCCATCGGCTCGGCATCGATAGGGCCCGCCTTACAGTAACTTTCGCCCCTTCTTGCGTACTCTGAGCGCTGAATCTGAGATTGTCGGGAGCGGCGGGTGCAGTTATCGCAGAAAGCGCGGCGGAGTCTGGCCGGGGGCTCGCTGCTGCTCGTCCCCCTGCTGGCCGGTCCCGCGTTGATTGACGGCTGCACCTCCACCATCGAGGGCAGGCCGGTCGCCGCGCCCGGGGCCGGGCCGGTCGAACCCACCTTCCCCACCCCGCGGCCGAGCGTCACGACGCCGGCCCCGAGCGCAACCGCGGCCCCACCCCCGGGCACGACCGGGCCGGCGACCCCGACCACGCCGCCCGTTGGCGCCATCCCGCTCCCGCCGGACCACGAAGGCTACGTCTTCATCGAGACCAAGACCGGCATCACGCGCTGCCAGATCAACAAGGAGACCGTCGGCTGCGAGGCGCCGTTCACCAATTCCCCGCTGCAGGAGGGCGAGCACGCCAACGGCGTGAGCATCAGCTCCGGCGGCAACGTGCAGTGGGTGTTGGGCAACCTGGGCGCCATCCCGACGGTCACCATCGACTACAAGACCTACGCGGCGCAGGGCTGGACGATCAGCGCGACCGAACAAGGCACCCGCTTCACCAACGACCACACCGGCCACGGCATGTTCGTCAGCGTCGAGAAGGTCAACACGTTCTGAATGGACCTCAAGGTCCCGCGAAGTCACCGACTGCGGTCATCTTGTTGCCGTCCGAGGCGGTGGCGAAACCGGCTGCGGTGAATGCGCAGTTCAAGATGATCGCTCGGTGTGGCGGACTGTCCATCCACCGGTCGACCGCTACGCTCGGCGTCGCAGCCGATCCCGTGCCCCAGTACACGATCTCACCCGTGTAGCCGGCCCTGGTGTAGCCCGCGTCCGCGATACGCGCCTGGGGTGAAGAGCCGTCCGAACCAACATGGCCGCTCACACCACTCTTCAGCATGTCGTCGGCGTGCCGTTGCGCTGCGACTGTCAACCGCGGGTCGTCGTTGATCGGCCCGCACGTCTGACGAACCCGGCTGACGCCGCTGTAGACCGCGGTCCCCGAATCGTCTGCGCGCGCAGCACAGTGAGTCGTTGCACAGAGAGCCGTGATGACGACGGGGCACATCGAGAAGACGGCGACGATCTTGGCCTTGTTCGCCATGTTGCCTCTGCCCCACGCACTCGCTTCGATGTCTCAGCAAACAAAGGTTACCCACTTTCGACGATGAAAAATCCAGGATCAATCGCACAGAGAGGACCGAGCATGCCCTTCCGAGCGGCTGGCAACGCAGTAACCGATTCGGTCGGAATTGGATTTGATTTCGGCCTCCCGGGGTAATGAGCAGACCGGAGAATGTACGTTGCTCCATGGGCTGCTGATGGGCTGATCAACGACGATCGAGGGGAGCAGTGGTGAACTTTTCGGTGTTTCCGCCTGAGGTCAATTCGGTGCTCCTGCTCGACGGGCCGGGCCCGGGGCCGATGCTCGAGGCGGCGGCGGCCTGGGACGGGATCCGCAGCGAGCTGAGCGCGGCGGCCAACGCGTTCAGCTCCGTGACCTCGGACCTGGCCGGCCAGGCGTGGCAGGGCCCGTCGTCGGCCTCCATGACCAACGCGGCCGCCGGCTATGTGGACTGGCTGGGCGGCGCGGCGGCGCAAGCCGAAGCGTCGGCGGCCCAAGCGCGCGCGGCGGCCACCGCCTACGAGGCCGCGCTGGCGACGATCGTGGACCCCGGATCGATCACGGCCAATCGCGGCCAGCTGGTGTCGCTGGTGATCTCGAACCTGTTCGGTCAAAACGCCCCGGCCATCGCGGCCGCCGAGGCGGAATACGAGCGGATGTGGGCCCAGGACGTCGCCGCGATGGGCGGTTATCACGCCAGCGCGTCGGCGACGGTCGCGCAGTTGGGCCAGTGGGAACTGGCGCTGGAAAATCTGCCCGGCGAGTTCGTCCAAGCCGTCGAGGGCGGATTCAACAACGTGGCCACCACGGTCATCGGCACGATCTTCGGGGCGCCGGCCGCGCCGCCCTTCTCGGCAACGCAGACGGGGACCTTCACCGGCGGGCCCTCGCTGATAACCAGGCTCGAGGAAGCCGCGCTGTACCCGGTCAAACCGTTCCTGGCCTTCTCGGGGCTGCAGAACTACATCGAATCGCCGAGTTCCCCGCTCCTGCAGCTGTTTACCGGCGACAACCCGCTGCTGGGGATCGGCCTCAGCAACAACCCGCCGCGGCTGTTGCCGTTGCTACTCGGGGAAACGGTGCAGCACACCACGTACAACGGGATGCCCGTCGTGCAGATCACGCCGGCCCATCCCAACGGCGACTACGTGGTCGCCATCCACGGCGGCGCGTTCATCTTCGCGCCGTCGATCTTCCACTGGCTCGATTACACGGTGATGGCCTACCAGACCGGCGCGACCATCGAGGTGCCGATCTACCCGCTGCTGCAGCAGGGCGGCACCGCCGGCACGGTGGTGCCCAACATGGCCGGCTTCATCAACTCGCAGATCGGCGCGCACGGGGCCCCGCACGTCAGCGTGATCGGTGACTCCGCCGGCGGCAACCTCGCCCTGGCGGCCACCGAATACATGGTGACCCAGGGTGACCCGGTACCGGGGTCGATGGTTCTGCTGTCTCCATGGCTCAACCTGGCGATGACCAATCCGAATATCGCGTTCGTGCAGGATCCTCTGCTGCCCCTTGGGCCGGCGCAAGTAATCGGGAAGGAGTGGGCAGGCAGCCTCCCCGTGAGCGACCCAATGGTGAGTCCGCTGAACGGATCGCTCAGCGGGCTCCCGCCGACGTATGTCTACTCGGGCAACCTGGACATACTCTCGCCCGACGTGCTTGTGCTGCAGCAAGAAGCCGCCACCGCCGGGGCCCCGTTCAACTTCGTGTTGGCCAATGGCCAGATCCACGACTGGATCATCCTCACGCTCGACGGTCCCCAGTACTGGCCGCAGATCGACCAGGAGCTCGGGCTGACCGCTTAGCCCGTCCTGCGGCGGCGCTTGCCCCGGGCCGCGAAGAACTCGGACCAGGAGCCCACCTCGGGGTGGTCCTTGAGCAGCGCCCGCCGTTGGCGCTCGGTCATGCCGCCCCACACGCCGAACTCCATCTGGTTGTCGAGCGCGTCGGCGAGGCACTCGGCGACGACCGGGCAGTGCCGGCAGATGGCGGCGGCCTTCCGCTGCGCGGCTCCGCGCACGAAGAGCTCTTCGGGATCGGCGGTGCGACAGAGCGCCTTGGACACCCACTCCAGGCGGGCCTCGGGCACCCTAGCGACGGAAACGGTGGGTACATCCCTGATGTTGGACACGTCGATCCTTCTGCCGGGTTCCGCCCCCGGGCAATGACTATCCCGGGACGGCTCACCGCTGTCTGTCCGCCGACCGGTCGCAGCCGGGATGAATCACGCGTCCCCCGATTGGGGGAAACGGCGGCACCTCTGTGTGACACTGAGCGGCATGGTCGGCCGGGCAACGACCGAGAAAGTGCGTGTGGTCGTGGGCGACGATCACCCGCTGTTTCGCGATGGCGTGGTGCGCGCGCTGACGTCGAGCGGCGAAGTCGACGTCGTCGCCGAAGCCGACGACGGCATCGCCGCCCTGGCCCTGATCAAGACCCATCTGCCGCACGTCGCCCTGCTGGATTACCGGATGCCCGGAATGGACGGCGCCAAGGTCGCCGCCGCGGTGCGCGCTGATGACCTGCCGACGCGGGTGCTGCTGCTGTCGGCGCACGACGAATCGGAGATCGTCTTCCACGCCCTGGCGGAGGGCGCCGCGGGATTTCTGCCCAAAGAATCGACGAAAAGCGAGATCGTGCAGGGCGTGCTGGACTGCGCTCAGGGCCGGGACGTCGTCTCGCCGGCCCTTGCCGCCGGCCTGGCGGGGGAGATCCGCCGCCGCAGCGAAGCCCCGGCACCCGTGCTCAGCACCCGCGAGCGCGAGGTGCTGAATCTCATCGCCCAGGGTTGCACCATCCCCGCGATCGCCGCCGAACTGTACCTGGCGCCGTCCACGGTCAAGACCCACGCGCAACGGTTGTACGAGAAACTCGGTGTCAACGATCGCGCCGCCGCCGTCGCGGCCGCGATGCGGCGCGGACTGCTCGAATAGCATGGGCCGCCCGCTGGCCCGCATGGTCGACTTCGTGGCGGCCGAGCCCGTCCGCTTGTCGGCGTTTCTGCGCTTGCCGCTGATCGGTTTGATCGTCCTGTTGGTCTCGGTGTGGGAGGTCGAGCACTGGTTGCCGTTGGCCTATGCGGTGATCCTCGGGGCCTATAGCGTCGCCGCACTGGTATGGGTGGTGGTCGTGCTGCGCGGCCCGGTGCCGACGTGGGCCGGCTGGGTATCGACGGGCATCGACGTGCTGACCGTGGTGGCGCTGTGCGTGGTGTCGGGCGGCGCCACCGTGGCGTTGCTGCCGGTGTTCTTCCTGCTGCCCATCTCGGTGGCGTTCCAGGACCGCCCGGCGCTGGCCGCCGCCGTGGGAATCTGCACCGCCGTCGGGTATCTCGGGGTGTGGATCGTCTACTCCAAGCGCGACGACACCGTTGAGCTGCCGAGCGTCGTGTACACCCATTTCGGTTTGCTGCTGTGGCTGGCGGCCGCGATGACGGCCCTGTGTTATTTCCTGACGCGCGCCGCGGCTCGGGTGGCGGCACTGCTCGAGATGCGCCGCACGCTCGTCGCGGAGGCGATGCGCGCCGACGAGCGCAACGCCCGGGCGCTGGCCGAGCACCTCCACGACGGGCCGCTGCAGGATCTCCTGGCGGCGCGGCTGGAACTCGACGAGGTCCGCGAACGGCATACCGATCCCGGACTGGACGCCGCATACCAGGCGATCCAGGAGACGGCGACCCGGCTGCGCAGCACGGTCACCTCTTTACATCCCCAGGTGCTCACCGAGGTCGGTCTCACCGCCGCGCTGCGCGAGCTGGTGCGCGCCTACGAGCTCCGCGGCAGCTTCGCCGTCGAGGCCGATCTCGAAGAGGTCGACCGGCCCCGGTCACAGTCCCTGTTGTACCGGGCGGCGCGCGAACTGCTCGCCAACGCCTACAAGCACGCGCAGGCCGGCACCGTGCGGGTGCGCCTCGCACGCGCTGGCGACGCCATCACGCTCACCGTCGTCGACGACGGAGTGGGTTTCGATCCGGCCATCCTGGATCGGTGCGTCTCCGAAGGTCACATCGGACTCGCGTCGCTGGCGGTTCGCGTCGAGGCGATGGGCGGATCGATGAAGCTCACGTCGGCGGTCGGCGGTGGGACGCGCGCATCGGTGACCGCCCCCGCCGGCGCCGACTGAACACGCCCGCCGGTGCTGAGCTGGCCGGAAAGTCGGTGTCAGTACCATCGGTGCCGTGGCACCCAACGGCCCACCCGACGACTTCCACAACCAGCGGACGCAGTTTGCGAACTACGGCGGCCCGGGCGGCCCCCCGAGGCCGGGCGAATCCCCGCCGCCCGCGGACATGCCGCCCGATCAGCCGGAGGCAGCCGATGCGCCCGATGCACTCGACCCGTTCGACCAGGAACCCGAGCCCACCCCCTGGTATCGGAAGCCGCTGGGGGTCATCGCGTGGGTGATCGCCGTCGCGATCCTGCTCGCGCTGATCGTTTACGGGCTCATGGAGCTGATCCAGGGCGGCCAGGGCACCAGCCACACCCCGAGCACCACGAGCAGCACCACCCCGACGAGCGCGACGACCACCACGATGACGACCACGCCAACGACAACCCCGCCGTCCGAGACGCCCCCCAGCAGTGCGAGCGAGCCGCCGGCGCAGCAGCCGACCCAGCAGCCAACGCATCAGCCGACTCAGCAACAGCCGACGCATCGGCACCACATGCCGCAGCTGCCGTCGGTGATCACCATTCCCGACGGTCCGGTGGTCACGCTGCCGCCCGGCCTCTCGTAATGGGGTTGGCGTGGTGAACGAGTCGCTCGGGTTGTCGATCGGGGCGGCCAACCTGGTTGCGGCCCGCGAGGGCGGTGCCCCGGTGGTCCGCAGTGCCGTGTTGACGCTGTTCGAGCACCGGCCGACGGAAGTCGGCCTGCCGGAGGAAAACCCGAACCTCACCGAATCCGGGCTGGTGCTGCGCGGATTCGTCGAGCGGGTCGGCGACCGGGCCCCGCTCGTGGCGGCCGACGGGACGAAGTACCTCGGCGAGGTGCTGACGGTCGAAGCGATCGAAGCCATGGCGCGCACGGTCGGCTACGGCACGCCGGTCACCGTCGCGGTCCCGGCCTACTGGTCGGAAGCGCAGACCACCGCGCTGCGCGAGGAATTCTTCGCCCAGCCGGACCTGACGCGCGGCGGGGTCGCGCCGACCCTGATATCCGACGCAACGGCCGCGCTGGGCACGCTGCGCGGCAGGCCGGGGTTTCCGGCCCAGGGCGTCGTCGCCCTGTGCGACTTCGGCGCCAGCGGCACCAGCGTCACCCTGGCCAACGCGGGAGCCAACCTCCAGCAGATCGGTCCGTCAGTGCGCTACGCCGATTTCTCCGGCGACGCCGTCGATCAACTCATTCTCGATTACGTGCGCGCGGGTGCCTCCGACGCCACCAGCGCCGACCTGGCCAGCACCGCGCGGATCGGATCGCAGTCCCGGCTGCTCGCCGCGTGCCGCCGCGCCAAGGAACAGCTGTCGACTGCCAGCGCCGCCACGGTCGCGGCGGGTTCCGGCGACGAGGTCCGGCTCTCCCGCGCCGAATTCGAGCAACTCATCTCGCCGGCGCTGGACCGATTCGTCGGCAACGTGGAAGACACCCTGCAGCGCAACGGGATTGGACGATCCAGCCTGGCGGTCGTGGCGACCGTGGGCGGGGGCGCCGCCATTCCGCTGATCAGCGCTCGCCTCTCCGAGCGCCTGCAGGCTTCGGTCCACGCCGCGCCGCAGCCCGCGTTCACCGCCGCCATCGGCGCGGCGTCGCTCGGCGCGCTGCAAGGCGGGGCGGGCGTCGCCACCGCGGCCGGCCCCGTCGTCGAGAACCCGACCGAACTGGTGGAGACCGCCCGGGTCGCCGAGGGTGCCAGCCCCGTGGCGTGGTCACAGGACGAGGACGACGCCGCCGAGCCGGTGCCGTACGCGGGACCCGACATGACCGGCCAATATGGCCGCGAGCCGACGGCATCCGGCGATGCGGACAGCCGCCGCTACGCCGCCGCGCCCGGTCCGCTGCCGTGGTACAAGCGCACGGCGCTGGTGTTGAGCGTCGTCGGCGCGGCCGCGGCCGTCCTGGTCGCGGTCGTATTGGCGCTGACCCTCGGCCACGCCAAGCCGAACCCGGTCAACAACACCCCGCCGAACGAACCGGCGCCCCCGCAGACGTCGCAAACAGAGACGATCACGGCGCCTAACGGCACCACCACCGTGACGGTGCTCCCGCCGCCGCCGCAGCCGTCGACGCAGCCGCCCGACACGACCACCAGCCAGGCGCCCACCACCACGACGGCGGCGCCCACCACCACGAGCGCGGCGCCGACCACCACCAGCGCCGCGCCGACCACCACCTCGGCGGCGCCGACGACCACCGCGGCGCCGACCACCACCCGACAAAGGCCACTGCCGATGCCGTTCCCCGTGCCACCGCGCTAGCGCGGCCCGGGCAGTAAGTTAGGGCAGCCTTTCTCGCGCCGTCAGCGGCGGAGATGTAACTATGAGCAGGGCTGATCGGCAAACGGAGCAGGCTAAGTAACTATGCATCGGGGAGAGTTTTTGTGACCACGCAGATGCTCATCAGACTGATCGTGGGCATGGGCATGACGCTGTTCGTGCTCGCCTTCGCCGCGCGGCGGGTCCTTTTCCTGTTCAAGCTGGTCACTTCCGGGACACCGGCCCCGGGGCACACCGACGACGTCGGCAGGCGGCTCTGGACGGAGATCGCCGAGGTCTTCGGCCAGCGCCGGCTGCTGAAGTGGTCCATTCCCGGCTTGGCGCACTTCTTCACCATGTGGGGATTCTTCATCCTGCTCACGGTCTACATCGAGGCCTACGGGCTGCTGTTCCAGGACAACTTCCACATCCCGATCATCGGGCGCTGGGACGCGCTGGGCTTCCTGCAGGACTTCTTCGCCACCGCCGTCTTCCTCGGCATCACCACGTTCGCGATCATCCGGCTGACGCGCAGCCCGCGTGAGATCGGCCGCTCGTCGCGGTTCTACGGCTCGCACACCGGCGGCGCCTGGCTGGTGCTGTTCATGATCTTCAACGTCATCTTGACCTATGTGTTCGTCCGCGGGTCGGCGGTGAACAACGGCACGCTGCCCTACGGCAAGGGCGCGTTCCTATCGCAGCTGTTCGGCGCGATCCTGCGCCCGCTCGGCCAACCCGCCAACGAGATCATCGAAACGACGGCCCTGCTGCTGCACATCGCGGTCATGCTGGCGTTCCTGATCATCGTGCTGCACTCCAAGCACCTGCACATCTTCACCGCGCCCATCAACGTCATCTTCAAGCGGCTGCCCGACGGGCTCGGCCCGCTGCTGCCGATCGAGGCCGACGGCAAGCCGATCGACTTCGAAAACCCGCCCGACGACGCGGAATTCGGGCGCGGCAAGATCGAGGACTTCAGCTGGAAGGGGATGCTCGACTTCGCCACCTGCACCGAATGCGGGCGTTGCCAGTCGCAGTGTCCGGCCTGGAACACCGGAAAGCCGTTGTCGCCCAAGCTCGTCATCATGGATCTGCGTGACCACTGGATGGCCAAGGCGCCGTACATCCTCGGCGACAAGGAGACCCCCGCCGAGAACACGCCCGAGGGCGGGATCGGCGAGGAACTGGCCGGCGAGAAGCACGCCGAGGAGCACCACGTCCCGGAGTCGGGCTTCGGCCGCGTCATGGGCTCGGGACCGGCGCAGGCCACCCGCCCGCTGGTCGGTACCGAAGAACAGGGCGGCGTCATCGACCCCGACGTGCTGTGGTCCTGTGTGACCTGCGGCGCCTGCGTCGAGCAGTGCCCGGTGGACATCGAGCACATCGATCACATCGTCGACATGCGCCGCTACCAGGTGATGATGGAGTCGGAGTTCCCCTCCGAGCTGTCGGTGCTGTTCAAAAACCTTGAGACCAAAGGCAATCCGTGGGGGCAGAACGCCTCCGACCGGACCAACTGGATCGCCGAGGTGGACTTCGACGTCCCGGTCTACGGCGAGGACGTCGACAGCTTCGACGGCTTCGAGTACCTGTTCTGGGTGGGCTGCGCGGGCGCCTACGACGACAAGGCGAAGAAGACCACCAAGGCCGTCGCCGAGTTGCTGGCCATCGCCGGCGTGCAGTACCTGGTGCTGGGCACCGGCGAGTCCTGCAACGGCGACTCCGCGCGCCGGTCGGGCAACGAGTTCCTGTTCCAGCAGCTGGCCGCCCAGGCCGTCGAGACCCTGGACGGCGTCTTCGAGGGCGTGGAGACCGTCGACCGCAAGATCGTGGTGACCTGCCCGCACTGCTTCAACACCCTCGGCAAGGAATACCGGCAGCTGGGCTCCAACTACACCGTGCTGCACCACACCCAGCTGCTCAACCGGCTGGTGCGCGACAAGAAGCTGGTGCCGATCACGCCGGTGTCGCAGGACATCACCTATCACGACCCCTGCTACCTGGGCCGGCACAACAAGGTGTACGAGGCGCCCCGGGAACTGATCGGCGCCGCGGGGGCCAACCTCACCGAGATGCCGCGCCACGCCGAGCGCAGCTTCTGCTGCGGCGCCGGCGGTGCCCGCATGTGGATGGAAGAGCACATCGGCAAGCGGATCAACCACGAACGCGTCGACGAGGCGCTGGCCACCAACGCCGCCACGATCGCCACCGGCTGCCCGTTCTGCCGGGTGATGGTCACCGACGGCGTCAACGACCGGCAGGAGGAAGCGGGTCGCAGCGGCGTCGAGGTGCTCGACGTGGCGCAGATACTCCTCGCGTCGCTCGAGTACGACAAGGCGACCCTGCCCGAAAAGGGCACGGCCGCAAGGGAAGCCGAGAAGCGGGCCGCCGAAAAGCCCAAGGCGGCGCCCAAGGCCGAGGCCGCGACCGCGCCCGCGGAGGCGCCTGCCAAGGCCGAGGAGCCCGCGCCCGCCAAGGCCGCGGAACCGGCGAAGGCCACGACGGCCGCCCCCGCCAAGGGGTTGGGCATCGCCGGCGGCGCCAAGCGACCCGGGGCCAAGAAAGCCGCGCCCGCGGCCGCACCTGCCGCCGAGGCCAAAGCTCCCGCGGCCGAGGAAGCCAAGGCTCCAGCCGCGCCCGTCAAGGGGCTGGGCATCGCGGGCGGCGCCAAGCGACCCGGTGCCAAGAAAGCCGCACCGGCGGCACCCGCGGCCGCCGCCAAGGCGACCGAAGCACCCGCCGAGGCCCCGGCCGCGGAGGCCGCGCCGGCTGAGGAACCCAAAGCACCGGCCGCGCCGGTCAAGGGGCTGGGCATCGCCGCCGGCGCCAAGCGGCCCGGCGCCAAGAAGGCGGCACCGGCAGCGCCCGCGGCTGCGGAAAAGGCGGAACCGGCCGAGGCCCAGCCCGCCGGGCAGCCCGAGGCGAAAGCCGAGCCCACACCGGAGCCTGCCACGCAGTCCGACGGCGACGCAGCAAAGCCCGCGCCGCCCGTGAAGGGGCTGGGCATCGCCCGTGGCGCTCGCCCCCCGGGCAAACGTTGATCACAAATTGATGCTGTCAGCAAATTTCGCTGGACAACAATGGCACGATAGGTGACGTGACTACCCACCAGCTGCCCGTGCACGCCGTCGGTCATCACCGGCAGCGGACGTTCGCGCAGTCGTCCAAGCTCCAGGACGTCCTGTACGAGATCCGCGGCCCGGTGCACCAGCACGCCGCGCGGCTGGAAGCCGAGGGACACCGCATCCTCAAGCTCAACATCGGCAACCCGGCGCCGTTCGGCTTCGAGGCCCCCGACGTGATCATGCGCGACATGATCCAGGCGCTGCCCTACGCCCAGGGCTACTCGGATTCGCAGGGCATCCTGCCCGCCCGGCGCGCGGTGGTCACCCGCTATGAGTTGGTCGAGGGCTTCCCCCGGTTCGACGTCGACGACGTCTTCCTGGGCAACGGGTGCTCCGAGCTGATCACGATGACGCTGCAAGCCCTGCTGGACAACGGCGATCAGGTGTTGATCCCGGCGCCCGACTACCCGCTGTGGACGGCGTCGACGTCGCTGGCGGGCGGCACCCCCGTGCATTATCTGTGCGACGAGACCGAGGGTTGGCAGCCCAACATCGCCGACCTGGAATCCAAGATCACCGAGCGCACCAAGGCGCTGGTCGTGATCAATCCCAACAACCCGACCGGCGCGGTCTACAGTCGCGAAATCCTCACCCAGATGGTCGAATTGGCGCGCAAGCATCAGCTGCTCCTGCTCGCCGACGAGATCTACGACAAGATCCTCTACGACGACGCCAAGCACATCAACGTGGCCTCGCTCGCGCCCGACATGCTGTGCCTGACCTTCAACGGCCTGTCGAAGGCGTACCGGGTCGCCGGCTATCGGGCCGGCTGGCTGGCCATCACCGGCCCCAAGGACCACGCCAGCAGCTTCATCGAGGGAATCAGCCTGCTGGCCAACATGCGGTTGTGCCCCAACGTTCCCGCGCAGCACGCGATCCAGGTCGCCCTCGGCGGCCATCAGAGCATCGAGGACCTGGTCCTTCCCGGCGGCCGGCTGCTCGAGCAGCGCGACGTCGCCTGGACCAAGCTCAACGAGATCCCGGGCGTGTCCTGCGTCAAGCCCGAGGGCGCGCTGTACGCGTTTCCCCGGTTGGACCCCGAGGTGTACGACATCGCCGACGACGAGCAACTGGTCCTCGAGCTGCTGTTGTCCGAGAAGATCCTGGTGACCCAGGGCACCGGATTCAACTGGCCCGAGCCCGATCACCTGCGCATCGTGACGCTGCCGTGGTCCCGCGACCTCGCCGCCGCGATCGAGCGGCTGGGCAACTTCCTGACCGGTTATCGGCAGTAAGCCCGCAGCGGCGCCCTCTACCCTCGACCGGGTGACCCACTCGCACTCGCACAGCCTGTCCGGGGGCCCGTCTCCGCTTGGCCCGCTGCCCGCCAAGATCGTCGTGGGGCTGCTGGTCGCCATCGGTGTGGGCGTGATCGCCGGTGCGGTGCTGCTCTGGCCGAGCCGCCAGCACGTCGACATCCCGATGCCCTTCCAGAACGCCGCCGGGGGCGCGGTGAGCACCCAGCGCGGGCACGTGCTGTCCAGCGCCCTGGCCGACTGTGGCAGCGCGTCCGCGGGCCAGGTGCTCACCACGGCACCCCAACCGGCGGTCCCCGGCGCCGGGCGGTGCACCCAGACGTTGATCGCCATCGATTCCGGGCCGAACGCCGGCGCCAAGACGCTGTTGGAGTCTTCGCCGGGACCGGGACAACCGCACTTCGCGCCGGCTGATCGCGTCCGGCTCGTCCGGCAGGTCGACGAGCAGGGCACGACCAGCTACGCCTTCTATGACTTCGAGCGCGGCTGGCAGCTGGTCGCCCTCGCGGTCGCGTTCGCGGTGGTGATCGTCGCGGTGGCCCGCTGGCGCGGGCTGCTCGCGCTGGTCGGCATCGTGGTCGCATTCCTGGTGCTGGTGGTGTTCCTGCTGCCCGCGCTGCGCGACGGCGCGCCGGCCGTCCCGGTGGCGCTGGTGGCGTCCGCGGCAATCCTGTACGCGGTGATCTACCTCGCCCACGGGGTCAATCTGCGCACCAGCGCCGCCCTGCTGGGCACCCTGTCGGCGTTGCTGCTGGCAGCCGGATTATCCTGGGCCGCAGTCGATCTGGCGCATCTCACCGGTCTGTCGGACGACCAGAACGGCCAGGTCTCCGCATATCTGGGCAACGTGTCGATCAGCGGGCTGCTGCTGGTCGGGTTCATCATCGGGTCGCTGGGTGTGCTCAACGACGTGACCGTGACCCAGGCGTCGACGGTATTCGAGCTCGCCCACCTCGGCGGCTCGCGGCGGGCGGTTTTCCTGGGCGCCATCCGGGTGGGCCGCGACCACATCGCCAGCACGGTCTACACGCTGGTGCTGGCCTACGCCGGCACGTCGCTGCCGTTGCTGCTGCTGTTCAGCGTCTCCAACCGCTCGCTGACTGACGTGCTGACCAGTGAGAGCGTCGCCATCGAGCTCGCCCGCTCGGCGGTGGGCGGCATCGCGCTGGCGCTGTCGGTGCCGTTGACCACGGGGATCGCGGCGGTGCTCGCCAAACCCGCTTCGGAACCGACCCAGGTCAGCGCCGCTGTTCCAACAGCCCCAACAGGTAGTCGCCGTAACCCGACTTGACCAGGGTCCGGGCCCGTTCGGTCAGCTGCTCGTCGGTGATCCAGCCCTGCAACCACGCGATTTCCTCGGGAACGCTGACCTTGAGCCCCTGCCGCCGTTCCAGCGTGCGGACGTAGTCGCTGGCGTCCAGCAGCGAGTCGAAGGTGCCCGTGTCCAGCCACGCCGTCCCGCGGGCCATCACCTCGACCGACAGCCGGCCCCGGTTGAGGTAGATCTGGTTGACCTCGGTGATCTCGTATTCACCGCGCGCCGACTTCTTCAAGTTCTTGGCGATCTCGATCACGTCGTTGTCGTAGAAGTACAGGCCCGGCACCGCGTATTGCGACTTCGGCGTGGCCGGCTTCTCCTCCAGCGACAGCGCCATGCCGTCGTCGGAGAACTCGACGACGCCGTAGGCCGACGGGTTCGCCACCCAATAAGCGAAAATCGCTCCGCCGCTTATGTTTTGGAAGCGACTCAGGCTGGTGCCCAGGCCCGGGCCGTAGAAGATGTTGTCGCCCAACACCAACGCCGCCGATTCGTTGCCGAGGTGTTTGGCGCCGAGCACGAAAGCCTGTGCCAGGCCTTCGGGTTGGGCCTGCTGGATGTAGCTGAGGTTGATGCCGAATTGCGAGCCGTCGCCGAGCAGCCGCTCGAAGCCGGCCGCGTCGTGCGGAGTGGTGATCACCAGGATGTCTCGGATGCCGGCCATCATCAGCGTGGACAGCGGGTAGTAGATCATCGGTTTGTCGTAGACCGGCAGCAGCTGTTTGCTGATGCCGATGGTGATCGGATGCAGGCGGGTGCCCGATCCGCCCGCCAGGATGATCCCGCGCATGAATGCCTCTCCTCTTCGGCGGCTAATTGACGAGGTCGGCCTCGGTGACTTCGGTGGCCGCCAGCGCCGCGGCCAGATTCTCGTGCCGGAACACCGCGGTGACATGATCGTGGACCACCCGGAACGCCGACGCGGCGTTGGTGACGCCCCCGTCCGGGGTGCTGACCTTCTGTTCGACGACCACGACGCCGTCGTGCACATACATCCGGCCGGGCTCCGCCGTGCCTCGGTGGGAATCGGCCCACCTGCGCAGCGCCTCATGGCCCTGGGCGGCCCCGTGGGCGTCGCCGATCTCGATGTCGTCGCTGGACAGCGCCTCCAACGTCGCCATGTCGGAGGCATTGAGGGCGTCGTGCCACGCCAGAACGGTGGCGATCTCCGATGTGGTCATGGTCAGCAAGGTACCGTGTCGACCCGAGTTATAACGGCGTACGGTCCAGCCATTTTTGCCACACGGCGTCATCGCCGAACAGTTGGATACCGGTGTCGGCCACCGGGACCCGGCGAACGATCGCCAGCAGCAACTCGGTGGCGCCGCCGCGCAGCGCCGCGCTGCCCTTGCCATGGTCGTGCGACCAGGTGATGGCGCCGCCGTCCACGCGCATCGTCCATTCGCCGGCGTCACCCAGGCCCGGATCGGTGGCGTGCAGGTGCAGGGTGTCGCCGGCCTCGAGCGGCAGCGGCGCCCCCTCGCTGCCGGCCTGAATCGCCACCCGTTCAAGCCATTCCGTGATCGCGTCGGCCGCGATCTCCGCGTCGAGGGTGAATTCGGTGCCGATCGCGAGGGCGGCGTCGGCGCGGTGCACCGCCGTCTCGTGCAGCCGCCGCCGAACCCACCAGTTCGCCGGGCGCGTCCCGAGGAATGTCCACACCGGTGTTTCCACGCCCGACAACTCGACCGCGTCGACCAGCCGCTGCGCGCCGCGCTGCAGCCACGAGATCGCGTCGGCGGGATCCGGCGGCGGCTTGCCGCCTTCCACTGTCCGCGGGTCGAGGTACTGATCGAGCCGGTCGCGCACGATCTGCGCCGCCCAGCGGTCACCGCGCCCGACATGGCGCAACAGCTGGGTGAGGGTCCAGCCCGGGCACGTCGGCACCGGCGTCGCGTCGTCGACGTCGCGGAAAAGCTCGGCAAACGCCCGGTTCTCGTCGAGGAACGCCGCGGCATAGTCCACGCGGCCAGGCTACCCGGCGGCCCGGACAGGTTGATCCACTGCGCCGACCCCGCCGTAGCGATAACGTCCGTCCTACGAGCTGACGAAAGGTGCGGGGGAATGTCATTTGTGATCACTGCACCGGAGGCGCTGGGGGCGGCGGCTTCGGACTTGTCCGGCATCGGTACCACGCTGAGCGCGGCCCGCGCGGCCGCGGCGGCCTCGACGACGCGGGTGCTGGCCGCGGGCGCCGACGAGGTGTCCGTAGCGGTCGCCTCGCTGTTTTCCAGCCAGGCGCTGGACTTTCACGCGCTGGGCGCCCAGGCGGCGGCGTTCCATGACCAGTTCGTGCAGACCTTGAGCGCGGGCGGGGCCTCGTACGTCAGCGCCGAGGCCGCCAACGTCCAGCAGACCCTGCTGGACGCCATGAACGCGCCGACGGAAGCGCTGTTCGGGCGCCCGCTGATCGGCAACGGCGCCAACGGGGCCCCGGGCACCGGGGCCAACGGCGGGAACGCCGGCATCCTGATCGGCAACGGCGGTAGCGGGGGCTCCGGTGGCGCCGGCCACCCCAACGGCGGCAACGGCGGGGCCGCGGGGCTGCTCGGCTCCGCCGGCGCGGGCGGCGCCGGCTGGTCGGGTCCCGTCGGCGGAAACGGCGGTAACGGCGGGGCCGGCGCGCTGTTCGGCGCCGGCGGCGCGGGCGGCGCCGGCGGCTTCTCCACCGCCGGCAACGGCGGGAACGGCGG
>NZ_LZIC01000037.1 GCF_001667185.1 Mycobacterium sp. 852002-50816_SCH5313054-b | reverse complement strand
CGAATCGGACAACTCTTCGGCGCGCTCGCAGAGCCGTTCCTTCGACTGCTTGACCCCCGAGCGCTCCCGGTCCCGACCAGCGACCCGCACCGGTTCGGACGTGTCGACGACGACGGCACGGTCTGGCTGATCAGCTCGGCCGGCGAGCGCATCATCGGCTCCTGGCAGGCCGGCGATCGCGAGGCCGCCTTCGCCCACTTCGGCCGCCGATTCGACGACCTGAGCACCGAGATCACCCTCATGGAGGAACGGCTGGCCTCCGGCACCGGGGACGCGCGCAAGATCCGGTCCAACGCCACCGCGCTGGCCGAAACGTTGCCGACCGCGACCGTGCTGGGCGACATCGATGCGCTCTCCGCCCGGTTGACCAGCCTCCTCGAACACGCCGACGCGACCATCGCCGAAGGCCGCTCCAAACGTGACGAGCACCGGGCCGCCCAGACCGCCCGCAAGGAGGCGCTGGCCGCCGAGGCCGAGGACCTCGGCGCCAACTCGACGCAATGGAAGGCCGCCGGTGACCGGCTGCGGGCGATCCTCGACGAGTGGAAGACGATCAGCGGCCTGGACCGAAAAGTCGACGACGCGTTGTGGAAGCGCTACTCGGCGGCGAGGGACGCCTTCAACCGGCGGCGGGGATCCCATTTCGCCGATCTGGACCGGGAGCGCTCGGGGGTCAAGCAGTCGAAGGAACGGCTCTGCGAGCGCGCCGAAGAGTTGTCCGATTCGACGGACTGGACCGCCACCAGCGCGGAATTCCGCAAGCTGCTCACCGAGTGGAAGGCGGCCGGACGGGCGACCCGTGATGTCGACGACGCGCTGTGGCGGCGCTTCAAGGCCGCGCAGGACTCGTTCTTCACGGCCCGCAACGCCGCCGCGGCGGAGAAGGATGCCGAGTTCCACGCCAATGCCACTGCCAAAGAGGCGCTGCTGGCCGAGGCGGAGAAGCTCGACACCAGCAACCTCGACGCGGCGCGGGCGGCGCTGCGGTCCATCGCCGACAAGTGGGACGCGATCGGCAAGGTCCCGCGGGAACGGTCCGCCGAGCTGGAGCGGCGCCTGCGCGCGGTCGAGAAACGGGTGCGCGACGCCGGCGAAGCGGACTGGTCGGACCCGCAGGCGCAGGCCCGGGCCGAGCAGTTCCGTACCCGCGCCGAGCAGTACGAGCAGCAGGCGCAGAAGGCCGCCGCCGCCGGGCGGAGCAAAGAGGCCGACGAGGCCAGGGCCAACGCCGAGCAGTGGCGGCAGTGGGCCGAAGCGGCCGCCGAGGCGCTGACCCGCAGGTCCTAGGCCTCGGGCTGCGGCGCGCTCGGATCCTCCGGATTACCGAGGCTGTCCAGCAGCGTCATCGACTGCTGCTGCGCGGCGATCCTGCGCCGCTGCTCCTCGGCCGCCAGGTGCACGGCGGTGCGGGCCCACACCACGCGGGCCCAGTGAAAGGTCAACAGCATCACGGTGATCCACGCGACGATCAGCCCCACGCCGGGCCCGGGGTGCCCGACGGCCACGGTCTGGCGCGACCACACCGCCAGCAGCCCGGCGCCGGACGCGATGGCCGAACCCGCCAGCGCGACCCAGGCCAGCGCCCAGCGCCGCGTCATCAGCGCCAGCAGGGAGCAGCCCACGGCGAACACCAGCGCCAGCCACGCGAACGCCCGCGACGGCAGGGCCACCGCGGCGGCGCCGGCGCCGTGGCTGGAAAACAGCACGTCCCATCCCCGCACGCCGCCGGTGTGCGGCAAGGCGAACGAACCGAGCAGCACGAAAACCAGGATCGCGACCACCAAAGCCCTTGGGCCGGGATCGATCTCGCGTGCCACCCGGCGCTCGGCGGCATCGATTTCGGTTCGTAGCGCGTCGATGTCGGCGTGTTCTTTTTTCATCGGGGGCACCCCAGCGGTTCGAGCGGTTCTAGTGGTTCGGTGCACGGCCCGACGGCGGGCATGCCGAGACCGATCGTGCGGGGGCGGCGGCCGGCGGCGTGCGCATCACCCGCCCGGGTGCGGCGGTGGCTGCGGATTCCCGCGTCGGCGATGAGGTGGTGCGGGGCGGCGTCGGTGACGACCGTGGTGACGACGTCGCCCGGGCGCACCCCTTCGTTCGAGGCGAAGTGCACCAGCCGGCCGTCGCGGGCCCGGCCGGTCATGCGGGCCGTGCGGGCGTCCTTGCGTCCTTCACCGGTGGCCACCAGCAGTTCGACGGCCTGCCCGATCAGCGCTTGATTGCCCTCCAGCGAGATCTGCTCCTGCACCTCGATCAGCCGCTCGTAGCGTTCCTGCACAACGGCTTTCGGCAGCTGCCCGTCGAATTCGGCGGCGGGGGTGCCGGGCCGCTTGGAGTACTGGAAGGTGAACGCCGCCGCGAACCGGGCCCGTCGCACGACGTCGAGCGTGGCGGCGAAGTCCTCTTCGGTTTCGCCGGGGAATCCGACGATCAGGTCCGTGGTGATCGCGGCGTGCGGCATGGCCGCCCGGACCCGCTCGATGATCCCCAGATACCGCTCGGCGCGGTACGACCGGCGCATCGCCCGCAGCACCCGGTCGGATCCCGACTGCAGCGGCATGTGCAGGGCCGGGCAGACGTTCGGCGTCTGCGCCATCGCCTCGATGACGTCGTCGGTGAACTCGGCCGGGTGCGGCGAGGTGAACCGCACGCGTTCGAGTCCGTCGATGCGCCCGCAGGCCCGCAGCAGCTCGGCGAAGGCGCCGGGATCGCGGGGCTGCGCCGGGTCGGCGAAGGACACCCCGTAGGCGTTGACGTTCTGGCCCAGCAGGGTGATCTCGAGCACGCCGTCGTCCACCAGCGACCGCACCTCGGCCAGGATGTCGGCCGGGCCGCGGTCGACCTCCTTGCCGCGCAACGACGGGACGATGCAGAACGTGCAGGTGTTGTTGCATCCCACCGAGATGGAAACCCAGGCGGCGTAGGCAGACTCGCGGGCGCTGGGCAGGGACGACGGGAACTGCTGCAGCGCCTCGGCGATCTCCACCTGCGCCACGTTGTTGTGCCGGGCCCGGTCCAGCAGCGCGGGCAGCGATCCGATGTTGTGCGTGCCGAAGACGACGTCCACCCACGGCGCCTTGCGCAGCAGCGCGTCCCGGTCCTTCTGGGCCAGGCAGCCGCCGACCGCGATCTGCATGTCGGGGTTGCCGCGCTTGCGCGGCGCCAGGTGGCTGAGGTTGCCGTACAGCTTGTTGTCGGCGTTCTCCCGGACGGCGCAGGTGTTGAAGACCACCACGTCGGCGTCGGCACCGGCGGCGGCCCGGCGGTAACCGGCCGCCTCCAGCAGCCCCGCCAACCGCTCGGAGTCGTGGACGTTCATCTGACAGCCGTAGGTGCGCACCTGGTAGGTACGCGCCCCCGAAACATCTCGGGCCGCCATCGAAGTCACGGGGCCATGGTACGGCGAGCATCCCACGGGCGGGAAACCGCACGTCACACGCCTAGACGCAGCGGCGCTCCCGTTCGGCGGCCAGCTCGCGCAGGACAACCTCGCACGCCAGGTTTTGGCTGTAGCCGCGCCGGGCCAGCATCGCCACCAGCCGGCGGCTCACTTTCGCTTCGTCGCTCAGCGTCTCGCGGCGCAGCTTAGCCCGCACCAGTTCCTCGGCCCGGCCCCGTTCGGCCGCCGCGTCGATCCCGGCCAGCGCGGCGCTGATCACCTCGTTGTCGACGCCCTTGGTGTGCAGCTCGGCGGCCAGGGCGCGCCTGCTTTTTCCCGCCTTCGCCCGGCGGGATGCCACCCACTGTTCGGCGAACTCGGCGTCGTCCACCAGCCCGACGCCGGCCAGCCGGTCGAGGACTCGAGCGCTGACGTCGTCGGGATATCCGCGTTTGGCCAGCTGGCCGAGCAGCTCGGCCCGGGTGCGCGATCTCGCGGTGAGCAGGCGCAGGCACAACGCCCGCGCCTGCTCTTCGCGGGAGGGCTCAGAAATCGACGGGAGCGGGGAGGACATCGCCGGAGGGGTCATCGGTCACCACCGCGCCGATGCCGAGCTTTTCCTTGATCTTCTTCTCGATCTCGTTGGCGATGTCGGCGTTGTCCACCAGGAAGTTGCGGACGTTCTCCTTGCCCTGACCGAGCTGTTCGCCCTCGTAGGTGAACCAGGAACCGGACTTGCGGATGAAGCCCTGGTCCACGCCCATGTCGATCAGCGAGCCTTCCCTGCTGATGCCCCGACCGTAGAGGATGTCGAACTCGGCCTGCTTGAACGGCGGTGCCACCTTGTTCTTGACGACCTTGACCCGGGTGCGGTTGCCGACCGCGTCGGTGCCGTCCTTGAGCGTCTCGATCCGGCGCACATCCAGGCGCACCGACGCGTAGAACTTCAATGCCTTTCCACCCGTGGTGGTTTCCGGACTGCCGAACATCACCCCGATCTTCTCGCGGAGCTGGTTGATGAAGATCGCCGTGGTGCCCGAGTTGTTGAGCGCGCCGGTCATTTTCCGCAACGCCTGACTCATCAGCCGGGCTTGCAGCCCGACGTGGCTGTCGCCCATCTCGCCTTCGAGTTCGGCGCGCGGCACCAGGGCCGCCACCGAGTCGATGACCAGGATGTCCAGGGCGCCGGAGCGGATCAGCATGTCGGCGATCTCCAGGGCCTGCTCCCCGGTGTCCGGCTGGCTGACCAGCAGCGAATCCGTGTCGACGCCGAGCTTCTTGGCGTAGTCCGGGTCCAGAGCGTGCTCGGCGTCGATGAACGCCGCGACGCCGCCGGCGGCCTGGGCGTTGGCCACCGCGTGCAGCGCGACGGTGGTCTTACCCGAGGACTCCGGGCCGTAGATCTCCACCACCCGGCCGCGGGGCAGGCCGCCGATGCCCAGGGCCACGTCCAGTGCGATGGATCCGGTCGGGATGACCGAGATCGGTTGACGCATCTCGTCGCCGAGACGCATCACCGAGCCTTTGCCGTAGCTCTTCTCGATCTGGGCCATCGCCAGTTCGAGAGCCTTCTCACGGTCGGGGGCTTGCGCCATGATGCCTCTTTCTATCGTCGGTGTGTTCTTCTGACCGGTATCGGTCGGTTGGCCGTGACACTAGAGAAGGCCACCGACAAGTCGGCTTCCGAAGAACGCTCACCACAGTAGCCGAACACCTGTTCGATTCAAGCTTGACACGCCGTGCGCGTGGCGTGTGGCAATATTTGCTACCGAAAAGCGCTGACGGGGCTTCAGGACATCCGAGAGCCTGAGGAAACCGGTGTGAATCCGGTGCGGTCCCGCCACTGTGACCGGGAAGGGCATGCCCCGACCCGAGAGCCAGATACTCACCGTCAGCGCTTCCTCACGAGAACTGGGGCGGATTTCCCCAGAGAGGGTTGGTTGCGCATGGACATCTCGGCTGAGCTGGCCGAAATATCTTCCTACAAAGGCTTTTTCGCGCTCACGGTGGGCGGCGAACCGGCGGGGTGGCATCCGGTCAAGCGGTCCTACGCGGACGGCTTCACCGATTTGATCGACACCACCGCACGGCGATACCACACGTCGGATCTGCGGATCGGTGCCTCGCTGGTGCACCTCGGCCACGCCACCCGGTTGTGGTCGCCCGTGCTCGCGTGCGCGCTGGGCCACGGCGTCGTTCCGGACCTCAAAGACCTGCAGCGCGCCGACGACGGGGCGCAGCTGCGGATCCCCGAACCCATCGGGCGGGCGGTCGATCCGCCGTCGGCGACGTCGCTGTACCGCCTCGTGGTCAAACAGCACATGAACCCGTTCGCCGCGGGCCTCCGGGTCAAGCTGGCACCCGGCCTGCTGGCCGGCAACATCGCGTCCGCGCTCGTCGGCGCGGCCCGGGCGCTGCTCGTCGCGCGCCCGGACCTGCGGCCGGCGATCGTCGCGATGACGGAGTCACTCCTGGACAGCGGCATGCTGGCCGGCTCCGGCGTGGTCACCGGCCCGCATCTCGCGTTCCGGCGCCACAGCTGCTGCCTGTTCTACCGCGTGCCGGGGCGGTCCGTGTGCGGCGATTGCGTGTTTCGGCGGGAGCGGCGGTCCCGCCGGCGTTGAGGCGAGCTCACCACTGGTCGCGCGGCACGTCGAAGTCGGCGCACAGCGCGCGCCAGACGTCGCGTGGCTCGACGCCATCGTCGATCGCCTCGGCGGCGGTGCGGCCGCCGAAGCTGGTCAGCGCGTGATCCACCAGCACCGACGGGCCGTAGGTGGCGCCAAAGCGCAAGACGACCCGTTCGTTGAACTCCGTCAGCCGCACGTCAGCCAACATACCCAGCCCGCTCAGCCGGCAAGCGCCAGCGCTTGGTGGCACACGTGCACCGGGTCGGCGACGTCGGCGATGCCGGCGGCGGCTCGCTGCGCGGCGCGCCGGTAGCCGGGCGACGACAGCACGTCGCCCACCGCGGCCACCAGGGCGTCGGCGGTGAGCGGCCGTATCAGCCGCCCACTTCCCTGGCGCACCACCCGATTGGCCATCTCCCATTGATCCCCGCCGCCGGGAACGACCACCAGCGGCACCCCGGACAGCAGCGTCTTGGCCACCATGCCGTGCCCGCCGCCGCAGATCACCAGGTCGGCGTGGGTCAACAGCTCCGACTGGCGCCCCAGCCCGACCACCGCCCAGGGCGGCACCGCCAGCTCGGCGCCGCCCAGCCGCGACACGACCAGCCGTGACCCGGCCGGCAGCGTATCGCCCGGCGTCAGGCTTTCCAGGGCGATCTCGGCCAACCCGGCGGTCCCGGTGAGCGCGGTCGACGGCGCGACCACCACCACCGGCCCGGGGCCCGGCGGGATGTCCAGCACCCGATCGGTCGGCTCGAAGTGCAAGGGCCCCACGACGACGGCCTCCTCCGGCCAGTCCGGGCGCGGCACCTCGAGGGCGGGCAGCGTGGCGATCAGGCGTCGCAGGGGCCCGGGATCGACGGCGGGCAGCCCGATCTCGAGCCGGGCGGCCGCGCGCTGCTTGATGCCGGCACGCCAGGACCGCGCCGTCAGCGCCCGCATCGCGGCGTCCCGCAGCAGGCCGCGGAAGCCCGTGCCGGGCGCCAGCCCGCTGCCGATCGGGGGCAACCCCTTCGACGGCAGGTACAGCGGATGGGGGTTGAGTTCGATCCACGGGATGCCCAACAGCTCGGCGGCCATGCCGCCGCCCGCCGTGATGACGTCCGAGACCACCAGGTCGGGTGCCAGGTCGCGGAGCGCCGGGACGTTGAGCACGGCCATCCGCGCCGCCCGCCGGTGGATCCGGGCCCCGGCGTCGACGTCCTCGTCCGTGGCGGTCAGCCCGTCCAACTCGACGGCGTCGATGCCGGCGGCGCGGGCGGCGCCGAGCCACTGCGGGCCCGTGAACAACATGGGCTCGTCGCCCGCCTCGCCGAACCGTTGACACAGCGCGATCGCGGGGAACGAATGCCCGGGATCGGGCCCGGCTACCACGGCGACGCGCATCGGCCCTACCCTGCCACACCGCCGAACCGCCGCACTCGCCTACGCTGGCACCATGACCGAGCTGACTGAGACAGGCGTTGCGAACACCCGCACGGTCGAGGGTTTCCTGAACGCTCTTCAAGATTCGGACCTGGACGCCGCCGGGGCGGCGCTGGACGACAACCTGGTTTACCAGAACGTCGGGCTGCCGACGATCCACGGCCGCGCCCGGGCGATCAAGCTGTTCCGCATGATGGAGGGCCGCGGGGCCTTCGAGGTGAAGATCCACCGCATCGCCGCCGACGGCGACGCGGTGCTCACCGAACGCACCGACGCGCTGATCGTCGGCCCGCTGCGGCTGCAGTTCTGGGTGTGCGGCGTGTTCGAGGTGCACGACGGGCGAATCACGTTGTGGCGGGACTACTTTGACTTCTTCGACATGCTCAAGGCGACGCTGCGTGGCGTGGCGGGGCTGGTAGTGCCGTCGCTGCGGGCCTCGTTCTAACGCCGGGGCAACCCGCCGAGTTCGTCGAACGCCTGCGCCCAGCCGAGCAGGCGATCGGTGGCCCCCACCAGCTCGGCGCGGTAGCGCTGCTGCACCGGAGAAGCCCCGTCGCCGTTCGCTGAGGACACCAGTTGCGCTGCGGCGGTGACCATTTCGTTGTACTGGCGCACACCGGCGCCCAGCTGCGCGGTGAACGCGTTGATGGTGGGCACCAGGTGCGCCCGCGACGACTCGGCGTACTGCGCCGCGCGCTCCATCGACACCACCTCGGCGGCGGTGGCCGCCATCGCCGCCGACGTCTTGCCGGCCGCGGTGCTCAGGTCACGGATTTCGTCCGCGGGCAGCATGGAGCCGCGCTCGATCACGCCCAACAGCGAGAAGAATCCGCGTTCGGAGGCGCCGAGCGCGTACATCGCGGGCCGGGCGGCCGAACCGGGCGGCGGCAGCCGACGGGCGCTCGTGGTCCGCTGCGCCGGCAGCGGCTCCGAGCGCAGCCAGCGGTAGCGAAGCAGCAACAGTGTCGCCGGAATCGCCAGCACCACCGCGATGGCGCCGGTGACCTGCAACAGCAACGTGAACCAGCCCCACGCCGCCAGCAGGCCCGTCACCGCGATCCAAAACACGCACCCGGCAGCGCAGATCAGGCCCCAGCGCAGCGCGCGGCGCTGGCGGCGCAGCAGCCGCGCCCGCGGGTCCGCGGCGGCGCTGATCTTTCGGGCCACCAGGGTGGAAACGTCGGCGGCGGTGTCCAACCCGCGCTGCACCAAGGCGCGCCACGGCCGGTGTTGGGTCGCTTTCACCGCCATCGCAGGCCCCCCGCGGAGTTACTGGCCAAAGGGCTTCTCGGCGACCTGCCCACCGGTGGTCTCGGCGGACGCGGGAGTCGCCGGGGCCGCGCCGGGAGCGGCGGCCGTCCCGCCCGCCGGCAGCGCCTCGCCGCGCATCGACGCGCGGATCTGCTCGAGCCGGGAATGGCCGGCCATCTGAACGCCGGCCTGCTCGACCTCGAGCATGCGGCCCTGCACGGAACCCTGGGCGAGTTCGGCCGAACCGATCGCGTTGGCGTAGCGCCGTTCGATCTTCTCGCGGACCTCGTCGAGGCTCGGGGTGGTGCCCGGGGCGGCGATTTCGCTCATCGACCGCAGCGAGGCGCTGACCTGTTCCTGCATCTTCGCCTGCTCGAGCTGGCTGAGCAGCTTGGTGCGCTCGGCGACCTTCTGCTGCAGCACCATCGAGTTCTGTTCGACGGCCTTCTTGGCCTGGGCCGCCGCGGACAGCGCCTGGTCATGCAGCGTCTTGAGGTCTTCGACGCTCTGCTCGGCGGTCACCAGCTGCGCCGCGAACGCCTCGGCGGCGTTGTTGTACTCGGTGGCCTTGGCGGCGTCCCCGGCGCCGGTCGCCTGGTCGGCGAGCGTCAGTGCCTGACGAACGTTGACCTGCAGCTTTTCGATGTCCGCCAGCTGCCGGTTGAGCCGCATCTCGAGTTGGCGCTGGTTGCCGATCACCTGCGCCGCCTGCTGGGTGAGCGCCTGGTGTTGGCGCTGCGCTTCCTCGATGGCCTGCTGGATCTGCACCTTCGGGTCGGCGTGCTCGTCAATCTTGGCGTTGAACAGCGCCATCAGGTATTTCCACGCTTTGACGAACGGATTGGCCATCAGTCAGGTCCACCTTCGCTTCTTGTATGCCGGACAAGCGCCCTGCCGCTCAATTTATCGGGTCGGGGCCGATCGCCCTACCCCTGGCGCTG
Source organism: Mycobacterium sp. 852002-50816_SCH5313054-b (assembly GCF_001667185.1). Classification (GTDB taxonomy): domain Bacteria; phylum Actinomycetota; class Actinomycetes; order Mycobacteriales; family Mycobacteriaceae; genus Mycobacterium. The sequence goes on along the minus strand of NZ_LZIC01000037.1, from coordinate 60,313 downwards.
GATCCGCCTGCGTGGCGTTCAGGCCACGGCCAGCGACGCCACCGGCGGGATGACGACCTTGGTGCTGGCGTCGATGGTGGGCCCGCCCGCCCCGGCGGTCGGCGCGCTGTAGGCCGCGCTCTCCTCGCTCGCCATCCGCTCCCCGGCGCCGGTCAGGACGGCCGACAGCGGCACCGCCAGCGCATCGCAGATCGCGTTGAGCAGCTCGCTGGAGGGCTCCTTGCGGCCGCGCTCCACCTCCGACAGGTACCCGAGGCTCACCCGCGCCGAATCCGAGACCTCGCGCAGCGTGCGGCCCTGTGACGTCCGGGCCCGGCGCAACACGTCGCCGATGACCTCGCGCATCAATGGCGCCATCCTGCTCTCCTTCGTCCAGTCAGCCCTGCTCAGCACGTAACAACCCCAAATTCAGCAGGCACTCATTACGGCCAACGCCGGCGGCGGTGGGTTGGTTCCCGGTCAGCCGGTCGGCTGGCGGACCGCCCTGACGGTGGACACCACGTAGTCCACGCCGGTCACCACCGTCAGCACGATCGCGATGCCCATGACGGTGGCCGCCACCACCCGGAACGGCCCCGACAGCGGCAGCACGAACAGGCCGATGGCCAGCGCCTGGACGACGGTTTTGAGCTTGCCGCCCCAACTCGCCGGGATGACGCCGCGGCGTATCACCGCCAACCGCAGCAGCGTGACGGCGACCTCGCGGGCCATGATCACCACCGTGACCCACCACGGCAGGTCTCCCAGCATCGACAGCCCGACCAGCGCCGACCCGATCAGGGCCTTGTCCGCGATCGGGTCGACGAACGCGCCGAATTCGGTCGCCATCCCGTAGTTGCGGGCCAGCAGGCCGTCGAACCGGTCGGTGATGCAGGCGACGGCGAAGATCACGAAAGCGACTATGCGGCCGGCGATTTGGTGCCCGTCGGCGGTGAACAGCGCGAGCAGGAAAATGGGGACCAACACCAGCCGCAGCAGGGTCAGGACGTTGGCGAGGTTGGCGATGCGGGCGCGGCCTGCCATCGGCGGTGTTTGCGGCTGCCCCGACACGGCATAAGAATAGCTGTTGACCAGCGTCCCTCTCGCGTTGCCGATACTGTTACCCGTGACCCAAAGCTCACGGGGCCCCCGGCCGCTGGTCCGGCGCGCGCGAACATCCGATGTCCCCGCGATCAAACACCTCGTCGACACGTACTCCGGACGCATCCTGCTGGAGAAGAACCTCGTCACCCTGTACGAGGCCGTCCAGGAGTTCTGGGTGGCCGAGCATGAGGGCAGGGTGGTCGGGTGCGGCGCGCTGCACGTGCTGTGGTCGGACCTCGGCGAGGTCCGCACCGTCGCGGTCGACCCGGCGATGACCGGCCACGGCATCGGCCACGCGATCGTCGACCGACTGCTCGAGGTCGCCCGCGAGCTGCAGCTGCAGCGGCTGTTCGTGCTGACCTTCGAGACCGAGTTCTTCGGCAGGCACGGGTTCACCGAGATCGAGGGCACGCCGGTCACCGCCGAGGTGTTTGAGGAGATGTGCCGCTCCTACGACATCGGTGTCGCCGAGTTCCTGGACCTGAGCTACGTCAAGCCCAACATCCTGGGCAACTCCCGGATGCTGCTGGTGCTTTAGAAGTCGCGTGCTTACTCGTCTGGGAAGTCGGAACCGTCGGCGTTGGCGCCACCCCGGATCAGGGCCAGCGTCGCGGCCAGCTCGTCGGGCTTGACCAGCACGTCACGCGCCTTGGATCCCTCGGACGGCCCGACGATGCCGCGGGTCTCCATCAGGTCCATCAGCCGGCCGGCCTTGGCGAAGCCGACGCGCAGCTTGCGCTGCAGCATCGAGGTCGAGCCGAACTGGCTGGACACCACCAGCTCGACGGCCTGCAGGAACACGTCCATGTCGTCGCCGATGTCGGGGTCGACGTCGGTGCGTTCGCTGGTGGTCTTGGCGGCGGTGACACCCTCGGTGTATTCGGGTTCGGCCTGGTCCTTGCAGGCGCTGACGACGGCGTGGATCTCCTCGTCGGTGATATAGGCGCCCTGCAGCCGGACGGTCTTGCTGGCGCCCATCGGCAGGAACAGGGCGTCGCCCATCCCGATCAGCTTCTCCGCGCCGGCCTGGTCCAGGATGACGCGGCTGTCGGTCAGCGACGACGTGGCGAACGCCAGCCGCGACGGAACGTTGGTCTTGATCAGGCCGGTGACCACGTCCACCGACGGGCGCTGGGTGGCCAGCACCAGGTGGATGCCCGCGGCGCGGGCCTTCTGCGTGATCCGCACGATCGCGTCCTCGACGTCGCGCGGCGCGGTCATCATCAGGTCGGCCAGCTCGTCGACGATCGCCACCACGTACGGGTAGGGCCGGTACTCGCGCTGGCTGCCCAGCGGCGCCGTGATGGCACCGGATCGCACCTTCGCGTTGAAGTCGTCGATGTGGCGCACCCGCGACGCCTGCATGTCCTGGTAGCGCTGCTCCATCTCCTCGACCAGCCACGCCAGCGCGGCGGCCGCCTTCTTCGGCTGGGTGATGATCGGCGTGATCAGGTGCGGAATGCCTTCGTACGGCGTCAGTTCCACCATCTTCGGGTCGATCAGGATCATCCTGACCTCCTCCGGGGTGGCCCGCGCCAGCAGCGAGACCAGCATGGAGTTGACGAAGCTCGACTTCCCCGATCCGGTGGAGCCGGCGACCAGCAGGTGCGGCATCTTGGCCAGGTTGGCCGAGATGAAGTCCCCCTCGATGTCCTTGCCCAGCCCGATCACCAGCGGATGGTGGTCGCGGCGGGTCGAGGGCGCGGTGAGCACGTCGGCCAGCCGCACCATTTCCCGGTCGGTGTTGGGCACCTCGATGCCCACGGCGGACTTGCCGGGGATGGGGGCCAGCATGCGGACGCTCTCGGTGGCCACCGCGTAGGCGATGTTCTTCTGCAGGGCGGTGATCTTCTCCACCTTGACGCCGGGCCCCAGCTCGACCTCGTAGCGGGTCACCGTGGGCCCACGGGTGCAGCCGGTGACGGCGGCGTCCACCTTGAACTGGTTGAGCACCTCCGTGATGGCGTCGGCCATGACGTTGTTGGCGGCGCTGCGCTTCTTCGGCGGGTCGCCGGCCACCAGCAGGCTCAGCGACGGCAGCGTGTAGGGACCCTCGACGACGCGGTCCACGATCCGGGTGTCCTGCTTCTTGGCGCGACGGCGGCTCCGCCCGGGTTCCGGGATGGTCGGCGTGTCGTCGGCGATCGGTTCGGCGACGCCGGCCTGGGCCGGGCCGGCCGTCGGCCACGCCTGCGGCTCCGGTTCCGGCGACTCGTCGTAGTAGCCGTCGGAGAGGTCGTCGCGCGGCCGGTCGTCGTCGTCGAACTCGTCGGCGTAGTCGTGGGCGACGTCGTCGTCGCCGATCAGCCGGCCGCCGAACAGGCCGCGGACCACATCGGGCACCTCGCGGATCGTGGTCCCGGTCAGCAACAGCAGGCCGAACATGAAGCCGATGAACAACAGCGGCGCGGCGATCCAGGGCGTCAACCCGTCCGACAGCGGCCCGCCGATGGCGAAGCCGATGAATCCCGCTGCGCGACGGCGCAACTCGGGGTCCTCCGGCGAACCCGACCACAGGTGCCTCAGGCCCAGCGCCGACAGCGCGATCAGGGTCCCGCCCAGGATCAGTCGCGGCCGCGCGTCGGGGTTGGGCTGGGTCCGCATCAGCGTCACCGCCACCGCCGCGGCGACGACGGGCAGCGCCAGGACGCCCGAACCGATGAAGGTCCGCAGCAGCGTGTCCACCCACGCGCCGATCGGCCGGGCGGCGTCGAACCACGAGCTGGCGGCGACCACCACCGAGAGGCCGAGCAGAACCAGCGCGATCCCGTCGCGGCGGTGCCCCGGATCGATGTCGTGGGCCCGCCCGATCGAGCGGGCCGCCCCCCCGGCGCCCCGCGCCGCCACCAGCCAGGTGGCGCGCATGGCCCGGCCGCAGGTCAGCCCGGTGGCGACCAGCAGCGAGGAGTTGCGGCGTTTGGCGGGCTTGCTCGCCTTCCTGCGGGGCGCGGGGCGCGGCTTTCGGGCCCCGCCGGCCCGCGATGTGGCCTTTGACCTGCTCGTTCGGGTGCCGGAGCGGGCGGCGGTCTTACTGGGCATGAGGGCAAGAGTAGTCGCAAATACCTCATCTACACCACCCGCCACACTGGTAACGACCGCCCGGTGCGGGATGCGCCGGGCCGGCCGTGAGTAGGGTGACGAATGGTGATGGCAGTCACGCCGACACCCACCCCTCAAACGCCCAGGAGGCACCAGCATGCCCGTCGTCGTCGTCGCCACCATGACCGTCAAACCCGAATCGGTGGACACCGTCCGCGACATCCTGACCAACGCGGTTTCCGAAGTGCACGAGGAGCCCGGCTGCCAGCTGTACTCGCTGCACCACAGCGGTGAGACGTTCGTGTTCGTCGAGCAGTGGGCCGACGAGGAGGCGCTCAAGGTGCACAGCACCGCGCCGGCGATCGGCAAGCTGTTCGCCGCGGCGGGCGAGCACCTGGCCGGGGCGCCGGACATCAAGATGCTGCAGCCGATCCCCGCCGGCGACCCGGCCAAGGGCCAACTGCGCGCCTGATGACCAGCCCACTCGAAGGAAAAGTCGCGCTCGTCACCGGCGCCGCGCGCGGCCAGGGCCGGGCGCACGCGGTGCGGCTGGCCGCGGACGGCGCGAACGTGATCGCGGTCGACCTGTGCGAGCAGATCGCCAGCGTCCCCTATCCCCTGGCCACGCCGGACGACCTGGCGGCCACCGTCAAGCTCGTGGAGGACACCGGCGCGCGCATCGTGGCCGGGCAGGGCGACGTGCGCGACCGGGCATCGCTGTCCACCGCGCTGCAGGCGGGCCTGGACGAGTTCGGCCGGCTCGACATCGTGGTGGCCAATGCCGGGATCGCCCCCATGCAGTCCGGCGACGACGGCTGGCGCGACGTGATCGACGTCAACCTCACCGGCGTCTACAACACCATCAAGGTCGCGATCCCGACCATGACCAAGCAGGGCACCGGCGGATCGATCGTGCTGATCAGTTCGGCCGCCGGGCTGTCCGGCATCGCCAGCATCGACGCCGGCTCGGTCGGTTACGCGGCCGCCAAGCACGGCGTGGTCGGGTTGATGCGCGTATACGCCAATCTGCTTGCGCCACAAAATATTCGGGTCAACTCGATACACCCGTCCGGTGTGGACACCCCGATGATCAACAACGAGTTCACCCGGCAGTGGCTGGCCGATTTGATCGCGCAGTCCGATGTGCCTCCGGACATGGGCAACGCGCTGCCGGTGCAGGTGATGCAGCCCGAAGACATCGCCAACGCGGTGGCGTGGCTGGTGTCCGACCAGGCCCGCTACCTCACCGGTGTCGCTCTACCGGTCGATGCGGGCTTCTTGAACAAGAAGTAGGCCATGGCGCGAAATCCCGCGGCGCAGACCGCCTTCGGACCGATGGTGTTGGCCGCGGTCGAGCGCAACGAGGCGCCCGGGCGGCGCCTGGTGGACGACGACCTCGCGGAGCTGTTCCTGCCGCGCCCGCTGCGCTGGCTGGTCGCCGCGACGCGCTGGGCGCCGGCTCGCCGCCTGATGGTCCGCGGATCGGAGTTCACCGGGCCCGGGCTGTGGGCCAATCTCGCCTGCCGCAAGCGGTTCATCGCCGACAGGCTCGAGGAGGCGCTGCCCGGCGTGGAGGCGGTCGTCATCCTGGGCGCCGGATTCGATACCCGCCCCTACCTGTTGACGCGCCGCGTACGCCTCCCGGTCTTCGAGGTGGACCTGCCGGTCAACATCGCCCGCAAGGCGAGGACCGTGCGGCGGGTGCTGGGGGGATTGCCGATGTCGGTCCGCTTGGTGCCGTTGGACTTCGAGCGCGACGACCTGCTCACGGCGCTGGCCGAGCACGGGTACCGCACCGATTACCGGGCCTTTTTCATCTGCGAAGGCGTGACCCAATACCTCACCGAAGACGGTGTCCGGCGCACCCTCGAGGGGTTGCGCGCGGCCGCCCCGGGCAGCCGGCTGGTGTTCACCTACGTCCGCCGGGACTTCATCGACGGGACGAATCTCTACGGCACCCGCACGCTGTACCGCAATGTCCGCCGGCGCCACCAACTGTGGCATTTCGGCCTGCAACCCGAGGAGGTCGCGGAGTTCATCGCCGAGTACGGCTGGCGCCTCGTGGAGCAGGCCGGCCCCGACGAACTCGTCCAGCGCTACGTGGCGCCCACCGGCCGCAAACTCGCGGCCTCCCAACTGGAATGGTCGGCCTTCGCAGAAAAAACCTAGCCGAGAAGGTCTAGGGCGCGCGACCACCGCGACACATAAGCGTTTGCGACGACACGCCGAGAAGCAGCGCAGTAGTTGATGTTTCGCGATGTCTCGCGACGCGTGTCAGACCTCGATGACCGTCGGCACGATCATCGGCTGGCGGCGGTAGGTCTCGCCGACCCACTTGCCGACGGTGCGGCGCACCCCCTGCGCGATGCGGATGGGATCGGTCACGTCGTCGGCGACCAGCGCCTCGAGCTCGGCCTCGACCTTGCGCACCGCGGGCTCCAGCGCCTTGGGGTCCTCGGAGAACCCGCGCGAAAACAGTTGTGGCACAGCGGCGGGACGGCCGGTGCCGCGCTTGACCACCACGGTCACCGCGACGAAACCCGACGACAGGATGAGCCGCTCACCCAGGGTGATGTCGCCGACGTCGCCGGTGATCAGCCCGTCGACGAACATCTTGCCGACCGGCACCGCCCCCGCGATCGAGGCCGCGCCGGCGACGAGGTCGACGCTGACGCCGTTCTCGGCCAACAGGATTGATTCCTCGGGCACCCCGGCGCGCGCCGCCAGCTTGGCGTTGGCGCGCAGCATGCGCCAGGTGCCGTGGACCGGCATCACGTTGCGCGGCCGCACGCCGTTGTAGAGGAACAGCAGCTCGCCGGCGTAGGCGTGACCGGAAACATGCACGCGCACTTGCTGGTTGGTGACGACGCGGGCCCCGATCTTGGCCAGCGAGTCGATCACCCCGTACACCGCCTCCTCGTTGCCGGGAATCAGCGACGACGACAGGATCACCAGGTCCTCATTGGTGAGCGTGATGCTGCGGTGCTCGCCGCGCGACATCCGCGACAGCGCCGACATCGGCTCGCCCTGGGTGCCGGTGGTGATCAGCACCACCCGCTCGGGCGCCATCATCTCGGCGGCGGAGATGTCGATGAGGTCGGAATCGTCCACCCGCAGGAAGCCCAGCTCCCGCGCGATGCCCATGTTGCGCACCATGGATCGACCGACGAACGACACCCGCCGGCCCAATGCCACTGCCGCATCGATGATCTGCTGCACCCGGTCCACGTTGGAGGCGAAACACGCCACGATGACGCGGCCGTCGGCCCCCCGGATCAGCCGGTGCAACGTCGGGCCGACCTCGCTTTCCGACGGGCCGACGCCGGGGATCTCGGAATTGGTCGAGTCGCACAGGAGCAGGTCCACGCCCGCGTCGCCCAGCCGGGACATGCCGGGCAGGTCGGTGGGCCGGCCGTCCGGCGGCAGCTGGTCGAGCTTGATGTCGCCGGTGTGCAGGACGGTTCCGGCGCCGGTGTGGACCGCGATGGCCAGCGCGTCGGGGATGGAATGGTTGACGGCGAAGTACTGGCACTCGAATACGCCGTGCGTGCTGCGCTGCCCCTCGGCGACCTGCACGAAGACCGGCTTGATGCGGTGCTCGCGGCATTTGGCCGCGACCAGCGCCAGGGTGAACTTCGAGCCGACGACCGGGATGTCGGGGCGCAGCCGCAACAGGAACGGGATCGCCCCGATGTGGTCCTCGTGCGCGTGCGTGAGCACCAGCGCCTCGACGTCCTCGAGGCGGTCCTCGATGTGGCGCAGGTCCGGCAGGATCAGGTCGACTCCGGGCTCGTCGTGGGTGGGGAACATCACCCCGCAGTCGATGATCAGCAGGCGGCCCAGATGCTCGAAAACCGTCATGTTGCGGCCGATTTCGTTGATGCCACCCAGCGCGGTGACGCGCAAACCACCCGGAGTCAGGGGACCCGGTGGGGCGAGGTCTACGTCCACTTCGCGACCACCGTTTGGCTCACCGAAGCACCGACGCCGCGCGCATGTCGGCGGCCAGCGCCTCGCCCTGCTCCGGCGTTGCCGGCAGCTGCGGCAGCCGGGGGTCGCCCGCGTCGAAGCCCTGCAACCGCAGGCCCGCCTTCGACATCGTCACCCCGCCCAGGCGGGCCATCGCATTGCACAGCGGGGCGAGGGAGACATTGATCTTCCGGGCGGTGGCGATGTCCCCGGAGCCGAAGGCGGACAACAACTCCCGTAGCTGCCCCGCGGCCACGTGGGCGATCACGCTGATGAAGCCGGTGGCACCCATCGCCAGCCACGGCAGGTTCAGCGCGTCGTCGCCGGAGTAGTAGGCCAGGCCGGTCTCGGCCATGATCTGGGCGCCGCTGTGCAGGTCGGCCTTGGCGTCCTTGATGCCGACGATGTTCGGGTGGCGGGCCAGCGCGTGGATGGTCTCGGTCTCGATCGGTATCACCGAGCGCGGCGGGATGTCGTAGAGCAGCACCGGCAGTTCGGTCGCGTCGGCGACGGCGGTGAAGTGCGCGACGAGCCCGGCCTGCGGCGGCTTGGAGTAGTACGGCGTGACGACCAGCAGGCCGTGGGCGCCCTCGGCCGCGCAGGCCGCGGCCAGCCGGACGCTGTGGGCGGTGTCATAGGTGCCCGCGCCGGCGACGACGCGGGCGCGGTCGCCCACCGCTTCCAGCACCACGCGCAGCAGCTCGAGCTTCTCGTCGTCGGTGGTGGTCGGCGACTCGCCGGTGGTCCCGGAGACCACCAGGCCGTCACAACCCCCGTCCACCAGGCGGTTTGCCAGCCTCGCCGCCGCGGCGGTGTCCAGGGACCCATCGGCGGCGAAGGGCGTCACCATCGCGGTCAGCAGGGTTCCCAGCCGCGCGGGGGCGTCGAATCCGACGGTGCTCACGGTCTTCAGGTTACCTGGCGGCGCAAAACCAATTGAGCAGCCGCGCGGGGCCCCGCGGGCTCAGGCCTCGGTCGCCAACGGACTGGTGGCGACCTCGCTGCCGTCGGCCAGCGTGGCGACCTCGAAGTCGGCGAAGACGGCCGGCGCCACGTCGACGAGCTGGCGCAGGCACTCGATGGCCAGGCGCCGGATTTCCACGTCGGCATGCTCGCTGGCGCGCATCGCGATGAAGTGCCGCCACGCCCGGTAGTTCCCGGTCACCACGATGCGGGTTTCGGTGGCGTTGGGCAGCACGGCCCGGGCGGCCTGGCGCGCCTGCTTGCGGCGCAACACCCCCATCTTTTCGCCCGGCTCGCCCGTTGCGAACTTGGCCTCCAGCTTGGCCAGCAACTCGGCGTACGTGGCCCGGCTGGCGTCGGCGGCCTCGGTCAGAATCCGCTGCAGTTCGGGGTCGCCCTCCATCCCGGGCGGGACGACGACGCGCGAGTCGCCCTCGGGCACATAGCGTTGCGACAGCTGCGAGTAGGAGAAGTGCCGGTGCCGGATCAGCTCGTGGGTGCACGACCGCGAGATGCCGGTGATGTAGAACGACACGCTCGCGTGCTCGAGCACCGAAAAGTGCCCGACGTCGATGATGTGCCCGATGTAGCCGGCGTTGGTCGCGGTCTTAGGATTGGGCTTCGACCAGCTCTGATAACAGGCCCGCCCGGCGAACTCGACCAGCGCGGAACCGCCGCTGGCGTCGGGGCCGTCGGTGCTCCACGGCACGTCCGGCGGCGCCAGGAACTCCGTCTTGGCGATCAGTTGCACCCGCAGGGGCGCGGTCTCGGCCACGGCGCTCACCTTAACGCGACGGCCGCACCACGAGCTCACCCGATATCAGCGGCGGCAGCACGGCGTCGCGGAAGGCGGACAACCGCACGCATTCGGCGCGGCGGGCGTGGCACAGCGCGCCCAGGCCGGTGATCGTCCGCGCGGCGGCGGGCGCCAACCGCCGGACGTCGCGGACCCGGACCTCGAGCAGGTCGCGCGGCGCAATCCGCTGGTGGCTCCCCGAGGTCCCGGCGACTTGGCGCCGAAGGGTCTCGGTGACGGCGGGTTGCCGCAGGGCCGACCACAGCGCCGACGTATCCACCCCGATCGGCCTCAGCACCACGAATTCGGTACTGGCCAAGGCCATTTGCGACGGCAGGGCCGGCACGTCCCAGATGCGCGGGATCCTGGGATTGAGCTTCGCGAGCAGGACGCACGGCTGCGACAGGAGGAACTTGCCGCTTTTCACCGATCCGGCGGCGACGAGCGCGGGCTTGGCGCCGTCGTCGAACGCCGGGAGGCTGAAGTGGGCGACGACGTCATCGAACCCGGCCGGGCCGAGAAGTGCCGTCGACCGCTCGGCCAGGCACGACAACGGCACGTGGTCGGCCACCGACTCCGCGATGGCCACCATCAGGCGTTCGGCGGCCGCGATCACGCGCTCGTTGGCGGCGATTTTGTCGTCGACGGCGCCGAGCACCTCGGCGATCCGGCGGCGGTGTGGCGCCGCGACGGTCGAGACCGAGACGTCGCGCAGGATTCGCTGGTTGAGCAGGGGCTGCCCCGATCCGGCGCGGTGGTCGCCCAGCCCGCAGGTGTGCAGCGCGTAGTACCAGTACCGCGTGTCCCGGGGGTCCTTGGCGCGGCACACCAGCGCGTTGTCGGTGACCCAGACCTCGGCGTCGCAATACCGCAGGCTGCCGCAATAGGAGCCGACCCGGCCCAGGACGATGAGGGGCCCGGCGGCGTTGTGTTGTGCCGCATAGCCGATCGCGCCGTTGGCGCCGTAGACGCGAAAGCACCCGTCCGGCGCCCGTCGCGGCGGGCTGGTTCCATTGCTGAATTCGAGATGGTCGCCCAGCCTGACCCTCACCGCAGGCGCTCCACCTGCTCGCGCACCAGCGCGTCCAATCGCGCGGATTCGTCCAGCGCCGCGAGCAGGTCGCCGGTCAAGCGGGCGATCTTCTCGTCGACGGGCTCCCGGTCGGCGGCGGCGGCGGGCGGGCCGACATACCGTCCGGGCGTCAGGGCGTAGCCCGCGGCCCTGATGTCGTCCAGCGACGCCGATCCGCAGAAGCCCGGAACATCTTGGTACGTCAGTCCTTTGGCGGTGGCCGACTCCGTTCCACACCACGCGTGGTAGGTGTCGCCGATGCGAACGACGTCCTCGTCGGACAGGACGCGCTCCGTCCGATCCGCGAGGTAGCCCAGCCCGCGGGCGTCGATGAACAACACCTGGCCGGCCCGCGCGGCCTTGTCGCGGGCGAAAAACCACACGCAGACCGGGATCCCGGTGCTGCGGAACAACTGCCCGGGCAGCGCCACCATGCACGACACCAGGTCCGCCTCGACGATCCCGGCTCGAATGTCGCCCTCCCCGAGCGTATTCGACGACATCGAGCCATTGGCCATCACCACACCGGCCTTGCCGCCCGGTGCCAGCTTGGACAGGATGTGTTGGATCCAGGCGTAGTTGGCGTTGGCGGCGGGCGGAACGCCGAAGCGCCAGCGCGGGTCTGTTTCGTCGCGGGCCCAATCCTTGATGTTGAAGGGCGGATTGGCCAGCACGTAGTCCATCTGCACGCCGGCATGCAGGTCGTCGACGAACGTGTCGCCCCACCGCGCCCCGAGCCCGGTGTCGTCGATGCCGTGGACGGCGAGGTTCATCTTCGCCATCCGCCACGTCTGCTCGACGCTTTCCTGCCCGTAGATCCGGACTTTCGCGCGATCGCCGTCGCGGGCGGCGATGAACTGGTCGGTCTGCACGAACATTCCGCCCGACCCGCAGCAGGGGTCGTACACCCGCCCGCTCGACGGTGCGAGGACCTCGACCAGCACCCGCACCACGCTGGGCGGGGTGAAGAACTCGCCGCCGCGCCGGCCCTCGGTCCGGGCGAAGTTGCCCAGGAAGTACTCGTACACCTCGCCCATCAGATCTCGCGGGCGCCCGCCGACCTCCCCGCCGAATTGCGCGCCGTCGAGCAGCCGCACCAGTTCGCCGAGGCGGCGGGGGTCGAGGTTTTCGTACCGCCTCGGCAGCGTCGCGGCCTCCATCGCGTCATCGACGAGCCGGCCGATGCCCGGCGATTCGGCGTTGTGCGCCAAGGACTCCCACCGCGAGTCGCAGGCATGCATGAGGAACACCAATCCGAGGATCACGTCCTTGTACTGGCTCGCCGACAGCGAGCCGCGCAGCTTGTTGGCCGCCTTCCAGAGCGTGTCCTTGAGCTCTTTGTCGGTTGCCCGCATCAGCTGACCGCCCGCAGCTCGGCGGCCAGATTGCCCCGGGTGGAGACGCTGAACCCACCCAGGCCCAGCCACGACGCCATGGACCGCAGTTCGCCGGCCAACGCCGCGGCCACTTGGTGGCGCAGGACGTGGCTGTCATCCTGAGCCTCGCCGAACGCTCCCAGCACGCGCAGCGAGTCACCGGCCCGGTCGGCCTTGAGGTCGACGCGCGCCACCAGCCGCCCGTCCATCAGCAGCGGCCACACGTAGTAGCCGTACCGGCGCTGGGCGGCCGGCGTGTAGATCTCGATGCGGTAGTGGAAACCGAACAGCCGCTCGACCCGGGGCCGGAAGAAGATCAACGGATCGAACGGGCACAACAGCGCGGTGCCCCGGTCGACGCGCGGTACCGTCCGGCCCGCCCGCAGGTACGCGGGCGCGGACCAGCCGTCGACGTCGACCCGCTCGATCGCGCCGGCGGACAGCAGGTCGGCGATCGCCGGCTTGACCTGCTGCGCCGACAGCCGGAAGTAGTCGCGGATGTCGGCCTCGGTGCCCACGCCCAGCGCGGTGGCGGCCCGCAGCGCGAGCTGGCGGACGGCCTCCTCGTCGTCGACCTCGCGGGCCAGCACGCTCGCCGGCAGCACCCGCTCCACCAGGTCGTAGTGGCGCGCGAAGCCCACCCGGGTGGCCGTGGTGAGCACGCCGGAGGCGAACAGCGCCTCGGCGACCCACTTGGTGTCGCTGCGGGTCCACCAGGTGCCCTTCTTCCGCCGGGGTTCGGCGGCCAGGTGCTCCTCGATCTGCCCGGCGGTGCTGGGCCCGAGCTCCGCGACGGCGGCGACGACGCGCTCGGCGAGCTTGGGGTTGGCCTTGACTGCCTCAAGAAACCGGTGGGTGCCCCAGCGGCCGTGGGTGTATTGACGCATCCGCCAGCGCAGCAGCGGCCAGTCGTCGACGGCCATCAGCGCGGCCTCATGGGCCCAGTACTCGGCCAGCAGCCGCGCCGAACGCGGCCCCCAGGCCGCGCGGTCCAGCACGTCGCGGTCATACGGGCCGAGCCGGCTGAACACCGGCGCATAATGGGCGCGCACCGCCACCGAGACCGAATCCAGCTGCAGCACTTGGATTCTCGATATCAGCCGCTTCAGGTGCGCGCGGGTGATCGGGCCGGCGGGGCGGGGCTCGCTAAATCCTTGGGCCGCAACGGCAATACGGCGGGCCTGCGCGGCGGTCAGCCTGGAGGTGCGGGGCGACACGCGCCGAGAATACCGGGTTTTCGCCCGTCCTCAGCGGCGGCGCGACCGCTCAGCCCGCGCCGGCTTTCCCGTCCGCCGACACCAGGGAGCGCGCGTCCGGCGGATCGTCTCGCTCTTCGTACGCCGACTCGAGAGCGGCCGGGACCGGCTCCAGGTCCCGGTAGACACCCATCAGCTGTTCGAGGATTTTGATCCGTCGCTGACTCGCCTCGTCCGCCGCGCGCCGCGCCCGGTCCCGATAGTGATCGGCCTCCTGCTTCGCGTCGCCGAGGAGCTGCTCACGCGCCTTTTGGGCGTCGGCGCGCATGCCGGCCAGTTCCGCCTCGAGCTTCTTTTTGGCCTCCGCATATTCGGCTTCCATCGCCTTTTGCTGCTCGGCCATGTCGGCCAGCACCTCGTCGCGCCGTCGCTGGGCGGCCGCCGCCTCGGCCTCGGCCGCCGCGATCAGCGCCTCCGCCTCGGCGCGCGCCTCGGCCTGCATCTCGGCGGCCTCGTCGACCGCGCGCCGCAGCATCTTCGCCATCCGCTGCTGCACCGCGTGGGGCGAGGTCGAGGTCTCGGTGAGGACGGCGATCTCCTTGCGCAGGGCGGCCGCCTCCTCGCCCGATTCCCTCAGCCGCGCCCTGAGGCTCTCGACGTCGTCGCGCAGCAACTGCTGCTTGGTGGCCAACATCTCGATGTGCGTATCGACTGCGCCGGGGTCGTAGCCCCTGAAGATGCGCGTGAACGTCTTTGCGGGTTCGGTTATCACTGCCAATTCCCCCTCCTGGCAACGTCTGATTGGCAACGTCTGATTGGCGACGTCTGGTGAAACCCCGGCGATACCGACCCCGTGTCCGAGTATGTCACGCCCGCGCAGGGCCGCTCACGCCCGACGGTAGCTGTGAAACCGGTAGCGCAGCCCCGTTCGGCTGACCTGCCACTCCCCCGTCTCGCCCAGCCACGACTCGTCGAGCGCCGGCGCCAGCGCGTCCTCGTCGTCGCGCGCCAGGTCGATCTCGACCTCGGTGACCTCGCAGCGGGAGGCCAGCGGCAGCCCGAGCATGTAGATCTCCGCGCCGCCGATCACCCATGTCTCGGGCGCCGCCTCGAAAATTGCCGACGCGGCCTCGAGCGAACCGACGACCTCCGCCCCGTCGGCGCGGTAGTCGGCCTGCCGGGTCATCACGACGTTTCGGCGGCCCGGCAGCGGCCGGACCCGGACCGGCAGGGATTCCCAGGTCCGCCGGCCCATCACCACCGTGTGCCCCATGGTCACCTGCTTGAAACGGGCCAGGTCTTCGGGCACCCGCCACGGGATGTCGCCGCCGCGCCCGATCACGCCGGACGTCGACTGAGCCCACACCAGACCCAGGGACGTCATACAGCGACGGGGGCTTTGATCGCCGGGTGCGGGTCGTAGTTCTTCACGACCACATCCTCGTAGGTGTAGTCGAAGATCGAATCCCGATGCGCCAAAACGAGTTCCGGGTAGGGCCGCGGCTCGCGGCCGAGCTGGGTCCGGACCTGTTCGACGTGGTTGTCGTAGATGTGGCAGTCGCCGCCCGTCCAGACGAACTCGCCCACCGACAGACCGGCCTGGGCGGCCATCATGTGGGTGAGCAGCGCGTAGCTGGCGATGTTGAACGGCACGCCCAGGAACAGGTCCGCGCTGCGCTGGTACAGCTGACAGCTCAGCCGGCCGTCGGCCACGTAGAACTGAAAGAACGCGTGGCACGGCGGCAGCGCCATCTGCGGGATGTCGCCGACGTTCCACGCCGACACGATGATGCGGCGCGAGTTCGGGTCGGTGCGCAGCAGCTCCAGCGCGGCGCTGATCTGATCGACGTGCGCACCGGACGGGGTCGGCCAGGACCGCCACTGCACGCCGTAGATCGGCCCGAGATCACCTGTGTCGCTGGCCCATTCGTCCCAGATGGTGACGCCGTGCTCGTGCAGCCACGCGACGTTGGAGTCGCCGCGCAGAAACCAGAGCAACTCGTAGACCACCGACTTCAGATGCACCTTCTTGGTGGTCAGCAAGGGAAATCCGGCCGCCAGGTCGTAGCGCAGCTGCTGGCCGAACAGGCTGCGGGTTCCGGTGCCGGTGCGGTCGGATTTCGCCGCGCCCCGCTCGAGCACCAGGCGCAGCAGGTCCTCGTAGGGGGTCGGGATCGGCACGCGGCCAGCTTAGCTCTGGACCCCAGGAGTAGAACGGGAGCCATGCCGAAAATCACCGACAGCGTCACCACTGCCGACGGCACTTGCCCCGTCGGCCTGTTCACCCCCGAAGGGTCCGGCCCCTGGCCCGGCGTCGTGATGTACTGCGATGCCGGCGGGGTGCGCGACACCTTCGACCAGATGGCCGCCAAGCTGGCCGGATTCGGTTATGCGGTGCTGCTTCCCGACGTGTACTACCGCAGCGGCGACTGGGCCCCGTTCGACATGGCCACCGTGTTCAGCGACGCCAAGGAACGCGGGCGCCTGTTCGCCATGATCGGCGGCATCACGCCGGACAAGATGGCCGGCGACGCCGGCGCCTTCTTCGACTACCTGGCCGCGCGCCCCGAGGTGTCCGGGCAGCGGTTCGGCGTGTGCGGGTATTGCATGGGCGGCCGGACCTCGCTGGTGGTCGCGGGGCGCCTCGGCGACCGCGTCGCCGCCGCCGCGTCGTTCCACGGCGGCGGGCTGGTGACCGACGGCGCGGACAGCCCGCACCTGCTGGCCGACCGGATGACCGCGACGGTGTACGTCGGCGGCGCCGAAAACGACGCGTCCTTCACCGCCGATCACGCCGAACAACTCGACAAGGCGCTGACGGCGGCCGGTGTCGCGCACACCATCGAGTGGTACTCGGCGGGCCACGGGTTCGCCGTACCGGACAACCCGCCCTATGACCCCGCCGCCGACGAGCGGCATTGGGCGGCGATGACGGAGGTGTTCGGTTCGGCGCTATAGCGCCGCGCCGGCGGCGCCGTGAGCGCCGACCGTCTCGAGCAGCCGCGTCGCGGCCACCGCCGCACCGTCGGTGCGGATCTCGCGGGCCGCGGCGCCGGCCCGCGCACGGGTCTCGGGTGTCAGCGCGGACGCCAGCACCGACGATAGGGCGCCCGCCGTGGGCGCCGCCACCAGCGCGGCGCCGATGCCCAGCTCGGCGACCCGGCGCGCCCAGTACAGCTGGTCGGCCCCCTGCGGCACCACCACCTGGGGCGCACCGGCCAGGGCGGCCGTCGTCGTCGTGCCCGCGCCGCCGTGGTGCACGACGGCGGCTACCCGGGCGAACAGCGCCTGCTGGTTGACCTCGCGCACGGCAAAGCAGTCGTCCCCGTCGTCGATCGGGGCCAGGCCGGCCCAGCCCCGGGCGAACAGCGCGCGGCGCCCCCGCGCCCGGATCGCCTCGACGGCCGCCCGGGCGGTGCTCTCCAGCGCGGGAACGGGCATGCTGCCGAAGCCGACGTACACCGGCGGTTCGCCGGCGTCGAGGAACTCCACCAACTCGGTGGGGAGCGGGCGCGTGTCGCGCAGCAGCCACGCGCCGGTCTGGACCACGTCGAGGTCCGCCGGCTGCGGCCAGGGGCCCAGGGTGGGGTCCGCCGCGAGCCAGGGGCGGTCGGTGAAGGCGTGCTCGCGGACGTTGTCGACCGGCGGCAGGCCGACCGCGGCCCGGTGCCGGTTGAGCGTCGCGCCGAAGTGCGCGTTCGCGTTCCGGGCGTCCAGGTCCCACAGCACCCGGTTGTCGACCATGCCCGGTGCCAGCGGCGTGCGCCAGAACGACGGCGGCGGGTGGTGCGGTGACGGCAGGTCCGTCGGGTGATAGCTCGCGTACACGTAATGGATGCCCAGCTTTTCGGCCGCCGAGCGCGCGCCGGCCGCGGCCGGGAGCAGGCCCGCGGCCACCAGCGCGTCACAGTCCTGCGCCGCCGCGGCGACCGTGTCGAACTGCGCGGCGATCAGCTCGTCGATGTGCCGCCGCAGATCGGCCTCCGTCGGCGGCGTCGCGCCGGTCACCATCGCTCGCACCGACTCGCCGAACGGCACCAGCGACACGCCGAGTCCGGCCGCCCGCTCGGCGAACTCCTCGTCCGGTGGGGCGCAGACGCGGACCTCGGCACCGAGCGCCTGCAACTGCACGGCCAGGCCGACCAGCGGCTCGACGCCCCCGCGCGAATCGTATGTCGAGAGCAACACACGCATTTCGCTACTGTGCAGCAGCACCGCGCTCACCGCGAATGGTTTCGCTCCTGTTGAGGGAAACGTGGCTGACGGCCGTCGACCGGAGTTAGCGCATCCCCCGCGAGTCGGTTGCTGTCGGCAGTTTCCGCCGGTGACCAAGACTTTTGTCGAGTTAGCGACGGCGCGTTTCCAAGTTTGCTGACCAGGGATCAGCCACGAGCCAACTTGGACGAAATCCAGTCTGCAGCTAATAAACCTTACTAGGAAAATCGCGCTGATGCGGTGCACCAGGCCCAGAACTAATTTGTCATGTGACAAATAGCTAATACGGTCAGCAAACTATAGACTTATTACGACCATTCCCATACCATTTGCTGTCATCGCGTTCAGACATGAGCGCGACTTTCCGCTTCAGGGCACATGCCAGGGCGACGACGGGGGTACCGTGATCGGGAAGATTCCCACAGCCGTCAACGGTCGACGAATCGAGCGTCGAAGCCCGCGGCCGCCCAACCACCTGCCGATCGACGAACTCCACCGGATGCCGGCTTTGGTCGTCTTGGACCGGCTGCCGTCTCCCGCCCTGGCGGTTGACCGCCTGGGCACCATCCTGTTCGCCAACGACTCGTTCTGCGACATGGTGGGGCACTCCCTCGACGAGCTGCTCGAGATGGAGTTCGAGCACATCTTTTACAGCCTGCCGGGCGACGACCGCTGGGTGGCGCTGGTCGGCACGGGCGCCAAGCGCCTCGTCGAGCTGCGGCACAAATCCGGTCACTCGGTGTGGGCCAGCATGAGCAAGTCGGCGATGCGACGCCGTGACGACACGGTCGCGCTGGTCACCTTCCACGACCGCACCGAGGAGCTCTGGCACAACCACGACGACACCCAGGGCGTCACGACGCAGGCAGGTTGACCAGCTCCGCCAACCGGGCACGGTGACGATAGGCGGTGCCGAGCGCCAGCTGGTCGCTCTTGGCCCGCTTGAGGTAGAGGTGCGCCGGATACTCCCAGGTCATACCGATGCCGCCGTGCAGTTGCACGCATTCCTCGGCGGCGTGCACCGCGATGCCGCTGCAGTACGCCTGCGCGATGGCCGCCGCCGTCGTCGCATCGTCGTCGCTGCGAGCGCACGTGTCGGCAGCGTACCGGGCGGCCGCCGTCGCCGCCCCGATCTCGAACCACAGGTCCGCCAGGCGATGCTTGATCGCCTGGTAGGAGCCGATCGCGCGCCCGAACTGCTTGCGCTGCCTGACGTAGGCCAGCGTGGTGTCGAAACACCACTGGGCCACCCCGAGCTGCTCGGACGCGAGCAGTGCCGCCCCCGTGCGCAGGGCGTCGGCCACGGCGGCGCCCGCCGGCCCGACCGGTGACGACGCCGCCCCCGAAAAGCCCACGCTCGCAAGCGGTCTCGTCATATCCAGCGCCAGCACCGGCGATACCTGCACGCCCGCCGCGGCGCGGGGAACGGTGTGCAGCTCGAGCCCGTCCGGGCCCTCGACCGGCACCACCAGCACGTCGGCCTCGCCGGCGCCCGCGACGCTGCCGACCGATCCGCTCAGGCCCTCGGCGCCGCCGCTGACCCCCGCCACCGAAACGCCCGGCGCGGTGGACAGGGGCACCACCAGCGCCGCGGTGACCTCGCCCCGGGCCAGCGCGGACACCGTTTCGGTGTCACCGGCGCCCAGCAGGGCGACGGTGGCCAGCACCGCGCTGGACAGGAACGGCACCGGCGCGACGGCCCGGCCGATCTCCTCCATGACCACCGCGGCCTCGCGCGCCGACGCGCCGGCCCCGCCGAGCGGCTCGGGCACCAGCAGCCCGGCCACCCCGAGCTCGGTGGCCAGCGTCCGCCACAGGGGCGAAAAGTCCGGTGGCTCAGGGTCGTAGGCGCGCGCCACCGATTCGGGTGGGCACCGGTCGGCGAACAGGTTGCGGACGCTGTCCCGCAGCGCCTCCTCGGTGTCGGAATACAACAGGTCGGTCACCGGTCCAGGTCCTTCCACGGTCTGTCCTTGTCCACGCGGTGCTCGCCCGGCAGGCCGAGGATCCGCTCGGAGATGGTGTTGCGCAACACCTCCGACGTGCCGCCCTCGATGGAGTTGCCGCGGGCCCGCAGGTAGCGGTAGCCCGGCTCGCGACCGACCAGGTCGACCGTTTCCGGTCGGCGCATGGTCCAGTCGTCGTAGCGCAGCCCGGCTTCGCCGTGCAGTTCGATCTCGAATCCCGAGATCGCCTGGGCCAGGCGGGCGAAGGCCACCTTCATGCCCGCACCCTCCGGTCCGGGCTGACCCACGCTGGCCTGCTGGCGCAGCCGCTCACCGGCCAGCCGGAGCACCTCCGCCTCGACCCACAGCCGCATCAGCTCGTCCTGCATGGCGGGGTCGCGCAGCGCCGGCTCGTTGCGCCAGGCCTTGGTGACCTTGCCGATGTGGCCGCCCTCCCGCGGCATTCCGGCGCGGGTGCCGATGGCGACGCGCTCGTTGTTGAGGGTGGTGGTCGCGACGCGCCAGCCGCCGCCCTCCGGGCCGAGCCGATTGGCGTCGGGCACCCGGACGTCGGTGAGGAACACCTCGTTGAATTCCGCCTCGCCGGTGATCTGGCGCAGCGGACGGACGTCCACGCCGGGTTGCGTCATGTCGCACAGGAAGTACGTCAGGCCGGCGTGCTTGGGCACCGCCGGATCGGTGCGTGCGACCAGGATGGCCATGGTCGCGTGCTGCGCCTGCGACGTCCACACCTTCTGCCCGTTGACAATCCAGTCGTCCCCGTCGCGCACCGCCCGGGTGGACACGCCGGCCAGGTCCGAGCCGGCACCGGGCTCGCTGAACAACTGGCAGTAGATCTGCTCGCCGGTGAACAACGGGCGCAGGAACTTTCGCTTCTGCTCGTCGGTCCCGAACGCCGCGATCGTCGGCGCCGCCATGCCCATGCCGATGTAGTTCTTGACGGTGCCGCCCACCGGCGCACCCGCGGCGGTGAGCTCGGTGTCGACGAGTTCCTGGGCTTTGCGCGGCAGGCCCAGCCCGCCGAATCCCTCCGGCAGGTACACCCAGGCCAGCCCTGCATCGTATTGCGCCCCAAGGAACTCCCTCGGGTCGGTGGTGGCCGGGTCGTGGTCCTCGAGCAGCGTCCGGACCCGCGCCTTGAGGTCCGCCTCGGGACTCATTGGGCCTGGTACCCCTGCGCGGGACCGAGCAGCAGGCCGCCGTCGATCACCATCGTCTCGCCGGTGATCCAGCTCGCCGCGTCCGAGACCAGAAAGGCGACCGCGCCGGCCACGTCGGCCGGTTCGCCGATGCGCCCGAGCGCTATCGTCGCCGCCAGCGGATCCTCGTGGTCCTTCCACAGCGCCTCGGCCAGCCGGGTGCGCACCACGCCCGGGGCGATGGCGTTGACCCGGACGCGGGGCGAAAGTTCGAGCGCCAGCTGCTTGGTGACGTGGATCAGCGCGGCCTTGGTGGCGTTGTACATCCCCATCGCCGGCGACTGGTGCATCCCGCCGATGGACGCGGTGTTGACGATCGCCCCGCCGTGCTCGCCCATCCAGGACTTGACCACGAGCGAGGTCCACAGCAGCGGGGCCCACAGGTTGACGTCGAAGATCTTGGTGAACCGCGCGTGGTCCTGGTCGATCAGCGGGCCGTAGGCCGGGTTCGTTCCCGCGTTGTTGACCAGGATGTCGACGCGGCCGAAGCGCTCCAGCGTGAGATCGACGCAGCGCCGCGCCGCCTCCTCGTCGACGGCGTGCGCGCCGACGCCGACGGCCTTCTCCCCGACCTGCGCCGCGGCCGCGTCGGCCGCCTCCTGCTTGCGCGCGGTCAACACCACGTCGGCGCCGGCCGCGGCCAGTTGCTGGGCGATCGCCAGCCCGATCCCGCGCGACGCTCCGGTGATGATTGCGGTACGGCCGGTCAAATCCAGTGAGGTCATCGCGGTGCGCCTTCCCGTTCGCTAAAAAGATGTTTACACAGGTGCGTCCGTGGTATGCGACCCGCATGTTCACGAAATTAACCCTCACGAAAAGACTGGTGGTGGGCGGGGCTGCCGCCGCGGCGATCGCCGTCGCGCCGATCGCCATGATTGATCCTGTTGCCGCCGCGGCGCCTACCGGCTCCGCGCCGACGCACGTCGTCTTCAAGGACGACCCGGGCGGCGGCGGCTGCGACGCCAACGGCAACTGCGGTTCCGGCGGCCAGAACCAGGGGCCCGGCGGGGGCCCCGGCGGCCAGGGCTGCGTTCCCGGTGTCGGCTGCGGCTCCGGCGGCCAGTTCGCCGGTCCCGGCGGCGTGCCGGGCGGCACCGGCTGCCTGCCCGGCGTCGGCTGCGGTTCCGGGCACGGATAACCCGGCCTCGGATAACACCTCGCCCCTCAGCCTCCCGGGAGCCTGGTGATCCAGGCCCGGGAGTCTGCCGGGTCGATGACGTCGTCGAGTTCGAACGTGGTGGCCGATCGCAGCGCCTTCCCGTGCTGATAGGCCGCCGCCACGAGCTTGTCGAACAGCTGCTGGCGCGCCATCGGATCCGTCTCGGCGGCAAGCTCCTTGCTGAACCCGAGGCGCACGGCCCCTTCCAGTCCCATGCCGCCGATCTCGCCGGTCGGCCAGGCCACGGTGAACTGCGGCGCGCGGAAGGACCCGCCGGCCATCGCCATCGCGCCCAGTCCGTAGCCCTTGCGCAGGATGATCATTCCCAGCGGCACGGTCAGCCGCGCGCCCAGGACGAACATCCGGCCGAAGCGGCGCACCGCGGCCTCCTTTTCCGCGTCGGGCCCGACCATGAATCCCGGGGTGTCGCACAGTGAGATCACCGGCAACCGGAACGACTCGCACAGCGCGAGAAAGTCGCCGGCCTTGTCGGCCGCCTCGGCGTCGATGGCGCCACCGAGGTGGTGGGTGCTGTTGGCGATCAACCCGTATGCCACCCCCTCGACCCGCACCAGCGCGGTGACGATCCCGACGCCGTAGTCGGCACGCAGCTCGCACACGGAACCGACGTCGACGATCGACGCGATCGCGCGGTGCACGTCGTACGCCCGTAACCGGTTCTCCGGCACCACATGTCGGGCCAGGCGTGGATCGGGCGCCGCCCAGCCGTCGCGCGCGCCCTGAAAATACGAGAGGTATCGCCTGGCGAGCGCGACGGCGTGCGCGTCGTCGCGGGCGACCAGGCTGACGACGCCGTTGTGCCGCTGCACGTCGATCGGCCCGATCGCCTCGGGCGGGTACACCCCGAGCCCGCCGCCCTCGATCATGGCCGGCCCGCCCATGCCGATGTTGGCGTCGGGGGTCGCGATGATCACGTCGCACACCCCGGCGAGGGCGGCGTTGCCGGCGAAGCAGCGGCCGGAGACGATCGACACCAGCGGCACCCGCCCGCTCAGCGCGGCCAGCATCCGAAAGGTCGGCACGTCGAGCCCGGCGTGCCCGCCGACGTCGGTGTCACCGGGCCGGCCGCCGCCGCCCTCGGCAAACAACACCACCGGCAGGCCTTTTCGGGTGGCCAGCTCGAAGACGCGGTCGGTCTTGGCATGGTTGCGCATGCCCTGCGTCCCGGCCAGCACGGTGTAGTCGTAGGACACCACGACGGCCTCGCCACCCCCGATGGTGGCCAGGCCGGCGACCAGGCCGTCGGCCGGGGTGTTGGCGATCAGGTCCTCCTCGGAGCGCCGGCTGCGCTGGGCGGCGAGCGCCAGCGCGCCGTACTCGACGAAG
Organism: Mycobacterium sp. 852002-50816_SCH5313054-b; assembly: GCF_001667185.1. GTDB lineage: Bacteria > Actinomycetota > Actinomycetes > Mycobacteriales > Mycobacteriaceae > Mycobacterium. Next base: position 36,932 of record NZ_LZIC01000037.1, on the reverse strand, counting down.
CTGCCGGGGTCGACCAGGTCGGCGATGTTCTCCCGGGCGGTGCGCCGGCCCCGCGCGTGCCGCTTGGCCACGGCCGCCTGCCGGCCCTCGTCACGGGTGAGCAGATGCCGGTGCGCGACCTCGTCGAGGTCGGCGCGCGGCCGGTCGAGATCCAATGCCGCCGAATACAATTCGCTGTCGTCGGTGGCGCCCGTGCGGGTGAACACCACCAAAGGATCGCCGGTTCCGACGACCTGGCCGGGCGTCACCAGGCTTCGCACCGTCCGCAGCGTGTCCGGCGCGGCGAGCACGTGCTGCATCTTCATCGCCTCCAGGACGACGACCTGGCCGCCGGCCGCGATCTCCTCGCCGTCGGCCGCCACCTCCACCACGGTGCCGGCCAATTGCGCGCGCAGCGCCTCCTCGCCGGGATACAGCTCGACCGGCGCGGCACGGACGTCGCGCGGGTGGGACAGCGCGGCGGCGGCCAGCTCGGGCAGCTTCTGGTCGAGGAAATCCGTGGTCACCCAGCCGGATTGAACCTGGCTGTCGGACAGCACCTCTCGCAGCAATTCGATGTTCGTGCGAACGCCCTCGATGCCGAATTCACCCAGGGCGGTGCGGGCCTTGCGCGCCGCGGCCTGCATCGACGATCCGTGCACGTGGGCGATGACCTTGGCCAGCAGCGAGTCGTATCGCGGGCTGGTGATCAGGCCCGGCCGGCCGTAGGTGTCGACGCGCACGCCGGGGCCGCTCGGCGGCGAGAACACCGTCAGGGTGCCCGCCGCGGGCACCACCGACCCATCGGCGGCGACGGTCTCCATGTTGACCCGGGCCTGAATCGCGATGCCGCGCCGCGCGGCCGGCTCGCCGATGACTTCGTTTCCGTCCGAGGCTATTCCGGCCGGAAGCCCCAACTGGTAATACGACGCGCCGCCGGCGATGGCCAGCTGGACGGCCACCAGGTCCACGCCGGTCGTCTCCTCGGTGACCGTGTGCTCCACCTGGATCCGGGGGTTGACCTCGAGGAAGACGAACGCGTCGCCGGCCACCAGGAATTCGACGGTGGCCACCCCGCGCAGGCCGACCCTGGCGCACAGCCGCGCCGCCGCCTGGTGCAACGCGCGGCGCAGCGCGTCGGAAAGCCCTTGGGCCGGCGCGATTTCGACCAGCTTCTGGTAGCGCCGCTGGATGCTGCAGTCCCGGTCGCCGAGCGCCAGCGCGTGCGTCTGGTGCCCGGCCGGGGCGCCCACGACCTGAACCTCGATGTGCCGCGCGTCGGGCAGGACCGCCTCGGCGAACAGGGCGGCCTCACCGAAGCCGAGTCGCGCCTCGGCGGCGCACTGTTGGTAGGCGTGCTCGATCTGGTCGGGGCCGCTCACCTTCCGCATTCCCCGGCCGCCGCCGCCGGCGACCGCCTTGATCATGACGGCGCCGCCGAGGGCGGCCAGAAACGCCTTGATGTCCTCGACGCCGCCGGGCCCTTCGGTGGCGGGCAGCACCGGGACACCGGCCGCGATCGCGGCGGCCCGGGCCGACGGCTTGTTGCCGACCAGTTCGAGCACGTCGGCGCCGGGTCCCACGAATGTGTAGCCGGCGGACGCGCAGGCGCTGGCGAATTCGGCGTTCTCGCTGAGAAACCCGTAGCCCGGATGAATCAGCTCGGCGCCGGACTTCTCGGCCGCCGCCAGCAGGTCGCCGTGGTTCAGGTAGGCGGCCGGGCCCGCGCCCGGCAGGCCGATCGCCTCGTCGGCGGCGTGCACGTGGGGGCTGTCGGCGTCGTCTTCGGCGTACACCGAGACCGTCCGGATGCCGAGTTCGGTTGCGGTGCGGATGATTCGAAGCGCGATCTCGCCGCGGTTGGCGATCAGCAGGGTGGCGCTCATCGGAGCGGGTCACCCCAGCGCACCTGCCCGCGCAGCTTGCCCTTGAGCAGTTTGCCTCCGGCGTTGCGCGGCAACGCCTCGGGCACCACCGTGACGTACTGCGGGACCTTGAAGTCGGCCAGCTGCTCGCGGCAGTGCTCGAGCACGGCCCGCACGTCGATCTCGCCGTCGCCGGCGAAGAGCACGGCGCCGACCTTCTCGCCCATCACGTCGTCGGGCACCGCCAGCACGCAGGCGTCGGCGACGTTGGGCGCCGAGAGCAGCGCCGCCTCGACCTCGACGCTGGAGACGTTCTCGCCGCCGCGGTTGATGATGTCCTTGAGCCGATCGACGATGTGCACCCGCCCCGCGTCGTCGACCCGGACCACGTCGCCGGTGTGCAGCCAGCCGCCCGCGAAGGTGTCCCTCGTGGCGTCCGGCCGGTTCCAGTACCCCGCGGTGACATTGGCGCCGCGCGCGACCAACTCGCCCACGCCCGGCTCATCACCGCCGAAGGGGATCAGGCCCAGGTCCACCGAGGGGACCGCGTAGCCGACGGAGTCGGCGTGCTCGACGGCGTCGCGGTCGGGCAGGACGGTCATCAGCGAGGCGGTCTCGGTCATGCCGTACCCGTTGAACACCGTGGCCTGGCCGAACGCCTGCTTCACCGATCGGACCAGCGACGGCGCGATGGGCGCGCCCCCGTAGCCCACCCAGCGGACGCCGGACACGTCGGCGTGCGCAAACCCCTTGTGCCGCAACATCAGGGCATAGATCGCCGGGACGGTCACCATGACCGAGATGCGCTCGGCGCTCAGCGCCGCGATCAACTCGTCGAGGTTGAGCGCGGGCATGATCACCGACGCGCCCCCGAGGCGCATCGCCGCCAGAAGCTGTGAGTTGCAACCGGTCACGTGGAACAGCGGTACCGAGATGAGCGTCCGCATCCCCTCACCGAGGTCCCTGGGCTGGTCGAGACAGCGGATCGCGTTCTCGGTGTTGGTCACGAAGGCCTCGTGGGTGGTCGGCACGCCCTTGGGGTGGCCGGTGGTGCCCGAGGTGTAGAAGAGGGCGGCCGTGTCCGTGTGGCCGAGTCCGTGGGTCACGTACGGCCGGCCGTCGGGCAGCGGTGCGTCCGGGGACAGGTCCACCCGCGCGCCGGAGTCGGACAGGACGAACTCGACCTCGGGGCGCGCCGAGCGCGTATTGACCGCCACCGCAACGCCACCGGCCATCACCGTGCCCCAGAAAGCCAGCACCCAGTCGATCCCCGCCGGGTAACGCACGGCGACTCGGTCGCCCGGGCTCAGTCCGTCCGCGCGTAGCCCGCCGGCCACCCGCGCCGCGCGCTCCCACAGCTGCCGGTAGGTCAGCCGGCGGGCGCCCAGTGCTGTCAATTCAACCACGGCCTCGCTGTTCGGGCGGTTGTCGACCTGTTCGGCGAGCATGTCCAGCAGGGTGGCAGGCAGGCGCTCATAACGCGGGACGCCGTCGGCGGAGCGGGAGACCCCCGCTGCGGGGGATGCGGGGAATGGGTTGTGGCCGCGCGGAATTTCGATCACTGGAGGCATGCCCGGTCCCTCTATCCTCCTGCCCTATCGTGATAGCGGTGACGATCGAGGATTCCGCCATCATGCCCGAGGCGTTCTTCACTGTCGACGGCGACTCCTTCCTGCCGGGGGCGATGACGCGGGGACCGTGGGGCACGGCGCTGGGCGGCCAGAACGTCGGCGGCCTGCTGGCGTGGGGAATAGAGCGATCCGGGGTCGATCCCGACCTCCAGCCCGCCCGCCTGACCGTCGATCTGCTGCGCCCCGTCCTGCCCGAGCCGGTTCAGCTTCGGACCTCGGTGCAGCGCGAAGGCCGGCGCATCAAGCTCGTCGACGGCGCGCTGGTGCAGAACGGGCAGATCGTCGCGCGGGCCAGCGCGCTGTTCCTGCGGCGCGGCGAGCACCCCGAGGGGGAGGTGTGGTCCGGCCCCGTCGAGATGCCGCCGCTTCCGCCCGGCTCCGACGGCTTCCCGGCGGACATGCCGTTCCTCATCTGGGGCTACGGGGCCACGCTCGGGGGTAGCCCGGGCATCGCGGCGGGCGAGTGGGAACAGGCGCATTCCCAGAAGTTCGCGTGGACGCGACTGTTCCGCCCGATGGTGCGGGGTTATCCGCTCACGCCGTTCACCCGGCTGGGATTCGTCGGCGACATCACCAGTTCGCTCACCCATTGGGGCACTGGCGGTTTGCGGTACATCAACGCCGACTACACCGTCACCGCCAGCCGCCTGCCCGACGGCGAGTTCCTCGGGCTCGCGGCCCAAAGCCATTACGGCACTGCGGGTGTGGCCACCGGCAGCGCGATCCTGTTCGACCGGCACGGCCCCATCGGCTCCAGCACGGCGCTGGCGATCGCCCAGCCCGCCGACGCGTTCCAGCCGACCTACACCTAGCCGGGCCGCCGCTCATCCCATCAGCTGGGCGGCCACCGTCGCGCCCAGCTCCCAGCACGATTCCAGGTCGGCCTTGCTGGGCTTGCCCGAAACCACCACGGTCGGCGCCGCTTTCGTCCAACCCAGCCCGGTCGTGATGGACTCGATGCCCCGCTCGGCTCCCTCGGTGCCCTCGTTGCCGTGCAAGTACACGCCGAACGGCCGCCCGCGCGTCGCGTCGAGGCACGGGTAGTAGCAGACGTCGAACGCGTGCTTGAGCGCGCCGCTCATGTACCCCAGGTTGGCCGGGGTGCCGAGCACGTAGCCGTCGGCCTCGAGCATGTCGGCCGGCGAGAGGGTGAGCGCGGGCCGCCGCACCACCTCCACGCCTTCGATCTCCGGGTCGGTGGCCCCGGAAACGACCGCCTCGAACATCTCCTGGGTGTGCGGCGACGGGGTGTGGTGCACGATCAGCAGCGTCTTGCTCATCGCTGCGCCTGCATGTCGACGGCGGCCTTCATGGCCTCCCGCGCGCGCCGGCGATCGCCCGCAAAGTCGTAGGCGCGGGCCAGCCGGTACCAGCGCCGCCAGTCGTCCGGGTCGGCCTCCACCTCCGTGCGCACCGTGGCGAACAGCGCGTCGGCCGCGTCCCGCTCGATGCGGCCCGATGCCCGCCGCGGCAGCGCGCTGGTGTCGAGTTCCATTCCGTCTGCGGCGATCAGGCGGGCCAGCCGTTGGTGGGCGAATCCGGCCCGCAGGGTGGCGATCATCGCCCACAGCCCGATGACCGGCATGATCAGCAGCGCCGCGCCCAGGCCCACGGCGGCGGCGCGGCCCGACCCGATCATCGCGATGGCCAGGCGGCCCAGCAGCACGAAGTACGCCAGCATCGCCGCGCACATGAACGCGATCAGCAACTGGATGCGCAGCGTCTTGGTCATTGGAGGTTGAGCAGGGGCTCAAGCCCCACCGTGAGGCCGGGGCGTTCCCTGATGCGCCGCACGGCCAGCAGCACGCCCGGGACGAATGACGTGCGGTCCAGGCTGTCGTGGCGGATGGTCAGCGTCTCCCCCTCGGTCCCGAACAGGATCTCCTGGTGGGCGACCAGCCCGGCCAGCCGCACCGAGTGCACCGGTATCCCCTCGACGTCGGCGCCGCGGGCGCCGGGCAGGCCGCTGCTGGTGGCATCGGGGTTGGGCGGCAAGCCTTTTCGGGCCTCGGCGATCAGTTTCGCGGTGCGGGCCGCGGTGCCGGACGGGGCGTCGGCCTTGTGCGGGTGGTGCAGCTCGATGATCTCGGCCGAGTCGAAGAACGGCGCGGCCTGCTTGGCGAAATGCATCGACAGCACCGCCCCGATCGCGAAGTTCGGAGCGATCAGCACGGACGTGTCGTTGCCGGCGAGCCACGCCTGCACCTGGTCGAGGCGCTCCTGGGTGAATCCCGTGGTGCCCACCACGGCGTGAATTCCGTTGCCGATGAGGAACTCCAGGTTGCCCATCACCACCTCGGGGTGGGTGAAGTCGATGACGACCTCGGTGTCGCCGTCGGTGAGCAGGCTGAGCGGATCGCCGGCGTCCACCTCCGCGGACAACGTCAGATCGTCGGCTGCCTGCACGGCCGAGACCATCGTCGACCCGACTTTGCCCTTGGCTCCCAGCACCCCTACCCGCATGGGTTTCACCCTAGACCGCGGGGTTTTATCCACAGTTCGGTGTTGATCCACAGGCACCGCATTCTCGGGTGTCGGTGTCGGCGCCCGCCCAATACCATTCGAACATGAGTTCGATTGAGGGGCCGGCGCAACTGAGTGCCGGATTGGACGCGCTCGATGCGGCCGTGGCGCTGATCGCCGGGGTCAACTTCGGCGCCGTGGCCCCCGCCGACCGGCTGCGGGCGCTGGTGCGAATGGAGAAGGCTGTCCGAACCCAGATCGCGTCCAATCACGACGTGATCGCGGGCCTGGCCAAGGAGGACCCCGCGCACATCGGCGGGCCGGTCCACAAGGTGGTCGCCGATTGGCTGCGGATCAGCTGCGCCGCGGCCTCCCGCCGGCTCCGCGACGCCGAACAGCTTTCCCCGCGCCTGACGCTCACCGGCCAGGACTTGCCGCCGGAGTTGCCGGCCACCGCCCTGGCGTGGCGCAAGGGCCTGCTCGACGGGCAGCACCTGCGGGTGATCCAGACGTTCTTTCGCGACCTGCCCCAGGCGACGCCGGTCGCCGCCGCGGAGAAGGCCGAGCGATTCCTGGCGCGGCAAGCGACCAAGCTGCGTCCCGACCAGCTGGAGAAGGTGGCGCACCGGTGCGCGGCGTGGATCAATCCCGATGGGAAATACTTCGATTCCGACCGCGCGCGCCAGCGCGGCTTCACCTGGTGCGGCCAGCGGGCCGACGGGATGAGCGTCGGCAAGCTGGTGGCCTCGCCTGAGTTGCGGGCCAACATCGACGCGTGGCTGGCACGGTTCGCGGCGCCCGGCATGTGCAACCCGGACGACGAAACCGCCTGCGTCGCAGGCGAACCCGACGAAGACCGCGCACGCCGAGACACCCGCAGCCACGCCCAGCGCCAACATGACGCGCTCAACGCCTTGGTGCGCGGCCAGCTCGGTGATCCGAAACTCGGTGTGCACAACGGCTTGCCGGTCACCGTCATCGTGTCGACCACGCTGCGGGAGCTGACGTCGGGCGCGGGCCTCGCGGTGACGGGCGGCGGCACGCTGGTGCCGATGCGCGAGTTGATCCGGATGGCCAGCCATGCCTACCACTACCTCGCGGTGTTCGACGAGCACTCGCAGCGGCCCTTGTATCTGGGGCGCTCGCGGCGGATCGCGTCACCGGATCAGCGCATCGTCCTCTACGCGAAAGACCGCGGCTGTACGCACCCGGGCTGCGACGTGCCGGGCTACTGGTGCGAAGTTCACCACATCGACGAGTGGGCGGCGGGCGGCCGCACCGACGCCGACAAGCTCACCTTCACCTGCCCGCCCAACCACAAGCTGGTGGAAATGGGTTGGACGACAAGGAAACTGCCGGACGGCCGCACCGAGTGGATCCCGCCGCCGCACGTGGACCGCGGCGCGCGCACCAACGACTATCACCACCCGGAGCGCCTCTTCGATGACGGCGAAGACGACGAGGCCCCTTGAGGGCCCTGACCGCGCTATCTCGTGAACCGCCCCGCGAACCCGCGCAGCGGTAGGTCGGCGCTGGTGATCAGCCCCGGTCGCGCCGCCACCACCGACTTGATGGCGGCGAGGGCGGGCATGCCGGTCACGGTCATGCCGATCGAGGCGAAGTTGTCCGGATTGGACAGGTCGACGCCGCGCTTGGGGAAGATCATGTGCTTGTTGTAGACGCACGGGTCGCCCTTGATCTGGGTGATGTAGCAGCCCTTGATGTTCCAGCTCGGATCGGTGTGCGGCGTCATCTGCCACTCCAGGTGCGTCTCGACTCGGGGCACCCCGTCCACCATGCCCTGGTACTTGAGGTAGTTGCCGCCCAGCGAGCCCTTCGGCAGCGTGTACCAGCCCAGGTCGACGTCCTTGGTGCAGGCGCCCAACTCGTAGCTGAACTTCACCTCGTCCAGGGGCAGCTCGAAGCAGTCGGCCATCATCAGCACGCTGTCGGCGAAGACGCGGGTGTACTTCTCCAGCTTCGCTGGGATCTCCGGGTCGTCGACCGGCCGGCCATAGCCCACCTCGATCCAGGTGTCCTTGGAATGGTGGCAGGAGACGTCGACGGATTCGATGGTGGTGACGTTCTCGATGTCGGCGACGTCGGCCGAACACACCACGCCGAGGATCTGGTTCAGGCCCGGGTTCATCCCCGTTCCGTAGAACGTCGCGCCGCCCTTCTTGCAGGCCTCGGCGAGGAGCTGGGTCACCGGCTTTCCCGACGGGTGCGGATGGTTCCTGTCGCGGTGCCAGCCGGTGATCCAGTCGGCGGTGGTGACGATGTTGATGCCCGCCTCGAGCACTTTGACGTAGAGGTCCTCGTCGGGGAACACGCCGTGAAACGTCAGGACGTCCGGCTTGGCGGCGATGATCTCCTCGATCGTGCCGGTGGCCGTCACCCCGTTGGGCCCGATGCCCGCGAGCTCGCCGGCGTCGCGTCCGATCTTGTCCGGCGAATAGCAATGCACGCCAATGAGTTCCAGGTCGGGCTGCGTGGCGATCCGCTTGATCATCTCCGAACCGACGTTTCCGGTGGCCACCTGGAAGACGCGGATCGGTCGAGCGGGTGCATTCATCGAAGGTCAGCCTTTCTGAGACGCGTAGACGTCGGGATAGAACTGCTTTGCCCACGTGCGGATTGCGGTGAAGCCCTCGTACTCGTCGGGGGCCAGCGCGGGCGGGTCGGAGTAGCGCTGGTGCCGCCAGATCTCGATGTCCTGCTCGAACTGCCGTATCACTTCCCGCCCGAATTCGGCCGCCTTGCGCTCGGCACGCGCGGGGTCCTTGCCCGCGCCGTCCTCGGGGCGGCCGATGGAGACCATGAACCGGACGTCGGAGGTGAATTCGTCGACCGGGGTGACCGCGGAGATGGTGCGGTTGTCCACCATCCCCCAGCTCTTGGTGACGGCGATGCCCAGCCCGCCGTTGATGGCCTGCACACCGCTGTTGACATCCTCGATCTGCTGGCCGTCGTCGCCCTCGAAGGTGATGGTGAAGTCCACGAAGGACACCGGGTCGGCGAAGTCGTGGCGGGTGAACACCGGCACGATCGGGGTGTTGTGCACGAACTTGAAATGCGCGAAGTCCACCCCGTTTTCGAGCACGTACTGCGGATGCAGTTCCAGGCCCTGGCGCAGCAGCCGCTGTTGCGGGTAGTAATCGCCCGCACCGCGGCCGTCCTCGAACGAGCCGAACACGTCGGGCGCGTCGAAATACGGGTCGCGGCGGTCGGCGTCGTGCCAGATGTAGACCGACTCGTTGCGCTCCACCACCGGGTAGGTGCGCATCCGCCGGCCGCGGTTCGGCCGATCCTGGTAAGGGATGCAGACGTTGCGGCCCTCGGAGTTCCACTGCCACCCGTGGAACGGGCACTGCAGCACCTCGCCGATCACCTTCCCGCCGTAGCCGAGGTGCGCGCCCAGGTGTTCGCAGTACGCGTTCATCACCGTGAGCTCGCCCGACTCGGCGCGCCAGGCGACCATCTCCTGGTCGAAGTACTTCATCCGGTGCACGTCGCCCACGCCGATCTCGTCGGACCAGGCGACCTGGAACCATCCGGTCGGTTTCATCGACAACGGCGGCCTAGCCATCGAGCCCTGCCATCTGAGCGCCCCTCCTCGGATCGTGACAGAACCACAGTACCCTCTATGAAAATGATAGGGTAGGCGGATGGCCGAGGCGAAGGTCGTCGAACGGCGCCCCAACCGGCGCGGCCACGCGACGCGCGAGAGCATGCTCGAGGCCGCCCTGAAGTCGCTGGCCTCGGGCGAGCCGGGCTCGGTGTCGGCCAACCGCATCGCCAAGGACATCGGGGCCACCTGGGGCGCGGTGCAATACCAGTTCGGCGACGCCGACGGATTCTGGGCGGCCGTGCTGCACCGCACCGCGGAGCGGCGCGCCGCCACCTTCTCCGTGCTGTCGGGGCCGGTACGGCCCGAGGCGCCCCTGCGCGAACGCGTCGGCGCCATCATCGACACCCTGTACCGCGGCCTGGCCTCGGCGGACTCGCGCGCGATCGAAAACCTGCGCGCCGCGCTCCCCCGCGACCCCCGCGAGCTGGAGCGCCTCTACCCGCGCACCGCCGCCGAGCTGTTCTCCTGGGGCAAGAGCTGGCTGGAGACCTGCCAGCACGCCTTCGCCGGCCTGGACGTCGACCCGGACCGGTTGCGCGAGGTGGCCGCCCTCATCCCGGGCGCGATGCGCGGCCTGGTTTCCGAGCGCCAGCTGGGCTCCTATGCCGACCTCGACATGGCGCGGCGGGGTCTGACGAACGCGCTGGCGGCCTATCTGGAAGGGCGGCCGTAGCCTTAGCGTGTGGAGGCCGGCGACATCGCGATCCGGGAAGCCACGCCGGACGATTTCGCCGAGGTCGCGGCGATGCACTACCCGGTGTGGCGGCGGTCGTGGGCCGGGATACTGCTGCCCCAGGTGCTCGACCTGCTCGGGCCGCCGAAACGTTGGGTCGCCGAGATCTACCCGCAGAGCCTGAAGCGCGTCGGGTGGCGCATGTGGGTCGCCGAGGCCGGCGGCCGCACGCTCGGGGTGGCCATCTTCGGGCCGGATTCCGACCGGCCCGATGACCTGCTCGTCGACGCGCTCTATGTCGCCGAGGAATGCCAGCGGCACGGGCTCGGGGGCCGCATGCTCGACGAGGTCCTCGGCTCGCACCCGTCCGGTGACGTGATCCTGTGGTGCGCCGTGCACAACGCCAAGGCGCGCAGCTTCTACGAGAAGAACGGCTTTCGCGTCGACGGCCGCACCCTCGACTGGGAGCCGCTGCCCGGTCTCAAGGTGGCGCACGTCGGATACCGGCTCAAGCGTTGACGTGCCGATCGACCCATTCGGCGGTCAACTCGGCGATGACCTCCGGGCGTGACGTGACCACCCAGTGCCCGCCCTCGATCGGAATCACCCTGCCGCCGGCCGGAATTGCGCCGGTGAACCGCTGCAGCGCGGGCGTGACGAAGATGTCCCGGCGCGGCACCAGGGTCTGCACGGCGACGGTGGTCTGCGGCAGCCGCGGCCCGGGCGACAGCATCGGCCCGGGCATGTTCGCGCGGTACAGCTTGAGCCCGGTGACGTAGTCGGTGATGGATCGCGGCGTCGGGTCGCGCCGGACGCGCGTGCGCGGGCGGCCGATGCGCTCGAGGGCGTCCAGGACTAGCACGCCGATCCGGGAGCGGAACGCGAGCTCCGGCACGCCGGGGCACAGGAAGAACGCGATATACAGCGACCCGAGCAGCTGCATCGCGACCTGGCCCACGGCCCGCGGCGTGCGCGCCGAGCGCAGGAATCGGCCCGCGTACTGCAGGTGCGGCCCCGAAATCGACGTGAACGACGCTACTTTGGCCATCACGGTGTCGTCGGTGACGGCCGCCCAGGCCGCAATCGAGCCCCAGTCGTGGGCCAGCAGGTGGGCCCGCCCGACGCCGAGGCTGTCGATGACCGCGCCGGCGTCGGACACCAGTTGCGCGAAGGCGTAGTCGGATCGCCTTGCGGGGCGCGATGATTCGCCGGCGCCCCGCACGTCGTAAGCCACGACGTTGTAGCGGCCGGGGTAATTCTCATCGAGTACCTGAGCCACCCCGTCCCAGAGGTGGTGATTGTCGGGCCAGCCGTGGATGGCGAGGATGGTCGGGCGCGCCGCGTCGATCTCGGTGTACCGGTGCACCGCCAGGGTGACGCCGTCGGAGGCGGTAACGCTCGAAGTCGTTGCGGCCATGCGTCAGTGCGACGCGCGCGCGGCGGGCGAGACCGCCAGGTAGTCGACCGCCGCCCCGAGGCCGCCCAACTGGGACGGGTGGAAACCCGGCCGGTAGTAGTTGCCGACCACCCGCACGAACCGCAGCGGCCCGGGCAGCAAACCGCGCCGCGCCGTCCGAACGTAGTCCCGCCAGCGGGCCTTGCTGCCCGGCGGCAGGTACGGGTCCACCGAGTACAAAAACCGGACGCCGCGAATCCACAGCAGCAGGATGCCCGGCGTCACCACCCATTGGGCGCGCACCCGCCGCAGGTAGCCGGCCCGCAGATGCTGCATGGTGTCGAAGGCGACGGCCTTGTGCTCGACCTCTTCGGCGCCGTGCCAGCGCAGCATGTCCAGCATCACGGGGTTGGTGCCGATGGCGTCGTGCGCGGGCGAGTCGAGCACCCACTCCCCCAGAATGGCGGTGTAGTGCTCGATCGCCGACACGAACGAAACCTGTTCCAGCAGCCAGCGGTGCTGCCGTCGCCGGCCCCACCCCGGCCTGGGCCCCAGCAGCTTCTCGAACAGCCACCTGATCTGGTCGGTGTACGGGGTCACGTCGACCCCGGCGGCGGCGAAGTGGGCGAGCACGTCGGCGTGTGCCTGCGAGTGCACGGCCTCCTGGCCGATGAATCCCTGGACGTCCAGGCGCAGCTGATCGTCCTTGATCAAGGGCAGCGCCCGCTTGAACGCGTCGACGAAGAACTCCTCGCCCGCCGGCAGCAGCAGGTGCAGGACGTTGAGGACGTGCGTGACGAACGGCTCGCCCGGCACGTAGTGGAACGGCAGCTTCGCCCAGTCGAACTCGACGTCACGCGCCTCGAGGACCAGCCGCTCGTGGTCGATCGACGCGTCGTGCGGACCCGCCGCCTGGTCGTCGACGGTGAACATCGTGGGCCCTCCCCTCAGCGCGTGGCCACGCGCCTGCGCAAGTCGTACTCTCGCAGATCCGTTTTGGCCAGCATCGCGCGGTGTTCGGCCGGCGTGAAGGGCCACACCTCGGGCACCCCGTCCTTGTTCAGGTACCAGCTGTCGCAGCCGGTGGTCCACACGGTGTCCGGCATCGCGGCGCGCAGCTTGTCGTTGTAACTCTCGGTCGCCGATTGCGTCGGCTCGACCGTGTCGAATTCGCCGCGGCGCCAGCGCTGGATCCAGCCCAGGATGTGCTCGGCCTGGTGCTCGGCGACCGCGGTGAGCGAGTGGTTGCCCACCGGGCTGTGCGGCCCCAGCAGCATGAAGAAGTTGGGGAAACCGGGCATCGCCACGGTCCGGTACGCGCTCGGCCCGTCGCGCCACACGTCGTCGGCGGCGATGCCGTCGCGGCCGGTCAGGCGCATCGGCCGGAAGAACGCGTGCGTGTCGAACCCGGTGCATGCCACGATGATGTCCGCCTCGTGCAGTGTGCCGTCGTCGGTCACAATGCCCCGCGATTCCACGTGGTCGACGCCGGCCGTCACCAGCTCGACGTCGTCGCGCTGGATCGCCCGGTAGAACTCGCCGGACACCACCAACCGCTTGCACATCGGCTGATACGAGGGCGTGAGCGCCGCGCGCAAGTCGGGGTCGCGCACCCGGCGCAGGCTGGCGCGGCACAGCGCCCCCATCGCCGCTCGCCGCAGCCCCGGCTTGGTCAACGCGACCGCGAAGGTGTCGAAGATCAGGCTGTAGGCCCGGTACGCCAGCCGGTCCAGCCACGGAACGGCTCGGTGACTGCGACTGGCGAACCTGGAGTACGGCGGGTTGGGCATCGGGACGATCCACTGCGCGGTGCGCTGGAACAGCAAGACCCTGCCCGCCACGCCGGCCAGCCCGCAGACAAGCTGCACTCCGGTGGATCCGTTGCCGATCACCGCGATTCGGCGCCCCGCCAGCTCGACGGAATGATCCCAGCGCGCGGAGTGGAAGACGTGGCCGGCGAAGTCGTCCAGGCCGGCGATCGACGGCATCCGGGGATGGTGCAGCACGCCGGTCGCCGAGATCAGGAAGTCGACCTCGGACTCTGCCCCGGCCTCGTCGCCGGCGTCCGTGCGCACCACCCAACGGTCGTTGTCGAACCGGGCGCTGACGACTTCGGTGCCGAACCGGATCCGGTCCCGCAGCCCGAATTGGTCGGCGACACCGCGGAAATACGCCTGGATCTCGCCGCCGGGGGAGAACATGTGCGACCAGTTGGGCTTCGTGGCGAAGGTGTACTGGTAGACGCGCGACGGCACGTCGCAGGTCAGGCCGGGGTAGGTGTTTTCCCGCCAGGTGCCGCCCACCTCGTCGGCCTTCTCATAGATCGTGACGTCGTCAATGCCGCTGCGCAGCAACGCGATTGCCATGCACAGCCCCGACATGCCCGCTCCGACGACGGCCACGGAGGGTTCGCGTGTCACCATCGCCGGCTACCCTGCTGGTCGTCCATCCGCCGATCATAAGGCCTGGAACGGCCCTTAAATAGGTGCGGCCGTGGCTCCCTGAGGCACACTGGAGCCATGCGAGTCGGCGTCCCGACCGAGACCAAGACCAACGAGTTCAGGGTGGCCATCACCCCGGCCGGCGTCGCCGAACTGACCCGCCACGGCCACGAGGTGCTGGTTCAGGCCGGCGCGGGGGAAGGCTCGGCCATCCCTGATGCGGAATTCAAGGCCGCAGGCGCCCAGCTCGCCGACACCGCCGAGCGGGTGTGGGCCGACGCGGACCTGTTGCTCAAGGTCAAGGAGCCGATACCGCACGAGTACGGCCTGTTGCGCGACGGGCAGGTGCTGTTCACGTACCTGCATCTGGCCGCCTCGCGCGCCTGCACCGACGCGCTCTTGGCCTCCGGCACAACGTCGATCGCCTACGAGACCGTCCAGACCGACGGCGGCGCGCTGCCGTTGCTGGCCCCGATGAGCGAGGTCGCCGGTCGGCTCGCCGCACAGGTGGGGAGCTATCACCTGATGCGCACCCAGGGCGGCCGCGGCGTGTTGATGGGCGGGGTGCCCGGCGTCAAGGGCGCCGATGTCGTGGTGATCGGGGCCGGCACGGCCGGGTACAACGCCGCCCGGGTCGCCGGCGGCATGGGCGCCGGCGTCATGGTGTTCGACGTCAACATCGGCAAGCTTCGGCTGCTCGACGCCGAGTTCGGTGGGCACGTCGGCACCCGCTATTCCTCGGCGTACGAGCTGGAGGGCGCCGTCAAACGCGCCGACCTGGTGATCGGAGCGGTGCTGGTGCCCGGCCACAAGGCGCCCAGGCTGATCTCGAATCCCCTTGTCGCGCAGATGAAACCGGGCGCGGTGCTGGTGGACATCTCCATCGATCAGGGCGGCTGCTTCGAGGATTCGCGGCCCACCACGCACGACGACCCGACCTTCGCGGTGCACGACACGCTGTTCTACTGCGTGGCCAACATGCCCAGCGCGGTGCCGAAGACGTCGACCGTCGCGCTGACCAACGCCACCATGCCCTACGTGCTCAAGCTCGCCGACCGGGGCTGGCGGGCGGCGTGCCGGTCCGATCCCCCTCTGGCCAAAGGGCTTTCGACGCACGCCGGGATGCTGCTGTCCGAACAGGTGGCCGACGACCTCGGCCTGCCGTGCACGGACCCGGCATCGGTGTTGGCCTGAACCACACCTAGTCGCTGAGGCCGGCGACGATGTCGGCCACCGAGCCCGTCCGGGCCTGCCGGAAGGACGTGCCCGCCCACAGGGCCATCCCGTTGGGGTCTTCGCGTTCGGTCGCGGCCTCCCGTATCGGCAGCGTCATCTGGTTGACCTCGGGGTAACCCAACGGGGCCACGTTGTCGAGCAGGCGGATGAATTCGTTCTCCAGGCCGCGCCCGTAGCGGCCGGAGAACGCGCGCGTGACGATGGTTTTGGCGAACAGCTGATTCTTCATCGCGGTGCGATGGGCCTGGCTGGTGCCCGCCTCGTTGCTCAGCAGCAGCGCGGTGCCGACCTGGGCGGCCACGGCTCCCCGGCGCAGCACGCCCGCGACGTCCTCGGCGGTGCCCAGCCCGCCCGCCGCGATGATCGGGACGTCGCGGTGCGTCCGGTGGATCCGGTCGATCAGGTCGTGCAGGGAGTCGGTGGCGGGCTCCATGTCCGGCGCGAAGGTGCCGCGATGCCCGCCGGCGCCGGGCCCCTGGACCACCAGGCTGTCGGCTCCGGCGGCGACGGCGATCCCCGCCTCGTAGGCCGACGTCACCGTGACCATCACCAACAGCCCCTGCGCGCTCAGCCGCCGGATCACGTCCGGCGGCGGCACGCCGAACGTGAAGGACACCAGCTCCGGATGCACGTCGACGACCACCTCGAGCTTGCGCTGCCAGTCGTCGTCGTCACCGAACTCGGGCCGGCCCACCTCGCACTGATAGTGCTCGGCGATGCCTTCGAGCTCGTCGGCGTAATAGTCCAGCGCCACCCAGTCGGCGACGCTGGGCTGGGGCACGAACAGGTTGACGCCCAACGGGCCGGTCGTCATCGCGCGCGCCGCCGCGATGTCTTCGGCGAACCGTTCGGCGCTCACATACCCGCCGGGGATGAAACCGAGCCCGCCGGCGTTGGACACCGCGGCGGCCAACGCCGGGGTGCCGGGCCCACCGGCCATGGGGGCACCCACGATGGGCACCGCGATATCCCAGAAGCCCAGAACCATCCGGCTAATTTACCATCGCCCGAAGTTGTTGGGGCAGCGATCGTTTCGAGGCATACGGCCCCAGAACGGCCGCCCCATAGCGCTTGCCCAGCAGGCGGCGGGCCACCGCGTTGACCTCCTCGACGGTCACCTCGTCGATCTTTTGCAAAGTGTGCTCGATGCTGCGGTGCCGGCCGTAGTTCAGTTCGCTGCGGCCGATGCGGCTCATCCGGGAACTGGAGTCCTCCAGCCCGAGAACCAGCCCGCCGCGCAGCGAGCCCTTGGCGATGCGGCATTCCGCCTCGGTGATGCCGTCGCGGGCCACCGCGTCGAGCACCGCGCCGGTGACCCTCATGACGTCGGTGAAGCGCTCGGGCAGGCACGCGGCGTACACCGACAGCGCGCCGCTGTCGGCGAAGACGTCCACGGCGGAGTAGACCGAGTAGGCCAGGCCGCGCAGCTCCCGAACCTCCTGGAACAGCCGGGAGCTCAGGCCGCCGCCGAGCGCGGTGTGCAGCACCGACAGCGCCCAGCGATGCTCCCAGCTGCGGCCGGGCGTGCGGACACCCAACGACAGGTGGGTCTGTTCGGCGTCCCGGTTGACCAGCGTCAGCCCGGGACTTCCGGTGACCCGCCCGGCGCCCTTGCGCGGGGCGACGGGGTGCCGGCCGCGGACCAGGTGGGGTCCGAAGTGCTCGCGCACCAGGGCGACGACCTCGTCGTGGTCGACATTGCCGGCCACCGCGACGACCATCCGCTCCGGGGTGTAGCGCCGCACATGGAATGAGTGCAGCTGGCCCCGCGTCATCGCCGACACCGAACGCGCGGTGCCGATCACGGGACGGCCCACCGGATGATCGCCGAACAGCGCCGACAGGAAGATGTCACCCAGCGCGTCCTCGGGGTCGTCGTCGCGCATGGCGATCTCCTCGAGGACGACGTCGCGTTCCAGCTCTACGTCCTCGGCGGCGCAGCGACCGTTGAGCACCACGTCGGCGACGAGGTCGACGGCCAGCTCCAGGTCGCTGTCCAGCACATGGGCGTAGTAGCAGGTGTGCTCCCGGGAGGTGAACGCGTTCAGCTCCCCGCCGACAGCGTCCATCGCCTGGGCGATGCCCACCGCGGTGCGGGTCGGGGTGGACTTGAACAGCAGGTGCTCGAGGAAGTGCGCGGCCCCGGCCACGGTGGCGCCCTCGTCGCGGGACCCGACCCCGACCCAGACCCCGACCGAGGCGGAGCGCACGGCCGGCAGGTGCTCGGTGACCACCCGCAGGCCGCCCGGCAGCGTGGTGCGCCGGACGGCCTTGTGCTCGGCGTTTACCGCGGCGATCTGCGCGCCCCGGCGCAGGCCCGCCGCGGAATCAGCTGCTTGCCGTCGCGGCATCGGCATCGGCAGGGGCGGGCGCGGCGGACGGCGTGTCGGTTGAATCCTCTTCGTCCACCAGGACCAACGAGATCTTGCCCCGCTTGTCGATGTCGGCGATCTCCACCCGCAGTTTGTCGCCGACGTTCACCACGTCCTCGACCTTCGCGATGCGCTTGCCCCGACCCAGCTTGGAGATGTGCACCAGCCCGTCGCGACCCGGCAGCAGCGAAACGAACGCGCCGAAATCCGTTGTCTTGACGACGGTTCCGAGGAAGCGCTCACCCATGGTCGGCAGCTGCGGGTTGGCGATGGCGTTGATCCGGTCGATCGCGGCCTGCGCCGAGGGCCCGTCGATGGCGCCGACGAACACGGTGCCGTCGTCCTCGATGGATATCTGCGCGCCGGTCTCCTCGGTAATGGCGTTGATGACCTTGCCCTTGGGCCCGATGACCTCACCGATCTTGTCCACCGGGACCTTGATGGTGGTGACCCGCGGCGCGTAGGGGCTCATCTCGTCGGGCGCGTCGATGGCCTCGGCCATGACCTCGAGGATGGTCAGCCGGGCGTCCTTGGCCTGGGCGAGAGCCCCGGCAAGGACCTGCGAGGGGATGCCGTCGAGCTTGGTGTCCAGCTGCAGCGCGGTGACGATGTCCTTGGTGCCGGCGCACTTGAAGTCCATGTCGCCGAACGCGTCCTCGGCGCCGAGGATGTCGGTCAGGGTCACGAAGCGGCGCTCAAGCCGGCCCTCCCCTTCAATCTCGACATCGTCGGAGACCAGGCCCATCGCGATGCCCGCGACCGGAGCCTTGAGCGGCACGCCGGCGTTCAGCAACGACAGCGTGGACGCACACACCGATCCCATCGAGGTCGAGCCGTTAGAGCTCAGCGCCTCGGAGACCTGACGGATCGCGTACGGGAATTCCTCGACACTGGGCAGCACCGGCATCAAGGCCCGCTCGGCCAGCGCGCCGTGCCCGATCTCACGCCGCTTGGGCGAGCCCACCCGGCCGGTCTCGCCGGTGGAGAACGGCGGGAAGTTGTAGTGATGCATGTAGCGCTTGGAGGTTTCCGGTCCCAGCGAGTCGATCTGCTGGGCCATCTTGACCATGTCCAGCGTGGTCACGCCCAGGATCTGGGTTTCGCCGCGCTCGAACAGCGCGCTGCCGTGCGCCCGCGGCACCACCGCGACCTCCGCCGACAGCGCGCGGATGTCGGTGATGCCCCGGCCGTCGATGCGGAAGTGGTCGGTCAGGATGCGCTGGCGGACCAGCTTCTTGGTCAGCGAGCGAAACGCGGCGCCGACCTCTTTCTCCCGGCCCTCGTAGGTCTCGGCGAGCCGCTGCAACACTTCGGCTTTCAGCTCGTCGGTGCGCGCGTCGCGCTCGGCCTTGCCGCCGATGGTCAGCGCCTTGGCCAGCTCGTCGGTGGCCACCGAGGCCACCGAGTAGTAGACGTCTTCCTGGTATTCCGGGAACGTCGGGTACTCACCGACCGGCTTGGCGGCCGCGTCGGCCAGCTCCTGCTGGGCGGTGCACAGCACGTCGATGAACGGCTTGGCGGCCTCCAGGCCTTCGGCCACAACGGCTTCCGTCGGCGCCTGGGCGCCACCCTCGACCAGCTCGATGACCTTGTCGGTGGCCTCGGCCTCGACCATCATGATCGCGACGTCACCGTCGACCTTGCGGCCGGCGACCACCATGTCGAACACGGCGCGCTCGAGCTGCTCGACGGTCGGAAAGGCGACCCAGGTGCCGTCGATCAGCGCCACCCGCACGCCCCCGATGGGGCCGGAGAACGGCAGCCCGCTTATCTGGGTGGAGGCCGACGCGGCGTTGATCGCCAGCACGTCGTACAGGTCGTTGGGGTCCAGGCTCATGATCGTCACGACGACCTGGATCTCGTTGCGCAGGCCGGAGACGAACGACGGCCGCAGCGGGCGGTCGATGAGCCGGCAGGTCAGGACCGCGTCGGTGGAGGGGCGTCCCTCGCGGCGGAAGAACGAGCCGGGGATGCGCCCGGCGGCGTACATCCGCTCCTCGACGTCGACCGTCAGCGGGAAGAAGTCGAAGTGCTCCTTGGGGCTCTTGCTGGCGGTGGTCGCCGACAACAGCATGTTTTCGTCGTCCAGGTACGCGACGACGGCTCCGGCGGCCTGCTGGGCCAACCTGCCGGTCTCGAAACGGACGGTGCGGGTGCCGAAGCTCCCGTTGTCGATGGTGGCGGTCGCCTCGAAGACGCCTTCGTCAATTTCAGCTACAGACATGGGTGTCCGTATGACCTCTCTGGGTATTCGGCTGTTTCGCGTCGTCACGCGGAGTAACCCGAGAGCTTCCCTAGAGGAAGAAGTCTGAATGCGGCTACGGCCATCGATCGAAGCGGCCGACCTGCCCCAGATCCGGAGAGCCCGGCAGCCACTACCGAAGACCGCCCGATGCAGACCGGGCTGTTCCCTTGTGACGAGCTGGAACGGCTCGCGCGGATCTGCGCAAACCGCACCGTTTCGCTCGGGCCGAACCGGCCCAGAACGCTCCCACTCTACACGGGCGAACCTGGCCGGCCAGCGGGCGTCGGGATTCGCCAGGCGTCAGCGACGCAGGCCCAGCCGCTCGACGAGCGAGCGGTAGCGCGCCACGTCGATCTGGGACACGTATTTGAGCAGCCGGCGCCGGCGGCCCACCAGCAGCAGCAGTCCGCGCCGCGAGTGGTGGTCGTGCTTGTGCACCTTGAGGTGCTCGGTCAGGTCGGCGATCCGCCTGGTCAGCAGGGCGACCTGGGCCTCCGGGGAACCGGTGTCGGTGTCGTGCAGGCCGTAGGAGCCCAGGATTTCTTTTTTCTGCTCGGCAGTAAGCGCCACGAAACTATCTCCATCAATCGGTCCGCGATGTGGATTCAGAGCGCGGCCACCGCGAACCGCAGCACGCGCCGATGTCGTCCGGCAGTTTAGCAGCGGTTTGACGCCGGCTCCGAATCGTCAACCCGCGGACAGCAGGGCGCGGGCCCGGTCGGTGTCGTCACCCATCGCGGCGACGAGGCCCTTGATCGTGTCGAACTTGCGCTGTCCGCGGATGCGCGCGACGAAGTCCAGCGCCACGTGCTGTCCGTACAGGTCGGCGCTGGTGTCCAGGACGAAGGCCTCGACGGTGCGGGTGCGCCCCGAGAAGGTGGGGTTGGTGCCGACGGACACCGCGGCCTGGTAGCGCTCCCCCGGGACGACGGTGCCGGCCGCCGGTCCGTGCCCGAGCACCGTGAACCACGCCGCGTACACGCCGTCGGCGGGGATGGCCGAATACATCGGCGGCGCCACGTTGGCGGTGGGAAAACCCAGCTCCATGCCCCGCCCCTCGCCCCGGACGACGACGCCCTCGACGCGGTGCGGGCGGCCCAGGGCCTCGGTGGCCGCCACCATGTCGCCGGCGTCCACGCAGGAGCGGATGTAGGTGGACGAGAACGTCACCGTCTCGTTGCTGTGGTGCTCGGAAAGCAGCGACATCGACTCCACCGCGAATCCGAACCGGTCGCCGGCGCGGCGCAAAGTCTCGACGTTGCCGGCCGCCTTCTTGCCGAAGGTGAAGTTCTCCCCCACCACGACCTCCACCACGTGCAGGTTCTCCACCAGCAGCTCGTGGACGTAGCGCTCCGGGGTGAGCTTCATGAAGTCGCTCGTGAACGGCATCACCAGGAAGACGTCGATGCCCAGCTCCTCGACGAGCTCGGCGCGCCGGGTCAGCGTCGTGAGCTGCGCGGGGTGGCTGCCGGGATAGACGACTTCCATCGGATGCGGGTCGAACGTCATCAGCACGGTCGGCACATTGCGGGCGCGGGCGGCCTTGACCGCGTGCGCGATCAGCTCGGCGTGGCCGCGATGGACACCATCGAACACCCCGATGGTGACCACGCATCTGCCCCAGTCCGTGGGAATCTCGTCTTGGCCGCGCCACCGCTGCACGACCGCAAGCCTACGGCGCCGCACCGGGGCTTGGCGCGCCAGATCGGAGCGCGACACGCCGAATCAGGTGTGGGTTGCCTAAACTTTCTGCTTGTGAGGGCTGACGATGAGCCTGGCGGTCTCACCGCGGTCGGCCAGGACTACCTGAAGGTCATCTGGAATGCCCAGGAATGGTCCACGGACTCCGGCCCCGCGAAGGTCAGCACCAAAATGCTGGCCGACCGGATCGGGGTGTCGGCCAGCACCGCCTCGGAGTCGATCCGCAAGCTCGCCGAGCAGGGCCTGGTCGACCACGAGAAGTACGGCGCGGTGACGCTGACCGAGGCCGGGCGCCGGGCGGCGCTCGAGGTGGTGCGCCGCCACCGGTTGCTGGAGACTTTCCTGGTCAACGAGCTCGGCTACGGCTGGGACGAGGTGCACGA
Organism: Mycobacterium sp. 852002-50816_SCH5313054-b; assembly: GCF_001667185.1. GTDB lineage: Bacteria > Actinomycetota > Actinomycetes > Mycobacteriales > Mycobacteriaceae > Mycobacterium. The sequence continues at coordinate 14,916 of NZ_LZIC01000037.1, read as the reverse complement.
CGAGGCGGAGGTGTTAGAGCACGCGGTGTCGGATCGCCTGGTCGCCCGCATCGACGCCAAGCTGGGCTATCCCCAGCGCGACCCGCACGGCGACCCGATCCCCGCCTCCGACGGGCAGGTGCCCACGCCGCCGGCCCGCCAGCTGTGGGCGTGCGTCGACGGGGACAGCGGGACGGTCGCCCGCATTTCCGATTCCGATCCGGAGATGCTGCGCTACTTCACCGACGTCGGCATCCACCTGGACTCGCGGCTGCGCGTGCTGACCCGCCGCGAATTCGCCGGCATGATCTCCGTCGCGATCGAAGCCGCCGACGGCGCCGAGTGCACCGTCGACCTGGGCAGCCCCGCCGCCCGGGCGATCTGGGTGGTGGGCTAACTCAACAGGCCCTTGGCGATGTGGGTGACCTGAACCTCGTTGCTGCCGGCGTAGATCATCAGCGACTTCGCGTCGCGGGCCAGCTGCTCCACGCGGTACTCGGCCATGTAGCCGTTGCCGCCGAACAGCTGCACGGCGTCCATCGCGACGTCGGTGGCCGCCTCCGAGGAGTACAGCTTGATCGCCGACGCTTCGGCCAGCGTCAGCGGTTTCCCCGCCTGCTGCCGCTCGATCGTCTGAAACACCATGTTCTGCACGTTCATTCGCGCGATTTCCATCTTCGCCAGCTTGAGCTGGATCAGCTGGAACTGCCCGATGTTCTTGCCCCACAGTGTCCGGGTCTTGGCGTAATCCACGCACAGCCGGTGGCATTCGTTGATGATGCCCAGCGCCATCATCGCGATCCCGATGCGTTCCGCGGCGAAATTGTCGCGGGCGCTGTCGCGGCCGTCGCCGTCGGAGTGCCGGTTCTCGCCCAGCAGGCGGTCGGGAGTGAGCCGCACGTTGTCGAAGAACAATTCGCCTGTCGGCGAGGACATCATGCCCATCTTCTTGAACGGCTTGCCCTGCGTGAGGCCCGGCATGCCCGCGTCCAGCACGAAGATCAGCACCGGCCGGTTGCGCCGATCGACGGTCGCATCCCCCTCGTCGAGTTTTGCGTAGACCACCAGCACATCGGCGCAGGGCCCGTTGGTGATGAACGTCTTCTGGCCGTTGAGGATGTAGGCCCCGTCTCCGTCGCCGGTGCGCCGGACTGTGGTCTTCATGCCGCCGAACGCGTCCGAGCCGGAGTCGGGTTCGGTGATCGCCCACGCCGCGATCTTCTTCAGTGTCATCAGGTCGGGCAGCCAGCGTTCCTTCTGGGCCAGCGTGCCGCGGCTCATGATGGTCGCCGCGCCCAGCCCGATGCTGACCGAGGCGGTGCTCAGCAATCCGATGCTGACACGGGAGAGTTCGGACACCAGCACCGCCATCATCGACGCCTGGGCGCCCATCCCCAGACCGCCTGCGCCATCCGGCTTTTCGTCGCGCGCCTGCCCCGCCTGCTTGGCGCGCTCGCGTTCCAGCATCGTCTTGACCGACTCGGCGGCCAGCGCGTCGAGGCCGAACTGGCTGAACAGCTTGCGGGCGATCGGATAGGGCGACAGCGCACCGGTTTCCAGCTCATCGAGATGCGGGCGGATCTCCTTGTCGATGAACTGACGAACGGCGTCCCGGACCATCAGGTCCGTCTCTGACCATTCGAACATCGCGCCCTTAGCGTTCGGCGCGCTGGTAGGCGGTGACGACGGCCGCGCCGCCCAGCCCGATGTTGTGCTGCAGCGCCGCGGTCACGTTGTCGACCTGGCGCGCCTCGGCGGTCCCGCGCAGCTGCCAGGTCAGCTCGGCGCACTGCGCCAGCCCGGTCGCGCCGAGCGGGTGGCCCTTGGAGATCAGCCCGCCGGACGGGTTGACCACCCAGCGCCCGCCGTAGGTGGTGTCGCCGTTGTCGATCAGCTTCGCCGCCTCGCCCGGGCCGCACAGGCCGAGGGCCTCGTACAGCAGCAGCTCGTTGGCCGAGAAGCAGTCGTGCAGCTCGATCACCTGGAAGTCCTCGGGACCCAGCCCGGACTGATCGTAAACCTGTTGGGCCGCTTGGACATTCATGTCGTGGCCGATGAGGTTCTTGGCGCTGCCGTCGAACGTCGAGGCGAAGTCGGTGGTCATCGCCTGGCCGACGATCTCCACGGCTCGGCCGGCCAGGCCGTGTTTGTCGACGAAGCCCTCCGAAACCACGATCGCCGCGCCGGACCCGTCCGACGTGGGCGAGCACTGCAGCTTGGTCAGCGGGTCGGAGATCATCCGCGACGCCAGGATGTCGTCGAGCGTGTAGGACTCCTGGAACTGCGCGAACGGGTTGTTGGTGGAGTGCTTGTGGTTCTTGTAGCCGATCTTGGCGAAATGCTCTGCGGTGGTGCCGTATTGCCGCATGTGCTCGCGGCCGGCGGCCCCGAACATCCACGGCGCGACGGGCATCGCGAACTCGTCGATCTCGGCCATCGCCTTGACGTGCTTGCCCATCGGCGACTCGCGGTCCTGGGCGCCGCCGCTCAGCGCGCCGGGCTGCATCTTCTCGAAGCCGAGCGCGATGGCGCAGTCGACGATCCCGCCGCGCACGGCCTGCGCGGCCAGGAACAGCGCCGTGGAGCCGGTCGAGCAGTTGTTGTTGACGTTGACGATCGGAATGCCGGTCATGCCCAGCTCGTAGAGCGCCCGCTGCCCGGAGGTCGAGTCGCCGGCGACGTACCCGACGTAGCCCTGCTGCACCTCGCGGTAGTCGATGCCGGCGTCGGTCAGCGCGTTGGTGCCCGACTCCCTCGCCATGTCCGGGTAGTCCCAGCCCTCGCGGCGGCCCGGCTTCTCGAATTTCGTCATGCCGACGCCGACGACGTAAACCTTGTTGGACATAGCGCGCGCCTTCCGGAGATGTGGGCGAGTTGACACCCGTCTGGTCCGGAGCTTAGCCGGGTGGACTTGGTCGCTGGAACCCCCGTCGCCGCGAGGGCGCCCGACGTCAGGCGGGGTCGACGAAGACCGGGTCCTCCCCCGACATTCCGGCCATCACGGCGGCAATCTGATTGGGCTTGCCGAGCAGCCCGACCTGCAGCTCGGTTTCGCGTTTGAGGGCGGCCGCGGCGTCGTTGCTGAGCCACGTCTCGTCGTAGAGGCGCTTGGCAGCGCGAACGGCATCGGGAGATTTGCGTGCGATCTCGTCCGCCAGTTCCTTCGCCGAGGCCAGCGGATCGTCACTGTTTCGCGTGACCAGTCCGAGCGCCAAAGCCTCGCCGCCTGCCACGATGCGTCCGCTGAAGGTCAGCTCCTTGGCAACGTCGATGGAGACGAGTCGCGGCAGTGTCTGCGTGATCCCCATGTCGGGAACCAGCCCCCACTTGACCTCCATGACGGACAGCTTCGCGTCCGGTGCGGCGATCCGGATGTCGGCGCCCAGCGCGATCTGCAGGCCGCCGCCGAAGCAGTTCCCGTGGATCGCGGCGATGACCGGCGCCGGCACCAGGGACCAGTCGTAGGCCACGCGTTGCGCAAAGTTGGCCACCTGGTCGGCGTCGCGTTCCAGCAGCACCCCGGTGCCGCCCCGTCCGGACATGAAGCTGGCAACGTCCAGGCCCGAGCAGAAGCTCTTTCCCTCGCCGTGCAGCACGACCGCGCGAACCGATTTGTCTTCTGCCAGTTGCGCTGCGGCGTTCATCAAGCCCTCGAACATGGCTTGGTCAAGCGCATTGTGCTTGTCGGTGCGCACCATCGTCACCGTGGCCACGCCACCGTCCCCGATGCGCACGCGGACCCTGTCTTCGCTCACCCGTACGAACCTACCGCGACAGCGTCGAGGGACGGATCACCACGACCGACTTGGTCCGTGGTCCCTCGTCGCGCAGCAGCGCGATCACCCGGCCGCCGGCGTCGGCGGCGGCGTAGACCCCGTCGATCCCGGCCGGCGGCAGGGACCGGCCGTTGCTTGCCGCCTCGGCCTGTTCGGCGGACAGGTCGCGGCGCGCAAACAGCAGCAGGCACGCCTCGTCCAGCGACCAGGTCAGCCGGGGCCGTTCGGCAAGGTCGTCCAGCGAGCGCGCCTCGTCCAGCCCGAAGCGCCCGACGCGGGTGCGCCGCAACGCCGTCAGATGCCCGCCCACGCCCAGCGCCGCCCCGAGATCGCGGGCCAGCGCGCGGATGTAGGTCCCCGACGAGCAGTCGACCTCGACGTCGACATCGATGACGTCGACGCCGGAGTCGCCGTCCCGGCGCACCGCCACCACCTCGAAACGGTCGATGCGCACCGGCCGGGCGGCCAGCTCGACGGCCTGGCCCTCCCGGACCAGCCGGTAGGCGCGCCGGCCGTCCACCTTGATCGCGCTGACGGCCGACGGCACCTGCTCGATGTCCCCGCGCAGCCCGCCGACCGCGGCGGCGATCACCTCGTCGGTGACGTGCTCGGCCGAAACAGTTTGCAGCAGTTCACCTTCGGCGTCCTCGGTGGAGGTGGTCTGGCCCAGGCGGATGGTGGCGGCATACGACTTCGACGCCGCGGTCAGCAGGCCGAGGATCTTGGTGGCCCGGTCGACGCCGATCACCAGCACGCCGGTGGCCATCGGGTCCAGCGTCCCCGCATGCCCCACCCGGCGGGTGGCGAAGATGCGGCGACAGCGTCCCACGACGTCGTGACTGGTCATCCCGGCCGGCTTGTCGACCAGGACTAATCCCGGGCCTATTCCCGGACCGGTCATAAGACGATGGCGGTCAGCACCAGCCCGCGCTCGACCGACCAACGGCCCCGCAGCGCGCTCAGCGGCGGACCGGCCAGCGCCGCCCCGTCGATCAGGATCTTGGAGACGAAAGACCCGGAGGTTCGCCCGCCGGGCGGGTCGAGGTCGAACACGATGTGGGCGTCCTCGAAACCCAGCCACCGCTTGGTCAGCGGGAACCAGGCCTTGTACGTCGCCTCCTTGGCGCAGAACAGGATCCGGTCCCAATGCAGCCCCTCGGGCAGCGCGCCGATCTCGTGGCGCTCCTCCTCCAGCGCGATCGCGCCCAGCACGCCGTCGGGCAGCACGTCGTGCGGTTCGGCGTCGATGCCCACCGAGCGCACCGCGCCGGCGCGGCCCACCACCGCGCCGCGGTAGCCGGTGCAGTGGGTGAGGCTGCCGACCACGCCGTCGGGCCAGCAGGGCTCCCCCTTGTCGCCCTTGAGGATCGGCACCGGCGGCACGCCGAGCTCGGCCATCGCGACGCGGGCGCAGTGCCGGACGGTGATGAACTCGTTGCGCCGCTTGGCGACCGACTTGGCGATCAGCGGCTCCTCCTCCGGCAGCGGCGTCAGGCCCGGCGGGTCGGAATACACCTCCGAATACGCGAGGTCGTCGGACCCCGACGAGAGCAGGGCGTCGGGCAACACCGACGACACGAGCATGCGGCCCGTCATCGGGATTGCCGCTGGCGCGCTCGCTCCCGGAACTGCACGGCCTGCTTGCGCATCTCGGGGGTGATCACGAAGTGACCGCCGAAGTCGTTGAGATAGCCGGGCGCGTACTGGGGGTCCGGTAGCACCTGGCGCAACCAGCTGTACGGCTTGCGGCGGCGCCACTCGCGCGGGTAGCCGACCGACACCTCCTCGAAGCGCACGCCGTCGTACCAGGTGGTGCGCGGGATGTGCAGGTGCCCGTACACCGAGCAGATGGCGTTGTAGCGGGTGTGCCAGTCGGCGGTCTTGGTGGTGCCGCACCACAGCGAGAATTCCGGGTAGAACAGCGCATCGCAGGGGTCCCGCACCAACGGGAAGTGGTTCACCAGGACCGTCGGCGTCATCCAGTCGAGCTCTTCGAGGCGGGCCCGGGTGCTGGCGAGCCGCTCCCGGCACCAGGCGTCGCGGGTGGCGTAGGGCTCGGAGGAGAGCAGGAATTCGTCGGTGGCCACCACGTTGCGCTCCCGCGCGATGGCCATGCCCTCGGCTTTGCTCGTCGCGCCCTCCGGCAAGAAGGTGTAGTCGTACAGCAGGAACATCGGCACGATGGTGGCCGGGCCGCCGCGTTCGGTCCACACCGCGAACGGGTGCTCCGGGGTGAGCACGCCCAGCTCGTCGCACATGTCGACCAGGTAGTCATAGCGGGCCTTGCCGAAGATCTGGTTGGGATCCCGGGTGGTGGTCCACAGCTCGTGGTTGCCGGGCACCCAGATCACCTTGGCGAACCGGCGACGCAGCAGGTCAAGCGCCCAGCGGATGTCGTCGGTGCGTTCGGCGACGTCGCCGGCGACGATCAGCCAGTCCTCCGGCGAGGACGGATGCAGCGATTCGGTGACGGGCTTGTTGCCGAGGTGACCGGTGTGCAGGTCGGAAACCGCCCACAGCGTCGGCTGCGCCCCGTTCGTCGATTCCGATGTCACCACGACTAACCAGCCTAACGACTCGCTCCGCCGAGCCGGTTTGCGCTGGGCCCTTGCTTGCCGGATTAGAACGTGTTCTCGTTTCACTGTGACGCCGCGAACCCGACTTGTACACTCCCGGCAAGGACGGCCGAGGCCTCAGGGGGTGTGGTGTTCGCCAATCTGCGTCTGATCTCAGCGCTGGGCGCGCTGGCCGCGGCGGTGGCTTTGGGCGTCCACAGCGCGCCGCCGGGGCCGAGCGGGGGTGGGCCCGTCGAGCTGCGGTCGACCGCCCAGCCGATGGAGACCACCATGAAGAGCCCCATCGTGGCGACCACCGACCCGCGCCCGTTCGATGCGTGCGAGGACATTCCGTTCGACGCCGTGGCGCGGCTCGGGCTGGCGTTCACGCCGCCCGAGCACGAGGACGGGCTGCGCTGCCACTTCGACGCGGGCAACTACCAGATGGCCGTGGAGCCCATCATCTGGCGCACCTACGACCAGTCCCTGCCGCCCGACGCCGTCGAAACCACGATCCAGGGTCACCGGGCGGCGCAGTACTGGGTGATGAAGCCGACCTACCACAACAGCTTCTGGTTCTTCTCGTGCATGGTGGCGTTCAAGACCAGTTACGGGGTGTTGCAGCAGGCGCTGTACTTCTCGACGGTCTACTCGAACCCGGAGGTGGACTGCATGTCCACCAATCTGCAGCGCGCCAACGACCTCGCGCCGTATTACAAGTTTTAGTCCGGCACACAACCTAGCCTGGGGACCGTGAGTACGACCTCCACCCGCCCCGCGCAGCGCACGCCAAGCCCGTTGAGCCGTGTCGGCGACGCCGCGCTGGGCCGCGTGCTGGGCCTGCCGCGGGCGACCACCGCGTACACCGTGCAGCGCGTCGACGTGCCGATGCGCGACGGCGTGCACCTGGCGGCCGACCACTACGCGCCCACCACGCCGAGCCCCGCCGGCACCTTGCTGGTCCGCGCGCCGTACGGCAGGGCCTTCCCGTTCTCGCTGGCATACGCCCGGCTGTACGCCGCGCGCGGCTACCACGTCGTGCTGCAGAGCGTGCGCGGCACGTTCGGCTCGGGCGGGGACTTCGAGCCGATGGTCAACGAGGTCGCCGACGGCGCCGACACGGCCGCGTGGCTGCGCGAGCAGCCGTGGTTCACCGGCCGATTCGCCACCGTCGGGGTGTCGTATCTGGGCTTCACCCAGTGGGCGCTGCTGCAGGATCCCCCGCCGGAGCTGGCCGCGGCCGTGATCACCGCGGGCCCGCACGATTTCAACGCCTCCGTGTGGGGGACGGGTTCGTTCGCCATCAACGACTTCCTGGGCTGGAGCGACCTGGTTTCCCACCAGGAGGACCCGGCGCGCGTGCGGCTGGCGCTGCGCCAGCTGCAGGCCCGGCGCAAGGTGGCGGAGGCGGCGGGTGCGCTGCCCCTGGGCGCCGCGGCGCGAGCGATGCTCGGCACGGGTGCGCCGTGGTTCGAATCGTGGGTCGAACACCACCACGCCGACGACGCGTTCTGGGGCTCGCTGCGGTGCCGCGAGGCGCTGGACCGGACGCGGGTGCCGGTGCTGCTCATCGGCGGCTGGCAGGACATTTTCGTGCGACAGACGCTGCAGCAGTACGCGCACCTGCGCGACCGGGGCGTCGACGTCGCGCTCACCATGGGGCCCTGGACGCACACCCAGCTGCTCGGCAAGGCGCTGCCCATCAGCGCGCGGGAAACGCTGGACTGGCTGAACGCCCACCTGGGCGGCGCGCCCCTGCGCCGGCCCAGCAGGGTCCACACGTGCGTCACCGGCTCGGACGGGGGCCTAGCCTGGCGCCACCTGCCCGACTGGCCGCCGGCCACCACCGAACGGGCGCTGTATCTGCGCCCGGGCGGGCACCTGGGCGAGACCGCGCCGGCGAACCTCAAGCGGCCGGCGCCGGCGACGTTTCGCTACGACCCCGCCGACCCGACGCCCACCACCGGCGGTCCGCTGCTGTCCACGAACGCGGGCTACCGCGACGACAGCCGCCTCGCCCAGCGCGACGACGTGCTCACCTTCACCAGCCTCACGCTGACCCACGATCTGTACGTCTACGGGAACCCGGTGGTCGAGCTGGCGCACAGCTCCGACAATCCGCATGTCGATCTGTTCGTCCGGGTGAGCGAGGTCGACGCCAAGGGCCGGTCCCGCAACGTCAGCGACGGCTACCGGCGGTTGAGCGGCAAGACGAAGACCGTCCGGATCGAACTGGACGGGATCACCCACCGCTTCCGCGCGGGCTCGCGCATCCGGGTCCTGATCACGGGCAGCTGGTTCCCGCGCTACGCGCGCAACCTCGGCACCGACGAACCGTTGTTGACGGGCCGGCAGGCCACACCGGCCACCCATGCCGTGCACTACGGCCGCTCCCGGCTGCTGCTTCCCGTCGGGGCCGGCGACCTGTCAGCCGACCGCGTCGCGGACCCGGCGGGCGACCCGGTCTAGCGCGGCCTCGTCGCAGACCGGCGCGCCCAGCCGCACATCGGCCGGCGCCAGCGGGAGCTGCACCCAGCTGGTGCAGCCCGCGTACTCCGGGGTCCGCGTGATCCGCAGCGGCTCGGCCAAGGCATTCACCGACACCACCAGCACGGCCAGCTTGTGCTTGGGCCGGAAGTCGAGCCGGTCCTCGCGCACCGACGCGGCGGTCCAGATGTGCAGGTCCTCCAGGGCCGCGAGCCCATCCGGCCGGTTGACCTCTTGCGCCGCAACGACTTTCGCGGCGGCCCGCAGCACCAGCTGCTCGTCGGTGCTGTCGTCGGCCCCGGCGCCCAGCAGGTCGCGATGCTCGGGCCGGACGCGCTCGGCGTGGCTGTGGGCGACCGTCGGGAACAGCAGGAACTCCCGGGCCGCCAGCTCGAACCGCTTCTCGCCGATGCCACCCTTGCGCAGCAGCACGCGCTGCCGGCCGTCGAGCAGCGCGTGTACCACCGCGCTCCACTCCTTGAGCGCGGGCATGGTGGCGGTGAGCGTCATGTCGCGCCCGCGAGGCGGGCCACCACCTCGGGCCGGCGCAACGGCGGGACGGTCTTGGGCGGCTGGCGGCGCGGCGGCAGGGCCGACAGCAAACGCGTCGTCGTCTCGGTGACCGCGGCGATGGCGGCCTCGAACGCTTCGGCGTTGGCGGTCGACGGGTGGGTGATGCCGCTGACCTTGCGCACGTACTGGCGCGCGGCCGCCGCGATCTCCTCCGGCGTGGCCGCCGGCTGCAATCCACGCAGTTCGGTGATGTTCCGGCACATGGGATCCACCATAAGCGCGGCGGCCTCGTCTCACATCCGCCACAGGCGTCTCCGCTGTGAAAGCGCTGGTGCCGGTGCCCACGTCGGGTGCCGGCCGGCGGAGGGATCCTGTGGCCGGTGTGACGGCAACGAGCCACCCTCTACGGTGAACAGATGACCGACGACATCCTGCTGATCGACACCGACGAGCGGGTGCGCACCCTGACCCTCAACCGGCCCCAGGCGCGCAACGCGCTGTCCGCGGCGCTGCGGGACCGGTTCTTCGGCGCGCTGACCGACGCCGAGACCGACGACGGCGTCGACGTCGTCGTCGTCACCGGTGCCGACCCGGTGTTCTGCGCGGGGCTGGACCTCAAGGAGCTGGGCGGCGAGTCGGCACTCCCGGACATCTCCCCGCGCTGGCCGCCGTTGACCAAGCCGGTGATCGGCGCGATCAACGGCGCCGCGGTCACCGGCGGGCTGGAGCTGGCCCTGTACTGCGACGTCCTGATCGCCTCCGAGCAGGCCCGCTTCGCCGACACGCACGCCCGGGTGGGGCTGCTGCCCACCTGGGGCCTGAGCGTGCGGTTGCCGCAGAAGGTGGGCGTCGGCCTGGCCCGGCGCATGAGCCTGACCGGCGACTACCTGTCCGCCGGCGAGGCGCTGCGCGCCGGCCTGGTGACCGAGGTGGTGCCGCACGACCGGCTGCTGCCCACGGCCCGCCAGGTGGCGGCCTCGATCGTCGGCAACAACCAGCACGCGGTCCGCGCGTTGCTGGCGTCCTATCACCGGATCGACGACTCGCAGACCGGCGCGGGGCTGTGGATGGAGGCGATGGCGGCCCGGCAGTTCCGGACCAGCGGCGACGACATCGCCGCCAACCGCGACGCCGTCCTGCAACGCGGTCGGGCCCAGGTGCGTTAGGAGAAGGCGATGCGCGCTGGCACCCTGCGGGCCCTCTGTGGCCTGACCCTGGCGGCATCCGCATTGGCCCCGGCGCCGCGGGCCGCGGCGCTGCCCCCGCCGGGATTTCCCGACCTGAACAAGTTCACCTCTGTCCCCGTCGACGGCTACGCCTCGACGCCGCGCCAGGGCGGCGGGCCCCGCATCAGTTTTTCGGTCACGCCGACCCTGGTGTGCGACTTCTACGGCGGCCCCGCGCCCGTCCCGCAACCGTCACAGGACATCAAGTGCAGCGGCGACACCCCGGGAATGGACGACGTGCCGTTCCCGGGCGGGGGCCACCCGAAGCCGGGCGGTTGCGTGGTGGGGGCGGTGAATTTCAAGGGGCCCGGCTACGAACTGAGCCGCATGACCTACAGCGGGTGCGACGGCAACCCGCCCGCACTGCCGTCGGGAGTCAAGGCGCTGGGCCCGGGGCAGAAGCTGTCGTACCTCAACGTGACCTGCGCGGTGGGGGTCGACAACGTCGTCGCCTGCCTGGACGCCACCAGCGGGGACCACGGCTTCGTGCTGGACCCGTCGGGAAGCTGGGCCTTCTAGTCCAAGGCCGCGCGCAGCGACGCCACGGCGTCGTCGATCGAGCCGGCGGTCGAGTAGCCGGCGGCGAGCCGGTGGCCCCCGCCGCCGAACTCCGACGCGACCGCCGCCAGATCCACGTCGGCCTTGGCCCGCATCGACACCGACCACCGCTGGGGGTCGACCTCCTTGAAGACGGCCGCCACCTCCGCCTGCTGCGTGGTCCGCACGATGTCGACGATGCTCTCGACTTCCTCTGGGCGAGAGTCGATCCAGTCCTGATGCCCGACGACGGCGTAGACCAGCCCGCGACCGCCGACCGCGTCGGGCAGCAGCTGCGCCGAGGCCAGCACCCGCGACAGCAGCGGCAGCCACCCGAACGGGTGCGTGTCCATCAGCGTCCGGCTGATCTCGGCGTTGTCGACGCCGACGTCGACCAGCCGGGCCGCCAGCCGAAGCGCGCGGGCGCTGGCCCAGCGAAACGATCCGGTGTCGGTCGTCAGCCCGGCGTAAATGCAGTGCGCCACATCCACATCGATCGGCTTGCCCCAGGCGTCGAGGATGTCGGCGATCATCATCGTGGTGGAATCGGCCGACACGTCGATGAAGTTGGCGGTGCCGAACATCTCGTTGGAGGCGTGGTGGTCGACGACCAGCAGGCGCCGGCCGGGACCGGCCAGGTCGCTCAGCTCCCCCAGCCGCTTGACGCTCGGAACGTCAACGGTCACCACCAAATCGACGTCGCGGCTCATCCCCTGGGGGCTGACCAGCAGGTGGCATCCGGGCAGCGACGCCAGCGATTCGGGCAGGGTCGCGGGCGCGGCGAAACCGACCTCGACGTGCTTGCCGCACTTGTCCAGCACCAGGGCCAGCGCCAGCCCCGCGCCGATGGTGTCGGCGTCGGGGTGGACGTGGGCGACCACCGCGATCGTCGCGGCGCCCGACAGCAGCTCGACGGCGCCGCGGGCGTCGACGCGCGCTACCTCAGTCTTCGGGTCGATCGCCGTCATCGGTGTCCCTCACACGATATGGATCGGCTTCACCGGCCGGCTTGGCACCGGAACGGACCCGTTCCAGGTCGGCGTCCGCGGCGCGGGCGCGCTGCAGCAACTCGTCCATCCGCTGCACGCTGTCGGCGGTCGTGTCCCGGCTGAACGTCAGCGTCGGTGTGAAGCGCACCCCGGTGCCGGCCCCGACCATGGTGCGCAGCGCGCCCTTGGCCCGCTCCAGCGCGGCCGCGGCGGCGGCGTAGTCGGGCTCGTCGTCGAGCGTGCGACCCATCACCGTGTAGAACACGGTCGCGTCGTGCAGGTCGGCGGTCACCTTCGCGTCGACGATGGTCACCCCGTCCAGCCCGGGATCCTTGATCTCGAACTCGATCGCCGAGGCGACGATGGTGAAGATCCGTTTGGCCAACCGTCGCGCCCGCGCGGGGTCGGCCATTAGGCGCGCTCCTTCTGGACCAGCTCGTAGGACTCGATGATGTCGCCTTCCTTGATGTCGGAGTAGCCCAGCGTCATACCGCATTCGAAGCCCTCGCGGACCTCGGTGACATCGTCCTTCTCCCGGCGCAGCGAGGTGATCGAGAGGTTGTCGGCCACCACGATGTTGTCCCGCAGCAGCCGGGCCTTCGCGTTGCGGCGCACCACACCCGAGCTGATCATGCAGCCCGCGATGATGCCGACCTTCGAGGACCGGAAGATCGCCCGGATCTCGGCGCGGCCCAGCTGGTTCTCCTCGTAGATCGGCTTGAGCATGCCGCGCAGGGCCTTCTCGATCTCGTCGATCGCCTGGTAGATCACCGAGTAGTAGCGGATCTCCACGCCCTCGCGGTTGGCCAGCTCGGTCGCCTTGCCCTCGGCGCGCACGTTGAAGCCGATGATGATCGCGTCCGAGGCCGACGCCAGGTTGACGTTGGTCTCGGTGATGCCACCGACGCCGCGGTCGATGACGCGCAGCGCCACCTCGTCGTCGACCTGGATGCCCATCAGGGCCTCCTCCAGCGCCTCGACCGTGCCGGCGTTGTCGCCCTTGAGGATCAGGTTCAGCTGGCTGGTTTCCTTCAGCGCGGCATCCAGATCGTCCAGGCTGATCCGCTTGCGCGTACGCGCGGCCAGGGCGTTGCGCTTGCGGGCGCTGCGCCGGTCGGCGATCTGGCGGGCGATGCGGTCCTCGTCGACAACCAGCAGGTTGTCACCGGCGCCGGGCACCGACGTGAAGCCGATGACCTGCACCGGCCGCGACGGCAGCGCCTCGTGGACGTCCTCGCCGTGCTCGTCGACCATGCGCCGGACACGACCGTAGGCGTCGCCGGCGACGATCGAGTCGCCGACGCGCAGCGTGCCGCGCTGGATCAGCACGGTGGCCACCGGCCCGCGACCGCGGTCCAGATGCGCCTCGATGGCCACACCCTGGGCCTCCATGTCGGGGTTGGCGCGCAGGTCCAGGGCGGCGTCGGCGGTCAGCAGCACCGCCTCCTCCAGCGCCTCGATGTTGGTGCCCTCCTTGGCGGAGATGTCGACGAACATCGTGTCGCCACCGAAATCCTCGGCGACAAGCCCGAACTCGGTGAGCTGACCGCGGATCTTGGCCGGGTCGGCGCCCTCCTTGTCGATCTTGTTGACCGCCACCACGATCGGCACATCGGCGGCCTGCGCGTGGTTGATGGCCTCCACCGTCTGCGGCATCACGCCGTCGTCGGCGGCCACCACCAGGATGGCGATGTCGGTGGCCTTGGCGCCGCGGGCACGCATGGCGGTGAACGCCTCGTGACCCGGGGTGTCGATGAAGGTGATCGGCCGCTCGGTGCCGTCCAGGTCGACGGAGACCTGGTAGGCGCCGATGTGCTGGGTGATGCCGCCGGCCTCACCCTCGCGCACGCTGGCGTTCCGGATGGTGTCCAGCAGTCGCGTCTTACCGTGGTCGACGTGACCCATGACGGTCACCACCGGCGGACGGGTCTGCAGGTCCTCCTCGCCGCCCTCGTCCTCGCCGTAGGTCAGGTCGAAGGATTCCAGCAGCTCGCGGTCCTCGTCCTCCGGGCTGACGACCTGGACGACGTAGTTCATCTCGCTGCCCAGCAGCTCGAGCGTCTCGTCGCCGACCGATTGCGTGGCCGTCACCATCTCGCCGAGGTTGAACAGCGCCTGCACCAGCGAGGCCGGGTTGGCGTCGATCTTCTCGGCGAAGTCGCTCAGCGACGCGCCGCGGGCCAGCCGGATCGTCTCGCCGTTGCCGTGCGGCAACCGCACGCCGCCGACGACCGGCGCCTGCATGTTCTCGTACTCGGCGCGTTTTGCCCGCTTGGACTTGCGGCCGCGCCGCGGCGCACCGCCGGGACGGCCGAACGCGCCGGCGGCACCGCCGCGCTGGCCGGGACGGCCACCACCACCGCCACCGCCACCGGGACGGCCGCGGAAACCGCCGCCGCCACCGCCGGGCGGGGCGCCGACTCCGCTACCACCACCGCGGTAGTTGCCGCCGCCGCCGTCGGAGCGGCCGCCGGGGCCGCCCGGACGGGCACCGCCGGGCCGGCGGCCGCCGGGCCGCGCCGGGCGGCCCTGGCCCGCGGCACCACCGGGCCGGGGCGGCATGCTGCCGGGAGAAGCGCCCGGCCGCGGCCCACCCGGCCGGGGCGCCCCGGGACGGGGGGCCGGCGGACGCGGGATGGGCCGGTCGACGGGTTGCGCCGACGAGAACGGGTTGTTACCGACGCGCGGGGTGCGGACCCCCGGCTTCGGCATCGGTCCGGGACGCGGGCCCGGCATGCCCGGTTGCGGGGCCGGCTGGCCGGCCGGTTGGCCGGGGGCGGGCGCCGCCGGTTGCCCGGGCTGCGGGCGGGCCGGGGGGGGGGGGCATCCCTGCCAGGGCCTCTACCACCGTGCG
>NZ_LZIC01000036.1 GCF_001667185.1 Mycobacterium sp. 852002-50816_SCH5313054-b | reverse complement strand
GATGTCGCGGCTTTCGTCCAGCTCGATCAGGTGGGTCAGTGTGCAGGTCGCGAGGAATGCCATCGTGCACTCCAGCAGGATCGCCGACAGCGCCGCGCCGCAATTCAGGGCGTCGGCCCGGGTATCCCCCGGTGTGGACAGCACGAGGACCTTCGCCTGATCGTCGCTGCACGGGGAGCCGCGCTCGTCCGCCGGATCGACGGGGAACCGGCGGTTGACGTCGACGCGTCGGGCGTCCGCCTGCGACACCAGCGCGCCGTCGGGGATGCCCTCCGCTTCCCGCAACGGCGATGTCCACCACAGCAATTCATGCTGATACGAATCGTCGTAGCGGCGCAGCGAATCGGTGAGCCGCGACGCGTCGGCCAACTGCGATCGCGCGCTGTCGGTCAGCACGTCGAGGAAAACCGCGTCCTTGTCGAAGGAACTCCGCAGGACGGGTTCGAACGATCCCCAGTGCTCGGGGGCGGCAAACGGCAACCGGTTGGTCCGGCGGTGCAAGATCGC
>NZ_LZIC01000035.1 GCF_001667185.1 Mycobacterium sp. 852002-50816_SCH5313054-b | reverse complement strand
AGGTGGGCAGGATCGTGGAGTAGTTGACGTGGCCGACCAGCTTCACGTCGGGACGGGAAGCGGTTTGCGTGCCCTCGGCGCCGGAATAGATCAAGGCGCGTTCGCCCAATTCGGCGCAGGCGTCGGCGATCATCGCCACCGTCTCGGCGGGGGACTGGACCGGCGTGCTACCGAAACCGAAGTAGATCGGCGGCTTTCCCGCGGCGATCCAGGACGCGACCTCGTCGTCGGTGTCCCCCCCCAACTCGAGCGTGAGGGAACCCACGAAGGGGCGCTTGCCGTTCCATTCCGCGGCAAGACCGGGGAACAACGCCTGGTCGTAGGCCTGCAGCTCGAGCGTTCCGTTCTCGGCCATCCGCCGCCACGCGGACACTGTCGTGCCGGGCAGGCCCAGTTCCCGGCGTTGCGCGTCCTCATTCGCCTTGGTGATGTGCGAATACAGCCACCAGCCCGCCGTCAACGTCGAGCGGACCGCAGGCGCCGGAGACGGCAGAAACGGAACACCGAGCTGACCGTTGACCCGCACCGGGAAGTGATGCAGCCCCGCGACCGGAATGTCGTGGTACTCCGCGAC
>NZ_LZIC01000034.1 GCF_001667185.1 Mycobacterium sp. 852002-50816_SCH5313054-b | reverse complement strand
GCGCTGGGGGTTGGGGGTGCCCTCTCCCGGGGGGGGGGGGGGGGGGGGGGGGGGGCGGCCCCCCCCCGGCGCCCCCCCGCCAAATTTCCGCGCCTTTTTGCAGTGAGCGCACGTTCGGCGCGCCGGAAGCTTCCTGGCAGCACCACGTCAATCGGCTAGTGGCGACATCTCCTGCAGCATCGTCGGAATCAACTCGCTGACGGTGGGGTGGATGTGCATCGTGCGCGACAGCGTGGTGTACGGCGCCTTGGCCGACATGACGTCCAGGATGGCGTGAATCGCCTCGTCGCCGCCGACCCCGAGGATGGCCGCGCCCAGGATCTCGTCGGTCTCGGCGTCCACCACCACCTTCATAAAGCCTTGCGTCTCACCCTTTTCCACCGCCCTGCCGACCCGCGTCATCGGCCGCTTGCCGACCAACGCCTTGCGGCCGGACGCGCGGACCTGGCTCACGCTCATCCCGGCACGCCCCAGTGGCGGGTCGATGTAGAGCGCGTAGGTGGTGATGCGGTCGCTCACCCGGCGCGGGTCGTCGTCGAGCAGGTTGGCGGCGACGATCTCGAAATCGTTGTACGAGGTGTGGGTGAACGCGCCCTTGCCGTTGCAGTCGCCCATCGCCCAGATGTGATCGACGCTGGTCTTGAGCTGGTCGTCGACCACGATGTAGCCGCGGGCGTCGGTCTGCACGCCGGCCGCCTGCAGGCCGAGGTCGTCGGTGTTGGGTTGCCGCCCCACCGCCACCAGCAGCTGGGTTCCGGCGATCGGGGGGGCGCCGCCGCCAGGAGTGAGTTCGAATCCCTTGTCGGTCTTGGTGATTCGCACGTCATCAGCGCCGACGATGACGTCGATGCCCTCGGCCTCCAGGATTTCCCTGACGGTGGCGGAGATGTCCTCGTCCTCGCGGGACGCCAGCCGCGGGCCGCGCTCGACCACGGTGACCCGGGCCCCGAAGCGCCGGAACATCTGCGCGAACTCCAGCGCGATGTAGCTGCCGCCGAGGATGACGAGATGGTCTGGCAGCGTGTCGAGTTCGAGGATCGAGACGTTGGTGAGGAATTCGACGTCGGACAGCCCCGGGACGTCCGGCACCACCGCGCGGCCGCCGACGTTGAGGAAAATGCGGTCGGCGTGCAGCAGGTCGCCGTCGACGCTGACGGTGTGCGGGTCTTCGAAACGGGCATGACCGCGAAAGACGGTGCAACCGTCCATGCCGTCCAACCAGCTTTCGACGCCCTTGCGGTCGGCGAGCATGATGTCGTCCTTGCGCGCCTTGACTTTCGCCATGTCCACGCGGATCGGGCCGGTCCCCACGCCGTATTCGGCTCCGCGCCGGGCCAGGTGGGCGGCGTGCGCGCTGGCCACCAGGGTCTTGGTCGGGATGCATCCGTTGTTGACGCAGGTGCCGCCGACGAGTTTGCGCTCGATGACCGCGACGCGCTGGCCGGCGGCGGTCAGCCGTCCGGCCAGCGGAGGGCCGGCCTGCCCGGCGCCGACGATGATCGCATCGAAATGCGTTGTCACTTAACCGCCGTGAGCAGGTACTCCGTCAGCACGTGACCCGTCACCGCCACGATGGCGAACGCGCCGAGGACCGCGACCGCGTCCTCGAGCAGCGCGATCGGCAGGTCCCTGCCGGCCACGGCGGCCAGCCGTTTGCGGGCCTGATAGCCGCCGAGGGTGCCGAGCACCGCCCCGATGACGCCCGCGCCGAGCGCGGAGAAGGTCCAGTGCGGCCAGGCGCCCAGTACCGCCCCCGCCAACCCGCCCGTGATGATGCGGGCGGCGAAGATCGGCGGCGCCGTGCGGGCCGGCGTCTTGGGCA
The DNA here is from genome assembly GCF_001667185.1 of Mycobacterium sp. 852002-50816_SCH5313054-b. GTDB lineage: Bacteria > Actinomycetota > Actinomycetes > Mycobacteriales > Mycobacteriaceae > Mycobacterium. The sequence continues at coordinate 63,029 of NZ_LZIC01000034.1, read as the reverse complement.
GCTTGTCGTTGACCAGCTCGCCGACGGCGAGAACGGTGAAGACGATGACGGTGATGATGCTGGCCATCCAGGACGCCCACGTGCCGTGCACGTCGATCCAACCCAGGTATGCGGCCCAGGCGACCACGGCGGGGGCCGTCAGCGAACGCAACCCGGCGACGACACCGATGAGTAAAGCCAGCAACAGAATTAGCGCGTGTGTCACGAAGACCCTCCCGGGGACTAGACAATGACGCGGGCGTCTACCTTGCAGCAGCCCTAGCCGGACGCTAACACAGCCGCGAGAAAGCCACCCGTTGGTCTAGAACCGGCAGAACCTGATGTCGGACGCCAGGATCGCCTTGGCCCCGATGGCGGCGAGCTCGTCCATGATCTCGTTGACGCCGCGACGCGGCACCAGGGCGCGGATCGCCACCCAGTCCGGATCGGCGAGCGGGGCGATGGTCGGTGACTCCAGTCCCGGGGTGATCGACGTTGCCTTGTCCAGGACCGAACGCGGGCAGTCGTAATCGAGCATCAGGTACTGCTGGCCGAACACCACGCCCTGGACCCTCGCGACCAGTTGATCGCGCACCGCTTTCGTTTCGTGGCCGCCCTCGTCGGCGCGCTCTATCAGCACCGCCTCCGAATCGCACAGCGGCTCACCGAAGGCCACCAGGTCGTGCAGGCTCAGGGTGCGCCCGGACCCCACCACGTCGGCGATGGCGTCGGCCACACCGAGCTGTACCGAGATCTCCACGGCGCCGTCAAGCCGGATGACCGTGGCCTCAATCCCCCTCTCGGCCAAGTCTTTCCGGACCAGGTTCGGGTAGGCGGTGGCGATCCGCCTGCCGGCCAGGTCCGCCGTCGTCCAGTCTTGGCCGGCCGGGCCGGCGTACCGAAAGCTCGACGACCCGAAGCCCAGCGCCAGGCGTTCGCGCACCGGTGCGTCCGAGTCGCGCACCAGGTCGCGTCCGGTGATGCCGAAATCCAGCTCCCCCGAACCCACGTAGATGGCAATGTCCTTGGGCCGCAAGAAGAAGAACTCGACCTGGTTGACCGGGTCGATGACGGTGAGGTCCTTGGAATCGGTGCGGCGCCGGTAGCCGGCCTCCGCCAGGATCTCGCTGGCCGGCTCGCTGAGCGTGCCCTTGTTGGGAACGGCAACCCGCAGCATGCTCACAACTTCCGGTAGATGTCGTCGAGGGACAGTCCGCGCGCGATCATCAGCACCTGCGTCCAGTACAGCAGCTGGCTGATCTCCTCGGCCAGCGCCTCGTCGGGTTCGTGCTCGGCGGCCAGCCACACCTCGCCGGCCTCCTCCAGGATCTTCTTGCCCAGGCCGTGCACGCCGCCGTCCAGCGCGGCGACCGTGCCGCTGCCGGCCGGCCGGGTGCGGGCACGCTCGCCGAGTTCGGCGAACAGCTCCTCGAAGGTCTTCACGGCCAGCGATTGTTTCACGCGGCACCGAGCAAAGTCACGGCGGTTTCTGCTGAGCTTCGGCCGCGAAGGTCCGCAAACTGCCGCGCTGGCCGGCGTGTCGCCGTACAAACACGCGCGCTCGCGGCAGAGCGCGAACCTCAGTCCTCCGGGTTGTAGCCGAGGTTGGGGGCGAGCCAGCGCTCGGCTTCGGCCAGGGTCCAGCCCTTGCGCTTCGCGTAGTCGGCGACCTGGTCCTGGGCCATCCGGCCGACCACGAAGTACTGCGATTGCGGGTGCGAGAAGTACCAGCCGCTCACGGCGGCACCCGGCCACATCGCCATCGACTCGGTCAGCTCAATGCCGGTCCGCTCCTGGACGTCCATCAGCGTCCACAGCGTCGCCTTTTCGGTGTGCTCCGGGCAGGCCGGGTAGCCGGGCGCAGGGCGGATTCCCACGTACTTCTCACCGATGAGTGCGTCGTTGTCCAGCTGCTCGTCCGGCTGGAATCCCCAGAACTCCTTGCGGACCCGTTGGTGCATCCGTTCGGCGAATGCCTCTGCCAGCCGGTCGGCGATCGACTCCAGCAGGATCGCGCTGTAGTCGTCGACGGCCGCCTTGAACTCCGCGATCTTCTCCTGGCTGCCGAGCCCCGCGGTGACGGCGAAGGCGCCGACGTAGTCGGCCAGACCGGTGTCCTTGGGCGCGATGTAGTCGCCCAGCGACCGGTTCGGGATCCCGTCCCGGTGCTCGCCCTGCTGGCGCAGGTTGTGCAACGTGGTCAGCACCTCGGTGCGGGTCTCATCGGTGTACACCTCGATGTCTTCAACACCCGAGCCGACCGCGTTTGCCGGGAAGAACCCGATCACCCCGTTGGCGGTCAGCCACTTCTCCTTGATCAGGGTGTCGAGCATCTCCTGGGCGTCGTCGTACAGCTTGCGGGCGGCCTCGCCCGACACGGGGTTGTTGAGGATGTCGGGGAACCTGCCCTTCATCTCCCAGGCGTTGAAGAACGGCTGCCAGTCGATGTACTCGCGCAGCTCGGCGAGGTCGTAATCCTGAAATTCCCGTACTCCCGCACCGATAGCGGGCACCGGCGGCGTGTAGCCGTCCCACTCGATCGGCGTCCGGTTCGCGCGGGCCTTCTCCAGCGTCAGCAGCGGCCGCTCGTTCTTCTGGGCGTGCCGTTCGCGCAGCGACGCGTAGTCCTTCTCGGTGGCCTCCAGCAGGGCCGGACGCTGCCTGTCGTCGAGCAGCGCGGCAGCGACGGGCACCGAGCGGGAAGCGTCCTTGACCCAGACCACCGGACCGCTACGGCGCGGCGATACCTTCACGGCCGTGTGGGCGCGCGAGGTGGTCGCGCCGCCGATCAGCAGCGGAATCTCCATGCCCTCGCGTTCCATCTCAACGGCGAAGTTGACCATCTCGTCCAGCGACGGGGTGATCAGGCCGGACAGCCCGATGATGTCGGCGTCGTGCTCCTTCGCCGCGTCCAGGATCTTCTGGGCGGGCACCATCACGCCGAGGTCGATCACTTCGAAGTTGTTGCACTGCAGCACGACCCCGACGATGTTCTTGCCGATGTCGTGGACGTCGCCCTTGACCGTCGCCATGATGATGGTGCCGTTGGTGTCCTTACCGGCTGCGGCGCCGGACTCTTCCTTCTCCGCCTCGATGTACGGCAGCAGGTACGCGACGGCCTTCTTCATCACCCGGGCCGACTTCACGACCTGGGGCAGGAACATCTTGCCCGAGCCGAAGAGGTCACCGACGACGTTCATGCCGTCCATCAGCGGTCCCTCGATCACCTCGATCGGGCGGCCACCAGCCGCGGCGATCTCGGCCCGCAATTCCTCGGTGTCGGCATCGACGTGGGCGTCGATGCCCTTGACCAGGGCGTGCGTGATGCGCTCGCGGACCGGGAAGGATCGCCACTCGGCCGCCGCCGGGTCCTCGGCCTTCTCCGAGCTGTTGAACCGTTCGGCGATCTCCAGGAGCCGTTCGGCCGCGTCCTCGCGACGGTTCAGGACGACGTCCTCGATCCGGTCCCGCAGCTCGGGGTCGATCGAGTCGTAGGGCACCAGCGCGCCGGCGTTGACGATGCCCATGTCCAGGCCGGCCTTGATGGCGTGGAAGAGGAACACCGAGTGGATCGCCTCGCGGACGGGGTTGTTGCCCCGGAACGAGAACGACACGTTCGAGATGCCGCCGGAGAGGTGCACCGCGGGCAGGTTTTCCTTGATCCAGGCGCAGGCCTCGATGAAGTCGATCCCGTAGGTCGCGTGCTCCTCGATACCGGTCGCCAGCGCGAAGCAGTTCGGGTCGAAAATGATGTCCTCGGGCGGGAATCCGACCTCTTCGGTCAGGATCCGGTAGGCGCGCCCGCAGATCTCCTTGCGGCGCTCCAGGTTGTCGGCCTGCCCCTGTTCGTCGAAGGCCATCACGACGACGGCGGCGCCGTACTTGCGGCACAGCCGTGCCTCGCGGATGAACTTCTCCTCGCCCTCCTTCATGGAGATCGAGTTGACGATCGGCTTGCCCTGCACGTTCTTCAGGCCCGCCTCGATGACCTCCCACTTGGAGGAGTCGATCATCACCGGGACGCGGCTGATGTCGGGCTCGGACGCGATCAGCTTGGTGAACCGGTCCATCGCGGCGACGCCGTCGATCATGCCCTCGTCCATGTTGATGTCGATGACCTGCGCACCGACCTCGACCTGCTGCAGGGCGACCGACAGCGCGGTGTCGTAGTCCTCGGCCTTGATCAGGTTGCGGAACCGGGCGGAGCCGGTGATGTTGGTGCGCTCACCGATGTTCACGAACAGCGAGTCGTCGGTGATGTTGAGCGGCTCCAGGCCCGAGAGCCGGGTGGCCACCGGGATCTCCGGCAGCTCGCGCGGCGGTTTGCCCTCGACGACCTTGGCGATCTCGGCGATGTGCGGTGGCGCCGTCCCGCAGCAACCACCGACCAGGTTGACCAGACCGGCCCCGGCGAAGTCGGCGATGTAGGAGGCCTGGCGCTCCGGGGACTCGTCGTACTCGCCGAAGGCGTTGGGCAGGCCGGCGTTCGGGTAGCAGGAGACGAAGGTGTCCGCGATCCGCGCCACCTCGGCGATGTAGGGCCTCATCTCCGGCGCGCCCAGGGCACAGTTGAGGCCCACCGCGAGCGGCCTGGCGTGCCGGATCGAGTTCCAGAAGGCCTCGGTGACCTGGCCGGACAGCGTCCGCCCGGAAGCGTCGGTGATGGTGCCCGAGATGATCACCGGCCAGCGGCGTCCGCGCTCCTCGAACAGCGTCTCGACGGCGAACACCGCCGCCTTGGCGTTCAGCGAGTCGAAGATCGTCTCGATGATGAGGAGGTCGACGCCGCCGTCGACCAGGCCGTTCGCGGATTCGAGGTAGGCGGCGACCAGCTGGTCGTAGGAGACGTTGCGGGCTCCGGGGTCGTTGACGTCCGGGGAGATCGACGCGGTCCGCGTCGTGGGCCCGATTGCGCCGGCGACGTAACGGGGCTTCTCCGGGGTGCTGAATTCGTCGGCCGCCTTGCGGGCCAGCGCCGCGCCGGCGTAGTTCAGCTCGTAGCTGAGGTCCGCCATGTCGTAGTCGGAGAGCGAGATCGCGTTCGCGTTGAACGTGTTGGTCTCCAGGATGTCGGCGCCCGCCTCGAGGTACTCGCGGTGGATCCCCTCGATGATCTGCGGCTGCGTCAGAGTGAGCAGGTCGTTGTTGCCCTGAAGAGCGGTCGGCCACTCGGTGAACCGGTCGCCGCGGTAGCCGGCCTCGTCCGGCCGGTCCCGCTGGATCGCGGTGCCCATCGCGCCGTCGATCACCATGATCCGCCGGCGCAGGGCAGCCGTCAGTTCGTCGATGCAGTCGGGGCGGATGTTCGGTTCAAAGGCGTTCACGTACTTCCTTCCGTAGCGGAAGGCGTCCTTGACTCTGCCGAGCGTGGCGGATACCGGCAGGGAACCGGAACCGTTGCAACGCCTCTCGACCAGCAAAGTCTACGTCGTCCCCCGATCGACGTCTGGACGCCCAACTCATCGCCGAAATCGACAGCTCGCGGATCCTGTCGGCGACGTAGTAGTTACCAAGGTTAACCAGTTTGCAGCCGAACGTATTTCGGAGCGGTGTGCGTTGGCGGCAGTCACGCCATAAGGATAGTCGTCCTATGCAATACGCCCAGAGGTTGACAGGTCTCTGCCAGCCTCGCGGAACGGCGCAGGCGGTTTGCAGCAGGCCGTACGCTGATTCTGTGACCTTGCCGGATCGTGGCCCGGAAGCCCGTGCGCTGCCCGAACTGCACAACGCCGTCGTCGTGGCGGCGTTCGAGGGCTGGAACGACGCGGGCGACGCCGCCAGCGACGCGCTCGAGCACCTCGACGCCATCTGGGAGGCCGACCCGATCGTCGAGATCGACGACGAGGCGTACTACGACTATCAGGTGAATCGCCCGGTCATCCGGCAGATCGACGGGGTGACCCGGGAGCTGGTGTGGCCGGCGATGCGGATCACCCACTGCCGGCCCCCGGGCAGCGACCGCGACGTCGTGTTGATGCACGGCGTGGAGCCCAACATGCGCTGGCGCACGTTCTGCGCCGAGTTGCTGGCCATCGCCGACAAGCTCAATGTCGACACCGTCGTCATCATCGGCGCCCTGCTGGCCGACACGCCGCACACCCGGCCGGTCCCGGTGTCGGGCGCGGCCTACTCCCCCGAGTCGGCGAAGCGCTTCGGCCTCGAGGAAACCCGCTACGAGGGCCCGACCGGGATCGCCGGGGTGTTCCAGGACGCGTGCGTGGCCGCCGGGATCCCCGCCGTCACGTTCTGGGCGGCGGTGCCGCACTACGTGTCCAACCCGCCGAACCCGAAGGCGACGGTGGCGCTGCTGCGCCGCGTCGAGGACGTGCTGGACATCGAGGTGCCGCTGGGTGACCTGCCGGCCCAGGCCGAGGAGTGGGAGCAGGCGATCACCGAGATGGCCGCCGAGGACGAGGACCTGGCCGAATACGTGTCGTCGCTCGAGCAGCGCGGCGACGCCGAGGTCGACATGAACGAGGCCCTCGGCAAGATCGACGGCGACGCGCTGGCGGCGGAGTTCGAGCGCTACCTTCGCCGCCGGCGCAAATAGCCGCGGGTCGCCACCGTCGACTAGTGGCGATCGCAAGCGCGGCGTAGCCGGGCGCCGCGGGTCGCCACCGTCGACTAGTTGGGTGAAAAGCCCTGAGTTTCGCGCAAAATCTCCACGTTGGACGCGGACATGGACCGGCCGAGCGCGGCGGCCTCGGCGTCCATCCGCGGCAACAGCTCGGCGGCGGTCTTGCGGATGGGAAGTTCCCCGAGGGGCGTGGACAGCACCGGCTTGAGCCACCGGAACAGGCCAACCCAGCGCGGGCAGTAGACGCGGTCGGCGCGGGCCTCGATGCCCCGCACGAACGCGTCCGCGCATTCCTCGACGGTGGTGGTCTTGTTCAACGGCCACGGCAGCCTGGCGAGCATCTCGCCGAAGGAGGGGATGTCGGCCTTGCTGTCGCGGACCAGGGCGGTGTCGATCCAGGACATGTGCGCCGAGCCGACGCCGACCCCCCGCTGGCCGACCTCCAGGCGCAGCGCGTTGGCGAGGATCTCGATGCCGGCCTTTGAGGCGTTGTACGGGGCCAGGCCCGGGGCCGCCGCGTACGCGGCCAGCGACGACACGATCAGCACGTAGCCGCGGCGGTCGATCACCGACGGCAGCGTGGCGCGCACAGTGTGGAACACGCCGAGCACGTTGACGTCCAGCACCCGCTTGAATGCCTCCGGGTCGACTTGGAGCACCGACCCGTAGCTGGCGATGCCGGCGTTGGCCACGACGACGTCGATGCCGCCGAAGCGTTCGACGGCCTTGGCCGCCGCCGCCTGCATGGCGGGCAGGTCGCGCACGTCGGCGACCGCGGTGAGCACTCGATCCTCGCCGAGTTCGGCGGCGACCGCCGCCAGTTCGGCCTGGTCGAGATCGGTCAGCACCAGCCTGGCGCCCTTGTTGCGCAGGCGGCGGGCGGCCTCGGCGCCGATCCCCCGCGCACCGCCGGTGATGAAGACGACTTTGTCGTGCAGCGACATCATGGGCGAAACGTACCCCTCTTTACAGCTGCACTCCCAGCAGCGCATCAACCGCGGTCGCCACCAGCCTCGGCGCCGCGGCGTCGTGACCGCCGTACTCCAGCGCGTCGGTTGCCCAACCATCCAGCGCGGCAAGGGATTTCGGTGTATCGAGGTCGTCGGCCAAGTAGCGGCGGACCCGGCCGACGACGTCGGTGGCATCCGGGCCGCCCGGCAGCGCCGTCGCCGCGCGCCACCGCTGCAGCCGGGCGATCGCCTCGTCGAGCACGTCGGAGTTCCAGAACCGGTCGGCGCGGTAGTGCCCGGCCAGCAGGCCCAGCCGGATGGCCGCCGGCTCAATGCCTTTCGCGCGCAGATTCGACACCAGCACCAGGTTGCCGCGGCTCTTGGACATCTTGTGCCCCTCCCAGCCGATCATCCCCGCGTGCACGTAGTGCCGGGCGAATCGCCGTTCGCCGCGGACACATTCGGCGTGGGCGGCGGTGAATTCGTGGTGCGGGAAGATCAGGTCGCTGCCCCCGCCCTGGATGTCCAGGCCGCTGCCGATGCGGCTGAGCGCGATCGCGGCGCATTCGACGTGCCAGCCGGGCCGCCCCGGACCGAATGGCGAGGGCCAGCTGGGCTCGCCCGGCCGCGCGGCCCGCCACAGCAGGGCGTCGAGCTCGTCGGTCTTGCCGGGGCGGCGCGGGTCGCCGCCGCGCTCGGCGAACAGCTGCAGCATGGTGTCGCGGTCATAGCCGGATTCGTAGCCGAACTGTAGGGTGGCGTCGGCCCGGTAGTAGACGTCCGGGTATTCGCCGTCGAGGACGTACGCGGCGCCGGAGGCCAGCATCTTCTCGACGAGTTCGACGACCTCGGCGATCGCCTCCGTCGCCCCGACGTACTCCCGCGGCGGCAGGATCCGCAGCGCCGTCATGTCCTCGCGAAACAGGGCGACCTCGCGGTCGCCCAGCTCGCGCCAGTCCACGCCGTCGCGCTCGGCGCGCTCCAGCAGGGGGTCGTCGATGTCGGTGACGTTCTGCACGTAGTGCACGTCGTGACCGAGGTCCAGCCATTGCCGATGCACCAGGTCGAAGGCCAGGTAGGTGGCGGCGTGGCCCAGGTGGGTCGCGTCGTAGGGGGTGATCCCGCAGACGTACATGGTGGCCTTCGACCCGGCCGCCACCGGGCGCACCTGCCGGTCGGAGGTGTCATACAGCCGCAACTCGGGACCGCGCCCCGGCACCACCGGGACCTGTGCGGAAGACCACGCCTGCATAACGTCGACTCTAAACGCGGGCGAGGTCAGTGAAATTCCTGGCGGATGGCGCCGAGCAGGATCGGCGCCAGCTCCGCGCGGCACATGACGAAGTCCGGCAGGTACGGGTCGAGCTGGTTGTAGCGCAGCGGCGAGCCGTCCAGCCGCGAGGCGTGCATGCCGGCGGCCATCAGCACCCCGGCCGGGGCCGCCGAGTCCCATTCCCACTGGCCGCCCGCGTGCACGTAGGCGTCGACGTCGCCGTCGATGACTGCCATCGCCTTCGCACCCGCCGAGCCGATCGCCACCGGTTGGATGTGCAGCGTCTGGCGCATGCGGTACAGCACCGCGGGCGGCCGGGTGGCGCTGACGGCGATCCGGATGGTCCCCGGGATGCCGGCGCGCGCGGCGTCGGCGGTCACGGTGTCGCTGCGGTACACCGTGTTTCCGCGCGCGGGCAACGAGACCGCCGCGTCGGTGATCTCCCGCCGCCCGTCGGTGGGGCGCTGCCACAGCGCGATGTGGACCGCCCAGTCGTCGCGGCCCGGCGTGGAGAATTCGCGGGTGCCGTCGAGCGGGTCGACGATCCACACCCGGTCGTGATTCACCCGGGACACGTCGTCGTACGCCTCCTCGCTGAGCACCGCGTCGCCGGGCCGCTCGGCCCGCAGCCGCCGCAGGATCAGCGCGTTCGCCAGGCTGTCACCCGCGTCGCCGAGCACCCAGGGATGGCCGAATCCGACCTCGTCGCGCACCTTCAGCAACAGTTCCCCCGCGTCGGCGGCGAGATCGGCGGCCAGCGCGGCGTCCGTCATCTCGTCCGGGGCCGACGTCACCGGTTCAGTATCGCCGACGGCGGAATCGCATTAACCGATGGCGGCGACCCGCCGCGCCCGGCTCCGCCGCGCTTGCGATCGCCTCGCTAGAAAGCCGGCCACGGAATCGGGCGATGGCGGTTGGGCGTGGGCATGATCGGATTGTCCAGCAGCGCGAGCGCGCGCCCGCGCAGCGCCGCGATCTCGGCCCGCGTGATGTGCCCGGCCAGCTCGTCGCAGAGCGAGCCGGTGAGGGCCTCGGCGAGCCCGGCTACCGCCTGGCACGTGTCGTCGTCGATCGGCTTGCCCGCCCAGCCCCACAACACCGTGCGCAGCTTGTTCTCCACGTGCAGGGACACCCCGTGGTCGACGCCGTAGATGTGGCCCTCGAGGTCGCGCAGGACGTGGCCGCCCTTGCGATCGGCGTTGTTGATCAGGACGTCGAACACCGCCATCCGCCACAACCGGATGTCGTCGGCGTGCACCAGGACGACCTCGTCGCCGGCGTAGTCGTAGGCCCGCAGCACCGGCAGGTAGCCCGGCTGCACCTTGTTGGCGGGAAACAGGTCGACCAGGTCCGGGCCCGGCGGCGGGTCAGAGTCGGCCGCGTCGCCGGCCTGCTCGACCCACAGCTGCAGCATCCCCGGGCCCGCCGGCCCGTGCCGAATGATGGTGTAGGGCACGATCTTCCAACCCAGCTGCGTCGCTATCCGGTACGCGGCGAGCTCGCGGCCGGCCAGGGTGCCGTCCGGGAAGTCCCACAGCGGCGCCTCGCCGGAGACCGGCTTGTAGACGCAGTGCACGCGCGACTCGCCCAGCGTCGATTCGCACAAGAAGGTGGCGTTGCTGGCTGAGCGGATGCGCCCGAGGACCGTCAGCTCGCCGTCCCGCAGCACCTCCCGCTCGTGGGCCTCGCTATTCCTCGGGTTCATCGTCGGGCCCGAGAAGCGCGCTGCGCTTATAGCCGTTGGTGCGCGCGCAGATGTGGCCCTCGGGATCCAGCGGTTCGTCGCACAGCGGGCATGGTGGACGCCCGGCGGAGATCACGCGATTGGACCGGGTGGCGAACTGGCGTGCCGATTCCGGCGTCAAGAACACCCGCACCGCGTCGGGCCCCTCCTCGGTGTCGTCGAGCACCACGGAAGCGTCGAACTCGGCGTCGGTGACGGCCAGCAACTCGACCACCACCGTCTGCGCTTCCGAATCCCAGCCGAGCCCCATGGTCCCGACCCGGAACTCCGCATCGACCGGCGTGATCAACGGGTTGAGGTCGTCGACCTCGGCGGGCTCCGGGGGCACCGGCGTGCCGAACCGGCGATTCACCTCGAGCAGCAACGCACCGATCCGTTCGGCGAGCACCGCCACTTGTTGCTTCTCCAAGATCACCGACACCACCCGCGAATCGCCCACCGCCTGGATGTAAAAGGTGCGGTTTCCGGGCTGGCCAACGGTCCCGGCCACGAAGCGGTCGGGCGTGCGGAAGACATGAATTGCGCGGGACATGGCACCTCCAAAATACCGGCTGTTGCCGCTGCCGTGCGATTCGATTGCCCCGCCAGAGCGGAATTAAGCGCGATCAGTCCGACGAGCCGCCGACCACCGCGTCGCTCGTCGGCACGGCCCCGTTCGGCTCAGTTTGTGCCTCGCCCTTCGGTTCACCGTGAGCCTGATCGCCCTTGGATTCGTCTTTCGGTGGCGGCCCGGCCCGCAGCGCGGCGGACAGCCGCGCGCCGGTGTGGTTGACGTGCAACACGAACGGGCGCAGCGGCGTGTAACGGATCACGGTCACCGACCCCGGGTCGGCGGTGACGCGCTGGAACCCGTCCAGGTGCATGCCGTAGGCGTCGGCGACGACGGACTTGATGACGTCGCCGTGGGTGCACGCGACCCAGAGCGCGTCGGCGCCGTGCTGGTCGGCCAACCGCCGGTCGTGCTCGCGGACGGCCGCGACGGCGCGCGCCTGCACCTGCGCCAGGCCCTCGCCGCCGGGAAACACTGCCGCGCTGGGATGGGCCTGGACGACACGCCACAGGGGCTCCTTGGTGAGCTCGCCGATCTTGCGCCCGGTCCAGTCCCCGTAGTCCACCTCGGCGAGCTGGTCGTCGATCAGCGGCTCGAGGCACAGGGCTTCGGCGAGCGGCTCGACGGTGCGCCGGCAGCGCAGCAACGGCGAACTGACGAGAGCCCGGATCGGCAGGTCGCCGATGCGGTCGATCAGCCCGGCGGCCTGCTCCCGACCCTTGTCGTCCAGGTCGACGCCCTCGGAGCGGCCGGCCAGGACGCCGGCGGTGTTGGAGGTCGAACGGCCGTGCCGCAGCAGGATGACGGTCACGACGACGACCGTACAGGGACGGGAGTTGACGTGCGGGATGGTGGCTACCCGCAGCGCCCGGCTACGCCGCGCGTGCGATCCCCGCTAACGGCTTACCGGTACCGCGTGCGCGACGGAATCGCGCACGGCGGCCGTCAGGCTGCGCTCGTCGGTGAGGTCGATGTCGACCAGGCCGCGGACCGCCCTGGCCACCACGTCCTCGGCCTGCGGAACGGGGCCCGCGAGGCGCGGCCGGTAAATTTCTACGACGAGGGACCGGTGCTCAATGTGGAAGGAAAAACTGCGCCCATCACCGACTTGCCCGTACCCGCTGGCGAAGATTCCCGCCGAGATATCTTCGACAGCAAACTCTTTCTCCGCGGTATGCCGGTCCACAATGACGGTCATGACGCGACGATACCTCTCCAGTCCGGCCCGATGCAGGCAACATGGCCATATTGGATGCGAAACCGTTCCTTAAAATTTGACGTTCCCGTAGGTGACGCGAAGGAAAATAATTGCTGCAACGGCATAAGGACAAGAGACGCGCAGTTCAGCACCGTTTCGCCGCGGTGCCGGTTTTGCTGGCCATGGTCGTGGGGGCCGCTGGGTGTTCCTCGGGTCCGTTCAACGGCGCGCCACCGACCATCGAACCTGCCCAGCCGGCGGCGTCTCCGCCGGCGTCCCAGAACCCGGCCGGGGCGGTGCGCCCGCTGGGCGGTCGCGGCGCGGCCGCGATCTTCGACGGCGGCACCCGGCAACTGGCCGTCCTGGCCTCCGGCGCCGACCCGGCGGGCCCCGCCACCCTGACCGAGTTCGGCGATCCGCGCGTGCCGCCCCGCGTGATCGACCTGCCGGGTCCGGCGAGCGCGCTGACGGGCGACGGCCGCGGCACCGCCTACCTGGCCACCCGCGGCGGCTATCTCGTCGTCGACCTGGCCGCGGGCCACGCCACGCAGGTGCCGCTCGCCAGCGCCCCGCAGACCGACTTCACCGCGATCGCGCAACGCGCCGACGGCACGCTGGTGCTGGGCAGCGCCGACGGGGCCGTCTACACCCTTGCCTCCCGGGCGCCGGACTCGGTCAAGAGCGCCACCATCGCCGGCCGGAGCAAAATCTTCGCGCGCGTGGATGCCCTTGCCGCACAAGGGAACACGACGGTGGTTCTGGACCGAGGGCAGACCTCGGTGACGACGATCGGCGCCGACGGCCGTGTCGAGCAGGCGTTGCGTGCCGGGGAGGGCGCGACCACCTTGGCCGTCGATCCGCTGGGCCGGGCGCTCGTGGCGGACACCCGCGGCGGGCAGCTGCTGGTGTACGGCGTCGACCCGCTGATCCTGCGCCAGGCCTACCCGGTGCGGCAGTCCCCGTACGGCCTGGCCGGTTCGCGCGGGCTCGCCTGGGTGTCCCAGACCGCTTCGAACGTCGTCATTGGTTACGATCTGTCAACCGGAATTCCCGTCGAAAGGGTGCGATACCCAACCGTGCAGCAGCCGAACTCGCTGGCTTTTGACGAAGCGTCGGGCACCTTGTACGTGGTGTCGGGATCGGGGGCGGGCGTCCAGGTCATCGAGCACGCGGCGGGTGCGCCGTGACGGCGCCGCGGTGGAGCCGGCTGCCCGCGGGCTGGGCGGCGGAGATGTCGGACGAATACGAGTGGATACCGCTGCGCCTGCCGCCGGAAGTGACCCGGCTCAGCGCGTCCATCCGGCTGTCCATCGAGGCCGAGTACCGCGGATGGGAGCTGACGCGGGTACGCCTCTACAACGACGGCAGCCGGCGGGTTTTGTTGCGCCGCAAGAAGTCTCGCCTGGAAAGCCGGCTGCCCGACCAGCCGGAATTGTGATGTACCGGCTCACCCGCCGGCTGTTTTTCCTGGTCCCGCCCGAGCGCATCCACACGCTGGTCTTCGCGATCCTGCGCGGCGTCACGGCTGTGACCGCGGCGCGGCGGCTGCTGCACCGACTGGCCGGTCCCGCCGATCCGGTGCTGGCCAGCACCGTGTTCGGCGTGCGTTTTCCCGCGCCGCTCGGCCTGGCCGCCGGCTTCGACAAGAACGGCCTGGGCCTGCTCACCTGGGGCGCGCTGGGTTTCGGCTACGCGGAGGTCGGCACGGTCACGGCGCAGCCCCAGCCCGGCAACCCCGCCCCCCGCCTGTTCCGGCTGCCCGCCGACCGGGCGCTGCTGAACCGGATGGGCTTCAACAATCGCGGCGCGGGCGCGCTGGCCCTCCAGTTGGCGCGCCATCGGCCCGAGGTGCCGATCGGCGTCAACATCGGCAAAACGAAGACCACTCCCGCCGGCGACGCCGTCGGCGACTACCGGACCAGCGCCCGGCTGGTCGGCCCGCTGGCGTCGTACCTGGTGGTCAACGTCAGCTCGCCCAACACGCCCGGGCTGCGCGACCTGCAGGCGGTCGAGTCGCTGCGGCCCATCCTGGAAGGCGTCCTTGCCGAAACCTCCTCACCGGTCCTGGTGAAGATCGCGCCCGACGTCTCGGATTCCGACGTCGACGACATCGCGGATCTGGCCGTCGAATTGGGCCTGGCCGGCATCGTCGCGACCAACACCACCGTGTCGCGCGACGGCCTGAGCACACCCGGGGTTGAAAAGCTCGGCGCCGGCGGCATCTCCGGGCCGCCGGTGGCGCGCAGGGCCGTCGAGGTGCTGCGCCGGCTCTACGGGCGGGTCGGCGACCGCCTGGTCTTGATCAGCGTGGGCGGCATCGAGACGGCCGACGACGCGTGGGAGCGGATCACCGCGGGCGCCTCGCTGCTGCAGGGCTACACCGGCTTCATCTACGGAGGGGGCTTGTGGGCCAAGCACATTCACGACGGCATCGCCCGCCGGTTGCACGAGGGCGGGTTCGCCTCGCTGCGTGACGCGGTGGGGTCGGCGGCCATCGACCCGGACGGACCGAAGGAGCCCGGGTAGGCGCCTTATTACGCGTGTGTCGATTAATTCGGTTGATTGCCTTGCGGATACACGGTTGCAGATACACGGTTGTGCATCTGTAGAACTAGCTGTTAGAACAGAGGAACGGCCGTTTTCGTTCGTCACGAGTTTGTCGACATCGTGACTGGTATGACGTAGTTGCCTATTGGGGATTGTCTTCGAGGGGAGACCACGATGTCCTTTGTAGTTGCTGCTCCGGAGGCGATGGGGGCGGTCGCCGGCGATTTGGCGGGCATCGGCTCCACACTGCGAGAGGCCACCGCGGCCGCCGCGGGCCAGACGACCGCAATCACCTCCGCTGCCGCCGACGATGTGTCGCTCGCCATCTCGGAATTCTTCGGTACCTACGGGCAGCAATTCCAAATGATGAGCGCTCAGGCGGCGGCATTTCACCACGAGTTTGTGGGCGTGTTGAACGGCGGAGCGACAGCCTACCTCGGCACCGAGATCGCCAATGCCGAGCAGGCGATGATCGGCGGCTTCACCGCCAGCGGCGCGGCCGCGTCCACGCCGATCCTCGGCGGGCTTCTCGGCTTGGGCGGCTCGAGCGGCGGTGCCGGCCTGCTCGGCGGCTTGCTCGGCGGCGGTTCGGGCGGAGGCGGCCTGCTCGGTGGACTGGACGGACTGCTGGGCCTGGGCACCGGAGGGGGTGGGCTGCTCGGCGGATTGAGCAGCGGGTTGAGCCAGCTCCTCGGCCCCTTCAACAGCATCGGGACCCAATTCGCCAACGGCTTTGGCTCCCTGTTCTTCAACCCCGCGATCCTCAATGCGTTCCCGACCCTGAGCGACTTCTTCGGGCCGATAAACCTCGGCAACCTGACCCCGGGCTTGAGCCTCACCTCTGGGCCCCTCGGCGCATTGTTGGGCCCGACCCTCAACGGCGTCGGACTGGACCTGGGCAACTTCGTGTCCAACGAACTGGTCAACGGAATAACGCTGACCAACGTCGTCGGAACCGTGACCGGGCTCTTCCAGGACGTGCCGCTGCTGAATTCGTTGCTGCCAGGGCTTTTCGCGCCGATGCCGGCAGGCACGGTGCCCTACCCGAACCCGTACACCGTCCTCGGCGACACCACGGTGTTCGATCTGAACCTGATGGGCGCGCAGTTCGCAAGCCACCCGTTCCCGATCCTGAATCAGATTGCCGCCAACCAGAACCACTACGCGCAGATCTTCACGAGCGGGGTCCTGACCGACCTGCAGGGTTTCCCCGCGAACGTGCCGGCGAACATCCAACTCACCCTCGCCGGCGCTGCCACCTTCAACCCGGTTGCCATCGGACAGGACTTCGTCAACGGCACCACCGGGTTCTGGGGGACGGTCGGCTCGTCGCTGACCAAGATGGGCTCGGATCTCACGCAGACGGTTCCCATTGCCAGCAACGACATGGCGATGGCCGGCCAAGCGATACAGGCGGGCAACTACTACGGCGCGGTGCAGGACGCGGCACACGCCCCCATCGATCTCTTCATCACGGGATTCGACACCAGCCACTTGGCGATCGGCGGCAGCATCACCAGCCTCCTCCCGCCCAACTTCCAGATCACCATCGCCGGTCCGGTCGGGTTGGAGGGCCCGGCCGCCGAGTTGCTCCCCATCCTGACCGCCCTCGGACAGCAGCCCGTGGGCCTGGCGAGCCTGGTCCCGCACGGCTCCATCGCCGGAATGATGGTGGGCAACTTCGCCAACGCGATCGACACGCTCGTCAATGCCAATGTCACCGCGAGCTTCGCGGTGAATCTCTCTGGCATACCCCCCGCCGGCACGCTGGCCGGCGCCGCCATCTTCGGGCTGCCGTTGCAGCTGGGCTTTGCGATACTGGGCCCACCGTTCGCCATGGCGAACGGAATCGCCCAGGGGGCAACGGCCTTCGGTGCCGCCGCGCAGGCCGGCAACGTGTTGGGAATGCTCAACGCGATCGGCGACATGCCCGCGTACGCGATGAACGGCTTCCTCAACGGCCAACTCCTCGTGGATCTGCCGCTGCCGATCACGGTGTCGACGCCGGTGCTGGGCTCTCTCACGTTGCCGGCCATCGCCCACGTCCCGTTCGACGGGCTGCTCACGCCGCCCGAACCGCTGACGGTCACCATCCCCGCCGGCGTGGCGGGCATCACCGTTCCCATCAATGCCACCCTCGGCGGCACGGAATTCGGCGGTCTGTTCCCGACGTTGTTCAACACCATTTCGGAATCGATCGCCGCGGCAATCACACCCACCGGTTAGCCAGGATCGCCCCGCGGATTAGTCTTTTCGAAACCACGGGCATGCGAGGGGTCGAGGGCATGGGACACCAGACCTATCTCATCGCCTCCACTCCTCGCTCGGGTAGTTCGTTCCTCGCCGCCGGCCTGGTGGCGACTGGAGTCGCCGGACGGCCCGAGGAGTACCTGGCGGCCGCACACATGGGGGCGTACAAGGAGGATCTGCAGCTATCGCAGGACTGCTCGTGGCCCGAGTATCTGGCGAAGGTCATGGCGTACGCGGCGACGGACAACGGGGTCCGGGGAGTCAAGATTCATTGGCGCGATGTCGTCGCGCTGGCAGCAGCCCTGGGTTTTCGTGACGATCCGGGGGCTGTACTCGAAATGCTCTTCCCGACAGCGGTTTTCGTCAACATCGTCCGCGCCGATCGGCGCGCGCAGGCCATCTCGCTGTTTCGTGCCGAAGCGACCGGCGAATGGTTTCGCTCATCCGCCCCGTCGCAGGGGGCGCGCCCGTGGGGGCTCTACCTGGCCCGGTCCACACCAGGGCGGGCCACGGTCGATCTCACCGCCGTCGCGCCCACCTACGAGCAGATCGCCGGGATCGAACGCCGCCTCGACGCCGAGCAGGCGGCGTGGACCGCCTACTTCCGCACCCGTTCTCGCACGGCCCTGACGGTCCGGTACGAAGATCTCGACGCGAACTACCGCGGCGAGATCGCGCGGGTGTTGCGGTTCCTCGGCGCCGATCCCGCGCACGCCGCTCGCGTGCCCGAGCCCCCGCTCGAGCGTCAGTCCGACCACGTCAACGAACACTGGCGCCGACTCATCGACCGGGGCCACGCGCACCGCGAAAGTGCAACTGCCGACGCGTTTCCCGAGTGACCGTCGGTGGTCGCACTTTCGCGGATGAATCCAGCTACGTCTGCTCGTACGTGCCGTAGATGTAGGCCCGGGCGATCGCATGCTGGAACAGGTTGAATCCCAGGAATGCGGGGCTGGCGTCCTCGGGCAGGTCGAGTTTATCGACGTCCACGGCGTGCACGGCGACGTAGTAACGGTGCGGACCGTGGCCGGGCGGCGGCGCTGCGCCGACGTACCGTCGCATGCCGGCGTCGTTGACCAGGGTCAGCGCCCCACCCGGCAGCTCGTTGCCGTCGCCGGCGTTGTCGGGCAGCTCGGTGACCTCGGCGGGCAGGTTGGCCACCGCCCAGTGCCAGAAGCCGGACAACGTCGGGGCGTCCGGGTCGTAGACGGTGACCGCGAAGCTGCGGGTCTCCTCCGGGAATCCCGACCAGCTCAGCTGCGGGCTGACATCCTCACCCCCGGCGCCCATGATCCCGCTGATCTGCGGGGTCGCCAGCGGCTGACCGTTGGTGATCGAGTTCGACTGCAGGCTGAACAGCGGCAGCTTGGGCAGCGCGTCGTAGGGGTCGGGCGGCAGGCTCATGGGCAGTCCTCTCGTGTCGTGTCGACTAGCAGTGTGTCAGGAAGTGCGCCAGCACCTCGGTGCCGAACCTCAGCGCATCGACGGGTACCCGTTCGTCGACGCCGTGGAACAGCGCGCTGAAGTCCAGATCGGGCGGCAACCGCAGCGGGCTGAAACCAAAACAGCGAATACCCAAGCGCGCGAAAGCTTTCGCGTCGGTACCACCGGACATCATGTAGGGCACCGTGCGCCCGTCCGGGTCGAGCGCCAACACCGCGGCGTTCATGGCGTCGACCAGATCGCCGTCGAAGCTGGTCTCATACGACTCGAAATCCCTGATCCACTCCCGGGTCACGTGGGGGCCGATCAGCTCGTCGACCTCGGCCTCGAACGCGGCCTTGCGGCCCGGCAGGATCCGGCAGTCCACCACCGCCTCCGCCGAGCCCGGGATGACGTTGGCCTTGTACCCGGCCTTGAGCATGGTGGGGTTGGCGGTGTCGTGCAGCACGGCCTTGAGCATGCGGGCGGTCGGGCCGAGCTTGTCGATCGTCCCCGCCAGATCGTCCGACTCCACGTCGAACGTCAGCCCGGTCTCCTCGCTGACGACGGCCAGGAACTGCGCGACGGTGTCGGTCACCACGAGCGGAAACTGGTGCCGGCCCAGGCGGGCAACCGCCTCGGCGACGGCCGTGACGGCGTTGCGGTCGTGCACCATCGACCCGTGCCCGGCCGGGCCGCGGGCGGTCAGCCGCATCCAGGACAGCCCCTTTTCGGCCGTCTCGATCAGGTACAGCCGGCGTTCGCCCCCGTCGCGGCGTGGCACGGTCAGCGAGAACCCGCCCACTTCCCCGATCGCCTCGGTGACGCCGGCGAACAGCTCGGGCCGGTGGTTGACCAGCCATTGGGCCCCGTAGTGGCCGCCGTGCTCCTCGTCGGCGAGGAACGCGAACACCAGGTCGCGGGGCGGCACGATGCCGGCCCGCTTCAGCTGCCGGGCCACCACGATCATCATGCCGACCATGTCCTTCATGTCGACCGCGCCGCGGCCCCACACGTAGCCGTCCCGGATCGCACCGGAAAACGGGTGCACCGTCCAATCCGCCGGCTCGGCGGGCACCACGTCGAGATGCCCATGGATCAGCAGGGCGCCGCGCGAGCTGTCCGCGCCGCGCAGGCGCGCGATCACGTTGCCGCGCCCGGGTGCGCCGGATTCGACGTATTGCGGCAAGTAGCCGACCTCTTGGAGCTGCTCGGCGACCCACTGGGCGCACGCCGCCTCACCCTGCGTGGTCTCGGGTTCGCCGGTATTGGTGGTATCGAACCGGATCAACCGGCTCACCACCTGGACCACATCGTCGCGGGGATCGGCAGGGTCGACGGCCCCAGTATCGATGGTCACAACCACCTTTCCTACCACTGCCGGGCGTGCCGGGCTCGGGCCCG
This sequence comes from Mycobacterium sp. 852002-50816_SCH5313054-b, assembly GCF_001667185.1. Lineage (GTDB taxonomy): Bacteria > Actinomycetota > Actinomycetes > Mycobacteriales > Mycobacteriaceae > Mycobacterium. The sequence goes on along the minus strand of NZ_LZIC01000034.1, from coordinate 43,135 downwards.
CGGCGGCCGGCGAGCTGGGTTGGGTCCGCGCGGGCCGATCCGATAGCCTTAGCTGCCAACTCTCGTTGGGTCTTGTCCGAGTGGCGGAATGGCAGACGCGCTAGCTTGAGGTGCTAGTGCCCTACTAATGGGCGTGGGGGTTCAAGTCCCCCCTCGGACACAATTTCTTAGCTACACAGATAGGAAACCTGCTCCAAACTCGTCAGAACTGGTTTTCTGTATTTGCTGATGTTGATCGAAGTTGCGTCCGGCGGCCTTCTATATCGCATATAGCTGTCAGGCCAAATGCGCACAGCCCTCATCGACCGGTGAATCGGCGCAGCGCCCATAGCACCAGCCGGTCCCGATCCTTTGAGTCACGTTTTCTGTCGTGTAGGTGCAGTCCTTCGACCAGCGCGGTGATCGCCCGCGCGGCCATAAATGCGTCGCCGTCGGTGAGGCCCTCGCGTTGGAAGGCTTCTTGCAAGGAGCGCTCGGCCACTTCGTGGAAGCCGTGATGAAACTCGGCCACCGCCGGCACATGTGCCGCGCGGTCGTGCACGGTGGCCGTCAGCGATGCGGTGCGGTCGAGTTCATGCAGCGCCGCAAGGACCAGCTCGGTTAGTGGCGGCAGCGGTTCGGTCAGCAGCCGTGCCAGCGCCTCTTCCAGCCGCCGCCGGAGCACCGCGACAAACAGGTCATCTTTGGTGGGGAAATACCAGTGCACGGAGTTGGTCGCGATGCCGGCTTGGGCGGCGATCGCCGCGATGGTGGTATTTCGGAAGCCACCCGGCCCCAGAAACGCGGCTTCGGCGGCATCGAGGATCTCTTCCTCCTTGAGCTGGCGGTCGACCCCGGCACGGTTTTTCGGCACACTCACCTCCTCTTGATTGATAGACAAGAGACAATGTACCGTCTTGATCAACAGTCAAGAACCCTATGGCGGCGTCGGATCCAGACAGGCGTCGCTGCCGCGCCCGGAACGAGGGCGAATGAGAATGGGAGGTTTAGCGCGTGATCGGAACAGACTGCCCGCAGAAGCTGTCAGCGGCGGCACATCTGCTGGGCAGATCCGCCGATAGCCACGACCGTGACAGCAAGCGGCTGCGCGGCAAGGTGGCGATCGTCACCGGCGCATCTCAAGGGCTCGGCCAGCACATCGCGGTCCAGCTGGCAGCCGAGGGCGCCCATGTTGTCCTGGCTGCCCGTAATGCACAGCGCCTCAACGATATTCAATCGCAGATCGCGACCGCAGGAGGCACCGCGCGGGCAGTCGCCGTGGACCTAGCCAACGAGGAGGACTGTGCGCGCCTGATCGACACAACCGTGGCGGCCTTCGGTGGAATCGACATGTTGGTGCTCAATGCGGGTCTAGCGACGCATGGACGACTCGAGGAGCTTGAGTCCTTCGACCCGATCACGGCGGCGATGCGGGTCAACTTCTTCGGCGCCGCCTACCCGACCTATCTGGCGCTGCAGCATCTCGTCGCGGCCCGGGGTGTCATTGCTTATGTGACATCCGGAGCGGGACACCTGCCGATGGCGGGTTATTTGGGCTACACCACCAGCAAACACGCCATGAACGGATTCTTCGAAGCGCTGCGGCTGGAGCTCTATCCCCGGGCTGTGCACGTGTTGACTATCAACCCCGGTGATATGTACAGCGACGATGGGGCCGGGCGCACGGTGATCGGAGCAAACGGCGCTGAGGTCAAGGTCGACTTGTCGGTGCAGCGGCGCAATGACATCCCGCGGGTGGCGGCGAGCACAGTGGCAACACGGTGTGTGGATGCAATCGTCGACCGGCGCCGTGAAGTCGATGCCTCACCGTTAATCCAAAAGATCGGCACCCGCATCCGACCGTTGCTGCCCACCCTGATCGACCAGCGCATCTATGCCAAGACCAAGACGATGCGCACGGCGTTCGCTGATGTGGCCGAATTGCACGCGGTGTCGGCACAACCGGCCGCAGATCCACCCCACAACGTGCCCGACAAACCATAACCGGGTGCACCGGGCGGCCGAACTCAAAAGCACTGGACGTATCCACATGGTGGTCCAATCCCACCCGCTTCCTGAACGTCAAGCCCGACACCAGCACGTGGATCTCCTACGGGGGTGGCCTCCGTCGATGCCTCGGTGCGGCATTCGCCAACACCGAAATGCTCAAGTCCACCGGCGCAGCGCCACACACTACGGTGGCACTGACAGCTCGAACGCGTACGAGTGCACGTTCGCCGGCCGAGGTGGGTGGCTACGTCAATGACACGTCCCTGGTTCGCCGAACTCAAACCGACTGCGCGGCAGACGTTGCCAGTCGACTCGGTACTCCCCACACGAGCTGCGGAACTAGCGGCACTCCTGGGACCGGGGCCGGCGGAGTGGGCGGTTGAATTGGGTGCTCTGATGGCGGCCAGCATCGCCGCAGCAATCCCGGAGCTGGCCGTGGATGCGGTCGCCGACGAGGTCCACAAGGGCTGTGAGGCCGTGGCGCTGGGCGCCCTGACTGCGCTCGCGCTAGACGACGACGTGACGTTCGCGCCGATGCCGGAGGTTCTCACGGGACCGATGGAGGTGGTGGCGCGCGGCATCGGTATCGAACACATGCTGCGCAGCATCCACGTCGCCCACGCCACCGCCGCGGGCGTGCTGCTCGACGCCGCCGAACGCGTGGTGCCCGAGTCACAGCGCTTCGTCGAGATGAGGCGGATCAACCAGGCACTGTTCGGCATTGTCGACGTCCTGACCGAACGAATGGCCGGTGAATACACTCGCGCCCACGAAGCGTGGCTGAGCAATTCGGTAGCTCTGCGCATGGAGATCGTGGAGGACCTCCTGCAGGGAACCGCTGTTCCGCTCGAGCGGGCCACCCGGATCCTGCGATACGACATGAGCCGCTGGCACCTGGCCGTGATCGTCTGGACTGATGCGACCATGCCCGCTGAACCCATCCAGCTCAGAACTGCTGCTGCCGAAGTCCTTTCCGCTGCGGGCTGCGTCTCGACGCTCGTTCTTCCAGTGGGAGCCCACCGAGTTTGGGCGTGGGGCTCGCGAACGGCGCACGCCCCCGCACCGGCCGCTTCGTCGGCGCCGCCGCCGGCGGGCGTGCGCGTCGCGATCGGGCTGGCGGGTGCCGGCGTCGAGGGGTTCCGGGACAGCCATCGGCAGGCAGCCGAGGTAGCGCGGGTCGGCGCCATGTCGACGCGTGACGCGTCGTCGTTCTGCTATCAGGACCTCGACATCGTCGCGATGCTCAGCACCGACCTGCCGGCCGCCCGCGAGTTCGTCGCCCGCGAACTCCGCGACTTGGCCGGTGAGACCGAATCCGTTGCCACGCTGCGTCGCACCCTCAAGCGTTACCTCGACCGGGACAGGAGCCTGGCCGCCACCGCGGCCGATCTCCACGTCGCGCGCAACACCGTGGCCTACCGGGTGCAGCGCGCCGAGCAACTTCGTGGCCGGCCCGCGACCGATCGCCGCCTGCAGCTGCACGCTGCACTCACGCTTGCCGACGAACTCGGTGACGCGGTACTGCCGCCAGTAGCGGCACCATTGGACTGAAGTCCAGCCGGAACCGCTCAATTCTGGACTTGAGCCCAGGCGTTGGTTGGTCGCCGCGCAGTTGACTGAGCACGGAGCCCGTCGAATGACGGGCAGACGTGGAGCAGTCAGTGGTCGTACACCTCGTCCGATACCAGGACAACAAGCGAACCTCGTGGGGTGTCCTCGCTGGTGACGTCATCTCGCCACTCACCGGGCCATACCCCCGCACCGCCGACCTCATCGAACGCGGTGAATCCGACTGGCTGGCGGCGGAGGCCAATCCCGGTGAGGTGGCGCTGACCGACGTCGAGCTGCTCTCTCCGGTCACCACGCCGTGCCGGCTGATGTGTCAGGGCGCCAACTACCGCCAACACGCCATCGAGTCCGGGATGAACCCCGACGACCGCGCGTTCAACCTGTTCTTCGACAAGACCGACGCCGCCGTCACCGGGCCCTGCACCGCGGTCACCCGCCCGGCTCACGTCACCCTGCTCGACTACGAGATCGAGCTGGCGCTGGTCCTGCGCCGAACGGTAGACGCGCCGGCCACGGTGACCGTTGAGAACCTGCACGAGTACGTCTTCGGCGTCACCATCGCCAACGACCTCTCCGCCCGCGACATCCAACTGCCGCAGGGACAGTTCCTCAAGGGCAAGAGCTACCGCGGATTCTGTCCGCTGGGGCCGGTGCTGGCGATGCTGGAACCCGACGACTTCGGTCTGCTCGACGACCTCGAGCTGCGACTCGAGGTCAATGGGTCGCTACGGCAGACCGACAACACCGCGAACATGCTCTACCGGCCCGCCGAGACGCTGACCGAGTTGAGCGAGTTCTGCAACACCAGTCCCGGCGACGTGCTGCTGACCGGCACCCCGCACGGCTGCGTGGCGACCTCCCCGCCGCCCCTGGTCCGCCGACTCGCGACCGCGCTGCTGCCCGAGGACAAGTTGTGGGCGGCCTTCGTCAAGCAAAACCAACGCAAACCCTACCAGCGCCCCGGTGACGTCGTCACCGCGTCCATAGGCAACGCCGCTGGAACGCTCGACCTGGGTACCCAGCGAAACACCATCATCGCCCCCAATCAGTGGAGAATGGATCCGCGATGAGCGCCACACCCAGCCCGCTGCATCCCTCCGGCCGGGAGAACCACGACAGCACGACCTCCGCGCCTGATCTCGCGGAACTTCCGGACCGCCCCGTACCCGATTACATCGCCCATTGGGTGGTCAAGACCGCCCGCTGCGCCGAGATGATCGACTGGTACGGACAGGTTTTCGGCGCCCGCGTCGTTCATGAAGACAATCAGATCGCCTTCCTCACTTGGGATCACGAGAGCCATCGGCTGGCGCTGGTCAAACTTCCGCCGCCGTTGCGGTATGTCTTCCCGCTGTCGCGGTGGCGCCGCAAGGCCTACGGCATCGACCATCTCGCCTTCACCTTCACCTCGGTGGCGACGTTGCTGTTGACCTATGAACGGCTAAAGGGAGTCGGCATAACGCCGGTCTGGTCCATCTACCACGGGCCGACGACCAGTCTGTACTACGAGGATCCCGAAGGTATCCGGCTGGAATTTCAGACCGAGAACTTCCCCACCGCCCAGCAGACCGCCGACTACTTCTACAGCGACGAGTTCAGCGAGAACCCGATCGGCACGAACATCGAGCCGGACTACCTTCTTGAACAGCTCCGCGCAGGTTCAGATGAACAGCACCTGCTCAAGCGTGGCGCCGGTACTCGCCCCGGTACCAAGCCCCGGTCGAACAAGCGTGCCATTACCTGGAAGACGCTGTGAGGCATGGGTTCTGATTCGGTTGTCATCATCGGCGCCGGCGCCGCAGGGTCCACGCTGGCCTTGCTGCTGGCCCGCTATGACATTCCCAGCATGCTCATCGAGCAGCGCAGTGATCCGCGCCTGCACCCGGCCGCACACGTGATCAACGCCCGCACCCTGGAGATCTGGGATCAGGCATCGCCTGCGCTGGGGCGTGCCCTCGCGTCGATCACTCCGCCGATCGACACGGTCAACATCATTCGCTGGTGCACCGACGTGCGCACCGAAGCGTTCGGGGAGATCGACCTGCTCTCTCAACCCGAGCGGCTCGCCGAAGTCCGTGCGCACAGCCGCTATCTCATCTCCCACATCGGTCAGCACCTGCTCATGCCGGCGATGTGGGAAGTCCTCGACAACGAACCCCTCGTCGACTTCCGGCGCGGGTGGCGCGCCGAGACGGATGCCGAGAGGTTGATCCTGCGCTCGTCAGGCGCCGAGCCGACCGTCGTATCGCCGCGGTATGTCATCGCCGCGGACGGGGCGAACAGCATGCTGCGCGACGCTGCCGGGATCGCCATGAGAGGTCCGGTACTGGCCAACATGTGCAGCGTCTTCTTCAACGCACCCGAGCTGTACCCCGACGGCGCCGACCGGCCGCTGCTCAGTTGGATCTACCATCCGCGATTCAGCGGCGTGATGATCGCCCACGCCGACGATGACTACGTGCTGATGACCCCCTATCTGCATGAGGCGCAACCGATCGCCCGTGACAGCCGGCGATACTGGGATCGCGTCCTGCCCAACGTGATTGGCTCCAGCGACTACCGGATCCGCTCCACGGGAACCTGGACCATGACCAAGCAGATCGCCGATCGGTTCCGCCGCGGATCGCTGCTGCTCATCGGAGACGCGGCTCACCGATTCCCCCACACTGGCGGCTTCGGGCTCAACAGCGGCGTGCAGGACGCCCACAACCTCGCCTGGAAACTCGCCGCGGTCCTGCACGATGGGGCATCAGGATCGCTGCTGGACACCTACGAGACCGAACGGCGGCCCGTCGTCACGCGGTTCGCCGAGCAGAGCACCGACAACCACTTCAAGCTCGACGAAGTCACCGCGCCGCTGGGCATCACCAACCGCTCGCTACACCAAGCGACCGAACTCATGGGCAAGCTGCCGCTGAACTGGGTTCCCGATCCGGTCATCGCTCGCGTTGCCGACGCCATGACCGCCGCTCAAACGTCACGGACCAAACGGCTGCTGCGCCAGAGCGCCCGCAGCAGGCGACTGCGGCAGCGCATGGCCGCTGCGATTCCCTGGCAAGAGGAGCACTTCGTGGCCAGCGGCCTCGAATTCGGCTACGCCTACGCTAGCCCGTTGATCGACGCCGCCGAGGGCCCTTGTCCTCACGAGGACGTTGCCTCCTATCACCCCACCACCCATCCCGGTGCACGCCTACCGCACGCGTTCATCCGCGGCCAAGACAATTCGGAGGTGTCGACCCACGACGCGATCGCCCTCAGAGGGCTCACCCTGTTCACCGCCGACCCGCAAAGCTGGACCGAGGGCCTCGCCCGCACCCCGACGACGGTGCCGCCCACGGTGGTCGCGCTGACCGCCGCAAGCGAGGACCGTCACGCCGCGATGATCGAGCTGTTCGAGGTCGGCGAACGTGGTGCCGTCGTGGTGCGACCCGATGGCCACGTGGTGTGGCGCACCGGCTCAGGCCCGCTGGCGGTCGACCGGCTGCGAAAGTTCGTCGAACGCGCCTGGCGTGATGTCTATCCGCACGCGAGCGCCGACGTAAATCAACACTCCGCCTAGGCCGCGAAGGAATCCCTGACACCGTGACGATCCCTCATCCCTTGGATGCCGTGCCCAGCGCCGAAGCGCGGGCGGCCACGCCCGACCTCGACCTCATCGCCTCGCGTGTGCTGTGGCTGTCGACGGCGATGGTCCACCACGCCAACCGAATTCGGCCGAATCCCAGTGGCCTGAAAGTTGGCGGACATCAAGCATCGTCTGCCTCAATCGTGGGCATCATGACAGCGTTGTACTTCGGGCAACTCCAGCCCGACGACCGGGTCTCGGTGAAACCGCATGCCTCCCCGGTACTGCACAGCATCAACTATCTGCTCGGAACACTCGACGATCGGTATATGACGACGTTGCGAGAATTCGGCGGCCTGCAAAGTTATCCAAGCCGGTCCAAAGACCCCGACCCGGTCGACTACTCCACGGGATCGGTGGGAATCGGTGCCACCGCCCCTATTTGGGCTACGTTCGCTCGCCGGTACGTCGACACCGTATTCGGGGGCGCCGGAACGGGACGCCAATACTCTCTGGTGGGCGACGCAGAACTGGACGAGGGCGCGATCTGGGAAGCGGTCATGGATCCCACCGTGCAGGAACTGGGCGAGATCGTCTGGATCGTCGACATGAACCGCCAGTCCTTAGATCGCGTCGTACCCCATATCGCCTCCCAGCGCCTGCAGGACATGTTCACCGCCGCGGGCTGGCAAGTGCTCACTGCGAAATTCGGAACGCTGCTCGAAGAGCTGTTCAGCCGACCCGGCGGCGATCCGCTACGTACCCGCATCCTGACCATGCCCAACCCCGAATATCAACGCCTACTGCGCTGTTCAGCTCACGAACTACGCTCGAGGCTGCCCGGGAACGGCTCGGATGCCGCCACTGTTGCCGCCGTGATCGAGCATCTCGACGACGCCACACTGTTGAAGACGATCGGCAACCTCGGCGGCCACGACATCATCACAATGCAACAGGCCTACGACCAGATCGACGACTCCCGTCCCACGATCATCCTCGTCTACAGCATCAAAGGGCACGGGCTACCCACCCAGGGTCATCCGCAAAACCACTCCTCGCTACTAACCGATGAACAGTTCATTCAGCTGGCCCACACATTAGGCGAAGACTCTCAAAATCCCTTCCGGCGCTTCGACTCTCAGTCATCGCCCGGCCAGCTCTGCGAGCAGACCGCCGAACGATTAAGCCGGCGCGAGATTCGCACCACTGAACCACCGCCAGTGCCGACCGACCTGGGACGTACCCCTGCGGCGGTGTCGAACACCCAAAGCGCGCTGGGGCGCACGCTGCTCGATCTCACCCGCGAGGCACCCGACGTCGCACGACGAGTCGTCACCGTCAGCCCCGACGTCAGCTCCAGCACCAACCTCGCCGGATGGCTAAACAAAGTAGGCGTCTGGTCACCTTCGGAGCGGCCCGACTGGTTCGCCGACGACACCGACACCATCATGCACTGGCGCGAACAGCCCACCGGGCAACACATGGAACTCGGCATCGCCGAAGTCAACCTGGTAGGCCTGCTCGGCGAGCTCGGGGCTACGTGGAGCCGGTGGGGCCAACCCCTGTTTCCCATCGGAGTCCTCTACGACCCATTCGTCGAACGCGCCTTGGAGCCATGGTCTTTCGGCATCTATGCCGGCGGACAATCCATCCTGGTCGGCACTCCGTCGGGGGTCACGCTGGCCGCTGAAGGCGGGGCGCACCAATCGATCAAGACGCCGTCGATCGGCCTCGAACAGCCGGGCTGCATCAGCTACGAGCCGGCTTTCGCTACCGAGGTCGAGTGGATCCTCTTGCAATGCATCAGCAAATTGGGACGACCCGACGGAACGTCGTCCTACCTTCGGCTGTCCACCCGGCCGGTGCGCCAGGAACTAGCCAGAATCCCGCAGGATCCGGCCGCCCGCGAACGCCGACGCCGCCACGTACTCGCCGGTGCGTACACGCTACGCCCGGTCGCCACGCCGGCGGTCTGCATCGCCGCGATGGGCGCGCTGGCCACCGAGGCCGCCGACGCCGCGGACCGGCTCGCCGACATGGGCGTTGACGCCGAAGTCGTATGCGTGACGAGCCCAGACCTCCTCTACCGCGCCGTCCGGAGTCGCGACGGGCTGACCGAGGCATCCTCCTGGATCCTGGATCAAGTCTTCCCCATCGAGCGATCCGCACCCATGGTCACCGTTCTCGATGGGCATCCGCATACCCTCGCTTTCCTGGCAACTATCAATCAGGTGCGCTGTAAATCGTTGGGAGTAAACACGTTCGGGCAGGTTGGCGACCTCGACGCCGTGTACCGCTACCACGGCATCGACACCGACAGCATCGTGCGCGTAGCGCTTGACGTCACCTCGTGAAACCCCAGAATCGAGGCCGCCCTGCACTTTAATCGCCAAGTAGCGATGATTAGATGCGCCACCTTGCTTAACAATTCGGCGCGTTTGTTCACCATCGTTGCATCTCGCAGCGGCAGCGCGACGACGGGAGAATTCGGCGTGGCGCCAGCCGGGGATATCGTCATCCTCGCCTTATTGTTCGACAGCGTTTTTCCTGTCGTCGCCGGGTATGGAAACGCGTTGGCGGACAAGGGGAATGTTGACATCAGCAACCCCTTCAATGCGGCGGCCGATGGGCTCGCCATCCCCGATGACACCTCGGTCGCACTGGAAGTCGCCAAGGCGGCCCCGCCCGGCGCCAGTGTGGTGAAGGCATTCAACACCGTCTTCGGCCATGTGCTCGAGAAGGGCCCGACGCCGGATGTGTTCATCGCCGGCGACCAAGCGGAGGCCAAGGCGCGCGTGTCGACATTGATCGAGAGTCTCGGGATGCGTCCGCTGGACGTCGGCGGCTTGAACATGGCGCACTGGCGGGAGAGAACGGGCCTGGTCCTCATGGGTCTCGCTCGTGACGGGCTGGACAACTTCGACATTGCCCTCGGCGCCACCGAGTTTCCCGGCTGAGCCGCACAAAGTATTTCACGGCTGAGCCGCACAAAGTAGTGGACGAACACGGGCACTGCCGTCCGCACTCAATCAGCGATGGATCGAGATTCGCCATGTCGGATGTCAACGTCAGCCGACGAACGTCCGTTTGGAGAGGGTTTACGCGATGAGATTGCGGTCTCGACCTCGTTGTGCAGAGCCGGGCGGGAATGTGGTGGTCGACAGCTAGCTGTTGCGCAGTCCTCGATAACTCACGCCGTAAACTCGCTGGTCAGAGACTCAGTTGAAAGATCTCGACCCGTGTCGTAGGTGGCCAAGTCCCCCCTCGGACACACGACTGAGGCGAGCGAAATGAACGCTCGCGTTCATTTCCGAGCCGATGGAGTGTGTTGAGCGGCGAAGCCGCGATCACACATCCGGCGACACGACTCAAGCCGGCCGTCGCCTTAACTTGTCGCAGTTGCGGAACGTAATCAAGGCGGAGCCCAGGCTCGCGTACCCCTATCTGATCCGACCATCCGGTCCCGCACAGCCAGTATCACCTGACCCAGCGCGCGGTTGGCCTCGCGCGGAAGGCAATAGTGCCTCGGTTCCGTGCACAAACGGATCAAAGGCGGGACGGACCGCGTCGATAACTTGGGCGCGGGTCCGCTCGTCCTTGCCTTGAAGTGCTAGACCGACAGTACCCAGCTGTCTGATGAAACCGATCAACTCCGGCCCGGGCAGGGTGCACTCGACGTCGATCGGCTGGAGGTCGACGTCGGCCCAGCCCCCCGCGTCGAGGATCGCGGCGACCCGTTGCGGGTCGGCGAAGGAGAACTGTCCCGGGCCGTCTGCCGCGGGGGCGGCAAGGTTCGGCAGCAGCGGGGCCGCCTCACGCAGGCCGGCCGTCATGAACGGATTCTCCGCGGCGCTGCGCCAGGCGATGACGTGAAGCGCCGTCGTCGGTCGTGGCGCGCCGCAGGTTCGCGAAGGCCTGGACCGGGTCATTGAAGAACATGACACCGAATCGCGAGATGATCGTGTCGACGCTTGCGCGCTCAAACGGATGTGTCTGCACGTCGGCGAGGATGAAACTCGCTGGTATGCCCTCCCGTTCGGCCCGGGCGCGGGCGGCGGCGATCATCGGCTCGGACACGTCGGCGCCGACGCACCTGCCCTCGGCGCCGAGCCTGCGCGCGACGGCGAGTGTGGTGCCACCGGTACCGCAGCCGACGTCGAGCACCCGTCGCCCCGATCCGGCAACCACGCCGTCGACGAGCAGGTCTTCCAATCCCTTCATCATCTGGTCCAGCAGGTCCTGCGCGTCGACCCAGGCGCATCCAGTTGTTGCGTTCCAGTGATTGGTCTGTTCGTCGTCGGTCGGTTGTGTGATGTCCATCGGTCGATTCCTTGAGGAATCGTTTGTAGGGTGCATTGGCCAGAGTCCTTTGATTCCAAGGAAATTGGTGCCACATATATGTGCGGCCGTCAGAACCAGCTGTCGCCCATCGGCCGTCGTTCACCAAAACTCGACTTAGCTGGCCGTGTGGCTTTCGAGCCCGTCATTGCCGCCAACGCTCTGGGACTGCGGTTCATGATTCAGCTCGCCGTTGACGGTGGTCCGGTTCATTCCGGTGTCGGTAGGCCGGCGTCCTCGGCCAACAAGCTCTGCACAATCGATGTGGCCGCGAGCGAACCTGTCGCGATCGCCGAGGCTACCTGCGGCATTTGTGCACTGGCGTCGTCCCCGGCCGCGAAGACTCCAGGAACTGTTGTCCGGCAGAGCGCATCGATTGCGATGGGACTCGCCGTCGCTGGCGTCGGCTCGCCGAATCCGACCCCGAGCTGTTCAACCAACTGCGACCGCTGATGCAGTGTCGTCGCGACGAGCAGACCGCTGCGTGCCAGCCGGGTTCCGTCGGTGAACACGATGGCTTCCAATTCGCCATTGGTTGAGGCGAGTTCGGCAACGGGCCGGTCGTCGACCGCGATGCCTACCGCGGCCAACTGAGATCGGGCGTCACCATCGAGCTCCGCAGGTCCTCCAGTTAGGAGCACAACGTCGTCGCTCCATCCCCTGAGCAATACCGACGATTGCACTGCCCGCTTGCCGTTCGCCAATACCGCCAACGGTTGATCGCGAACCTCCCAGCCGTGGCAGAACGGGCAGTGGAACACCGACCGCCCCCACAACTGCGCGAGCCCGGGCAGCGCAGGCGGCCGGTACTCCATACCAGCGGCCAGCAGCACCCGACGCGTGCGTTCACGCCGACCGTCGGACAGTTCCAGTTCGAACACATCTCCGGCACGCTCACCCGCCACCACCTCACCGGTCCGCACTTCGACGGACGGATAGGCGGCAATCTCACGCCGCCCGGCCTCGTACAGCTCGCCCGGCGGGCGGCCGTCGTGACCCAACAACCCACCGATGCCGTGGGCGGCCAGGTTGCTCTGCTGACCCGCGTCGACCAGCAGCGTTCGCCGCCGCGCCCGGCCCAATACCAGAGCCGCGCTCAAGCCCGCGGCTCCGCCACCGACGACGATGCAGTCCCATGTGGTGCTCATGACCTGATCCTCCTCATTGTTTCGAGTGTTTATGGGGTGGCTACCTGTCCTGCTATGCCGCGCCGTCTTCGATGCGCGATCCGCCCGTTCGGTCATGCTCCAGCGGTCCCGACCGTCGAGGGTGTGGGATCGGTTCCCAACAGTCTGCGGACGGAGATCCGCGAACCGAATGGCTGCAGCATCTGACTGGCCGGCCTGGTGCGCACGTTTAACGGCCACCAGAACCAGCGGCCCAGTAGCGCCGCAATCGACGGTGTCAACAGCGATCGCACGATCAACGTGTCAAAGACGAGGCCCAGGCAGATCGTGGTGCCAATCTGCTGGATCATGACCAGGTCGCTGACGATGAACGAGCCGAGGGTGAAGGCGAACACCAGTCCTGCGGCGGTGACCACTCCGCCGGTGCCGCCGATCGCGCGGATGATGCCGGTATTCAATCCGGCACCGACCTCCTCCTTGAATCGGGAGATCAGGAGCAGGTTGTAGTCCGCCCCGACCGCGAGCAGGATGATGATCGCGAGGGCGGGCACGAGCCAGAACAGCTGGACTCCGAAGATGTACTGCCACAACAGTATCGATAGCCCGAGCGCGGCTCCCAGTGAAAGGACGACGGTGCCCACGATCACGATGGAGGCCACGAAGCTGCGGGTGATGAGGATCATCACCAGCAGGATCAACGCGACCGCCGCCAACGTGACGATCATCAGGTCGTACAGCGATGCCTCTTGGATGTCCTTGTACGTCGACGCCGTCCCGGCGATGTAGATGTTCGCGTCGGCCAGGGGGGTCGCCTTGATCGCGTCGAAGGCAGAGTTCCGGATGGCGTTGATGTGCGAGATGCCCTCGGGGCTGGCGGGTTTGCCCTCGTGGGTGATCGTCATCCGGGCGGCGTTGCCGTCGGGCGACATGAACAGCTCGAGGCCGCGCTTGAAATCGGCGTTGTCGAACGCCTCCGGTGGCAGGTAGAACGAATCGTCGTTCTTGGCATCGTCGAAGGCCTTGCCCAGCTCGGTGGCGTTCTGCAGCGCGTCTTGACCCTGTTTCAGCGTGCCGCTGATGGTGGCGTAATTCGACTGCAGCAACGCGCGATTGGTCTGCTGGATGTCGACCTGGGGTGGGATCAGCGCCAGCACCTGCGGTTGCAGCGCGTTGAGTTTGTCGAGGCTCGCGGTGATCTTGCCGAATTGTTCACTGAGTTTGTCGATTCCGTCGAGTGAGTCGAACACCGATCGCAGGGCCGCACACGACGGGATGTCGAAGCAGTGTCGCTCCCAGTAGAAGTAACTGCGGAGCGGCCGGAAGAAGTCGTCGAAGTTGGCGAGGTTGTCTCGGATCTCGTTGATGGTGTCGACCGTGTCGTGGAATGCCCGCACCTGCTCGGCGGTGGCATCGGTGGCTTGCTGTTGTAAGGAGAGCTGACGTTGCAAGATGTCGATCGCTTTACCGGTCTGATCGATTTGGGTCAGGAGGTCGCGGGCCCGGTCCCCCTGGTAGCTCAGGTTCATGACCTGGCCCGCGCTCTGGGCGCTGATCTGAAATGGAATGGAACTGTGCTTGATTGGCGTACCGAGGGGTCGTGTGATCGACTGCACCAGTGCGACCCCGGGGGTGTGCAACACCGCCTTGGCGACGCGTTCCAGGGTCAGCATGTCCGATGGATTGCGCATGTCGTGATCGGATTCGATCATCAGCAACTCGGGGTTGAGCCGGGCCTCCGAGAAGTGGCGTTCCGCGGCGGTGTATCCGATGTTGGCCGGGGCGCTGTTGGGCATGTAGGGCCGTCCGTCGAAGCTGATCTGCGCTCCCGGCAGGGCGAGTAGGCCCACCGCGGACACCGCCAACGAGGCGACGAGCACGGGCCCCGGCCACCGCACGATCGTCGTGCCGACGCGGCGCCAGCCCGTGGAGCGACGCACACGTTTGGGATCGAGGAACCCGAACCGCGAAGCACTCGTCACCACCGCCGGCCCGAGGGTCAACGCCGCGGACAACGTCACGACGAGGCCCAGCGCCGTAGGGATGCCGATGGTGCTGAAATACGGGAGCCGGGTGAAGTGTAGGCACGCCACTGCTCCGATGATGGTGAGTCCGGAGCCTACGATGACATGGACGGTGCCACGGAACATGTCGTGGTACGCGGCCTCGCGATCTAGGCCCTTGCCCCGGGCTTCTTGGTAACGCCCGACGAGGAAGATGGCGTAGTCGGTGCCCGCGGCGATGGCCATGCCCGTCAGAAGGTTCACCGCGTAGGTGGAGAGGTCGAACAGGCCCGCGTTGCCCAGCAGCGCGACCACCCCCCGCGTTGCGGCGAGTTCGACGGCGACCACAACGAGAACGATCAGCATGGTGACCACGGAGCGGTAGACGATGAGCAGCATCACCGCGATGACGAGAAACGTGACGGCAGTGATGAGGTGGGTGCCTTCGTTGCCGATCTCGAAGTTATCGGTGATCAGCGGGGCGGCGCCGGTGACGTATGCCTTGACCCCTGGTGGGGGCGGCGTGTCGGCCACGATCTGGCGGATGCTGTCGACGGAATGATTGGATCGCGACTCGCCCTGGTTGCCATCGAGGTACACCTGAATGAGCGCTGCCTTGCCGTCCTTGCTCTGGGCGCCGCCCGCGGTGATCGAATCGCCCCAGAAGTCCTGAACGTGCTGGACGTGTTCGGTATCTGCTCGCAATTTCGCGACGAGGCCGTCGTAGTAGGTGTGCGCGTCCTGGCCCAGCGGCTGATCGCCTTCGAGCACGATGACGGCGGCACTGTCGGAGTCGAACTCGCCGAACTTCTCCCCAATGTGCTTCATGGCCATAACCGACGGAGAATCAGGCGCGTTCAACGCCACCGAACGCTCGGTACCGACAATCTCGAGTTGGGGTACCAGTATGTTCGTCAGGCCGGCGACCGCGATCCAGATCAGAATGATCGGTAGGGCGAGTGTGCGGATGACACGCGCTGCCCGAGAACGGTCGGAGCCCTCCGCCCCGTGCTGGCTCACGCCGTCTTGTCCAGACAGGCGATGTATCCGTTCACGTCGTTGGAAGACCTTTCATCCTTGACGATGCCGTTGACGGTTATGCGGCAGGTGATGCTGCTCGAATCTCCCTGGGCGCGTAGGTCGGCGAACAGCGTCGTATCTTCGGTGACCAAGTCGTGCGACCACGGCAGGGGTGCGTCGTCGACGCGCTGGGGTTGAGCGTTCTCATCGAGGAAGTTGATGGTTGCCCGCGCGCCGGGGTCTCCGAGGACCTGCAGGTGGACCCGTTTGGGGTTGAATCCGGTGTTCTCGGGCGAATCAGCTGAGGGCCTTGATGTTTGGTCCTGCGAGCCGAAGATGCCGTGCAAACGGTAGGCGCCGCTGACGACCAAAACCACCACGATCATCGCCACGAGCACCGCCCAATGGCGGGCGGCCGCCCTTCGTATCGGTGATGTCAGCATGGGAAGCCTTTCATGTGCGACCACCTTTTCCGGTCCGACGGCGTCGAGGACGCCGTCACGCTGCTCGACCCCGCCAGTAGCAACCTGGTTGACATCCGTGTCGTACCTACTACCTCAAATCCTGCGTCAATCAGGCCGCGGGCGGCGAACTTGGCGAGGCCCGAGCTGGCGCCAGTGACCAATGCGACCGGTCGTGAACTTGCCATGTGAATCGTTTCCTAACTTCGTGGGTTGCTTCAGTCCGATGACGCCTTGGCTGGGTCCTGTCAACCCTTCGACTTCTGGATGGTTGGACGCCGTCAGGCGGTTCAACCCTGCTGGCGCCAACCAGGTTGAGACGCGTTCAGACGAACATACACGTTTAATATCGGAACGTTAGTGTTCTATTCCCGGGCGATTAGGATCACATGGTGGCTGTCTCAACAAAGCACCTCTCGGGCGTGCAAGCGCGCACCAGGGCGGCGATCCTCGCGGCGACGGCTTCTGTATTGGCCGCGAACCGGACGGCCACCATGCCGGAGATCGCCACCGCGGCCGGGGTCGGCCGCACAACGCTGCACCGTTACTTCGCGGACCGCGAGACGCTGATCTACGAGGCGACCCTGGACTCGATCCGCGTACTTACTGAAGCGGTGGACGAGGCCGCCACCGACGACGGACCAGCACTCGAGGCGATGCGGCGCTTTGTCACCGCGGCCGTCTCAATCGGTGAACACCTGGTCTTCCTCTTCGGTGACCCGGCGGTGCTGCGCGACCTCCGACCGGCCCAGTCCCCGAACGAAGAGCTGGTGATCAACCTCATCGCACGCGGACAACGCGAAGGCGTGTTCGACCCGGACCTCAACCCGACTTGGATCCGGCACGCGCTCTACGGATTAATCCTGCGAGGCAACGAGCAAGCCATGGCCGGTGCACTGCCGCGGCACACCGTCGCGCCACTGATCGCCCGGACCTTCGAGCGCGGCATCTGTCCGGCTGGCTAGCGCAGCTGGAATGCGACGAGGACCGGCACAGCAGCCCCGCCCGCGGCGATAAGCCGCTCGCCTCTGCATGTGACGCGTCGGACTCGAACCCGCCAAGCACCGTGGCCTGGCGGTGATATATCCAATTCCGTTGCCACACTAATCAATTGGTCCGCAAACACCTTTGTGTAGACGCATAGGGCATCGCTGTACCCGACAATCGGCCCGCCGCCGACAGTGGTGCCGTACTCCGCTTCGGTCGGACGGACCTCGCGTACGAGCGTGAGATCACCGGGCAATGTGCGACTGGCATACGAACCGCCGATGCCGCCGATCGTTCGTCGCGCGTTGACCTGCGCGTGCAACGAAGATTAACAAGCTCTCGCGACACGCCGAAGTCTTGTCAAAGTAGCCAGGCGTGTCTTGTCAATCTTCATTGCATCTCGACACCTGCCGGATCAGCGCGTGCTGACTGTAAAGAATGAAAGGAACCTGGCATTACCGGGTCGGCACCTGGTCGTGCCATTCGAGGTCACCACCAGTCACCTGGGCATCCGTTCGCCAGCTGCGAGATCGCTGGTCAAAGACTTAGTTGAAAGATCTCGACCCGTGTCGTAGGTGGCCAAGTCCCCCCTCGGACACACGACTGAGGCGAGCGAAATGAACGCTCGCGTTCATTTCCGAGCCGATGGAGTGTGTTGAGCGGCGAAGCCGCGATCACACATCCGGCGACACGACTCAAGCCGGCCGTCGCCTTAACTTGTCGCAGTTGCGGAACGTAATCAAGGCGGAGCCCAAGGCTCGCGTACATCTCGGCTCGCTCCCCCCGGTCGCCGCACCGAGCACGGCTGACAGCCCACCCAGTTCCTCGACCAATTCGCTGATCTGCGCGGCAGACATGACACGGGGCCGCTCCGCTTGATCAAGGAACAGCCTGAGCCAGCGTGCAGAGAAGTAACCACCTTCGGCGCGTCAGCCTCGATCGGCGCGATCGAGGACACCCCGGCCCGCTTACGCGGACTATGCACCTTCACCTGCAGCTCTTCTTCGCGCCATCGCCGGTGCACCTTCTTCTTGTTCACCTCACGGCATTCGTCGTAGCGCAACGCCGCCCAGGCACGCCGAAACCCATGGCACGGGTGCTTGGTGGCATACGAGCGTAGCCAGGCCCTCATCTCGGCGTCGGGATCGGCCGGGGTCTGCGCCAGTGGTAGGCGTCGGTGAGTCGAGCGGGCCAGACCAACCGTTTTGCACGCCAACCGTTCCGACATGCTTAAGGTCTCGGTGAGCGTCGCCGGTGACACACCGAGTTCAGCGGCGATCTCCTCGCCGGTCATGCCTTCGGCAGCCAACTCGTCCGCACGGCGCGGCTTACGCACGACGTCTTCCGCGGAGTGCCGCTTCCGACCAGCCATATGTCCATCGTCCCTTCTGGCCCAACATCGGGCCACAGGACTCTAGAACTTGCTGGACTCACTCACCGGGAACACGCCACCGGCGCGCCTGAGACCCCGGTATTCGCAGTAGGAGTAGCTGGTCGTGATTACACTGCAGCCGTGGTGAACGCACGGTATGCGTATTGCGGCTTGCTCGATGACTTCGCCGCCCGAGTCCATGACGGACAGCCGATTCAGAACCTCGATAAGCTCAACGATCATCTAATTCGCGCGGTGCTCGCAGGCGACCGACTGATCATCAATGATGGGTACATCCTTATGAACCCAGCCATACGACAGGCCATCATCCGTCCAAAAGACAGCCCGTTTCGGAGCCTGTTCCAGAGCGAGTTCATCATGATCGTGTCCCGCAACGGGGGTGATCTGCCGGGGCTTTGCGCGCACATGGCAAAAGCCGGAATCACGTCGGCGATAGACCTCTTGAAGAGCCCTCTTTACAAGCAGGAGTTGGAACCCGCGCTCGCGGAGTGGTCTGCCGAACTGAACTCGAGCGATGTGAACTGGTCACGCGCTTGGCCGGCTCATAAAACTGACTACCTCTACGGCAAGCTCTCGGGTCGCGTCCTTGAGTCGCTCATAGCGGCAACTCCCAAAGATGAACAGTTAGAGCGCTTCCGTGACGACCTCGGCGATAAGGTGACGTCGCGAACCGCCTGGGAGAACATCGCCAACAGCCTCCACGCAAGCGACCAACTCTCGGTTGAGAACAAGACCCTTCTGATGGCGGGCGCCAACGAGGCCTACCAGTACACGTGGGGCTGTAACCTCACCGATAAGAACAATCCGATGAGCGTGCAGGCGCGGACCAGCGAGTTCCTAGATGATCTCAACCAGCCGGTCGGCGAAGCAGGCCCGCGAGCCAGGCCGGGCGTTCGGGTGTTTGTGCCCAACGTTTCAATAGCCGGCAAGGGCATACGCCGGAATTGGGAGCTCCTAGCCCAGGTCGCAAGCCGGAAGGAAGGCGGCGCGGCGGCAGCCAAGAAGAAGTTTCGGGATGACCTAGAGGCGTACTACACCGGCCAGGGAATTACCCAGAAGCAGATGCAGGCCAGCGCGCGCGCCTACTCAGGGTCCCTGGCGGCAATCTTCGGCCGGGACAAGAAGCTGAAGACCGGGGTCGATCTCTTCTTCACCGCGGTAGGGATCGGCGCCACGATAGGCGGCACAGTGGGACTCCTGCCCGGTGCCGCCGCGGGCGCGGCAATCGGGATTGGAATCGGCGTTGCCGGCTTCGCCGTGCCGCACCTGCCGCCAACGCGTGATCTGATCTCGCGGCTCGGACAGACCAAACCTCGCAAATGGATCAGCGAGTTGGACCCCCAGGACCCCCAGAACTGCGTCTCCTCCTTCGAACTCGACCCCGAAAAGGTCGCCTTGAATCTCAAGGGTGTCCCCGTTTTCAAGAGTTAACTATGCACCGCCGCAGAGAGCCGATTTGGAAACTACCACCAGCCAACCGGTGTTCACCGAGCGCAACCGCCAGATCGACAGCGCGGGCAGTGTATTCGCGCCCCCTCTGGTGGTCGCGAACAATGCTGATTACTTCTGTCCGCAGGCTGACGCCATAGTCAGGTCAAACCCAGCTGGAACGTCACAACTCGTGTCGCAGATGGCCAAGTCCCCCCCTCGGACAGCGGCGAAGCCGCGATCACACTGGTTTTACGGCCCCGCACGTCGCCTGGGCGGCGGGTAGACGGCCCTGGCGATCGTCGCCGACAGCCAGCCGATCCCCCATCCGAAGCCAACCAACAGGAACGTGCGCCGGGTGTCTGCGCCCGCCACTGCCGAAACCCCGATCAAGATGACGGCCCAGACCACCGCGCAGGCAATGCTGTAGGACGTGTAAGTGCGCCGACCCATTTTCGTTCCTCTCGTGTCACCGCCAATTCCCCTCCCGCACAAGGCTATCTGAGTGATCAATCTCACCGGCGAAATCCGGCCAAGCGGACTTCTTCGAGAATCTCGACGCCGCACGTACGCTGGGTAAAAGCCAGTAGCCTGCGAATGCGACCAATGACCCCACCCAGCGGCTTCCTCCGGCGAACGGCGACGCGCACGTTCCGCGACCGCCGCGAGGCCGGGCGCGTGCTGGCCGAGGAGTTGGCGTCCTACCGCGACAAGGACGGCGTGCTGGTCTTCGGCCTGGCGCGCGGCGGGGTCCCCGTGGCCTGGGAGGTCGCCGCGGCGCTGCACGCCCCGCTGGACGTCTTTCTGGTGCGCAAGCTCGGGGTCCCGCGCTGGTCGGAGCTGGCGATGGGCGCGCTGGCCAGCGGCGGCGGGGTCGTGATGAACGACAACGTCGTCGCCAACCTGCACATCACCGACGACCAGGTGCGCGAGGTGATCGCCAGCGAGACAACCGAACTCAACCGGCGCGAGCAGGCCTACCGGGGCGGGCGCCCCCTCGCCGATCCGCGCGGCAAGGTCGTGATCCTGGTCGACGACGGCATCGCCACCGGTGCGAGCATGCTGGCCGCCGTCCGCGCCCTGCGGGCCGCGGGACCGCAATCAATCGTCGTGGCGGTCCCGGTGGGACCCGCGTCGACCTGCCGGGAAATCGGGCGGGAAGCCGACGACGTGGTGTGCGCCACCATGCCGCCCGGGTTCGAAGCCGTCGGGCAGGTCTACGCAGACTTTTGCCAGGTCAGTGACGATGAGGTTCGCGAGCTGCTGAACACGCCGACCCGCTGAAGAGCTACGTGGCCCGGTCGTCGCTGGACTCGAGGCCCTGGGAAGACTCGTCGGCGGCGGCGTCCTCGGCGACGGGCTGGTCGCCCTCCTGCGGGACCTCTTCGGGGTAATCGACCGCGGGTTCCTCGACGTCCCCGGCTTCTTCCACGACGGCGTCACGATGCTGCCGTTCCCGCAACGCGTCGACGATCAGCAGCACCACGCCGATGACGCTGGCACCGATGCATACCCATGCGACCAACTCGTTGCTGGTGACCACGGCGAACACCAACGCGACGAGCCCGATCAGGGCGAGTACCAGCGCAATGATCAGCATCGGTCATCCTCCAGCCGACGACGGGGACTGCCAGGTCTAGTGCAGGCTAGTGTGCCGAGCTGGAACCCTGGCGAGCACCCCGGCACGATCGCCCGGCTAGTTATTACCCCGATTGAATTGGTCGAACCCGCCGGCGTCGGCACTGGAGTCGACGGGCGCCGCCGACCCGCGCTGGCCGAGTTCCTCCAGCTGGGATTCCAGGTAGGTCTTGAGCCGGGTGCGGTACTCGCGTTCGAAGGTGCGCAGCTGCTCGAGGCGGCCTTCCAGCACGGTGCGCTGCTGATTGATGGTTCCCATGATTTCGGAGTGCTTGCGTTCGGCATCGGCCTGCAGGGCGTCGGCCTTCTCCTGGGCCTGGCGCAACTGGGTCTCCGAGCGGGTCTGGGCGTCGGACAGCATCGCGTCGGCGCGCTGCCGGGCCTCGGTGACCGTGGTCTCGGCGGTCTGACGGGCTTCGCTGACGATCTGCTCCGCGTTGGCGCGGGCGTCGGCCAGCATCTTGTCCGACTCGGCCTTGGCGGTGCTGGTCAGCCGGTCGGCGGTGTCCTGCGCCAGGCTCAGCACCCGCGCGGCCTTGAGGGCCTGTTCCTCGTTGGTTCCCTGCGGCGCCGCAGGCGCCGGGGGCGGCGGGGGCGCGACGACCGGCGCGGCCTTGACGGGCTCGGGCTCGGGCTCGAAGGCCGGGATCGCCTGGGTGGGCTGAGCGGCGCCGCCGCCACCACCGGCGGCCAGCTCGCGGTCCAGCTCCTCGATCCGCTGACGCAGATCGGAGTTCTCCTCGATGAGCCGCGTCAGCTCGTTTTCCACCAGGTCGAGAAACGCATCGACCTCGTCTTCGTTGTAACCGCGCTTGCCGATCGGCGGCTTACTGAACGCCACATTGTGGACGTCGGCTGGTGTAAGCGGCATTGTTCGTCCCCTCGAGTTCCTGTCAAACGATCTGGAAAGTGTAGAACGGAGTGGTTGCCGTCGTGCAACTGCCGTCCATCCTGTCACACCAGACTCGGCGGTAGCCGATTGCCCAATAATTAAGACCCAATTTCACACACTAAGACCAATAAAATCCAAACCCTTAAAATTTTTAAATTGCGGCGGCCGAACCGACACTAAAACGTGGCCGAACCGTCTCCCGGCTTTGGGCCCGGTCGTTGCGGCAGGGCTCATGTCTGCGCAGCGCCGAACGCCAGTTGCATGCCGATGAACGCGACCAGCAGCAGCACCATGATCGACAGGTCGAAGCGCACCGCACCGATGGTGAGCTGCGGAATCAGGCGCCGCAGCAGTTTCACCGGCGGGTCGGTGATCGACATGATGATCTCGAGGATCACCACGGTCAGGCCGGTGGGATGCCAGTCACGGCTGAACGAGCGGATGAACTCGACGACGACCCGGGCGATGAGCAGCAGCCAGAAGATGAACAGCGCAAATCCAAGGATCTGAAAAAACAGCACCAACTGGAGCCCCGACCTAACCGATGAGATGACCCGAATGTCAGGCGCCAGCGTACCGATTCTCGGGTGCGGGCACACATCTCACGTGCGCCGACCCCGCTAGCGGGCGGAACGGGTGCGTCTACTGGTAGGCGTAGAAGCCGGTCTCGGCGATCCGGCGACGCTCCTCCGGCGAGACGTCGACATCGGCCGGCGACAGCAGGAACACCTTGGTCGCGACCTTGTCGAACGACCCGCGCAACGCGAAGGCCAGGCCGGCGGCGAAGTCGACCAGCCGCTTGGCGTCGGCGTTGTCCATCGACACCAGGTCCATGATCACCGGGGTGCCGTCGCGGAACCGCTCGCCGATGGTGCGCGCCTCGCTGTAGTCCTTGGGCCGCAGCGTAGTGATCTTCGACAGTGGGCTGCCTTCCTCGAACAGCATCGCCATCCGGCGCGGGTCCATCGCCAGCGCGCCGCGGGTGGAATTGCGCAACCACGAACCGAGGCGCGGACGGCTCATCTCGGGCCGTTCGAACTCGCGCGGATGCACGGGGCCGTAGCGGCCGTCGTCCGCGTAGCCGCCGCGGTAGCCGCCGGTCGGCGGCGCGTAGTCGGCCGGCTCGCCCCGCGGGTCGTCGTAGTCGCGCCCGTCGTAGCGGCCTTCCAAACGCCCATAGCCGTCGTCGAACCGGGGGCGCGGGAAACCGCGGGAGGGAGCCCGGTCGTCGTAGTACTCGTCGTCGTAGTCCTCCATCGGAGCCATACCGAAGTAGGCCTTGACTTTGTGCAGTGTGCTCATCGCGTAAACCCTTCTAGCCCCTGGGAATATTGGTGTCTGTGATGAAGATGTGACTACAGTGACTACTCACGGTGACGGTAGCCGCCTCGGACCCAATAGCGCGGTACCGACACGCACACATGTCGAACCATGTTTGACGGCTATTTCGAAGTCGTTGGACATGCCGGCGGACAGTCCCAGCGCGTTCGGGTGCGAATCCAGCACCCGGCGGTGTTCGGATCGCAGCAGGTCGAAGGCCCGAGCGGGGTCCCAGTCCAGCGGCGGGATGCCCATCAGCCCCAGCAGCTCCAGGCCCGGGGATTCCTCGACCTGCGCGCAGACCTCGTCGACGGCGCCGGTCGCGGTGATGTCGACGCCGCCCCGCGACACGTCGCCGTCCAGGCTGACCTCGACATAGACGCGCAGCGGCTCCTCCCGGCGCCCGTCGGCCAGCGCCGCCGACACCGCCCGGTCGAGCGCGGTGACCAGGCGGGTGCTGTCGATCGAGTGGGCGGTGTGGGCCCACTGCGCCAGTGAGCGCGCCTTGTTCCGTTGAATCCGGCCCACCATGTGCCAGTGCATATTCCGCAAGTCGTCTCGCCCGGAACTACCGGCCAACCGAGCGACTTCGGCGGCCTTCGCCGTGGCTTCCTGATCGCGCGATTCGCCAACGCACCGACAACCCAATCGAGACAAAGTCGCAACATCGGTTGCTGGAAAGAATTTGGTAATTGGTAGAAGTTCAATTTCGCTGACATTGCGACCCGCCGCTTCCGCGGCCGCCGCAAGTCGCGATCGCACGGCGGCCAACGCGTGCGTCAATTCGGATTCGCGGTCGCCATGGTCGTGGGCCAGCATGTCCCCCGCCATGCCGTCACTCCATCCAGATCAGCGAGGCCAGCCGCCCGGTCGGGGCGTCCCGGCGATGACTGAACAGCGCCGGGTCGTCCACCGTGCAGCGTGGATCGACGTCGATCGCCGTGACGCCCAAATCGCGCAGCTGGCAAGCGATTCCGGCGCGCAGGTCGAGTCCGGGGGTGCCGGCCGCGGTGGTGGTGCGGCTGCCCGGCAACGCCGCCTCCACCTCGTCGGCCATCGCGGCGGGCACCTCGTAGTTGCGGCCGCTGACCGCAGGGCCGAGCAGCGCCGAGATGTCGCCGGCCTGCGCGCCGCGGGCCACCATCGCCTCGACCGTGCGCGCCACCACCCCGCGCTGGGCGCCGACGCGGCCGGCGTGCGCGGCCGCGACCACACCGGCGCGCGCGTCGGCCAGCAGCACCGGAACGCAGTCGGCGGTGACCACCGCCAGCGCCAGGCGCGCCGTTCCGGTCACCAACGCGTCGGTGTCCTCGACCGCGGCGCCCCGCGGGCCGTCGACCGCCTCGACCCGATCACCGTGCACCTGGTTCATCCACACGATCCGATCGCGGCCGGGCCGGTCGGCGCGCAGGCCCAGGGCCGCGGCCAGGCGCTTGCGGTTCGCGGCCACCGCGGCGGGGTCGTCCCCGACGTGGTCGCCGAGGTTGAAGGTGTCGAACGGCGGCGCCGAGACACCGCCCGCGCGGGTGGTCGTCACCCGCCTTATGCGAACGCTCACGTGACCAGTATCCGAAGCGCCGCGCCCGCCAGCGGGCAGCGCCATCCGGCCGCGGCCGGTTTGTCGCGCACTGGCAAGCAAATTGAGACCCTCAGCGGCGCATGAAGGGCGGCACGTCGACGTCGTCGTCGTCGCCGCCGATATTCAGCGTCGAACCGTTGGTGTGAACCGGAACGCTGACCGCGTCGACGGGCTCGAACAACGTGGAGCTGAGCTTGCCGGACTTCGCCGCCTCGATGCGGTGGGCGCCGCCCTTGTCGGCGGCGCCGGCCCCGGTGACCGGCTTGCGCCCCGGTCCGGCGGCTTCGAAGCCCGCGGCGATGACGGTGACGCGCACCTCGTCGCCCAGCGAGTCGTCGATCACGGTGCCGAAGATGATGTTGGCGTCCTGGTGGGCGGCGTCCTGCACCAGCGAGGCCGCCTCGTTGATCTCGAACAGGCCCAGGTCGCTGCCGCCGGCGATCGACATCAGCACGCCCTGCGCACCCTCCATCGACGCTTCCAGCAGCGGGGAGTTGATGGCGATCTCGGCGGCCTTGAGCGACCGGCCCTCGCCGCGCGCCGAGCCGATACCCATCAGCGCGGTGCCGGCGCCGGACATGATGCCCTTGACGTCGGCGAAGTCGACGTTGATCAGGCCCGGCGTGGTGATCAGGTCCGTGATGCCCTGCACGCCGTTGAGCAGCACCTCGTCGGCGCTGCGGAACGCGTCCATCAGCGACACCGCGGCGTCGCCCATCTGCAGCAGCCGGTCGTTGGGGATGACGATGAGCGTGTCGCAGCTCTCGCGCAGCGAGGCGATGCCGGTTTCGGCCTGATTGCCTCGCCGTTTGCCCTCGAACGAGAACGGCCGGGTGACCACGCCGACGGTCAGCGCGCCCAGCTTCCGGGCGATGCTGGCGACGACGGGCGCCCCGCCCGTGCCGGTGCCGCCGCCCTCGCCGGCGGTGACGAACACCATGTCGGCGCCGCGCAGCAGCTCCTCGATCTCGTCCTTGGCGTCCTCGGCGGCCCGGCGCCCGACCTCGGGGTCGGCGCCGGCGCCCAGCCCGCGGGTGGAATCGCGTCCGACGTCGAGCTTGACGTCGGCGTCGCTCATCAACAGCGCCTGGGCGTCGGTGTTGATCGCGATGAACTCCACGCCCTTGAGGCCCTGTTCGATCATCCGGTTGACGGCGTTGACGCCGCCGCCACCGATACCCACAACCTTGATAACGGCCAAGTAATTGTGCGGGGGGGTCATCATTCGTCTTCCTCCCTGGTGGGACTCGGTGTGTCGGCCTGGCAAACCCTCAACCTCAACCATAGAGTTAGAGTTATGTCAAGTAGTTCCGCGCAAACAGAACGGTATGGGTAGCACGCGCGCTTATCCCGCAGGCGCGCCGACGCGCCGCACGCAAATTTTTTGGTCGCGCGCCGGCGCTGCCGACCTGCTCGGCTACTTGACGGTCGGCAGGTCGGGGCTGGACACGTCGTAGGTCTTGCCGGGCTGCGTCAACAGCGCGGCCAGCTTTTCGGCCTTCTCGTCGGTGCGGTCGGTGGTCCCCCAGATCACCACCCGACCGTCGCCCAGCGTCAGGGTGATCGAGGCCACCGACGGGGCCGCGATGCGGCCCACCTGGCCCGCAACCTCGGGGCGCAGGGCGATCAGCACCTGCAGGGCGGCCTTGGTCGCCGGGTCGTTGGGCCCCGGATCGGCCACGTCGAGGTAGGGCAGCGCCGGCGGCGGCGGGCCGGTCGCGAAGTCGACGCCGTCGCGGTCGAACAGGTGCGGGCCGTCCGGAAAGTCCTTGACCACCAACGGGACTCGCTCGACGATGGTGATGCGCAGCGCCGACGGGTACTGGCGTTGCACCCGGGCACTGGCCACCCGCCGGATGGCGGCCACGCGCTCGGCGACCTGGTTGGTGTTGATCTGCAGCAGCGGCGTTCCGGGCCGCACCCGCGCCGCATCGAGCACCTCCTCGCGCGTCACCGTGCCGATCCCGGTGACGACGATGTTGCGCGCCGACATCGCCGGCGTGAAGTAGAGGATGAGCCCGAGGCCGACGCCGACGACGGCCACGATGACGCTGCCGAGCAGCATTTTCAGGCCGCGGACGACGCCCCGCGCGGCGGGTTTGGGTTGGTTGACGATGCGCCCGGTGGCCCGGCGCTTGGCCTCGCGGCGAGCCTCCTCGATGGCCCGCGCGCGGTCCTGCGCGGCGCGGCGCTCGGCCCGTTCGCGGCGGGCCCGCCGGCGTGGCCCCTCGAATTCGGCCTCCTCGGCCGGCGCCGCGTCGTCACCCGCGCCGGTCGCGATCGGTTCGGTGATCACGCCGTCGGCCTGCTCGGGGCCGGCCGGGGTGGGCTGGTCCGGCTCGGTCATCGCAGGACCCCCGGCCGGCCCGGCGCGCTGCGGTTGGCCCGCACCCGCAGCGCGGTCACGATCTCGGGACCCAGCAGGGTCACGTCGCCCGCGCCCATCGTGACGACGACGTCGCCGGGGCCCGCGGCCGCGGCGACCACCTCGGCGACCGCCGAGAAGTCCGGCAGGTAGCGCACCGGGACGCTGACGTGCTCGGCGACGCTGGCGCCGCTGACACCGGTGAGCGGTTGTTCGCGGGCTCCGTAGACGTCCAGGACGAAGACCTCGTCGGCGGCGTCCAGCGCGCGACCGAAATCGGCCGCGAAAGCCTTTGTGCGCGAATATAAATGGGGCTGAAACACCACGATGCAGCGGCCCTCGCCGCCCTGCTCGAGCAGCGCGCGAACCGCCGCGAGCGTGGCGGCGATCTCCGTGGGGTGGTGGGCGTAGTCGTCGAACACCCGCACCGCGGCCTGGCCGGGTCCCGAGACTCCGACCAGTTCGAACCGGCGGCGCACGCCCTCGAACCCGGCCAGCCCGTCGAGCACCGCATCGGCCTCGGCGCCGATCTCGATCGCCGCCAGCAGCGCACCCAGGGCGTTGAGCGCCATGTGCCGCCCGGGCACCGACAGCCGCATCACCCGCGGGTGGGGCTCCGGCGCCAGTTGGATGTGGGCGACCGCCCCGGTGCCCTGCTGGTCCCACGACAGCAGCGTGGCCGCCAACCCTGCACCGCCCGAGCCGTAGCGCAGCACCCGGATGCCCAGCTCCGCGGTGCGGTCGGCCAGCGCCGCGGCCCCCGGGTCGTCGGTGCACACGACGAGCGCCCCGCCGGGGGTGAGCCGCTCCACGAACGAGTCGAACACCCCGACGTACGCGTCGGCGCTGCCGTAGAAGTCCAGGTGATCGTTCTCGATGTTGGTGACGACCGCGACGTCGGGCGCGTACTCCAGCAGCGAGCCGTCGCTTTCGTCGGCCTCGGCGACGAAGCAGTCGCCGCTGCCGTGGTGGGCGTTGGTGCCGGCCTCCCCCAGGTCGCCGCCGACGGCGAACGACGGGTCCCGCCCGCAGTGCTGCAGGGCCACGATCAGCATCGACGTCGTCGTCGTCTTCCCGTGCGTGCCGGTGACCATCAGCGTGGTGCGCCCGGCCATCAGCTTGGCCAGCACGGCCGGTCGCAAGATCACCGGGATGCCGCGCCGGCGGGCCTCGACCAGCTCGGGGTTGGTCTTCGGGATGGCGGCGTGGGTGGTGATGACCGCGGTGACGCCGCCCGGCAACTGATCCAGCGACGACGCGTCGTGGCCGATGCGGATCAGCGCGCCCCGGGCCCGCAGCGCGTGCAGGCCGCGCGACTCCTTGGCGTCGGACCCCGACACCAGCCCGCCCCGGTCCAGCAGGATGCGGGCGATGCCCGACATTCCGGCTCCGCCGATGCCGACCATGTGCACCCGCCGCAGCTCGGGCGGCAGCTGCTCGGCGGTCACGTCTTTCTCCCGCCGACCCGCGCCCGTCGCGCGATGTCCAGCGCCGCCTGGGCCACCTGGCGCGCCGCGTCGGGGTGTCCAACCCGGGCGGCGGCCGCCGTCATCGCCGCCAGCCGCGGCGGGTCGTTCAGCAGCCCGGCCACCTCCCGGGCGACCAGGGCCGGCGTGAGGTCCGCGTCGGTGACGATGATGCCGCCACCGCCGTTGACCACCGGCAACGCGTTGAGCCGTTGTTCGCCGTTGCCGATCGGCAGCGGCACGTAGATGGCCGGCAGGCCGACGGCCGAGACTTCGGCGACCGTCATCGCCCCGGACCGGCAGATCGCGAGGTCCGCGGCGGCGTAGGCCAGGTCCATCCGGTCGAGGTAGGGCACCGCCACGTAGGGCGGGTCGCCGGGGCCGGGCGCGCGCAGGTCGAGGGTGTTCTTGGGTCCGTGCGCGTGCAGCACGCTCACACCCGCGGCGGCCAGGTCGGCGGCCGCCCCGGAGACGGCCCGGTTGAGCGACACGGCGCCCTGGGAGCCGCCGAACACCAGCAGCACCCGCGCGTCGTCGGCGAAACCGAAGTGCCGGCGGGCCTCGGCGCGCAACGCCGCACGGTCGAACGCGGTGAGCGTCGCCCGGATCGGCACGCCGACCACCTCGGCGCGTGGCAGGCCGCAATCCGGCACCGCCGACAGCACCCGGGCGGCGCCGCGGGCGCCGACCCGGTTGGCCAGCCCGGCGCGGGCGTTGGCCTCGTGAATCACCACCGGGACGCGCCGCCTGCGACCGAGCCCGCCGCGCGCGGCCAGGTAGGCCGGCACGGCGACGTAGCCCCCGAAACCGATCACCACGTCGGCGTGGACGGCGTCGAGCACCGCGCGGGCTTCCCGGACCGCGCGCCACACCCGGGGTGGCAGCCGCGCCAGGTCACCGCTGGGTTTTCGGGGCAGCGGGACCGGCGTGATCAGCTCGAGGGGATAGCCGCGCTCGGGCACCAACCGGGTCTCAAGCCCGCGTCGGGTGCCCAGCGCGGTGATGCGGACCTGGGGATCCAGCGCGCTGAGCGCGTCGGCGACGGCCATCGCGGGCTCGACGTGGCCGGCCGTGCCGCCGCCGGCCAGCACGACCGACAGGACCGCATTGGCCGATGATGCGGCACCGGCGGGCGAGGGGTTTCCCCCCAGCCCGCCGGTCGGCTGTCTGATCGTGCCGTTCACCCGTAACGCTGACCTTCCAATGTGCGTGCTCGCCGTGTCGGACGCTGACCGGCGTACCGCTGGCTTGATCCATGATGCCCTCCCCGCACCCGCGGGGCGCCCCCAGACTGGCGCGCCGGCCGGCCGGCCGTTCGGCCGGACGCCTTGCGCAGCGGCTTGTCGGCGGTGCGCGACGCCTTCCGGCCGGGCGCCTTGGGGGCCTTCCGGGGCGCCGCCGCACCGTCTCGCTTGCGGTCGCGGAAGGACTCGATGCGGCTCGGCGCGTACGGCCGGGGCAGCGGCAGCCGCAGCAGCTGGTTCATCTTGTCGTCACGGCCGGCCCGCAGCGCGGCCACCGCCTCCGGTTCGTGTCGCGCCGCGTTGGCCATGATGCCGATCATGAAGAGCGTTGCCGCCGTTGATGTTCCGCCCGCGGAGATGAGTGGCAGCTGCAGGCCGGTAACCGGCAGCACGCCGATGACGTAGCCGATGTTGATGAACGCCTGACCGAGGATCCACATGGTCGTGGTGGCGGTCACCAACCGCAGGAACGGGTCGGCGGACCGGCGCGCGATCCGCATCCCGGTGTAGGCGAACAGGCCGAAGAGGGCCAGCAGCCCGAACGCCCCGATGAAGCCCAGCTCCTCGCCGATGATGGCGAAGATGAAGTCGTTGTGGGCGTTGGGCAGGTAGTTCCACTTGGCGACGCCCTGGCCGAGGCCGTCGCCGAAGATGCCGCCGTGGGCCAGCGCGAACTTGGCCTGCCGGGCCTGGTAGCCGGTGTCCTGCGGGTCGTTCTCGGGGTTGATCCAGGACCGCACCCGGTCCGAGCGGTACCCGGCCGACATCGCCAGGACCGCGCCGGCCATGAAGACGGCAGCCAGCGAGGCGACGAAGACGCGCAGCGGCAGCCCGGCGTACCAGAGCAGGGCCAGCAGGATGATGCCCAGCGACACCGTCTGGCCGAGGTCGGGCTGGGCGACGATCAGCGCCAGCGCGATGACCGCGGCCGGGACCAGCGGAATCAGCATCTCCCGCAGCGACGCCCGCTCCATGCGCCGGGCCGCCAGCAGGTGCGCACCCCAGATGGCGAACGCGATCTTGGCCAGCTCGGAGGGCTGCATCGAGAAGCCCGCGATCACGAACCACTTCCGGGAGCCGTTGGCCAGGTTGCCGATCCCGGGAACCAGCACGAGCACCAGCAGGATGATGGTGATGAGGTAGCCGGTGAAGGCCACGCGCCGGATGAATTGCACCGACACGCGCATCGCGACGTAGGCCGCGATCAGCCCGACGACCGTCCACAGGACCTGCTTGGCGAAGATCACCCAGGCCGATCCGTCGGCGCCGTAGGAGCGCACGCCCGAGGCGGACAGCACCATGGTCAGCCCGAGCGTCGTCAGCAACCCGGTGACGGCGACGATCAGGTGAAACGACGTCATCGGCCGGCCCAGCCACGCGCCGAACCGGCTGTGCAGACCGCCCGGCATCGCGGCCAGCCTGGCCTTGGCGCCCGCGTGGGCCTTGGCGTCGGCCTGTTCGGCGGTGGCCTCGATCGCGTCCGTCGGGGCCTCCACGTCCGGGGCTTCCGAGGAGTCGGAGGTGTCCGGCCCGGGCGCGGCGCCCTTGCTTCCCTTGCCCCGGCGCAGCCGCCGGGTCAGCGCGTTAGCCACGCCCACCTACCGGGCCGCCGCGCGCACGGCGGCGGCGAACGCGTCGCCCCGGGCTGCGTAGCCAGCGAACTGGTCGAACGACGCGCCGGCCGGCGCCAGCAGCACCGTGTCGCCGGGCTGGGCGAGCTCCCGGGCGGCGGCCACGGCCGCGGTCATGACGCGAGCGCCGAGGTCCCCACCCGAAGGTCTCACTTCTGTCACATCTGTATCAGAAACCACAGCAGTCGCATTCATATCAGCATCCTCGCCTGTCACAACCTGGACGACGGGGACATCCGGCGCGTGTCGCGATAACGCCTCTGCAACCTGACCGCGATCCCGGCCGATGAGCACCGCGCCGACCAGCCGGGACGCGACCCTGGCGACTTCGGCATCGACGGATGCGCCCTTCAGCAAACCGCCGGCCACCCACACCACGCGCGGATAGGCCAGCACCGACGCTTCGGCGGCGTGCGGGTTGGTGGCCTTGGAATCGTCGACGTAGGTGACCCCGTCGGCGACGACGACGACCTCGGCCCGGTGTCGGCCCACCCGGAACGACGCGACCGCGCCGGCGATGGCTTCTGGCGGCACCCCGACGCTGCGGGCCAGGGCCGCCGCGGCCAGGGCGTCGAGCACGCCGACCGGGCCCGGCACCGGGATGGAGTCGGCGGCCAGCAGCGCCAGGTCGTCGGCGAAGGCGCGGTCGATCAATTGGCCGTCACGCACGCCGAGCTCGCCCGCGCCGGGCTCACCGAGCCGGAAGCCGGCGCGCACCGGCGCGGCGGCGGTGGCCAGCAGCGCGGCGGCCCGGGCGTCGTCCAGCCCGACCACGGCCACCCGGCCGCCCAGGACCCGGGCCTTCGCCGCGGTGTAGTCGGCCATCGTGGAGTGCCAGTCGAGGTGATCCTCGGCGATGTTGAGGACGACGCCGGCCTCGGGCCGCAGCGAGGGCGCCCAGTGCAGCTGGAAGCTGGACAGCTCGACGGCCAGCAGGTCGGCCGGCCGGTCGAGCACATCCAGGACCGGATCGCCGATGTTGCCGCACAGCACGCTGCTTCTGCCACCGGCGGCCAGCATGGCGTGCAGCATCGAGGTCGTGGTGGTCTTGCCGTTCGTCCCGGTCACCACCAGCCAGCGGCGGGGCGGGCCGTAGTGGCCCGCGGCGTCGAGCCGCCAGGCCAATTCGACGTCGCCCCAGATGGGCACGCCCGCGGTCGCCGCGGCGGCCAGCAGCGGCGTGGCCGGGGAGAACCCGGGGCTGGTCACCACCAGGGCGTAGTGCGAGATCTGCCCCGTCGCCGTCGATGTCGGCACGGTGGCGACGCCTTGTTCGGCGTAGGCGCGCAGCGTGGCCGGGTCGTCGTCGCACAGCGTCGGCGCGGCGCCGAACCGGGTCAGGGCGGCCAGCACCGCCCTGCCGGTGACGCCGCCGCCGGCCACCAGCACGGG
Source organism: Mycobacterium sp. 852002-50816_SCH5313054-b (assembly GCF_001667185.1). GTDB lineage: Bacteria > Actinomycetota > Actinomycetes > Mycobacteriales > Mycobacteriaceae > Mycobacterium. The sequence continues at coordinate 9,731 of NZ_LZIC01000034.1, read as the reverse complement.
CGCGCCCGGTCCCACGGGGTCAAGACCGCTCATCACGCACCGACGGTGGCCAGCCACTCACCGTAGAAGAGGGCCACGCCCAGGCCGCAGGCGATCGCGGTGAGTAGCCAGAAGCGGATGATCACCGTCGTTTCGGCCCAGCCGGCCAACTCGAAATGGTGGTGGAAGGGCGCCATCCGGAACACCCGGCGCCCGGTGGTGCGGAAGGCCAGGATCTGCAGCACCACGGAGGTGACCTCCGCGACGAACAGCGAGCCCAGCACGACGGCGAGGATCTCGGTGCGGCTGGTGACCGACAGGCCGGCGATGATCCCGCCCAGCGCCAGGGAGCCGGTGTCGCCCATGAAGATCTTGGCCGGGGCGGCGTTCCACCACAAAAAGCCGATGCAGGCGCCGGCGGTGGCGGCCGCGATGATTGCCAGGTCCAGCGGATCGCGCACGTTGTAGCAGCCCAGCCCCGGGGCGGTGACGCACGCGTTGCGGTACTGCCAGAAGGTGATCAGCACGTAGGCGGCGGTGACCATCGCCATGCAGCCCGCTGCCAGCCCGTCCAGGCCGTCGGTGAAGTTGACCGCGTTGGACCAGGCGCTGACGATCACCACGCAGAACAGCACGAACAGTCCGGGAGCCAGTGTGACGGTGGCGATTTCGCGGACGTAGGACAGGTTCGCGCTGGCCGGGGTCAGGCCGTTGGCGCTGTGGAACTGCAGGACCAGCACCCCGAACAGCACCGCGGCGGCGATCTGGCCGACGGTCTTGGCCGTCTTGTTCAGCCCGAGGTTGCGCGAGCGGCGGATCTTGATCAGGTCGTCGAGGAACCCGACGCCGCCGAGCACGGTGGCCAGGCCCAGCACCAGCAGACCCGACGCCGAGATGCCCTCGCCGTCGAACGCCAGCCCCGCGAGGTGCGTGCCGAGGTATCCCGCCCAGATGCCGGCCAGGATCGCCACGCCGCCCATCGACGGCGTGCCGCGCTTGGCGTGGTGGGTCGGCGGGCCGTCCTCGCGGATCTGGTGGCCAAAACCCTGCTTGGTGAACAGCCGGATCAGCGCCGGCGTCAACAGGATCGAGACGGTCAGCGCGATGGCGACGGCGATGAGGATCTGTCTCACGGGCGCGCCCCGTCCGGGTCATCCGAGGCCAGCGCCTCGGCCAGCGCGCCCAGGCCTGCCGCGTTGGACGCCTTGACCAGGACCACGTCGCCGGGTTGCACCTCGGCCCGCAACAACGCCAGGGCGGCGTCGGCGCCGGGCACGCTGACCGACTCCGTGCCCCAGGAGCCCTCCATGACCGCCCCGTGGTGCATGGCGCTCATCGACCTCCCGGTTCCCACGACAACGAGTCGTGACACATCTAAGCGCACCGCGAGCCGGCCGATGCGATCGTGCTCGGTTATCGCGTCCTCGCCGAGCTCGGCCATCTCGCCCAGCACCGCCCAACTCCTGCGCTTTTCGGCGGGCCCTTCCCCGCCGCCGTGAGCGATCCAGGCGAGCGCCTGCAGCCCGGCCCGCATCGAGTCGGGGTTGGCGTTGTACGCGTCGTCGATCACCGTGACGCCGTCGGCGCGGGTGGTGACGTGCATGCGATGCCGCGACACCGGGCCCGCGGCTTGCAGCGCGGCGGCCACCTGTTCGACCCCGGCGCCGCATTGCAGCGCGACCGCGCCGGCGCACAGCGCGTTGGTGACCTGATGGTCGCCGAACACGCCGAGCCGCACGTCGACTGCGCTGTCCATCGCGTGCAGGGTAAAGCGCGGCCTGGCCAATTCGTCGAGCGACACTCCCTCGGCCCACACGTCGCTGGGTCCCGACGCGGTGTGGGGAGCGCGGCTGACCCGGACCACCCGGGCCGCGGTGACCTGGGCCATCGCGGCCACGACCGGGTCGTCGACGTTGAGGATGACGACGCCGGATGACGTAACGGCTTGTGGCAGTTCGGCTTTGGTGCGCGCGATGGCTTCCCGGGAGCCGAACTCGCCGAGATGGGCGGTGCCGACATTGAGGACCACCCCGATCGACGGCGGGGCGATGTCGGCCAGCGCGGCGATGTTGCCGGGATGCCGCGCCGACATCTCGAGAATGAGGTAGTCCGTGCTACGGGTCGCGCGCAGCACGGTCCAGGGGTGGCCCAGCTCGTTGTTGAACGATCCGGGCGGGGCGATCACCTCACCCAACGGATCGAGCACGGCGGCCACCAGGTCCTTGGTCGAGGTCTTTCCCGACGACCCGGTGATCCCGATGATCCTCAGGCCGCCCGCGACAAGTTCGGCCGCCACCGCCCGGGCCAGCTTGGCCAGCGCGGCCAGCACCGCCGCACCGGAACCGTCGGCGTCGTGCTCGAGCACCCCGGCCAGGCCGCCCCCGGCGGCGCGGGGCCGGGGTTCGACCACGATGGCGGGCACCCCGACCGGCCGGGCCGCCAGCACGGCGACCGCACCGGCCGCGGTCGCCGCGGCCGCGTGGTCATGCCCGTCGGAGCGCGCCCCGGGCAGCGCCAGGAACAGCCCGCCCGGGCCGACTTTGCGCGAGTCGAATTCGACGGTTCCGGTGACGCGGCGGTCCGCCGCTGCCTCCGGCGAGATGTCGGCCAGTGTGCCGCCGACGATTTGGGCGATCCGGGCGACGGTCAGGTCGATCACTGCCGAGTCCTTCGGGCCTGCAGCGCCTCCGCAAGCTCCACGCGGTCGTCGAACGGGCGCGTCTGCCCTGCGGCTCGCTGCCCGGTTTCGTGGCCCTTGCCGGCGACCAGCACCACGTCGCCGGGGCCGGCCCAGGCCACCGCGTGGTCGATCGCCGCGCGGCGATCGGCGATCTCGACGACCTCGGCGGCGCCCTGGGCGGCCCCGGCCAGGATCTCGCGGCGGATCGCCGCGGGGTCCTCACCGCGCGGGTTGTCGTCGGTGACGATCACCAAATCTGCCAGCTCGGCGGCGATTTCGCCCATCGGCGCCCGCTTGCCCGGGTCGCGCTCGCCGCCCGCGCCGAACACCACCGCCAGCCGGCGACCGGGCCGCGCCAGTGCGGTCAGCACGGCCCGCAGCGCGCCCGGCTTGTGGGCGTAGTCGACCAGCGCGAGGAATTCCTGGCCGCGGTCGACCTCCTCCAGCCGTCCGGGCACGCGGGTCTGCAGCAAGCCCGGCGCCGCCTGCTCGGGGGAAACCCCCACCGTATCCAGAATCGCCAGCGCGACAAGGCAATTGGCGACGTTGTAATGGCCCGGCAACCGGACGCCGACGCGATGGTGCACGCCGGCGGGATCCACGACCGTGAACTCCTGTCCCCCGGCGCCCATCGGCGCCACGTCCGTGGCGCGCCAGTGGGCCGATTGGCCGGCGGCGCTGACGGTGATCGCGTCGCCGGCGCGCTCGGCCATCGCGCGCCCGGCGTCGTCGTCGATGCACACCACCGCGGTGTCGGCGCGCAGCGGCGAGGCGGGGTCGAACAGCACGGCCTTGGCCTCGAAGTAGTCGGCCATCGTGGGGTGGAAGTCGAGGTGGTCGCGCGAGAGGTTGGTGAAGGCGCCCACCGCGAACGTGGTGCCGTCCACGCGGCCCAGGGTCAGCGCGTGGCTGGAGGCCTCCATGACCACGGTGTCCACCCCGCGCTCGGCCATCGCCGCGAGCATCGCCTGCAGGTCGGGGGCCTCCGGGGTGGTCAGCGCGCTCGGGATGTCGGCGCCGTCGATGCGGATGCCGATGGTGCCGATCAGCCCGGCCGTGCGGCCGCCGGCCCGCAGCCCGGACTCGACCAGATAGGTCGTGGTCGTCTTGCCCGACGTCCCGGTGATCCCGATGACGGTGACCTTCTCGGACGGGTTGCTGTACACCGCGGCGGCCAGGCCGCCGAGCACGCGGCGGGGCGCCGGGTGCACCAGGGTGGGCACCGCGCCGGCGTGGGAGGCCATCTCTGCGACGCCGGCGGCGTCGGTGAGCACCGCCACGGCACCGCGTTCGATCGCGTCACCGGCAAAGCGGGCGCCGTGCGTGGTCGAGCCCGGCAGCGCGGCGAACAGGTCGCCGGACCGCACGTCCTGCGCGCGCAGGGTCACACCGGTGACGGTGGGGTCGACAACGGCGACCCCGTCGGCCAGCACCGCGCCGACCTGGGCCGCCAGCGCGGACAACCGGGCGCCCGAGCCGGCGCGGGGGCGCAAATCAGTGGGCACCGAGACCACAGCCGCACCTCCCTCCGACGTCACCCCTGTCGCCACGATCAGCCCTGACACCCTACCTAGCCGCACCGGCCCCGGGGGTTACCCGCGGCCCGTCCCGATTCAGTCTCTGCTCCCCAAGATTCCTTCAGGCCGTTGCCGCAACCTTCGGATGCCCGGCGCATTGGCCGGGTAGCGGCAACCCGGCCGCCACCGGATGAAGGGTCCAAACCATGAAGATCACTCTCGCCGCAGCGGGCCTGCTCACCGCCGCCGCCCTCACCGCGTGCGGCTCAGCCGGCCACAGCGACGCCTACCACAAGGGATTCACGTTCGCCGACGGCAATGACTTGGTCCAGACCCAGGCCGGCATGATGGGCGCCTCGACCATCTGCGGCTCCTGGGCGACGAATCAGGCTCAGGGCCTCAACCAGCAGGAGTGGATTCAGGGCTGCCAGGACGCCCCGGCCAAGAAGAAGGGCTGAACCGGCTGCGGGCCTGCCCGGGCCGGCCGCCCGTGCGGCCACCCCTAGGTGGCCTGCAACGTCAGCGGCGGGCCGGGATCCGGTGACAGCGGCACGTTCTCCCGCTGCATCAGCCAGCCGGCGATGTTGTGGAACAGCGGGGCCGCCGAATGCCCGGGCGAGCCGTCGGCGTTGCGCTGCGGGTTGTCCATCATGATGCCGATGACGTAGCGGGGATTGTCGACGGTGGCCATGCCGGCGAACGTGATCCAGTAGACGTCGTCGAAGTAGCAGCCGCACCCGGGGTTGATCTGCTGGGCGGTGCCCGTCTTGCCGGCCATCTGGTAACCGGACACCGCGGCCGCCGACCCGGTGCCCTGTTGGTAGCCCATCGGGTCCTTTTGCACGACGGCGCGCAGCATGCCGCGCACGGTCTGCGCGGTCTGCGGCGAGACCACCCGGACACCTTCGGGGTGCGGTTCCTCGGTCCGGGTGCCGTCGGGTGCGATGGTGGCCTTGATGATCCGCGGCGGTACCCGCAGGCCGTCGTTGGCGATGGTCTGGTACATGTCGGTCATCTGCAGCAGGGTCATCGAAAGGCCCTGGCCGATAGGCAGGTTGGAGAAGGTGCTGCCCGACCATTGGTCGATGGGCGGGACCAGCCCCGCGCTCTCACCGGGCAGCCCGACGTTGGTGCGCTGGCCCAGCCCGAACTTGCGGACCATGTCATAGAAGCGCTCCGGGCCGACGCGCTGCGCCAGCATCAGGGTGCCGACGTTCGACGACTTCCCGAACACGCCGGTGGTGGTGTAGGGCATCACGCCGTGGTCCCAGGCGTCGTGGATCGAAACCCCGCCCATCTGGATCGAGCCGGGCACGTGCAACACCTCGTCGGGGTTACTCAGCCCGTATTCGATGACCGAGGACGCGGTGATCACCTTGTTCACCGATCCGGGCTCGAAGGGCGAGGACACCACCAGGTTGCCCAGCTGCCTGTCGCCCTGGCGTCCGATGTCCTGGGAGGGGTCGAAGGTGTTGTCGTTGGCCATGGCCAGCACCTCGCCGGTCTTCGAGTCGAGCACCACGGCCGAAACATTATGCGCCCCAGACAGATTCTTGGCCTGCTGGACCTGCTGCTGCACGTAGAACTGGATGTCGTCGTCCAGGGTCAGCTGGACCGTCGACCCGTTGACCGCCCGGTGCCGGTTGCGGTAGCTGCCGGGGATGACGACGCCGTCGGACCCGCGGTCGTAGGTGACCGAGCCGTCGGTCCCCGACAGCACCGAGTCCAGCGAATCCTCCAACCCCAGCAGCCCGTGGCCGTCCCAGTCGATGCCGCCGACGATGTTGGCCGCCAGCGATCCGCCGGGATACTGGCGCAGATCCTGCCGCTCGGAGCCGACCTCGGGATACTTCTCGGAGATCGCGCTGGACACGGCCGGGTCGACGGCGCGCGCCAGGTAGACGAAGTTGTCATTGCTCTGCAGCTTCTTCAGCACGGTCTGGTAGTCCGGCTTGTTGTTCAGCCGGGTGGAGACCTCCTTGGCGATGTCGCGCAGCCGCTCCTGCGGGTCGGGGGCGGCCGAATTCTTCCGCTTCGCATCTTCGAGTTGCTGGCGAATCCTCTTGGGCTGGAACGTCAACGCTCGCGACTCGATGGTGAACGCCAGCTGTTGGTTGTTGCGGTCGACGATGCTGCCGCGCACCGCCTTCTCGACGTCGGTGACCTTGAGCTGGCCGGCCGCCTGGGCCCGCAGCTTGGGGGCGTCCTTGACCTGCAGCATGAACAGCTGGGCACCCGCGACCAGCATCAGCACCAGGATGACGGCGTTGCCGGCCCGGTGCCGGAAGACGAACGACGCGCCGCGCGACCCCACTTCCACGATCTGGCGGGTGCGCCGCTGCCGCGCCGAGTGACCGGCGCCCACGGTGTCGGGCCGCGCGTCGGCGCGGGTTTGCTTGGACTCCTTGGCTTTCCGGAACATCTTCGGCCCGCGCGCGTCCGGCGGCTGCGGGGCTTGCTTGGGCTTACGGGCCCGCTTCGGTTGCCGGACCCCCCTGGGCTCCTGCGGTTTACCGGGACCGCGGGTCGACCGCGCGGACTGCGACCGGCTCGTGCGCCCGGCGTCGCCGCGGCTCACCGGGCGGCGCCCGGCGTCGCGGCGGTCAGGGGGCCGACCTGTCCGCCGTTAGCCGGCACACCGGGCTGCGCCGGGACGCCGGGGACGACCGGGGCCACCACCTGGGGGGCGCCCGACGCGATCCCCGGCCGCACCGGAACCGGCACCTCCGCCGGTAGGGTCGCCGGGACGGGAGCAACGGGCAAGCCGCCCAACGGGATCGGCACCTCGGCGGGCCCCGGGGCGGTCGCGGCTGCCGCCGGGCCGGGCAACCCCGGCAAGGGCACGACACCCTGGAACTGCCCGGTGGCCGGGCCGCCGGGCATCCCCGGCAACGGCGCGGTCGGCTGCGAGGGCAGGTGCTGGCCGCCCACCGTCGACGACCCGTCCGGGGCGCGCAACAAGGCCTCCGGACCCGGCCTGGCCGGCACCGCCGGGCCCCCGGGCGCGGGTGGCACCCGGACCGGGACCTCCGGCGGGAGCGCCGGCGGCGGCGGGGCCGGCGGTGGCGCGTCGGAGAGCTTGGTGTTCAGCGGCGGCGGCGGGACGCCGTCGGCCGGCTTCGGGGTGCCCACCACCACCCAGTTGCCCGACGGGTCCTGGACCAGGTGCGCGGTGTCCCTGGTCGGGATCATGCCTTGCTTGCGGGCCGCCTCGGCCAGCGCCGGCGCGGATTCCGCCTCGCGCACATCGCGTTCCAGCGCCTCCTTCTGCTCCTGCAGCATCCGGTTCTTCGCGCGGGCGTGGCTCAGCTGGTACGAGCGCTCGGCGGAGGCGGTGGACAACCACAGCGTCAGGCCCAGGCCGAGGCCGAGCGCGCCGATGATCAGGACGACGAACGGAACCTTGGCCGCCAGCGTGCGCGGCCGCAGGTCGACCGACGCGAGCCGGATGGCCAGGCGCTCGGACAACCGGGGGCGAACAGCCTTGGGCGCCTTGGCTTTCCGCGCTTTGGCGCGAGCCTTGGCCTGGCTCGCGCTTTTGGGCCGGCCGGGCCGCTCCGCCGGCCGGGCGATGGGGCTGGTCTGCGGCCCGGACTTGTTCGCCCCGGCCTCGCGGGCGTTCGCCGACGCCGGCCGGGTGCGCCGCGGCGACACCGAGTCGGCGGCGGCGCGCCTGCCCTTGCGGGTGGAACCGTCGCGTCCGCCGCGGCGGTCACCGCCACCGCGGCGCTTCGGCGCCTCGCGCTTTACCTTCATGAGTCGCCTTTCCCACTCGCGTGCTGTGATTGCACCCGCTGCTCCAGCCGTTGCAAGGCCCGTAATCGCACGGCGGCACTGCGGGGGTTGCGGTCGATCTCGGCCGCGTCCGCGCGTTCGGCGCCGCGCGTCAACGACCGGAATTGCGGCTCGTGGCCGGGAAGTTCGAACGGAAGGTCCACCGGCGTCCGCGAGGCGACCGCCTCCGCGAACACGCGCTTGACGATCCGGTCCTCCAGCGACTGGTAGGCCAACACCGCGATGCGTCCGCCCACGCGCAGCGCGTCCAGTGCGGCGGGCAGTGCGTCGCGCAGCGAGGTCAGTTCGTCGTTCACGGCGACCCGCAGCGCCTGGAAGGTGCGCTTGGCCGGATGCCCGCCGGTGCGGCGGGCGGGCGCCGGAATCGCTTGGTAGAGCAGGGCTACCAGCTCTGCGGTCGAGGTGAACGGGGTCCGGGCGCGCTGGCGGACGATCTGCACGGCGATGCGGCGCGCGAAGCGCTCCTCGCCGTAGCGGTGCAGGATGTCGGCCAGCGCCGCCTCGTCGTAGGTGTTCACGATGTCGGCCGCGGTCAGCGGCGACGTCGGATCCATCCGCATGTCCAGCGGTGCGTCCTGGGCGTACGCGAAGCCGCGTTCGGCGCGATCGAGCTGCATGGAGGAGACGCCGAGGTCGAAGAGCATGCCATCGACGGATTCGACTGCGGCGTAGCCGGATTCGTCGAGGGCTCCGGCGAGGCCGTCATACCGGGTCTGCACCAGCGTGACTCGGTCGGCGAACGGCGCCAGCCGCCGCCCGGCGATGTCCAGCGCGCTGGGGTCGCGGTCGAGCCCGATCAGCCGCAGGCCGGGCAAGTCGGTGAGGAAGCGCTCCGCGTGCCCACCCGCGCCGAGGGTGGCGTCGACGAGGACCGCTCCCGAGCCGTCCGGGTGGTGACGCGTCAGGGCGGGGGTGAGCAGCTCGACGCAGCGCTGCAGCAAGACGGGCACGTGGCCGAAGTTGTCCGAAACATCTGCCACCGCAACGCCTCCCCGGACCTGGCGGGCGGCCCCTGCACCCGGGTCCCTGTCCGAAGGCGCGAACCTGGCGTTGGGGAAGTACGCCAGGGTCGGTTCGGGCAGAGGCCACGATGCACGGGCACGCGCCTCAGATAATGTCGCCGAGTGCTTCATCGCTGGCCGCGGAGAAGTTCTCTTCGTGGGTCTGCTGGTAGTCGTGCCAGGCTTGCGCATCCCAGATCTCGAGGTAATCGACGGCACCGATCACCACGCAATCCTTGGACAGGTTCGCGTACCGGCGGTGGTCGGCCGACAACGTGATCCGCCCCTGCGCGTCGGGATGCTGCTCGTCGGTGCCGGCGGCGAGGTTGCGCAGGAACGCTCGCGCCTCGGGGTTGCTGCGCGACGTCTTGCTCGCCCGCCGCGCCAGCTGCTCGAATTCCGTCCGCGGGTAGACGGCGAGGCTGTGGTCTTGGCTCTTGGTGACCATCAACCCCCCTGCCAACGAGTCGCGGAACTTGGCGGGCAACGTCAGTCGCCCCTTGTCGTCGAGTTTGGGCGTGTAGGTGCCGAGAAACACCAGCTCACCTCCCACACCGGTCACCCAAACACTTCAGCCACCATACCCCACAGTCCCCCACTTTGCCCCATTGATGGGGTGTCGTCGCCGACTTTTCCGGGTTATCCGCCACCACCGGTCGTCACCGGGCCACCCGATGGCCCGTGCAGGCCGGTCGCTCCGCAACCGTGATCTCCGAAAACGACACGTCAGAGGGGTGAAATGGCCGAGTGGGGTGCGGT
>NZ_LZIC01000033.1 GCF_001667185.1 Mycobacterium sp. 852002-50816_SCH5313054-b | reverse complement strand
CGTGGTGGTCCACCTCGACGTCGCGGCGCGCGTCGCCGCGCTGCATCTGGGGCCGCTGCTCACCGACGCCGAACGCCAATACCTCACCTGTGATGCCACCTGTGAAGTCTGGTTCGAACGCCACGGCCAGCCCATCGGCGCCGGACGAACCACCCGGGTGATCAGCCGGCGGCTGCGCCGCGCCCTCGAGCACCGCCACCCCAGCTGCGCGGTCCCCGGCTGCGGCGCCACCCGCGGCCTGCACGCCCACCACCTGCGGCACTGGGAAGACGGCGGCCCCACCGAGCTGGCCAACCTGGTGCTGGTCTGCCCCTATCACCACCGCCTGCACCACCAAGGCCACATCACCCTCACCGGACCCGCGGCCGATCTGTCGGTCACCGACAGCGACGGGCAACCGCTCAGCGCAGGATCGCTCGCGCGCACGCCCACCCGTCCCCCGCCCGCAGTCCCGCCCTACCCCGGACCGATCGGCGAACGCGCCGACTGGTGGTGGTACGACCCCTTCCAGCCGCAACCACCGCCCACCAA
>NZ_LZIC01000032.1 GCF_001667185.1 Mycobacterium sp. 852002-50816_SCH5313054-b | reverse complement strand
CTGTGTCTACGAGACAGCCGGAGGCCGGCGCGATGGCTCCGTCGAACGGGCCGCCGGATCCGCAGACCGAAGACGAGCCCGCGGTGCCGCCGCCCCCGCCGGGGGCCCCGGACGGGGTCGTGGGCGTGGCCCCGCACGCGACCATCATTTCGATACGGCAGTCTTCGCGGGCCTTCGAACCGGTCAACCCGCCGCCGGTCGACCCGAACTCGGACGAGAAGGTCAAAGCCGGCACGCTGAACACGTTGGCGCGGGCCGTCGTTCATGCCGCGAACATGGGCGCGAAGGTGATCAACATCTCGGTGACCTCCTGCCTGCCGGCCGCGTCCTCCACCGATCAGCGGGCGCTGGGCGCAGCGCTGTGGTACGCGGCGACCGTCAAGGACGCCGTGGTCGTCGCCGCCGCCGGCAACGACGGGGAAGGCGGCTGCGACAACAACCCGATGTATGACCCGCTGGACCCGTCGGATCCCCGCGACTGGCACCAGGTCAAGGTCATCTCCTCGCCCTCGTGGTTCTCCGACTACGTCCTGTCCGTCGGCGGCGTCGATGCCGGCGGCGCGCCGATCGACAAGAGCATGTCGGGCCCCTGGGTCGGCGTGGCGGGGCCCGCGACCCACATCATGGGCCTCTCGCCGCAGGGCGGGGGGCCGGTCAACGCCTACCCGCCCTCGCGGCCGGGAGAGAAGAACATGCCGTTCTGGGGGACCAGCTTCTCGGCGGCATACGTCAGCGGCGTCGCGGCGCTGGTGCGCGCGAAATACCCTCAGCTGACGGCGCATCAGGTGATCAACCGGATCGTGCAGTCGGCGCACAATCCACCGGCGGGCGTCGACAACAGGGTGGGCTACGGCCTGGTGGACCCGGTCGCCGCGTTGACGTTCAACATCCCGCCGGGCGACAAGATGTCCCCGGGTGCCCAAAGTCGGGTGATCACACCGCCACCACCCCCACCCGCACCGGATCACCGTGCGCGCAACATCGCCATCGGGTTCCTGGGCGCTGTGATCGCCGGTCTGCTCGTGGTGGCCACGGCCGTGCGGCTGCGGAGGGCACGATGAGGTCGCGGCTGACCGGGTTCAGCGCCGACAGCAATCGGCGGGTCGTCGGGATCCTGCTGGTATTCCTCCTCGCGGTGTCGAGCTGGGCGGTCGGCGGCTACATCGGTGCGGCGGCGGCCGTGGTGGTGGGTGTCGCGGTGGTGTTCGTGCGTTGGCGGGGGCAGCCGGCGTGGTCGTGGGCGGTCCTGACGCTGCGGGGCCGACGCGCGATCAGCTGGGGCGAACCAATCACGGTGGCCAGCAACCGATCCGGGGGCGGGGTGCGCGTCCAGGACGGTGTGGCGGTGGTGGCGGTGCAGCTGCTCGGCAGGGCGCACCGGGCCACCACGGTGACCGGCTCGGTGAGCGTCGAGACGGAGAACGTCGTCGACATCGTCGAACTGGTGCCGATGCTGCAGCACCCGCTGGGCCTGGAACTCGACTCGATCAGCGTCGTGTCGTTCGGGTCGCGGTGCGGCAGCGTCGGCGACTATCCGCGGGTGTATGACGCCGAGATCGGCACCCCGCCGTACGCGGGCCGCCGCGAAACCTGGTTGATTCTGCGGCTGCCGGTGATGGAGAACACCCGCGCGCTGCGCTGGCGCACCACCCTTGGGGCGACGGCGATTTCGGCGGCTCAACGGATCGCCGGGCTGCTGCGCTGCCAGGGGTTGCGCGCGAAGGTGGCCACGGCCACCGACCTGATCGAGCTGGATCGCCGGCTCGGCTGGGACGCGGTGTCGGGCACGATGCAAAAGTGGAAGGCCATCCGCGGGGAGGCCGGGTGGATGACGACGTACGCCTACCCGGCGGAGGCGATCAACTCCCAGGTGCTCGCCCAGGCCTGGACGCTGCGCGTCGATGAGGTCATTCAGAACGTCACGGTCTATCCGCACGGGATGTGCACCGCGACGGTCACCATCCGCACACCCACGCAGGCGCCCACCCCACCGAGCGTCGTCCTGCGCCGCCTCAACGGCGAGCAGGCCGCCGCGGCGGCGGCCAACATGTGCGGTCCGCGTCCCGTCCTGCGCGGGTTGCGCCCAAGCCCGTTGCCAGACAACCTGATCGTTGAAATCGGGCCGTCGGGGGTGTTGGTGGGCAAGCTCGGCAACGGCGACCGCCTGATGATTCCGGTCACCGACGCCGGGGAGCTGTCGCGGGTGTTCGTGGCCGCCGACGACGCGATCGCCAAACGGATCGTGATCCGCACCGCCGGCGCCGGCGAGCGAGTCACCGTGCACACTCGTGACCTGAAGCGCTGGGCCAGCGTGCGGATGCCGTTGGTCAGCGTGGCTAACGCCGCGCGGCCCGCGCCGCGCACGAGCGTCAGCGTGGTCGAGCACGCCCCCCAAGCTAGAGGGGCCGACAGCGCGATCTCGCCCGCCCCGCGACCCGCCACCGTGATCACGATCGCGCCGGCCGGCACGCCGCTTCCCGACGGACACGGGCACGCCTTCGAGGTGGCCATCGAGCAGGCCAGCGGCGCGACGGTGAAAGTGACCGCGGCAGGCCAAACTTGGCTTGCCGACATGGACCTGTTCCGCGCGGAGAATCGCTATGTCAACCTGGAGTCTGTCGCGATGTCGTTCGCCACGTAGCGTCGAGGATGGTGCAGGCGATGGGGGATTTGCTCACGGCGCGTAGGCATTTCGACCGCGCCATGGGAACGATGGACCGGCAGGGTCGCGCCGCGGCCTTGCCGGAGTTCGTGGCCGCCACCGAGGCCGATCCGTCGATGGCCGACGCCTGGCTGGGCCGCATCGCCTGCGGCGACAACGACCTGACCTCCCTGAAGCGGCTCAACCATCACCGCGAGTGGCTGCACCGCGAGACCACGCGCATCGGCCGGACGCTGGCCGCGGAGATGCAGTTGGGCCCCTACATCGGCATCACGGTCACCGACGCATCTCAGGTCGGGCTCGCGTTGTCGTCGGCGCTGACGATCGCCGGCGAATACGCGGAGGCAGACCGGCTGCTGGCCGGCCGCGACCTGCTCGACTCGTGGGGCAACTTCCAGTGGCATCAGTTGGCCCGGGCGTTTCTGATGTACGCCACGCAGCGCTGGCCGGACCTGCTGCTGACCGCCGCGGAGGAGCTGCCGCCGCAGGCGATCATCATGTCCGCGGTGACCGCCTCGATCTGCGCGCTGGCCGCCCACGCCGCAGCGCATCTCGGGCAGGGCCGGGTGGCGCTGGACTGGCTGGACCGCGTCGACGTGATCGGCCAGAACACGTCGTCGAGCCGATTCGGCGCCGAGGTGTTGACGGCCTCGATCGGCCCGGCCGACATTCCGCTGCTCGTCGCCGACTTGGCGTACGTGCGGGGGATGGTGCACCGCCAGCTGCACGAGGAGGACCGGGCCCAGATCTGGTTGTCGAAGGCCACCATCAACGGGGTCCTGACCGACGCCGCCAAAGCCGCCCTGGCCGACCGGAATCTGCAGCTGGTTGTGACCGACGAACACACGATCGCCAGCCGCACCGACAAGTGGGACGTCTCGACCGCAAAGAGCCGCGAGCAGCTGGAGGACGACGACGCGGCGGGCCGACGCGCCGAGCTCCTGGCGGAAGGCCGGCAACTGCTGGCCAAACAGGTCGGGCTGGCGGCGGTCAAGCAGGCGGTGTCGGCGCTGGAAGACCAGCTCGAGGTGCGCGTGATGCGCCTCGAGCACGGGCTGCCGGTGGAGGGCCAGACCAACCACATGCTGCTGGTCGGCCCGCCCGGCACCGGCAAGACGACCACCGCCGAAGCGCTGGGCAAGATCTATGCCGGCATGGGGATCGTGCGGCATCCGGAGATCCGCGAGGTCCGTCGCTCGGATTTCTGCGGCCACTACATCGGCGAGTCCGGGCCCAAGACCAACGAGCTGATCGAAAAGTCGCTCGGTCGAATCATTTTCATGGACGAGTTCTACTCGCTGATCGAGCGCCACCAGGACGGCACGCCGGACATGATCGGCATGGAGGCAGTCACCCAGCTGCTGGTCGCGCTGGAAGCCCACCGGTTCGACTTCTGCTTCATCGGGGCGGGCTACGAGGACCAGGTCGACGAATTCCTCACGGTGAACCCGGGTTTGGCCGGCCGGTTCAACCGCAAGCTGCGTTTCGAGTCCTATTCGCCCACCGAGATCGTCGAGATCGGGCACCGCTACGCCACTCCGCGGGCGAGCCTGCTCGACGACGGCGCCCGGGAGGCGTTTCTGGATGCGGCCACCACCATCCGCAACTACACCACGCCCGGCGGGCAGCACGGCATCGACGCGATGCAGAACGGCCGGTTCGCGCGCAACGTCATCGAACGCGCCGAGGGGTTGCGCGACACCCGGGTGGTCGCCCAAAAGCGCTCGGGCCGACCGGTGACCGTCGAGGATCTGCAGATCATCACCGCGGCCGACATCGCGGCCGCGGTGCGCAGCGTGTGTTCGGACAATCGGGATATGGCCGCGATCGTCTGGTAGCTAGCCGACCGGCTTCGGTCCGCCCGGCAACGCACCGGTGGCCTGGAAGATGACGCGCCTGGCGATTTCGACGGCGTGGTCGGCGAAGCGTTCGTAGAACCTGCCCAGCAGGGTCACATCGACCGCGGCGGCCACGCCGTGCTCCCAGTGCCGATCCATGAGCTCGGTGAACAGCTTGCGGTGCAGGTCGTCCACGGTGTCGTCTTCCTCATTGAGGAGGCGAGCCTTGTCGGGATCGCCGGTGCGCAAGACCTCTTCGGCGGCGTTGCCCAATTCGACGGCGACGCGGCCCATTTCGGCGAAATAGCCGTTGGCTTCTTCCGGCAACACGTGTTCGGGGTGGCGGCGGCGAACGATCTTGGCGACATGCACCGCCAGGCCGCCCATCCGTTCAACATCGGCGCACACCCGGATCGCGGAGACCACCGCGCGTAGGTCACCGGCCACCGGGGCCTGCAGTGCCAGCAGCACGAACGCGGCGTCCTCGGCGGCGCCGCTCATTTCCTTGAGCCGGCCCTGCTCGTCGATGACCTGCTCGGCCAGCGCGAGGTCAGCGTGCAGGAGCGCCTGGGTGGCGTTCTGCATCGACAACCCAGCCCTTCCGCACATGTCAGCCAGCTGCTCATTGAGGGCATCCAGCTGCTCGTGAAAGGCCGTGCGCATCGCCCCAGACTACGTCTGAGTGCAAGTCAGCTGACGCCGCGGTGTCGTTGTTCGCTCAGGAATTTCGACCAGGACACCATCTGGGGGTGCCGCTGGAGGAGGGCTCGGCGTTGGCGCTCGGTCATGCCGCCCCAGACACCGAACTCCACCCTGTTGTCCAACGCTTCTGCTCCGCACTCTCGCATGACCGGGCAGCGGCGGCAGAACTCCGCCGCCTTGCGCTGGGCGGCGCCCCGTACGAAGAGTCCGTCGGGGTCGGCGGTGCGGCACAGGGCTCTCGAGGCCCAACCGGTCGGTTCCGCCGGGTCTGTTCCGCTGACCGCCCCTCGGATAGCCGCGAGGTGTGGTCTTTGACCGGCGCGCGTTGAATCTGGCATCAGCTTTCTCCCGGCTCGACATCCCCACTGCGGACGAACAAATGCAGTGATTGCCCACGCGGTGCAGCCAAAACGCACAACGCCGCGCCGCGCCAGAGATTGGTCTGCCGGTAACACGGATGTTCCTTGGAGTTGGTTCACCCTTGGTGCCGGAGGACTGATGCGGGGGTCAGCGGCCGATCGGCTCGAAGCGGAAAACGGCGACCCGGCCCGCCAGCGCCTCGAACTCGTCGGCCGTTCCGTCGCGCACCATCCCCGAGCGCTTCGCGAACGCGACGCCGACCGGGACTTCGGTGGAAAACGCGCGCAACACCGGCCGCGCTTCCTCGGCGTCCAGCTCCACGATCTTGACCTCGCGTGACCGTCGGCCCCGGCTCAACGTGCCGCTACGCGCGGCGCGGGCATTCGCCGCCCAGTCGGCGCCCGGGTAGCCGGCCACGACGTAGAGGCCGCCCCGGAATTCGAACGGCGTCATCGGGGTGCTGCGCGGCCGGCCCGACTTGCGACCGGGCACCGTGAGCACCATGGCGGGGCCGGTCGGAATCCCGAGCCGCTGGACGGCCATCATCATCTTGTTCATGGGCTTGAGGTAGCGCGGCGGACGTGGTTCGGACATGTCAGCTCCTCGGCCTTCAGGACCTGGCGAACAGGTCGCGGTGCTCGGACACCCACTGCGCGAACGGGGTCGCCGGGCGGCCGAGGATCTTCTCCACCTCGTGGGTGACCAGCGCCGGATTGTCCAGGGTCTCGGCCTGCATGGCGATATACGCATCGGCGAACTCGGCGCCGAACCCCAACCCGATGAACCTTTGCCGCACCATCTCAGCCGGCACTTCGAAATACTGCAGCGGGCGGCCGAGGACCTCGCCGATGACACCGGCCAGCTCCGAGTTGCTGAACGCCTGCGGACCCGTCATCGGGATCCGCTGGCCCACAAGGTCATCGGTGAGCAACGCCCGCGCCGCGACCGCCGAGATGTCGCTCTCGACGATCGGCGCCGACGACGCCGCGGCGTACGGCCCGCCCACCACGTCGCCGGCGCGCAGCTGTGCGCCCCACATGCCGGCGAAGTTGGTGGCGAACACCGAGGGCCGCAGGCTCACCCAGGCCAGGCCGGAATCCACGGCGAGCTGTTCGACCTCCTTGTTGCGGTCCCCGCGGAAGCGCGACGGCTGCCGCGAGAAGTCGTCGTCGGCGTTGATCGCCGACAGCGCAACCAGCTTGGTCACCCCCGAGCGCCCGCATTGGGTGACTGTGTCGGCGAGCTGCTCGCCCAGGGCCCGCGAGTTGAGGAATACCGCCGACGCACCCGCCAGGGCGTCGGCCGCCGATCCGACCACCTCGACTTCGGCGGGAAATCCCGCGCCACCGGGCGTGCGGGTGACCGCGCGCACTCGGGCGCCCGCGGCGACGAGTTCGGCAACGAGTGGGCGCCCGACGTTGCCGGTTGCTCCGGTTACGACGATTGTCATGGGAGTGGTTCCTTCCGTGAGTTTTCTGCACTGCGCATACGACGGCGCCGCGGCCGAGAAAGTTACAGCCGAAACGCGTAACTTTTTGCGGCCCCATATCGTCGAAAGTTCATGAGCCAGTCGCCCTCACCCAGGGACCGGGTCGCCCAGGCCTGGCGCCTGCACCGCCCGTATCTGATCAACCTCGCGTATCAGATGCTGGGTGACGTCGGCGACGCAGAAGACGTTGCGCAAGAAGCGTTTCTGCGGCTGTCGCGTACCGACCCGAATGAGATCGACGACGTTCGCGGCTGGCTAACGGTAGTGGCGAGCCGCCTCTGCCTCGATCAGGTGCGTTCGGCGCGCGCCCGCCACGAGCGGCCCGGCGAGGTCGACGAGCAACCGGGTACGCCCCGCTCGGACCCCGCCGAGCGGGTCACCCTCGACGACGAGGTCCGCACCGCTTTGCTGGAAGTGCTACGCCGCCTCAGCCCCGGGGAACGGGTCGCCTTCGTCCTGCACGACGTGTTCGGGGTCCCTTTCGACACGATCGCCGAGACGGTGGGACGCCCCGTTGGCACCTGCCGTCAGCTGGCGCGGCGCGCCCGGACGAAATTCACTGCGGCGCAACCGAAATTGAACGACGTCGCCCCGGCCGAGCACCAGCTGGTCACCGAAAAGTTCATCACCGCGTGCGCCAACGGCGACATCGCGGGGTTGACCGCCGTGCTGGATCCGGCGGTCTGGGGTGTGGGCACCGTCCTCGCCGACCCGGCCCCGCCGCCGCAGATCAACCACGGCCCCCACGCGGTGGCCACCAACCTGATGCGTTATCTGGGGCCGGAGGTGACTCTGGTCAGCGGTCCCGCCGGGGGACCGGCGGTGCTGGCCTTCGCCGACCGCCGGCTCTTCGCCGCGATCGTGCTGACGGTGCGCGGTCACCTCGTGACCAAGATCGAGGCCGTCGCCGACCCTATGGCGCGGGCGGCCGCGGGGTCGCCGGACGCTCCGGCCGGGCCGCGAAGTGGCCCGCGACCGTCGCGGTGATCTGGAGAAATTTGCGCCGCGTCGCCGGGGCCATTTCGCCGTCCACATCGATCACCCCGCCGGGGCGGAGATGGGGATCGTAGGGCACCTCGATCACCGGCTGTCCGTGCTGGACGAACTCGCGGGCCAGCATCTCCCGGGTGCGTTTGTCGGCGTGGCCGTCGGAGTCGTTGAGCACCACGATGGTGTGGTGCAGCAGGCTGGTCTGGCCTCTGTCCGAAAGCCATTCCATGGTCCGGGCGGCCGCGGAGGCGCCGTCGGCCCACGGCGAGGAGACCACGATCAGCGCGTCCAGATCGCGCAACACCTCCTGGGTCACCGGCGAATCCATCGTGGAGCCGCAGTCGATGACCGAGATGGTGAAGTGGCGGTCCAGTCGGCGCGCGGCCTCCCGGTAGATCGCGGGATCGAGGACCCGGCGCGGGCCGGCGGCCGGCTCGCCGCCGAGCACGTGCAGGCCGGCGGGGTTGCGGCCCAGGCGCCCGACCACGTCGGCGAAGGACCGCAGATTCTGGTCGGAGGTCAACTCCCAGAAGGTGCCACTCGAGCGGGGATCGATCCGGTTGCTCAACCGGCCGAAGGCGGTATCGGCGTCGATCGCCACGACGTGGTCCTGCCTGCGCAGTTCGGCGAAAAGCGATCCGACGCTGGCGGCCACCGACGTCTTCCCGACGCCGCCCTTGCCCAGCACCCCGACCTTGTAGTTGCCATGAAGTTCCGTGCGGATGGCCGCTTCGTACTGAGCGTCCTGACGCTGGGCGGCCGACGGACCCAGCTTGATCAGACCAAAGGTGGCCTGCCGCACGATGCGTCGCCAACCCCGGTCGGGCAGCTCTGGCAGGTTGACCGCGGGCGGCGGCGAGACCGGAGCCGGCGCGGGGCGTGGCGCCGGCGGGCGCGGCGCGGGCTCCGGACGGGGTGGCTGTCCGGCCGGCCCCGGCGAAGTTTGCACGCGGCCGGGTGACCGATACTGGGTTGAGACCGGTCCATC
>NZ_LZIC01000031.1 GCF_001667185.1 Mycobacterium sp. 852002-50816_SCH5313054-b | reverse complement strand
GGGTTCGCCCTTCGGCGAACCGGATCATCGCCCGGCAATCGTCGATGGTTCGGAACCCGAACACGCCCGGCGCCAGCGTCCTGGTGTCCTGCCAGATGCCGTCGACCGGGGGAAAGAACGCCCGGCTGCCGGTGGCCAGAAGCAGCTTGTCGTAGCGGATGGTCGTGCCGTCGTCGGCGTGCACCAGGTGCGCGAAGGGATCGATGCGCACCACCCGCACCCCGGCGCGCAAGTCGATGCCGTTCTCGGCGTACCAGTCCAGCGGATTGAGGTAGATCTCCGCGGCGTCATCCGAGCCGGCCAACACGTTCGACAGCAGGATCCGGTTGTAGTTCCCGTAGGGTTCGTCTCCGAAGACCGTGATGGCGAATTGCTCTCCGCCGCCGCGGGCGAGGATCTCTTCCAGCGCCCGCGCGCCCGCCATGCCGTTGCCGACCACTACCAGGCTGGCCAGGGCGGCCGGGCCGTGTCCGTTGGTCTCCGGTTGTGCCAATGTAGTCATGAATACCCTTGATGTGCCCTAGATTTCGACGAACCCGATGTCGACGAAGACGGTGCCGCTGAGCCCGTCGGGCGCGGCGACAAACACCTCGACGACGGTGTCGACGATCAGGTCTTCGACGACCCGAAGTGGCACGTGCACGGCGTCTTTCGCCCCGATGGGGAAGTACCGCATCGGGGCACCGTCGCGCATCAGCACAACGGTGACCAGCTCGTCGGTGCTGTTGCCACCGCGGAAATACACCGGCTGGGTGATCGCCCCGGCCGGCACGACATACCGCAGGGACGCGTCCAGCAAGGACGGCGACTCGTACCCCTTGCCGTCGAAGTTGAACGCTCCCTGCAGGAACCTAGGGGTGCTGCCATCACTCATGTCTCATCTCCTTCCGGTGCATCGGCTTCCTCGGTGCGGGCCGCGGCGTTGGACACCGAGACCGCGCAGACTTTGAACGATGGCATCCGCGAATGCGGGTCCAGGACAGGATTGGTCAGCCGGTTGATGCTCGCCGCGCCGCCCCAGTGGAACGGGGCGAACACGGTGTCCGGGCGGATGCCGTCGTTGATCCGCGCCGTCATCACGACCTCGCCCCGGCGAGTCTTCAGCCGAACCTTGCCGCCGCTGACGATGCCATATCGTCTGCCCAATGTCGGGTGAAGCTCGACCACGGGCTCGGGCGCCGCCTCGGCAAGCTTTGCGACCCTGCGCGTTTGAGTCCCGGATTGGTACTGACTCAACACGCGCCCGGTGGTGAGGTAGTACGGGAATTCGTCATCCGGGACTTCCGCGGCGGCGCGTTGCTCAACGGGATGGAAGTGGGCTCGGCGGTCGGGCGTCGGGAAGTCCTCGGCGAACAGTCGCGGGGTGTCGGGGTACCCGGCCGACGGGCACGGCCAGAACACGCCGTCGTCGGTGGTGATGCGTTCGTAGCTGATCCCCCGGTAGTCGGCCTTCCCGCCCTGGCTGGCACGGCCCAGTTCCCCGAATACCTCCTGCGGGTCGGCCGAGAACCCATGCACCCCCAGGCGCTTCGCCAGGTCGGCCATCACGTCAAGGTCGCTGCGAACCTCATCCGGCGGCGCTAGGGCCGCCCGCCGCAAGATCACCCGGCCTTCCAGGTTGGTCATGGTTCCCGACTCTTCGGCCCACTGGGCGGTGGGTAGCACCACATCGGCCAGCGCCGCGGTCTCGGACAGGAAGATGTCGGACACCACCAGGAAGTCGAGGTCGGCCAGCTTTTCGGCCACATGCAGCGAATTCGGCGCCGAGACAACGATGTTGGAGGCCATCACCCACAGTGCGCGCACCCCGCCGGGCGCGCCGATGCCGCTGAGCATCTCGTATGCCGACTGCCCGGACGATGGCAGATCGGCCGGGTTGACGCCCCAAACCCGCGCGACGTGGGCGCGCGCGACGGGGTCGTCGAGCCGGCGGTAGCCGGGCAGCTGGTCGCATTTTTGCCCGTGCTCGCGCCCGCCCTGCCCGTTGCCCTGACCCGTGATCGTCGCGAATCCGCTATACGGCCGGCCCGGCAATCCCAACGCCAGGGCAAGATTGATGAAGGCCTGCGCCGTGTCGGTGCCCGAGCTGTGTTGCTCGGCGCCGCGGGCGGTCAGGATCATCGCCCGATCGGCCGCGGCCAGCGTCCGCGCCGCGACCACGATGTCGTTCTCGGGCACACCGGTGATCCGCTCCGCCCGATCGGGCCAGTACAGCCGCACCGAGCGGCGCACCGCCTCGAATCCAGTGGTCCGCTCCGCGACGTATTCGCGAGCGATAAGCCCCTCGCGGGCAATGACATTGAGCATGCCGTTGGCCAGCGCCAGGTCGGTTCCGGGGACGGGCTGCAGGTGAAGGTCGGCGCGACTGGCGGTGGCGGTGCGACGCGGGTCGACGACGATGTGCTTGGCGCCTCGGGCGCGGCCCGCGTCGAAATACTGCATCGCCGGGGGCATCGTTTCGGCGGGGTTACCACCGACGAGAAGGATGACATCGGCCCGTGCGATATCCGCGAGCGGAAACGGCAACCCACGATCGATGCCGAACGAGCGGTTCGACGCCGCGGCCGCCGAGGACATGCAAAACCGGCCGTTGTAATCGATCGCCGAGGTGCGCAGCGCGACGCGCGCGAACTTGCCGAACTGGTAGGCCTTTTCGTTAGTCAGGCCCCCGCCGCCGAAACATCCGACCGCGTCCAGGCCGTAATCCCGCTGCGTCTCCCTGATGGCCGCGACTATCCGTTCCAGCGCCTCATTCCAGGTTGCCTGGCGTAGTGGCTTACCACGCCCGTCGCGAACGAGCGGCCGAGTCAGCCGTTCCGGATGCCCGAGCAGCTCGGCCGCAGTCCAGCCCTTCGCGCACAGTCCGCCGCGATTAGTCGGAAAGTCGCCCTGTGGTGCGAGCACCGGCGGCTTCGACGGTCCCCCGGACGCGTCGAGGGTGATCCCGCATTGCAACGAGCAATACGGGCAATGGGTTTTCGTCGGTGTCGACGCCACTGGCGATCACCGCTTCGCTGCTGAGCCGGCCGGCATTCCGCCGGCTCGGCTGGATGTACCTCCCATGTCGCCTCCCCGATTGGCGCCTACTGCCCGAAGCTACGGGGCGCGTGTTTCGAAGGTATTGCCGTGGATTGTCCGGACTACTACCGCGGGCTCACGGCCGTGACGCTGCCTCATCCCCGTGTCGGTAATACTGGATCGATGCCGAACGACGACGTTCACCCGGACCTGCGCAGCATCGCCCGCATCGCCCCGAGGCATCTGATCGGCCCCCGGAGCCTGCCGGTCATGCGAGCCATGAGCGGCCTGACGGGGCGGCGCCGCGGCGCGCCACCCGATGTCGAGGTGATCACCCTGGGCTCCGGGGCCGTCGTCCGGCTCTTCCGGCCCACGGGCGCGACCGAACCGACGCCGGCGCTGCTGTGGATCCACGGCGGCGGGTACGTGATCGGCGACGCCCAGCAGGACGATTGGCTGTGCCGCCGCTACAGCTCGAGGCTCGACCTCACGGTCGCGTCGGTGGAATACCGCCTGGCGCCCGAGCATCCGTATCCCGCGTCGCTGGAGGACTGCTATTCGGCGCTCACCTGGCTCGGCGGCCTGCCCGCCGTGGATCGCCACCGGGTGGTGATCGCCGGCGCCAGCGCGGGCGGCGGCCTGGCGGCGGCGCTGGCGCTGCTGGCGCGCGACCGCGGCGAAGTGAGCCCGGTATTCCAGGTGCTGGCGTACCCGATGCTGGACGACCGAAGTTCGGCCACCGGCGCAAGCCCGAACCACCGCCTGTGGAGCGCGCGCAGCAACCGGTTCGGCTGGACCTCCTACCTCGGAGGCGCCGACCCGCGGGTCGCCGTCCCGGGCCGCCGCGAGGACCTCGGCGGGTTGCCGCCGGCGTGGATCGGGGTCGGCACGCACGACCTCTTCCACGACGAGGACCTGGCCTACGCCCAGCGGCTGATCGACGCGGGGGTGCCGTGCCACGTGGAGGTGGTTCCGGGCGCGTTCCACGGCTTCGACGCGGTGGCACGGAAGGCCCCGGTGTCGCGACAATTTTTCGACAGCCAGTGCGAAAGTCTGCGCGCCGCACTCATGCAGGCGGATTGATCGCCGGTCACATCGCGAAGTAGACGAGCTCGCCCGCGATGACGGTGGCCGCGACCATGCCGGCGTCCAGCTCGGCCAGCGCCGTCGCCGGTGGCTCGGTCAGCACGCATAGGTCCCCCGGCTGCCCGGCTTCGACGGTCCGCGCCCGGCCCGGCCGATCCGGGCGGCCCAGAAACATCGTCAAAGCCGTTAGGGCAGGCACACATTCGTCCGCGTTGAGCACCGCGCCGCTCGGGGTGGTGCGGTACACCGCGGCGCGCATCGCCGTCCATGGGTCGCCGTGGCCGAACGGCATGTCGGTCGACAGGGCCACCGGCACCGCCGCGTCGAGCAGAGAGGCGACGCGCCAGAGTTGGCCGTGCTCGGAGGCGGGCACGTCGGCGAGGTAGTGGTCGCCGCGCTCGGCGACGAAGTTGGGTTGCGTCACCACGGTGACCCCGAGCTCCGCGAGGTCGGAGAGGTTGTCGTCGGGCACGACGGCGGCGTGTTCGATGCGATCCAGCGGGTGGCCGCCGGCCGCGCGCAGGGCCGCGATGGTGACCACCAGCTGGGCGGCGGTCACGCAGTGCACGGCTACCGGTCGGCCGTCGGCGTGCTGGCCGGCGATCCAGGCCGTCAGGGAGTCCAGGTCGAGGCGGTCGTCCTGCAGGATCTTCTTGCCCGGCGATAGGAAGCTGGGCCGCGGCCGGAACTCGCCGCGCCGGTGTGACACCAGCAGCGAGACCATGTCGTCGGCGGCGAGGTCCGGGGTGGCGTCGGTGACGCCGGTGACGCCGGTCGCGGTGATGCGGCGGCTGAGTTCGGCGAGGTCGGTTTCGCGCTGCTGCAGCGCGTCCGACCAGCCGCGGTCGGCGCTGCGCAGGCGGCCGTCGGGGTGGTCGGGCAGGCCGACCCGGCCCAGCGCCTCGGAGTTGAGGATCCACAGCGCGCCGCTGCGGTGCTGGATGCGCACCGGGACGTCGCGCACGAGGGCATCGAGGGCCGTTCGGTCCAGCTCGCCCGCGACCGATTCGTGGTAGCCGACGGCGCGAATCCAGCCGTCGGGGCCGGGAGTGGCGTTCGAGAGCAACTGCGTCAGCTGCTCTTTGGTGGCCACCCCGGGCGGTCCGACGAGGAAGGAGTCCAGGGCCGAGGCCGCCGACCGCACGTGCACATGGTGGTCGTGCAAGCCTGGCAGCACGGTCCCGCCGCCGGCATACAGCACGCCCTCCCCTGTGCGGGGCTCCAGGCCCTCGCCCACTTCGTCGATCTGCGCGCCGACCCGGACGTCGACCGTTCTGCCGTCCAGCAAGGTTGCCCGGTGAATCAGCATGACAGGCAACGCCTTTCGGCGACCATCCGACGCACGGCGTCGTCGTCGGCGCCGAGTTCGGCCGCCGGGGCCGACGGCGCGGGCGGCTGCGGCGGCGGGGCCGGATGCGGGGTGACCGACGCGACGGTGGGCAGCGCCGCATAGGTCGCGGCGACCGCGGCCATGGAAAGGTGGATCAACTCACCCCCGCCCCGGCTCAGCGATTCAAGCACCGCCAGCGTCGCCTCCAGACCGGTCAACGGGTCGGCGATGGCGTCGCCGCAGAACACCGGTCCATCGGCGGCGGTGCCCACCAGGCCGCCGGCCACCGCGGCGTCGTCGCCGAACGCCGGCCTGGAGTCTTCATATCCGCTGATACGCAACCAGATTCGGCCCGCCCGCGGCGCGATATTGTCTGGCCCGAGCCCTCGCCGCTCCAGCGCCGCGGGCCGCGAGCCCTCGATCACGACATCGGCGACGGCGAGCAACTCGCGTAGCTCGTCGGCACCGCCGTCGAAATCCACACAGTAGGAGAGCTTTTCGCCGTTCATCCAGTCGTAGAAGGCGCGGTTGCCTGCTCGGGTGCCGTCCGGGCGGCGCGGGCTTTCCACTTTGACGACCGTCGCCCCGCCGCGCGCCAAGAGCTGCCCGCACAGCGGCCCGGCCCACATCGAGGACAGATCGGCCACCAGCAGGCCGGCCAACTCACGCGGATGCGCTCGGAAGCCCAGGTGCCGCACCTGTGGCGACCCCGCGGCGACCTCACCCAGCGCGGCCGCCGGAATGTCGAGCAGGCCCGCCCGTTCGGTAACCGCGGACACCGGACGCGTTGCGGCCCAGCGCCGCAGTGCGGGCCACGGATCGGCGGCCCCCTTGTCGGCCTCCAGCAGCGCGGGAACGGCGGCGACGTCGTCGGGGCGCGACAGCGTGATCGCGCACCAGCCGTCGGCGGTGGCCAGCAACCGGGTGGCGCCGCCCGCCGACACCCGGCCGCGGCGCGTCAACCCGAGCAGCCCGGCCCGCCCGGCCAGCAGGCCGGCGGGGTCGACGGGGGTGCGGGTTCGACGACGGACGGCCACGGCCACCTCCTCGGCGCGGGCCAGCACGTGCGCGCGGGAGAAGTCGGGCGGCCCGTCGGGCAGGCCCGTAAGGCAGGCCAGCCCGCTGCTACCCCAGCTGGCCGACGGCGAAGCCGAACTCACGCCCACCATTGTGCGCGCGGCGGGGCGCTGCGACTCAGAAATGCAGCGCGCTGAACCGCCAGTCCAGCACCGGCCGGTCGGGCTCGCCCACGGCGTAGACCAGGGACCGCAGCCCCAGCACGCCCCCGTGCTCGGTCGGCCGGGCGGTCTCGATGTGCAGCTCGCTGTACAGGGTGTCGCCCTCGTGGACCGGGCCGGTGTGGTCGCAGGACTCCCAGCCCAGCACCGTCGCCAGATTGGGCAGCAGCCTGCCGGCCTGCGCGAGCGCCAGCCCGACGGTGTGTCCGCCGTACACCAGCCTTCGCCCGGCGACGCGCGAATCATGGTGTGTCGCCGCGATGTTCAGGGTAAGCCGGGCGAGCTCGGGCGCCCCGCTGACCACGTCGCCGGCGCTGCGCAGCACCGTGCCCGCCAGGCCCGCGTCGAAATGCGGACCGGGGACCTTGGTGCGGAACACGTCGGCGTCCCAGTGCGCGGTCGGATCGTGCGCGGGGCCGGGCACGTCGGCGCCGACGGCCGACAGATCGTCGCCGGGCGCCCGATCGGGATTGAAGTCCGGGCCGGCCGGCAGCATGGCGCACCGGTAAAAGTCGAGGACCAGCCGGTCGGCCTGGTCGATGGTGATCATCCGCAGAGCCGCCATCCCCGTCGGCTCCCGGCCGGGCTTGGGCGAATTCGCCCGCAGCCCAACCACTTCGGTGCGGGTGTAGATGGTGTCGCCGATCACGGGGAAGCGGTGAAACACCAGGCCGCGGTAGAACAGGTTGGCTTTCACGCGTTGGGTGGCCAGCGTCGACTGCCCGATCGCCACGTCGCAGACGAGCCCCGGGTGGGCCAGTGGCCCCGGTACGCCGGTCACCGCGGTGCACAGCACGGCGTCCAGCGCCAGGCGCAGCCGGTCCCCCAGGATCGCCTGGTGGGCGCCGGCCAGACCCGGCGACAGCGTCATCGCCGGCGCCCAGTCGAACACCTGGCCCACCGAGAGATCGTCGAAGTAAGGGCCGCCCTCCCGCACACGCGCATAAGCCACGGGGCCAATATGGCACACGTGAGCAGTGAGCTGAACGACGAAGAGGACCTGCTGGTCGCCACGGTGCGGGCGTTCATCGACCGCGACGTCAAACCCCGCGTCCGCGAGCTCGAACATGCCAACACCTACCCCGAGGCGTGGATCGAGCAGATGAAGCGGATCGGCGTCTACGGCCTGGCCGTTCCCGAGGAATACGGCGGGTCGCCGGTGTCGATGCCGTGTTATGTGCGCGTCACCGAGGAGCTGGCCCGCGGCTGGATGAGCCTGGCCGGCGCCATGGGCGGGCACACCGTGGTGGCCAAGCTGCTGACGCTGTTCGGCACCGAGGAGCAAAAGCGCGCGTACCTGCCGCCAATGGCCAGCGGCGAGCTGCGGGCCACCATGGCCCTGACGGAACCGGGCGGCGGCTCGGACCTGCAGAACATCGCGACGACCGCCCTGCCGGACGGCTCCGGTGAGTTGCGGATCAGCGGTTCCAAGACCTGGATCAGCAACGCGCGCCGGGCCGGCCTGATCGCGCTGCTGTGCAAGACCGATCCCAACGCGACGCCGCGGCACAAGGGCATCTCGATCGTGCTGGTCGAACACGGGCCGGGCCTGACGGTGTCGCGGGATCTGCCCAAGCTGGGCTACAAGGGCGTGGAATCCTGCGAGCTGTCCTTCGACGATTTCACCGCTCCCGAGTCGGCGGTGCTGGGCGGGGTGCTGGGCGAGGGCTTTTCGCAAATGATGAAGGGGCTGGAGACGGGCCGCATTCAGGTGGCGGCCCGGGCGCTGGGCGTAGCGGCCGCGGCGCTCGAGGACGCGCTGGCCTATGCGCAGCAGCGGGAGAGCTTCGGGCGGCCGATCTGGAAGCACCAGGCGATCGGTAATTACCTGGCCGACATGGCGACCAAGCTCACCGCCGCCCGTCAGCTGACCCGCTATGCCGCCGAGCGCTACGACAGCGGCGAACGCTGTGATATGGAGGCGGGGATGGCCAAGCTGTTCGCCTCGGAGGCCGCGATGGAAATCGCGCTGAACGCCGTTCGCATTCACGGCGGCTACGGCTATTCCACCGAATACGACGTCGAACGTTACTTCCGTGACGCGCCGCTGATGATCGTCGGGGAAGGCACCAACGAGATCCAGCGCAACGTGATCGCCGCGCAGCTGGTCGCCCGGGGCGGGATCTGAGGCAAATCTCCCTGGCTGGCGTTCGCCCGTGCTGTATATTTGCGGGACTTCGGCACCAGCAAGGCCACAGAGAGGCAGCTGCCATGAGTTATCCCCCCGGGCCATACGAGGGTCACCCGGAATGGCAGGGCCAACCGCAGCCGTCGTGGCAGGGTCAGCCGCCGCCGCCCGGTTACCCGGCGCCGCAGCCGGGTTGGCCGCCGCAACGCGAGCCGGACAACTACCTCGTCTGGGGGATCCTGGTCACAGTCCTGTGTTGCCTGCCGTTCGGGATCGTCTCGATCGTGTACTCCACCAAGGTCTCCGGGCTGTGGGTCCAGGGGCGGTACGCCGAGGCGCAGACGGCGGCCGACAACGCCAAGAAGTGGGCCATCATCGGCGCGGTCGTCGGTGTGGCCGCCTATGTCATCGGCGTCATTCTGTGGTTCGCCATGTTCGCCGCGATCGTTTCGTCGATCCCGTCGACGACCAGCACCACCTACTCGGGCTTCTGAGCTAGGTGAGCCCTTGGGCGCCAACGTAAGTGGCGTCCACCAGCCCCCACGCCCGCGCGGTATGGGCATCGATCGCGCGCCCGGACAGCACCAGATACGCCGTGCGCCAGCGCCCGATCCGGCGGGTGACGCTCACGGTTCCGCCGGCGCCGGGGATCAGGCCGAGGCCCAGTTCGGGTAGCCCGAACACCGAATCGTCGCGCGCCGCAACCCATCCGCAAAACGCCGCCATCTCCAATCCGCTGCCCACCACCCGGCCGTGCACCTCGGCCCGGCAGGCCCGGCCGAGCCGGGCGGTCAGCGCGTCGAGCGCCAGAGCCGGGCTGTGCCGGGTGCGCGCCAGGTGCGCGCTCGCCGGGTCGGCGAAGGTGCCGAACTCCGCGAGGTCTCCGCCGCTGCAGAACGACGGGCCGTTGCCACCCAACACGATCCCGGTCACCGACGGGTCCAGCTGCGCGACGGTCAGCGCCTCGAGCAGCGCGGCCCGCGCGTCGGTGGAGAACGCGTTGTGACGTTGCGGCCGGTTGAACGTGATGCGCAGCGTGTCGCCGTCGCGCCGCGCCAGCACCGGGTCGGCGAGCTCGGGCGCGCCGCTTGGGCCGCGTTCGGCGAGCCAGCGTGCGAACTCCGGGCCGGCCTGCAGGGTCGAGTAGGCCAACGACTCGGTGATCACCCCACCCAGGGCCGGGCCGGCGGGATCGACCGAGCGCAGGACGTCGTCGCACACGGCGCTGGCGTGCGGCCACCGTTGGCAGCGCTGCGTCAGCTCGGCCAGGGCGTCGGGCACCGAGCCGACGGTGACCACCCGACGATCCGCACACGGGTCCTCGGTCAGCGTGAAACTCGCTGCGTCCGGCCAATATCCGGCCGCCGCAATGTCCTCGGCGGTGCCGACGGCGACGATCACACCGGGCGGTGATGCGACGCCCGCGTCGCCCTCGCTACAGACGTCGACGACCCGCATGGGTCACACCGAATACTTCTCGATCAGCCCGTTCTTGTAGAGCTTGCCGGTGTCGGTGCGCGGCAGCTGCGCCTCGAAGGCGATCGACCGCGGACATTTGTAGTGCGCCAGGCGATCTCGCAGCCACGCGGTCAGCTCCTCGGCGAACCCGTCGGTGGCGTCGGCCGGGTCGACAGTCTGCACGGCCGCCACCACCCGTTGGCCCATCTCGTCGTCCGGAACGCCGAACACCGCCGCGTCCAACACCTTCGGGTGGGTGACCAGAAGGTTCTCGGTCTCCTGCGGGTAGATGTTCACGCCGCCGGAGATGATCATGTGGTGGCGGCGGTCCGTCAGGTACAGGTAGCCTTCCTCGTCGAGGTAGCCGACGTCGCCGACGGTCGTCCAGCCGTGCCGGTCGCGCGAGGCGGCGGTTTTCGTCGGGTCATTGAGGTATTCGAAGGAGTAGCCGCCCTCGAAGTAGATCTCGCCGGGCTGGCCGGGCGGCAGCTCGGTTCCGTCCTCGTCGAGGATGTGGATCTGGCACGCCATCGGCTTGCCCACCGAACCCGGATGCGCGAGCCAGTCTTCGGCGCTGATCAGCGTCGACCCGATCGCCTCGGAGGACGCGTAATACTCGTCGATGATCGGCCCCCACCAGTCGATCATCTGCTTCTTGATCTCGACCGGGCACGGCGCGGCGGCGTGCATCACCCGTTGCAGGCTGGACAGGTCGTACGAATCACGAACGGCGGCGGGGAGTTTCAGCATGCGGGTGAACATGGCCGGCACGAACTGCCCGTGCGTGACGCGGTGGCGCTGGATGGCGTCCAGCGTGCCCTCGGGGTCGAACTTCTCCAGCACGACCGTCGTGATGCCGCCGGCCTGCGCGCTCATCGACCACACCGACGGCGCGGTGTGGTACAGCGGGGCGGGGCTCAGGTAGACCGAGTCGGGGGTCATCCAGAACTCGACCAGGGCCGACATCATGCCGGGTGCCTCGGCGGGCGGGACGTGCGGCAGTTCGCGTTTGATGCCCTTGGGCCGGCCGGTGGTGCCCGACGAGTACTGCAGCAGGTCCCCCTCGATTTCGTCGTCGATGGGGGTTTCCGGTTGGCGGGCAACGCATTCCGGGTAGCGCTCCCAACCGGGCAGCTCGCCGTCGGCGATCATCAGCAGCTCCGGCAGCCCGTTCGGTAGGTAGTCGGGCAGCTGCGCGAGCGTGTCGCGCAGCGCCGCCGAGCCGATGACGGCCTTGGCGTTGCTGTTGTCGACGATGTAGGCGGCCTCGGCCGCGGTCAGGTGGGTGTTGATCGGGACGTAGTACAAGCCGCTTCGGCGGGCCGCCCACATCACCGCGTGGATGTGCTCGTTGTTCTCCATCAGGATCGCGACGGTGTCCCCCTCGCGCAGTCCGGCCTGGCGGAACCGGTGCGCCAGTCGATTGGCGCGGGCTTCCAGGTCGTCGAAGGTGACGACGGTGCCGGACGGGTACAGGATGACGGCGGGTTTGCCGGCGCCGACATGGGGGCGAATCTGCATGGGAGGACTGTACCGCCGCCGAAGTTGACGGGTGTTAAGTGGCCGACGTCATCAAGTCACACCCGTCACAAGATCTTCGGGGTGGTCCGATGGGCCCGGGTTCTTGTTACCTAAGTGATCACGGCAGCAGCAGGGCGCTGTCGCCGAATTCATGCCACAGATACCCGTGCAGGGCCGCTGCCCGGTAGGCCGCCGCGACCAGCGAGGGCCCCGCCACCGCCTCCAGCAGCAACATGTGTGAGGCGCCGGCGTCGTGCCACCCGGTGATCAGGCCGTCGACCACCCGGCACGGGCGGTCCGGGCCGAGCACCAGATCGGTCCAGCCCACCGCCCGCCGCACCACGCCCGCGGCGTCGGCGGCCGACTCCAGCGCGCGGGTCACCGTGGTGCCGACGGCGATCACCCGGCCGCCGGCCGCGCGCGCCGAGTTGACCATCCGCGCGGTGCCGGCCGGCACCTCGAACAGCTCGGGGGTCGGTGGCTCGCCGGCTTCGGCCGACGACACCCCGGCGTGCAGCGTGACCGGCGCGATCCCGATGCCGGCGGAGACCAGAGCGGTGACCAGTTCGGTGCTGAATGGCCTCGCCGCGCTGGGCATTTCGGCGCTGCCGGGGTGGCGGGCGAACACGGTCTGGTAATAGCGCAGCGGCCATTGCCGCGGCACGTACGCGTAGCGGATCGGCCGCCCGTGCCGGGCGAGGTACGCGCCCACCTCCCCCTCCAAGATCACCCGCGCCGTCCACAACCGCGCGCGGTCGACCTCGGGTTCGGGATAGGACGTACCGATGACGAGCCCGGCGCCGCCGGGCAGGTCGATGCGTTCACCGGGCCGGACGTCGGTGAGGTGTCCGGCCGCGTCGCCCGCGGGCCGCAGTTCCACCACCCAGGCCTTCTCGGCGCGGGCCGTCGAGAAGTGCACGGCGATCGGCCGCCCGGCGCGACGACCGTCGACCGCGGCGGGCAGGGTGGCCGAGTTGTTCACCACGAGCAGGTCGCCCGGCCGCAGGTGATCGCCGAGGTCCGCGAAGCGCGCGTGGACGACCCGGCCCGGGCGGGCGACCAGCAGCTTGACGGCGTCGCGGGCCACGCCGCGCGCTTCCGGCGGCTCGATCGCTGCGGTCATGAGCGCACCCCGGACAACACCGAATCGGCGGCGCGGTAGCGGCCCGCGGGCGGCCGCGTGTCCAGCAGTCGCAGCAGCGCCGGGACTTTCGCTTCCGGCTCGGCGCGATCGGAGATGTCCTCCCCGGGGAACGCGGCCTGGTGCATCTCGGTCCGCATGTCGCCCGGATCGAAGGCGTACACCGCCACCGCTGGCGCTTCAGCGGCCAGGACGGCCGACAGCTGATCCAGCGCGGCCTTCGACGAGCCGTATCCACCCCAGCCCGGGTATGGCTCGACGGCGGCATCGGACGTGATGTTGATGATCGTCCCCGCGTTGGCGGCGAG
Source organism: Mycobacterium sp. 852002-50816_SCH5313054-b (assembly GCF_001667185.1). Lineage (GTDB taxonomy): Bacteria > Actinomycetota > Actinomycetes > Mycobacteriales > Mycobacteriaceae > Mycobacterium. Next base: position 72,514 of record NZ_LZIC01000031.1, on the reverse strand, counting down.
CGCGGGCAGCGCCGCCTGAACCAGCGCCACCGGGGCGAACACGTTGGCCTCATACACGGCCCGCAACTCGCCGGGCGGGTAGTCGGCGAGCGCCGGTTGCGGGCTTGGCCCCAGCCTGCTGGCGTTGTTCACCAGCAGCCGAAGCGGTCCGGCGCCGGTCGCGGCGGCGACCAGCGCATCACGATGTGACGCGTCGGTGACGTCACCGGCCAACGGAATCAATCGGTTCGAATTCAGCTCGGCGACAGTGGCTTTGAGGTCTGGGGCGCGACGGGCATCGGTGACGACGGCCCACCCCCGGTCGAGCAGTGCGGCTGTCACCGCCTTGCCGAACCCGCGGGAGGCGCCGGTGACGATGGCGACATGTGATTGAGTCATACGGCCATACTGATAGTTGAAGTAAACTTTAAGTCAAGTACCCGATTCGAATTCTCGAGAAGGCCAGATGGACAAGCGGGATTTGTTCTCCGTCAGCGAGATCGCACGCCGCAGCGGCTTCGCCGCCTCGGCGATCCGGTTCTACGAGGGCCAGGGCCTGATCACGGCGAGTCGGACCTCCGGCGGTCAGCGCCGATTCGAACGCCAGATGCTGCGGCGCCTGGCCTTCATCAAGGCCGCCCGAAACGTCGGCCTGAGCCTGGACGAGATCGCCGGCGCGCTCGCCGGGCTCCCGGACGGCCGCACCCCCACCCGGGCCGACTGGTCCCGGCTGTCCCGGACGTGGCGCGCTCGCCTCGACGACCAGATCGCCGGGCTGATCGCGCTGCGCGACAACCTCGATTCGTGCATCGGGTGTGGCTGCCTGTCACTGAAGCGCTGCGCGATCTCGAACCCGGGCGACGCGGCAGCGGGCGCCGGGGCGGGCGCGGTGTACCTGCCGAAGTCGTTGCGACGGCAGGCGATCAGCGGCTAGCTGGACTCCGAGAACCGCTGCTTGAGCGCCTCGAACTCGTCCTTGACGCCGGTGGGCAGCTTGTCGCCGACGAACTCGAACCACTCCTCGATCAGCGGGAGCTCCTGGCGCCACTCGTCGGCGTTGACCTCCAGAGCCCGCTCGACGTCGGCGCTGTCCACGTCGAGGCCGTCGAGGTCGAGGTCCTGGGCGGTGGGCACGATGCCGATCGGCGTCTCCTGGCCGCCGGCCCGGTGCTCGATGCGGTCGACGATCCACTTCAGCACCCGGCTGTTCTCACCGAAGCCCGGCCAGAGGAACTGACCCTCGTCGCCGCGGCGGAACCAGTTGACGAAGAACACCTTCGGCAGCTTGGACTCGTCGGAGTTCTTGCCCAGGTCCAGCCAGTGCTGGAAGTAGTCGCCGACGTGGTAGCCCAGGAACGGCAGCATGGCCATCGGATCGCGGCGCACCGTGCCGACCTTGCCCTCGGCTGCGGCGGTCTGCTCGCTGCCCATGGTGGCCCCCATGAACACGCCGTGTTGCCAGTCGCGCGCCTCGGTCACCAGCGGCACCGTGGTCTTGCGGCGGGCGCCGAACAGGATGCCCGAGATCGGCACCCCCTGCGGGTCGTCCCATTCCGGCGCCAGGATCGGGCATTGCGACATCGGCGTGCAGTACCGCGAATTCGGGTGCGCGGCTTTGGTTTCCGTGTCGCGGATGTACCAGTCGTTGCCCTTCCAGTCGATCAGGTGATCCGGCTCGCCTTCCAGCCCTTCCCACCACACCTCGTCGTCGTCGGTGAGCGCGACGTTGGTGAAGACGGTGTTGCCCGCGGCGATGGTGCGCATGGCGTTGGGGTTGGACTTCCAGTTGGTGCCCGGCGCCACGCCGAAAAAACCAAACTCGGGGTTGACCGCGTACAGCCGGCCGTCCTTGCCAAACCGCATCCACGCGATGTCGTCACCCAGCGTCTCGGCGCGCCAGCCTTCGATGGTGGGCTGCAGCATGGCCAGGTTGGTCTTGCCGCACGCCGACGGGAACGCCGCGGCGAAGTAGTACGCCTTGTTCTCCGGGGAGATCAGCTTGAGGATCAACATGTGCTCGGCGAGCCATCCCTCGTCGTGGGCCATGGCCGAGGCGATGCGCAGCGAGTAGCACTTCTTGCCCAGCAGGGCGTTGCCGCCGTACCCGGAGCCGTAGCTCATGATCTCGCGGGTCTCCGGGAAGTGGGTGATGTATTTGGTGTCGTTGCAAGGCCACGCCACGTCCTGCTGGCCCGGCTCGAGCGGGGCGCCCACCGAGTGCAGCGCCTTGACGAAGAACCCGTCGTCGCCGATCTTGTCCAGCGCGGCCTTGCCCATCCGGGTCATCACCTTCATGGAGACGACGACGTACTCGGAGTCGGTGATCTCCACGCCGAGCTTGGGGTCGTCGGCGCCGAGCGGGCCCATGCAGAACGGCACCACATACATGGTGCGGCCGCGCATGCAGCCGCGGTACAGGTCGGTCATGGTGGACCGCATCTCGGCGGGGTCCATCCAGTTGTTGGTCGGCCCGGCGTCGATCTGCCGCTCGGAGCAGATGAAGGTCCGCGATTCGACGCGCGCGACGTCGGACGGGTCGGACAGGGCCAGGAACGAGTTGGGGTACTCCTTGGGATTCAGTCGCTTGAACGTGCCCGCCTCGACGAGCTGATCCGTCAGCCGCTTCCACTCCTCGTCGGAGCCGTCAGCGAACACCACCCGGTCGGGCTGGGTGAGCTCGGCAACCTCCTCGACCCAAGCCAGCAGGCCGGGATGGTTGGTGGGTGCGCTGTCCAGACCGGGAATGGTCGCTGAAGTCATCGAACTCTCCTGAATTCTTCTGCCTGCTAACCGGCATCTCTCGCTTGCATATGCGTTCTCGCCCACACAACTGTTTACATGGTGGCGTTAACTACAGGTTATCGTGATCGCCTTGTCGGGGAGGTCTCGGGCGGGTATAAGCCTTCTCACAACAACGATTCAGAAACAGGGCCGAACGTCACCCGGGATCGCCATTTTCGCTCCTTGACACTGGTTCATCATTTTCGCCCTCGGGTTGGGGTGTACCCGGTTCGCCCAGCTCTGCACGCACGGCGTCCAGCGCCGCCTGCACGGTGGGCATCTCCCGGTCCCGCGCCGCCGCGGCCCGGGCCGCCGCGATGGCGTGCTCGCGCAGCTCGCTGTCGATGGCGCTGACCTGCTCGGCCACGTGCGAGTTCTCAGCCTCGTCCCGCGCGACCAGCGCGGTGCTCAGTAGCGACTCGGCGACCAGCACGCGGGTGGCGACCAGCTCCTCCACCGCCGATTGCAGCGACGACGTGACCTCGCCCGCCCAGCGGTCCAGCAACGCCCGGTCCCGCAGCAGGCCGCGGATGTGGATGACCACGAACGCGACCACCAGCCCGATGGCGACGCACCCCGCCGCCCCCGCGGCGGCCAGCGCGGGGCTCAGCCGGGAGGTCAGCCCGCCCACCAACCGGCTGAGCGTGAGCGCCACGCCGAGCCCGAACGCGGCGCCCAGCAGCATCAGCAGCCATGTCTCCTGCCGCCGAGATTTCAGCGGCGGCGGCGGGACCTCGATCGTCGGCAGCTTCTCCTCGGCGTCGTGGAAGGCGGGCAGCGCCGCCGGCACACCCAGCACCTGCGCGACGTCGGCGAGGTGGGTGGCGGCTCCCTCGCCCACCTCGGCCACCACCTCGTCGACCCGCCCGCGCGCGTACACCTCGAAGCCGGCCATCTTGCGCCGGGACAACCCCGCCGCGTCCTCCTGCAACTCGCCGCGCACCGACGCACAACGGTTGCGCGCGAAGTAGGACAACTGCACCCGGGCCTGCTGAATCTGGCCGCGCAGCGTGATGGTGCGCTCGGTTTTCGCCTGCCGCCGCAGCCGCAGGGCCGTGCTGCGCTCTTCGCGCAGCCCGTCCACCCGGGCGCGCCGGCCCGCGCCCTCGGCGTCGCGGTCGAAGCGTCGGATCACCGTCTGCAGCCGGGATTCCCAGGCGCGCAACCGGTTTCGCCGAGGAATGTCGGGGTCGGCCAGCTGCGCCGCGACGGTCTGCGCCAAGTCGTCGACGTCCGGGTCGCCGAGGTCGGGCAGGGCGGCCGCGCCGACCCACGGCACCCGGGCGTAGCGCGGCGCGTGCGCGGCCAGGACGTCGCGGTCGGCGGCCACCACGTCGCGCCAGTTGCCGTGGACGTCGATCTTGGACACCACGCCGACGACGACGTCGGTGTGCTCGGCGGCGGCATCGAGCAGCGCGCAGTCGGACGCGGTCAGTTGCGCCGCCGCGGACACCACGAAGACCACCGCGGTCGGGGCGTCACCGGGTCCCAGGTCCGTCGACTCGACGAACTTGTGTTGTGACAGCCGTTCGCGCAGCGCCCCGACCACCGCGGTGACGCCGGCCAGCCAGGGGCCCGTCACCAGCACCACGTCGCGGCGGTTGACGGCGGGCGCGTCCAGCCGGGGGCCGATCGTCGCCACCAGCGCGTCGACCTGAGCGGCCGGATCCTCGCCGCTCAATAGAACTCCCCGGGCAGCGAGCCGGCGGCGCGTGACCACAGCCGCAGCGATCCGCGGGCGATGTCGGCGCCGCACGCCTGATGCAGCTCGCCCACCGGGCCCCGGCCGAAGCGCTGCCAGCGCACCGCCCGCGCCAGGTGCGCGGCGGCATCGGCCTCGGGGTCCAGCCCGGCGGCGGCGGCCACGTCGACGGCGGCCGCCATGCGCGCGAGCACCGTGTCGTCGCGGGAGAGGAAGCCGCTGATCGCCTCGCCGATCCGGTCCCGGGACACGGCCAGGGCCTCCAACTCGGCGACGGCCCGCAGCACCCGCTGGTAGCGCGCGTCGGCCCCCAGGACCGAGAGCCTCGTCAGGACGGCGTCGACGCCGCTGACGCGGCGCAGCAGGGCGCGGGCCTGCGCCGGCGTCGCGCCCCGCCGGGCCGCGGCGATCCCGAGCGCGGTGCCGAACAGGTCCAGGGTGTCCAGCAGGCGCTGCCGCAGCACGGACGGGACCGGAACGTCCGCGGCCAGGAACCCGGCGAACGAGCCGTCCAGGCAGGTGGCGCCGCCGGGACTGGCGGCCAGCGCCCGCAGCGCCGCCCACAGTGCGCCGTCCAGGCCCCGCGCCGCGGCCAGCGCGAGCAGCCCACTCATCGGCTCCATCGGCGCACCCGCGAGCGCCGACAGCTCGGCGCAGCGCGAACGTGCCGCCGTCGGCGGCGCGGCACCGGCCCGGCCGGACAGTGAACCGGTCAGGTCGGACTTGTTCAGCACCGCCAAGGCGGGGCGCGCGGCGGCGGCGATCGCCGCGGTGTCCTCGGGTTTGAGCACCTCGGCGGTGACGTACAGGTCGAGGTCGGCGGTGCCGGTCGCCCCCGTCGTCGCCGAGATGCCGTACGCGTCCCCGGCGAGGTCGAGGGCGCGCGCCACCGTGCGGCGACCGACCCCGCGGCGCCCCCGGACGGCCACGCGCAGCGGCGCGGCGCATCGCTCGGCGATGGCCGTCGCGCGCGGGTCGGCGTGGCCGGCGGCGAAGCGCCGCAGCTCGTCGACGAAAATTCGGTGCCCTTGTCTCGTCATGTCCCGTCCCGATTCAACCTCACCGAATGGTGGCACCTGCGTCACCCAGATGCGAGCCACCGGGCTGTTACCAGTCGAAGGCAACTGTTGGGTATCAATCTGGATCAGGGGCGGCTACATCGGGCGTTCATGGGCCACCATGGACAAATGCATGCGCAACCCGGGGTCGGGACGTGTCCCGGCGCGCCGGTGGGAGTGGAGGCTGTCCTGGAGACAGGAGGGGGGGCGGTCCCGGAACCGCCCGAATCGGACCGCCCCGAGCAGCGCCACCTCCCGGCCACGAGCTTTCGCTCGCGGCGTTCCGCGCTGTCGGCGGCCCAGCGCCAGACGTGGGAGCGGCTGTGGCCGAGACTGGGCCTCTCGGTCGGCGCCGACGCGTCGGGGTCACCCCAGCCCGCGCAGCCGCTGAACACCCGCGCGTGGTTCGGCCGTCAGGCGCCGGTGGTGCTCGAAATCGGTTGCGGCAGTGGCATATCCACGCTGGCGATGGCCAAGGACGAGCCCCACGTCGGCGTGATCGCCGTGGAGATCTACCGGCGGGGGCTGGCCCAGCTGCTGTCCGCGATCGACCGCGAGCAGGTCGACAACATCAGGTTGATCCGGGGCAACGCGATCGACGTGCTGGACCGGCTGATCGCGCCGGGCTCGCTGACCGGGGTGCGCGTGTTCTTTCCCGATCCGTGGCCCAAGGCCCGGCACCACAAGCGCCGGTTTCTGCAGCCGGGCACGATTGGCCTGATCGCGGACCGGTTACTCCCCGGTGGTGTCCTGCATGCCGCGACGGACCACCCGGGTTACGCCGAGCAGATCGCCGAGGTCGGCGACGCCGAACCCCAGCTGCGCCGCGTCGGTCCGGGCAGCCGGTTGCCGATCTCGGTCGCGCGGCCCACCACCAAGTACGAGACCAAGGCCCAAGAAGCGGGCAGCGTCGTGCACGAATTCATCTGGACAAAGGCTGGATAGGGCTGGGTAAGGCGATGAGATGAGCCTGACAGAAGAGACCACAGCAGCAGAGCAAGCGCCCCTTGACTCTCCGGCGGTTCTGTCCGCCGAGGGCCTGAGCAGCTTCCAACCACCCGCGGGACGGGTTCTGCTGGTGTGGGACGCTCCCAACCTCGACATGGGCCTGGGCTCCATCCTGGGCCGCCGCCCGACGGCCCTGGAGCGCCCGCGTTTCGACGCCCTCGGCCGCTGGCTCCTGGCGCGCACCGCGGAGGTCAGCTCGGGGCGCCCCGGCGTGGTGATCGAACCCGAGGCCACGGTTTTCACCAACATCGCGCCCGGCAGCGCCGAAGTCGTCCGGCCGTGGGTGGACGCGTTGCGCAACGTGGGCTTCGCCGTCTTCGCCAAACCGAAGATCGACGAGGACAGCGACGTTGACCACGACATGCTCGCCCACATCGCACAACGGCAGGAGGAGGGGCTGGCGGCGCTGGTGGTGGCCTCGGCCGACGGTCAGGCTTTCCGCCAACCGCTGGAGGAAATCTCGCGAACCGGGGTGTCCGTCCAAGTGATCGGATTTCGCGAACACGCGAGTTGGGCGCTAGCGTCGGATACCTTGGACTTCGTCGACCTGGAAGACATCGCCGGTGTTTTCCGGGAACCATTGCCACGGATCGGTCTAGATTCGCTGCCTGATCAGGGGGCTTGGCTGCAGCCGTTCCGGCCGCTGTCCGCCCTGTTGACCGCGCGTGTGTGAGACTGGCGTCAAAAAACCGAAGAGGTACTGCGCGGGTCGCTAGCGATCCAGTAAGGAGCTTACGTGTTCGCCTGGTGGGGTCGAACCGTGTACCGCTACCGGTACATCGTGATCGGGGTCATGGTGGCCCTGTGCCTCGGCGGCGGCGTCTTCGGCATGAGCCTGGGCAAGCACGTCACGCAGAGCGGTTACTACGACGAGGGCAGCCAATCCGTGAAGGCCTCGGTGCTGGGTGACCAGACCTACGGCCGCGACCGCACCAGCCACATCGTCGCCACCTTTACCGCGCCCGACGGCAAGACAGTCGAGGACCCGGCCTGGCACCAGAAAATCGTCGACGAGCTGAACAAGTTCAAGAACGACCATCCCGACCAGGTCGTCGGGTGGGCCGGCTGGCTGGCCGTGGCGAACCCCGCCGACGCGCCGGCGCTGATCAAGGGGATGGCCACCGAGGACAAGAAGCACACCTTCGTGTCGATCCCGCTCAAGGGCGACGACGACGACACCATCCTGAACAACTACAAGACGATCGCGCCCGACCTGCAAAAGCTCGACGGCGGCACGGTGCAGCTCGCCGGCCTGGAGCCCATCGCCAACGCCCTGACCGGCACCATCGCCACCGACCAGCGCCGCATGGAGGTGCTGGCGCTACCGCTGGTGACGGTGGTGTTGTTCCTGGTGTTCGGCGGCGCGGTCGCCGCGGGCCTGCCGGCCATCGTGGGCGGGTTGAGCATCGCCGGCGCGCTGGGCATCCTGCGGTTCGCCGCCATGTTCGGACCGGTGCACTTCTTCGCCCAGCCGGTGGTCTCGCTGATCGGTCTGGGTATCGCCATCGACTACGGGTTGTTCGTGGTGAGCCGGTTCCGGGAGGAGATCGCCGAGGGCTACGACACCGAGGCCGCCGTGCGGCGCACCGTGATGACGGCCGGTCGCACCGTGACGTTCTCGGCGGTGCTGATCATCGCCTCGAGCGCCAGCCTGCTCGTGTTGCCGCAGGGTTTTGTGCATTCGCTGACCTACGCGATCTTCGCGGCGGTGGGCCTTGCGGCGCTCCTGTCGATCACGCTGCTGCCGGCGTGCCTGGGCATCCTCGGCCGCCACGTCGACGCACTCGGCGTGCGGACCGCGTTCCGGGTGCCCTTCCTGCGTAACTGGAAGGTGTCGCGCGCCTACCTCAACTGGCTCGCGGACCGGCTGCAGAAGACCAAGACCCGCGAGGAGGTCGAGGCCGGGTTCTGGGGCAAGCTGGTCAACTTCGTGATGAAGCGGCCGCTGGCGTTCGCCATCCCGATCGCCGTCGGCATGATCCTGCTGGTGATCCCGCTGGGCAACCTGTCGTTCGGGGGCATGAGCGAGAAGTACCTGCCGCCCAACAATTCCGTCCGCCTGGCGCAGGAGCACTTCGACAAGCTCTTCCCCGGCTACCGGACCGAGCAGCTGACCGTGGTGATCAAGAGCGACAACGGCAGCAAGGTCACCGACCAGCAGGTCGCGGACATCCGGAGCAGGCTGGCGCCGATCACCGGGTTCACCGACAAGAACTGGCAGGAGCGGGCGTGCCCGACCATCGCCGGCAATCCCTGCGTCAACGGCCCGAACGGGACAACACAGCCCAAGGACGACTCCGTGCGGGTCATCCAGAACGGCTTGTCCAATCGCAACGACGCCGAGAAGAAGATCAGCGAACTGCGGGCGGTAAACCCACCGAAGGGGCTCAGCCTCCTTGTCGGCGGCACTCCCGCCCTCGAGCAGGACAGCATCCACAGCCTTTTCGACAAGGCCCCGCTGATGCTCGTCCTGTTGCTGAGCGCCACCATGCTGTTGATGTTCCTGGCGTTCGGGTCGGTGGTGTTGCCGATCAAGGCGACGGTGATGAGCGCGCTGACGCTTGGGTCCACCCTGGGCATTCTCACGTGGATCTTCGTCGACGGGCACTTCTCGACGTGGCTGAACTTCACGCCGACACCGCTGATGGTGGTGCTGATCGCGCTGGTCGTCGCGGTGGGCTTCGGCCTGGCCACCGACTACGAGGTGTTCCTGGTGTCCCGGATGGTCGAGGCCCGCGAGCGCGGCATGTCGACCGCCGAGGCCATCCGGATCGGCACAGCCACTACCGGACGCCTGATCACGGCCGCCGCGCTCGTCCTCGCCGTGGTCGCCGGTTCATTCGTGTTCTCCGACCTCGTGCTGATGAAGTACCTGGCCTTCGGGTTGATGGCCGCGCTGCTGCTGGACGCGACCGTGGTCCGGATGTTCCTGGTGCCGTCGGTGATGAAGCTGCTCGGCGACGACTGCTGGTGGGCCCCCCGCTGGGCCCGGCGGCTGCAGGACCGGCTCGGGCTGGGCGAGATCGACCTGCCCGACGAGCGCAAGCGGCCCACCCTCAGCGGGCGCCCCGCCAGGCCTCCGGTCGCCGCGGCCAGCCTGGTCGCCGCGGCGCCGCGCGCGCCGCACGACCCCACGCACCCCGGCGCGCTGGAGCCGTCGCGGGCGACTCCCCCGGGCCCGGCCGGCCCGCCGGAGCCCCGGCCCGCCCAGGAACCGCCGGCCGGCGCCCCGTCGCGCGCCACCACCACCCGGATGCCGGCCAGGCCGAACCAGCCGACCGACGCCAAGACGGCACGCCTCTCGGCGCCCACCAACGCGGCCCCCGGCCCGGCGGGCGCTCCCACCCCGCCGCGGCCCGCGGCGACCCCGTCCAGCGGTCAGACGCGGGCCATCCCGGTCCCGACCAGCCACTCCGCCGACAACAACGGCGACCCGGCCGATCCCACCGCTGCCCTCCCGGTGATGAAGTCGGAAGCCAACGACTCGGATGCGGCCACCGAGCAGCTCAATGCCCGCGGCCAAAACGACCCCGGCGACAACGGCGACAATCCGCGTCCGCGCCGTCGCGGCGGCGGGGGCGGCGCGGGCGTCAGCGCCCAGGATCTGTTGCGCCGCGAGGGACGACTGTAGGGCCTAGCGGCTCAGTGGGATTCATCCCCGGGCCGGTCCGGTTGGGCCTGCACGAGTTCCGTGTCCTCGGCGCCCTCGGTCTGCTCTTCGGCCTCGGCGGACGGATCCGCGGCGAGCAACACCTGTATCGCGTTGTTGAGGAACGCCACCGTCGGAACGGCCAGCAGCGCGCCGACGATCCCGGCGAGGACCCCGCCGGTGGAAATGGCCAGCACCACGCCGAGCGGATGGATCGACACCGCCCGACCCATCACCAACGGCTGCAGCAAATGAGCCTCCAGTTGGTTCACCGCGATTAGCAAACCCAGGGTGATGAGCGCGTAGACGACGCCCTTCGCCAGCAGGGCCACCACCACGGCCAGAAAGCCGGCGATCACGGCACCGACCAGGGGGATGAAGGCGCCGAGGAACACCAACGAGGCCAGCGGCAGGGCCAGCGGAATGCCCATGATCGCCAACCCGGTGCCGACGCCCGCCGCATCGGTCAGGGCGACCAGGAAGGTGGCCCGCACGTAGCTGATCAGCGACCCGTATCCGGCGTTGCCCGCCTCGCGCACCCGGTGGCGGACGCCGGCGGGGAAGATCTTGGTCACGTATGCCCAGATGTTGCGCCCGCCGTAGAGGAAGAAGATCAGCGTGAACAGGACCAACACGCCGGCCGTGACCACCTCGGTGATGGTGGCCGCGGTGGCCAGCGCGCCGCTGGTCAGCTTGGACTGATTGTTGTGCAGCGCCTGGATCGCGGCGTTGCCCGCGTTGGAGATCTGTTCCCCGCGCAGGTGCAGCGGCCCCTCGATCAGCCATCGGCGGGTGGAGTCGATGCTGTGGCTGATCTGGTCGGTCAGGTCGGGCAGGCCGTAGACGAACTGGACGATGACGAACGCCAGGATGCCGCCGAAGATGCCGAATCCGCCCAGCAGGACCAGCGCCACCGCCGCCCCGCGCGGCAGGCCCCTTTTGTCGATCCAGTCGACCGCCGGAACCAGCAAAGCGCTAATCATCAGTGCCAGCAACACCGGGACGACGATGACTTCGAGCTTCTTGATCACCCAGAGCAGGGCGACCACGGCGGCCAGGATGACGAGCAGCCGCCAGGCCCAAGCCGCGGCCTTACGGACAAGGGGTACGACGGACCCAGCCTCCAGGGCGTGGTCGGGGTTTGCCGGCATCCGGCCAGCCTATCTGGCGCCACCGCGCCCGGACGGCGGCTTGGCGTGCGGCGGCCCCCTCCCGCCCGGCACGATCCGGTTACGACCCCGACACAGTCGGAGCTGCGCCCCGCTGGCCGCGCCACCTGCGCGGTTACCCTAAAGCACGTGTCGCACGACGCACCCGCCCGCAAGCTGGACTTGACGCGTGAAGCTACTCCGCGCGGCAAGTACTGGTGGGTGCGCTGGGTCGTCCTGGCCATCGTCGCGATCGTGCTTGCTGTCGAGATTTCGCTCGGCTGGAACCAGCTGGCCAAAGCCTGGATGAGCCTGTACGAGGCCAACTGGTGGTGGCTGATCGCGTCGGTGCTGGCGGCGGCGGCGTCGATGCACAGCTTCGCGCAGATCCAGCGCACCCTGCTGGGATCGGCCGGCGTGCACGTCAAGCAATTGCGGTCGGAGGCCGCGTTCTATGCGGCCAACTCGTTGAGCACCACGCTGCCCGGCGGCCCGGTGCTGTCGGCGACGTTCCTGCTGCGCCAGCAGCGGATTTGGGGCGCCTCGACCGTGGTGGCGTCCTGGCAGTTGGTGATGTCCGGCGTGCTGCAGGCGGTGGGGCTGGCGCTGCTCGGCCTGGGCGGCGCGTTCTTCCTGGGCGCCAAGAACAACCCGTTCTCGCTGCTGTTCACGCTGGGTGGCTTCGTCGCGCTGTTGCTGCTGGCCCAGGCGGTGGCGTCGCGGCCGGAGCTGATCGAGGGCATCGGCAGCCGGGTGCTGTCGTGGTTCAACTCCATCCGGGGCAAGCCCGCCGACACCGGCCTGGACCAGTGGCGCGAGACCCTCACGCAGCTCGAATCGGTGAGCCTGGGCCGCCGCGACCTGGGCGTGGCGTTCAGCTGGTCGATGTTCAACTGGATCGCCGACGTGGCCTGCCTCGGCTTCGCCGCGTACGCCGCCGGCGACCACGCGTCGGTGGCGGGGCTGACGGTTGCCTATGCGGCCGCCCGGGCCGTCGGCACGATTCCGCTGATGCCCGGCGGGCTGCTGGTGGTCGAGGCGGTGCTGGTGCCCGGCCTCGTCTCCAGCGGGATGTCGTTGCCGAACGCCATCTCCGCCATGCTGATCTACCGGCTGATCAGCTGGCTACTCATCTCCGCCGTCGGCTGGGTGGTGTTCTTCTTCGTGTTCCGCACCGAGAACACCTCCGGTTCCGAGGGCGACGACCCGATCACGGGCCCGCTGCCCGTGCTGCGTCTGGACCCGGCCGCCGACCCGACCGAAACCGCCCTGCAGGGCCCGCTGCCGCCGCCCGAGCGGCGGCCGGAACGCGGCGGTGAGCCGGCCTTTTAGCCGACGGTGTTCGGTCGCGGTCCGCCGATCGTGACGCCGGGCAGCGTGCCGCCCGGGGCGCCGCCGGCGGGCGGGGCGCCCGCGGCGTTGCCGGGCAGCGCGGGCAGCCCACCCGGCAGCCCCCCGGCCGCGCCCTGCGCCTGCTGCATCATGCCCATCGCCTGCGGGATCGTGATCGGCAGCTTGCACTGCGTCGAGAGGGCGGTCAACGGCTGCGCAATCGACGTCATGTCGCCGGCCACCTTGGGGTTGGCCTCGAAGTAGGACTTCAGCCCGGTGAATGATTGCGGTCCGGCCTGCTGCTGCAGCATCGTCGTCATCGCCTGGTTGGTCTCGGGATGCGAGTCCAGGTAGTCGCCCATCGACTTCGAGACCGACCCGATCGTGCGGGCGACCTCGCTGGCGGCGCACGGGTCGTTGGCGCCCGTGGCGGGCGGCCCGGCGAGGACGGCGAGGGCGGCGCCGGGCGCTGCGGCGGCGATCAGCCCGGCGAGAAGTCTGCGGCGCCCGGACGCGGTGCGTGTGGTCATATGGTTAACCCCTTCGGAGTTTGCGAGGTGCGCGCGGGTCCCAAACACCTTGCAAGCGGCTGCAATAGACGGCGCTCAATCGGCGGATTTCCCCACAGCCCGCACGGCCATCCGACATCCTGCCATTGCCCCTATCGCCGCTGCTAGCGCCTGTGACGGAAATCCCGCTTGGTCACCGGTTCACAACAACTGGGTGGCGTAATGGCAACATCCGTGTCTTTGCAGCTCAGGAACTAGATAAGCCGACATAATCCACAGCCTGCTGCGGTATTCTCGCCTGCACGCATTGCGCGAGAGCCCGGGGAGTGAAGAAATCCAGCAGTTCATGATGCGCATCAGCCGCAGCCTGCGTAAGTACCGCTGGTTGGTCTTCACAGGCTGGTTGCTGGCATTGGTGCCGGCGGTGTATCTCGCGATGTCGCAGTCGGGGAACCTCACCGGTGGCGGTTTCGAGGTGACCGGCTCGCAGTCGCTGGCGGTCCACGACCAGCTCGAGGATCTCTACCACGACCAGGGCGCATCCTCGTTGGCGCTGGTGGCGGCCCCCCGCCCCGACGCCAGCTACTCCGACATCAACGACGCCGTCGCGATGCTGCGGCAGATCGCCGGTGAGTTCCCCGGCGTCGTCGAGGTGCCCAACCCCACCCAGCGGCCGCCCCAGCCCGACCGGCCGTATGTGGTGTCGCTGCGGCTGGACGCGCGCAACGCCGGCACGAGCGACCTCGCCAAGCAACTCCAACAGAAGGTCGGCATCAAGGGGGACCAGTCGGGCCAGACCGCCAACGGCCGGGTCCGGCTCTACGTCATCGGGCAGGGCGCGCTCAGCGCCGCCGCGGCGGCGAACACCAAGCACGACATCGCCGCCGCCGAAAAATGGAACCTGCCGATCATCCTGATCGTCCTGCTGGCCGTGTTCGGTTCGCTGGCCGCCGCGACGATCCCGCTTGCCCTCGGCGCCTGCACCGTCGTGGTCACCATGGGCCTGGTCTACCTGTTGTCGGCGTACACCACCATGTCGGTGTTCGTGACCTCGACGGTGTCGATGTTCGGCATCGCGCTCGCCGTCGACTATTCGTTGTTCATCCTGATGCGTTTCCGGGAGGAACTGCGCGCCGGCCGCCAGCCGAACGAGGCCGTGGACGCGGCCATGGCCACCTCCGGGCTGGCGGTCGTGCTGTCGGGGATGACCGTCGTCGCCTCCCTGACCGGCATCTACATCATCAACACCCCGGCGCTGAAGTCGATGGCCACCGGCGCGATCATGGCCGTCGCGGTCGCGATGTTGTCGGCGGCCACCCTGACGCCCGCGGTGCTGGCGACGTTCGGGCGGGCGGCCGCCAAGAGGTCACGCCTCTTTCACTGGTCGCGCCAGCCCGAGGGCACCCAGTCCCGGTTCTGGAATCGGTGGATCAGCTGGGTGATGCGCCGGCCGTGGGCGTCGGCGGTGGCGGCGTCGGTGGTGCTGCTCATCATGGCCGTGCCGGCGGGCTCGATGGTGCTGGGCAACAGCCTGCTGCGCCAGTTCGACTCGTCCCACGAGATCCGCGCCGGCGTCGGCGCGGCGGCCCAGGCGCTCGGGCCGGGCGCGCTGGGTCCCATCCGGGTGCTGGTCAGCTTTCCCGACGGCGGCGCCGCCTCACCCGAGCACAGCCAGACGGTGGCCGCGATCCGCCAGAAGATGACGCAGGCGCCCAACATCGTGTCGGTGTCGCCGCCGCAATTCGCCGAGGACAACGGCAGCGCCCTGGTGTCCGCGGTGTTGTCGGTGGATCCCGAGGACATGAAGGCCCGCGACACCGTCGGCTGGATGCGCGCGCAGCTCCCGAAGATTCCCGACCCGGGCACGGCGCGGGTCGACGTGGGCGGCCCGACCGCGCTGATCAAAGACTTCGACGACCGGGTGTCGCAGACCGAGCCGTTCGTGCTGCTCTTCGTGGCAGCGATCGCGTTCGTGATGCTGCTGATCTCCATCCACTCGGTGTTCCTGGCGTTCAAGGGCGTGCTGATGACGTTGCTGTCGGTCGCCGCCGCCTACGGCAGCCTGGTGATGGTTTTCCAGTGGGGCTGGTTGCAGGGCCTCGGTTTCACCCAGATCAGCTCGATCGACAGCACCGTTCCCCCGCTGGTGCTGGCGATGACGTTCGGGCTGTCGATGGATTACGAGATCTTCCTGCTCACCCGCATCCGCGAGCGGTTCCTGCACTCCGGCAACACCCGCGACGCGGTCGCCTACGGCGTGAGCACCAGCGCCCGCACCATCACCAGCGCCGCGCTGATCATGATCGCGGTGTTCATCGGCTTCGCGTTCGCCGGCATGCCGCTGGTCGCCGAGATCGGAGTGGCGTGCGCCGTCGCGATCGCGGTGGACGCCACGGTGGTGCGGCTGGTCCTGGTCCCGGCGCTGATGGCGATGTTCACCCAGTGGAACTGGTGGCTGCCCGGGTGGCTGCGCCGCGTGTTGCCGTCGGTCGACTTCGACCGGCCGCTGCCCGAGGTCGACCTGGGTGACGTCGTGGTCATCCCCGACGACATCTCGGCGCTCGCGGCGCCCAGCGCAGACCTGCGCATGGTGCTGAAGTCGGCCGCGAAGCTCAAACACCTTGCGCCCGATGCCATTTGCGTCGCCGACCCGCTGGCATTCACCGGGTGCGGGCGCAACGGCAAGGCGCCTCACGTCGACCCCGCGGGCAACCGGGGGCTCGGCCCCGGACAGATCCCCCACCAGGTCAGCATCGACGACGAGGCGGGCAACGGGGGGACACCGGCCGCCAAGAACGGCAGCAACGGTCACTCGGCCGCCAAGAAGCGGGTCGGCGGCCTGGCGTCGCGCAACGGCATCGCCCGCGCGATCGCGGGGGACCGCCCGATCCACCCGGTCACGCTGTGGCGGGGGCGGCTGTCGGTCGCCATCGACGCGCTGGAGACCGACGTCGACGACTGCGAGCCGCCGAGGTACGAGCGGCGCAGCCCGGTGGAGACCACGAATGTGCAGCTGCCCACGGGCGACCGCCTGCTCGTCCCGACCGGCGCGGAGGCGCTGCGGCTCAAGGGCTACTTGATCATGTGCCGTAACAGCAGCCGCGATTACGCCGACTTTGCAGACATGGTGGACAACGTCGAGCCCGAGACCGCCGCTGTGGTGCTGGCCGGCATGGACAGCTATTACTGTTCTCAGACGTCCAGGCGGGAATGGATGGCAACGCAGCTAGTCCGCCGGCTCGCGGATCCGCATCCTTCCGATTTCAGCGACGACCAGTGGTCGGAACCCGACGCCAAGGCAGACTGGGAAGATGTCAAGCAGCGCTGCCTCTCGGTGGCCGTAGCGATGCTGGAGGAGGCGAGGTGACGTTGGCATCCGAGCGACGCCAGGCGCCGCCGCCCCAGCGGCCCGCCGGCGACCAGCGCAGGCCCAACGGCGGGCCCGCCGGGGCCCTGCCGGACCCCGACCAGCCGGTGGAGTTCTGGCCGACGGCCGCCATCCGGTCGGCCCTGCAGGGTGGTGACATCGCGACCTGGAAGCGCATCGCGGCCGCGCTCAAGCGCGACCCGTACGGCCGGACAGCCCGCCAGGTCGAGGAGGTACTCGAGGGGACCCGTCCGTCGGGCATCTCCAAGGCCCTCTGGGAGGTGCTGGAGCGCGCCCGCACCCACCTGGAGGCCAACGAACGCGCCGAGGTGGCCCGCCACGTGCGGCTGCTGATCGACCGGTCGGGCCTGGGTGAACAGGAATTCGCGTCGCGCATCGGGGTGTCGCCGGAAGATCTGGGCACCTACCTCGACGGCAGCATCAGCCCGACGTCCGCGCTGATGATCCGGATGCGCAGGCTGTCGGATCGGTTCGTCAAGGTGAAGTCCGCGCGGCCGACCGAATAACCGGTCACCGGGAATTGATCGCCCGCACGTCCGCCACCAGCCAGGTGCCGCCCTTCTTGGCCAGGGTCACCCGCAGCGCCGGTGCGACCTGACTGGGGGGCTGGCCGGGCGCGTTCTGCGTGACCCGCAGGATCACGGCCACGCTGGCCACCGACGGCCCGAGCGCCTCGACCCCGGCCGCCAGCGTGGCGGCCTGCGCCGTGACGTTGTGCTGGGCCAGGTCGGCGCTGGACCTCTTGTATTGGTCGCGGAAGGCGTCCGCCTGCTCGGGCACCATCATCGCCGCGGCCCGGTCGATGGAGCTCGTCGGGGCGCTCGGGGTGAACGACGCCATCGCCTCGGCCATCCCCGTGGCGACCTGAACCACCTCCCGGGAATCCTTCCTGAAGTCGCGGTCCGGCCGCGTCCAGTGCGTGTAGCCGGTCAGCACCGCCGCGCACAGGGCGGCCGCGCACAGCAGCACCACGGCCAACCGCAGCCCCGGCGCGTCGTCGTCGGTGCCGACGCTGACCGAATCACGGCGCAGCAGCCAGAAATTCACGCCCACGCCCTCGGCGATCAGCACCAGCAGCGCCGTGCATCCCGACACCCACCACAGCGGCCAGCCGAGGACCATCCCGATGGCCAGCAGGGCGGCGATGGCGGCCAGCGGCGCCAGGATGTCGAAGGCGAGCAGGCGCCACATGTTTCTCATCGGATGGATCCCAGCCCGGAGATCATCAGCTTGCCGTCCACGTCGGAGACGTCGAGCCGCAGGTTCCAGTGCACCACCTGCGGCTTGGCTCCGACGTTCTCGCTGACCGACGTCGCGACCACCATCACCGAGTCCGTCCGGGTGGCAAACGGCGGCAGCTTGGTGGTCACCACCGGCCTCGAGGCACCGGGCTGGGTGTCCAGGTCGCGGTGCACCGTTTCGATCGCCACCGCCTCGATCCGGCCGGCGCTCTGCGACTGCAGCTTCTGCACCACCTGCCGGTAGGGTTGCACGGCCGCGTCGAAGTCGACGTTGAGTTCGCCGACTGTGCCGTCGTGCAGCTTTTGCAAGCTGGGGTCGATGTTGCCGCTGTTCATGTTGATCAGCACGCCGGTCCACTCCGCGGCGGTCTGCATGACGCGCGTCAGGTAGGCGCGCTCGCCCAGCTCGTCGCGGTGGGCGGACCAGATGAAGTAGCCGAACACCACCGCGGCCACCGCCAGCACGGCCAGAACGGTGGACGCGATGCCGTAGGGCGAGAAGACCCGGGGGGCCGCGGGTTCGGCCTCGGGGTCGACGGCGTCCTCGGATTCGCCGTCGTCCTCGGATTCGCCGTCGTCTTCGGATTCGACCAGCTCGGCGTCGTCTGACATGGGCCGATCGTTGCATCCAAAAGAAGATGGAAGGATGGCGGGGTGACTGTAGAGGCCATCCGATCGGGCGTCGACCTGAGCTTTGTCGACGCGAACGCCCGCCCCCAAGACGACCTGTTCGGCCATGTCAACGGCCGCTGGCTGGCCGACTACGAGATTCCCCCGGACCGCGCGACCGACGGCGCGTTCCGCGCGCTCTACGACCGGGCCGAGGAGCAGGTCCGCGACCTGATCGAGGAGGCCAGCGGGCAGGGCGCGCCGGCGGGCACTGACGAACAACGCATCGGTGACCTCTACGGCAGCTTCCTCGACGAACAAGCCGTCGCACGCCGGGGCCTGGCGCCGCTGCTCGACGAGCTGGCCCCGATCGACGACTGCGCGAATCCCGCTGCCCTGGCCGCCGCGATGGGCGCCCTACAGCGCACCGGGGTCGGCGGCGGCGTCGCGTTCTATGTGGACACCGACGCCAAGAACTCGGCCCGCTACCTGGTGCACTTCTCCCAGTCGGGCATCGGCTTGCCCGACGAGTCCTACTTCCGCGAGGAGCAGCACGCCGCCGTGCTGGCCGCCTACCCGGCACACATCGCGCGGATGTTCGGCCTGGTCTTCGGCGGCGATCACTCGGACACCGCGGCCCGGATCGTGGCGCTGGAGAGCAAACTCGCGGCCGCGCACTGGGACGTGGTCAAGCGCCGCGACGCCGACCTCACCTACAACCTGCGGGCCTTCGCCGGGCTGCAGGACGAGGCGGCGGGCTTCGACTGGACCGGCTGGGCGGCCGCGCTGGGCGGCTCCGCCGACACCCTCGCGGAAGTCGTTGTGCGCCAACCGGATTACCTGACCGCGTTCGCCGCGCTGTGGGACAGCGAAGACATCGAGGACTGGAAGCGCTGGGCGCGCTGGCGGGTGATCCGCGCCCGCGCGGCCTGGTTGACCGACGACCTCGTCGCCGCGGACTTCGATTTCTACGGTCGCCTGCTGACCGGCGCCGAGCAGATCCGCGAGCGCTGGAAGCGGGCGGTGTCGCTGGTGGAGGGCCTGCTGGGCGATGCCGTCGGAAAGCTTTACGTGCAACGGCATTTCCCGCCGGGCGCCAAGGCCCGCATCGACGCCCTGGTGGACAACCTGAAGGCGGCGTACCGGCTGTCCATCAGCGAACTGGACTGGATGACGCCGCAGACCCGCGAGCGCGCGCTGACCAAACTGGAGAAGTTCACCGCCAAGGTCGGCTACCCGGCGAAGTGGCGGGACTACTCGGCGCTGGCGATCGACCGCAACGACCTGTACGGCAACTACCAACGGGGGTACGCGGTCAATCACGACCGCGAGCTGGCCAAGCTCGGCGGCCCGGTGGACCGCGACGAGTGGTTCATGACACCACAGACCGTCAACGCCTACTACAACCCGGGGATGAACGAAATCGTCTTCCCTGCAGCGATTTTGCAGCCGCCGTTCTTCGACGCCGACGCCGACGACGCCGCCAACTATGGCGGCATCGGGTCGGTGATCGGCCACGAGATCGGGCACGGCTTCGACGACCAGGGCGCCAAGTACGACGGTGACGGCAACCTGGTCGACTGGTGGACCGACGACGACCGCACCGAGTTCGGCGCCCGCACCAAGGCGCTGATCGAGCAGTACGACACGTACACGCCCAGGGCGCTCGACGGGGCGTATCACGTCAACGGCGCATTCACCGTCGGCGAGAACATCGGCGACCTCGGCGGGTTGTCCATCGCGCTGCTGGCCTACCAGCTGTCGCTGAACGGCGAGCCCGCCCCGGTCATCGACGGGCTCACCGGCGTGCAGCGGGTGTTCTACGGCTGGGCCCAGGTGTGGCGCACCAAATCCCGTGATGCGGAAGCGATCCGGCGATTGGCGGTGGACCCGCATTCGCCGCCGGAGTTCCGGTGCAATGGCGTCATCCGCAACATGGACGCCTTCTACGATGCCTTCGACGTGACCGAGGGCGACGCCCTGTACCTGGAGCCGCGGAGCCGGGTCAGGATCTGGAACTAGGCCACCGCTTCGATCCGGGCCGGCACGTGCTTGTGCCACGGCGTGCCGGCGTAGGGGTCGCGCCATTCCGTCGAGGTGAGCGCGTTCGGGGCGACGCCCGGAACGACGGTGTTGCCGTCCTCGTCGACGTAGTCGAGGCCAAAACCGTTGGGTAGGGCCGCATGCCCGGCCAGCATGGTCTCGGTGATCTCGACGGCCACCTCGGCGCTGCCGGCCGCGGTGCTGACCCGGGCCCGTTGCCCGTCGGCGAGCCCCAGGGCCTGGGCGTCCTCGACGCTGACCCGCAACGCCCCGTCGGCGTCGCGTTTGCGCCAGGACGGATCGCGGAAGATGTCGTTGGCGGTGTAGGCGCGCCGCTCACCGACGGACAGCACGATCGGGAACTCCGCGGTGGTCAGCCGGGCCGGCGCCGTGGCCAACGCCCTTAGGTCGTTCAGCATTTCGGGGATTTCCAGCGCGATCTTGCGGTCGGCGTGGCTGATCAGCGCGAAGTCGTCCTCGTATTCGTGCCGGGTGAACGTGACGCCCGACGGGCTGGCCAGGATCGCATCGAACAGCGCGTTGCCGTCGGGGTGGCCGGCCCGCCGAACGGCCTCGGGGTAGGCCATGGCGGTCTTCTGGGCCAGCCCCCACGCGGCGGCCGCGCCGGACATCCCGTCGGGCAGCGTCGGCCCGAGCGTCTCGTAGAGCACATACGGAACCAGCTTGGCCACAGTCGGATTGGCGGCCACGGCGGTCAGGAACGCCTCGGCGTAGGCTTGCCGGCCGCGCCGCGCGGCCTCGTGCAGCGGGCGCAGCTCGGCGTCGTCGAGCACGCCGAGCGCGCGCACCAGCCGCGCCCAGATCTCGGGTTCGGGCAGCGTCCCCGGCAGCGGCGGCAGCAACGGCCGGCGCAACTGGAAGGTGTTGGCGGGGAACTCGAAGTTGAAGAAGGTGGCCTCGGGCTTCTCGAACTGCGACGCCGCGGGCAGCACGTAATGGGCGAGCCGCGCGGTCTCGGTCATCGCGACGTCCACGACCACCATCAGTTCCAGCGCGCCGAAGGCCTGCCGGCAGGCGGCCGAATTGGCCAGCGAGTGGGCGGGATTGCTGCTCTCGACGATCATGGCCCGGAAGCGGTCCGGGTGGTCGGTCAGGATTTCCTCGGGCACCACGTTGCTCGGTATCAGCCCGGCGATGACGGGGGCACCGGTGACGGGCGTGCACCCGGTGACCTGGCTGAACAGCGGGGCGAACGACGAATGCAGGTGCTGGCCACCCTTTTTCGCGAAGTTGCCGGTCAGGATCCACAGCAGCTTGTTCAGGTAGGAGCACAGGGTGCTGTTGGGCGCCTGCTGCACCCCGAGGTCCTCGAACACCGCGACGCTGGCGGCGGCGCCGACGCGCCGCGCGGCCGCCCGCAGCAGCTCCTCGTCGACGCCGCAGCGCTGCGCGTAGTCGGCGACCGGAACCTCGCGCAGCGCGGTGCGGACGGCGTCCGAGCCGCGCACGTGCTCGGCGAGAAACGCTTCGTTGCAAAGCTTTTCCTGGACGAGGACGCCGGCCAGCGCCGCCAGGCACCAGGCGTCGGTTCCCGGTCGCACGCGCAGGTGGAAGTCGGACATCTTCGCGGTGTCGGTGACGACGGGATCGATCACGATCATCGACCGGGCCGGGTCCTTTGCGATCTCGTTGAGCACCACCCGGGCCCGCGGAAAGCTCTGCGACATCCACGGGTTCTTCCCCACGAACACCGACACCTCGGCGTGCTCGAACTCGCCCCGCGTGTGACCGCCATAGAGGTGCGCGTCGACCCAGGCCTCGCCGGTCTTCTCCTGCGCCAACGCGTTCGACCGGTAGCGCGAGCCGAGGGCCTTCAGGAACGCGCCGCTGTAGGCGCCGCCCAGATGGTTGCCCTGCCCACCGCCGCCGTAGTAGAAGATCTTGTCTCCGCCGTAGGCGTCGCGGACGTGTTTGAACCCCTCGGCGATCTCGACAATCGCGGTGTCCCAGTCGATCTCCTCGAAGGTGCCGTCGGGGCGGCGACGCATCGGCGAGGTCAGGCGGGCGCGGTTGTTCTGGTAGTGGTCCAGCCGCAGCGCCTTGTTGCAGGTGTAGCCCTGCGACCCGGGGTGCTCCTTGTCGCCCCGGATGCGGGCCAACCGGCCGTCTTCGACCTGCACGACAATCCCGCAGTTGCACTCGCACAGGATGCAGGCGGTCGGCTGCCAGTCAGTGGTCGTCATCGCGAATTCCCTTCGGAGAGCTCGGCCTCGAGCAGCCGGTGTAGCTGGCGGCGCACAACATCGAGCGGGGTGAGGTCGCGCCGCACCCGGGCCAGGACGATCGCCCCCTCCAGCGCCGAAGTGGCCAGCACCGCGAATTCGCGGGCACGGTGGGCGGCGATGCCGTCGGCGATGAAGCGCTGGGCGATCAGGTCGGACCAGCGGTCGAACACCGCCGCGGCGCGCTCGACCACCGGTGCCATCCGTTCGCGATCGGACCCGTCACCCGCCTCGACGGAGACCGCGACGACGGGGCAGCCGGCGCGGAAATCGGTCTCGAGGAGCTGGCGACGGTACTTGTCGATCAGCGTGTCCAACAGTTCGAAGCCGCCGGCGGCCTCGGTGATGACGCCGGCGACGTGTTCGCCCGCGTAGTCGACGGCTTCGCAGAGCAGTTGGGTCCGCCCGCCCGGGAAGTAGTGATAGGCCGACCCGCGGGGCGCGCCGCTGTGCTCGAGAACGTCCGAGATGGCGGTGGCGTGCGCGCCGCGCTCCCTGATCAGCAGAGCGGCGGACACCACCATCCGCTCGCGGGGGCTACGCATATGTATGATGCTATACATAACCGGCGGCCCGCGGAAGAGGCCCGGCCGACGCAAAAGCCCCCGATTCTTACCGAAACGGGGGCTTTGCTCGGCTAAGCCGTTACGACATCCAGTCGGCGGAGCCGTCGTTCTTCTTGTAGTCGCCGCCGGTGGAGTTCTTCACGATGATCGGATCCCCCGGCCCGAAGTTGTCGAAGAACCACCTCGCGTTGGACGGGCTGATGTTGATGCACCCGTGGCTGACGTCGCGCTTGCCCTGGTCGTCCACCGACCACGGGGCGCTGTGCACGAAGTCGCCGACGTTGTCGAACCGGACGGCCAGCTCGACGGTGACCTTGTAGCCATACGTCGAGTTGACCGGGACCCCGTAGGTCGAGGAGTCCATCACCACCGAGGGCATCTTCTCTTGCACGTAGTAGGTGCCGTTGGGGGTCTGGTGGTTGCCGGAGGTCATGCCCATCGACATGGGAATGGTCTTCTCCACGGTGCCGTTGCGCGTCACTGTCAGCTGGTGGGTGGAGTCGTCCGCCGTGGCGATCAGCGAGTCCCCGGTCTGGAAGCTGGACACGGTGCCGCCGGCGTCGACCGTCACCGCGGTGTGGGCGGGCCAGAAGCTCAGCGGCCGCCAGCGCAGCTGGGTCGGGGTCATCCAGTAGAACTTGCCCGGCACCGGCGGGGTCGACATCACGTGGACCGCGTCGATGGCCGCGCCCGCGTCGTCGACCCGGCCGGGGAAGTTGATGATGATCGGTTGGCCCACGCCCACCGTCGAGCCGTTTTTCGGCACGATCGAGGGCGGCCCGAAGGGCGGCGTGCCGGTGAACGCCGTCGGGTTCTGCCCGGCGGCGGGACCCGTTGCCACCGGTTGCGCACCCGGCAATTGCAACCACGGCGGAGGCGGCGGCGCGAGCGGGTCCGGCGCCGGCGGCGGCGCGGGCGGGCCTGGGGGTGCGGCGACGACCCCAGGGTCGCCGGGGGCGGGGTCCGGATCCGCCAGCGCGGGGCCGGCGCTCAACACCAGCACACCGAACATTGACGCCACTCCGGCCGCCTTCAGCGCCGTGACGACGCCCTTCCGCATCAAGGCCGACATACGCATCCCTTCAGTCACCATCTCCGAAATAGTGTGGCATAGCGGGCGGGCCAGCTACTGCCGCCGAGGCCGTCGCTCGGCCGATGCGCACCCCGGTTGGCGGCGCTGACCTGCGCAGCTATGAATTGCGTGAGCTTGCCGGGGCAACGTCCAGCGTCTGCCGGTTGGCCGCCATGGCGACCAGGGCGGCGGCCATCAGGCCCGCCGACGCGGTCAGCATCAGCGCGACGCTGCGCTCATAGAGCAGGCCCCCCGCCAGCGAGCCGGCCATGATGCCGACCTGAAACGCCGTCACGTAGAGGCCCGACGCCCCATCGGGGTCGTCGACCCCGTTGCGCATCGCTGCGGCTTGCAACATCGGCGACACGGCGGTGGCCATGGCGCCCCACAACACGATCGCGGCGGTCCCGATGAGGGCTGTTGCCGCGGCGGGTGCGCCGCCGAACGCGAGCGCGGTGAGCACCACGAATGCGGCGGTCAATCCCGCCATACACAGGATGACGGCGCTCTTGGGCCGGCGGTCCAAGGACCGTGCCACCAAACCCACCGCGATCACCCCGGCGGCACCGTAGGCGGCCAGCAACCAGGCGAGATTCGGTCCGTGCACGCCGACCACGTCGCGGATGACCACCACGATGTAGGTGTATGACACGAAATGCCCCGTGACCCCGACCATGGTGATCAGGCTGACGATGATCAGCCGGGGATTGCGGTGGTGCCGTGCCCGCGGACCCACGCATTTGAGCTGGTCGTCGGTGAGCACCTGTTGCGGCAGCAAAAGCCAGGCCGCCACGGTGACGATGGCCGCGGCGACGGTGACGCACGCCGCCGCCAGCCGCCAGCCCCACATCAGGCTCATGGCGGCCGTGAGCGGGCTCCCGATCACCAGCGCCAGGCTGGTGCCGACGTAGATCGACATCGTGGCGCGCCCGGCGTGGCTCGGGGGCACCAGCCGCGTCGCCAGCGGGGCGATGATCGACCAGAGCAGGCCGTGCGTGACCGCGCACAGCATCCGCCCGACGGCCAGCACCGCGAAGCTGGGCGCCAGCGCCGAGATGAGTTGCGACACGGTCAGGCAGACCAGGCTGAACACCAACGCGCGCCGGCGTGGCCAGTGGGCCGTCCAGCGCACCAGCGGGAACGTCGACAGGGCCGCCACCAGCGCGTACCACGACAGCAGGGTGCCCACCAGGACCACGCTGACGTGCAGGTTGCGCGCGATCGCCGACAAGGCGCCGACCGGCAGGATTTCCGCGGTGACGTAGGTGAACGCCGCTGCGGCCAGCACGGCCAGCTGCGCCGCGATCCGTGGCGTCCACGTTCGCGCTGCAGTGGTGGGGGCGGCAGTCATGGCAGTCATCGGTTGGGGCACGCAATCGGCCGGGCAAGGCTGCTGGCGAAATCACGCTGCACCTACCGTACGCACCGCAACAATAGGTTCCCGCAAGTTAGCGGTTCAACACGCCTACCAACCGGCGATCAGGAACGCACCAGGCGCGCGATGGCGGCCGAGGCTTCGGCCAGTTTTTCGTCGGCGTCGCTGCCACCCTCGGCCACGGCGCGGGTCACACAGTGACCCAGGTGCTCGTCGAGCAGATTCAGCGCCACCGAACGCAGGGCGCTGTTGACCGCGCTGATCTGGGTGAGGACGTCGATGCAGTATTTGTCTTCCTCGATCATGCGCGCGATGCCACGCACCTGGCCCTCGATGCGCCGCAGCCGCTTGGCGTAGTTGTCCTTCTGCTGCGAATATCCGTGTGCGCTCGTCACCGCTCGAGTCTACCCCATACCCCGACGGGGTATGACCCGCGCGTTTGCGGGCGCGGTGTGCCCGGCATACTTACCCGATGCCCACACCCACCGATTCGGCGCCGGTCGCCGACATCAAACCGCGTAGTCGTGACGTGACCGACGGCCTGGAGAAGGCCGCCGCCCGTGGCATGCTGCGCGCAGTAGGCATGGGCGACGAGGACTTCGCCAAGCCACAGATCGGGGTGGCCTCGTCCTGGAACGAGATCACGCCGTGCAACCTCTCACTGGACCGGCTCGCCAAGGCGGTCAAGGAGGGCGTGTTCTCGGCCGGCGGCTACCCGCTCGAGTTCGGCACCATCTCGGTTTCGGACGGCATCTCGATGGGTCACGAGGGCATGCATTTCTCCCTGGTGTCGCGCGAGGTGATCGCCGACAGCGTCGAAACCGTGATGCAGGCCGAGCGCCTCGACGGCTCGGTGCTGCTGGCCGGTTGCGACAAATCGCTGCCCGGAATGCTGATGGCCGCCGCACGGCTGGACCTGGCGGCCGTGTTCCTCTACGCGGGCTCCATTTTGCCGGGGGTGGCCAAGTTGTCCGACGGCAGCGAACGCGAAGTCACCATCATCGACGCGTTCGAGGCGGTGGGGGCGTGCGCGCGCGGATTGATGCCCCGCGAGGACGTCGACGCCATCGAGCGCGCGATCTGCCCCGGCGAGGGCGCCTGCGGCGGCATGTACACGGCCAACACGATGGCCAGCGCCGCCGAGGCGCTGGGCATGTCGTTGCCGGGGAGCGCGGCGCCGCCGGCCACCGACCGCCGCCGCGACGGGTTCGCGCGCCGCAGCGGCGAGGCCGTCGTCGAGCTGCTGCGGCGCGGCATCACCGCCCGCGACATCCTCACCAAGGAGGCCTTCGAAAACGCGATTGCGGTGGTGATGGCGTTCGGCGGCTCGACCAACGCGGTGCTGCACCTGCTGGCCATCGCCCATGAGGCGGACGTCGCGCTCGCCCTCGACGACTTCAGCCGGATCGGCTCGAAGGTGCCGCACCTGGCCGACGTCAAGCCGTTCGGCCGGCACGTCATGTCGCACGTCGACCACATCGGCGGCGTGCCGGTGATGATGAAGGCGCTGCTGGACGCGGGCCTGCTGCACGGCGACTGCCTGACGGTGACCGGCCAGACCCTGGCTGAGAACCTGGCCGCCATCGCGCCGCCCGACCCGGACGGCAAGGTGCTGCGCGCCATCAACAACCCGATCCACCCGACCGGCGGGATCACCATCCTGCACGGATCGCTCGCGCCCGAGGGCGCGGTGGTCAAGACGGCCGGCTTCGACTCCGACGTGTTCGAAGGCACCGCAAGGGTTTTCGACGGCGAGCGGGCCGCGCTGGACGCCCTCGAGGACGGCACCATCACCACGGGGGACGCGGTGGTGATCCGTTACGAGGGCCCGAAGGGCGGCCCCGGGATGCGCGAGATGCTCGCCATCACCGGCGCGATCAAGGGCGCCGGCCTCGGCAAAGACGTTCTGCTGCTTACCGATGGCCGGTTCTCCGGCGGCACCACCGGCCTGTGCGTGGGGCACGTCGCGCCGGAGGCGGTCGACGGCGGACCGATCGCGCTGCTGCGTGACGGCGACCGGATCCGCCTCGACGTGGCCGCCCGCACCCTCGACGTGCTGACCGACCCCGCCGAGTTCGAGGCGCGGCGAGGGGATTTCACGCCTCCCCCGCCCCGCTACAAGACCGGGGTGTTGGCCAAGTACGTCAAGTTGGTCAGCTCGGCCGCGATCGGCGCGGTCTGCGGCTAAGCCCGCGTGGCGGCGGCCCGCGTGCGCATGCCGAAGTAGGTGGCGTTGAGACCCACGACGGTCAGCAACGCGCCCGCGACGACATTCGACCACAGCATGCCCGCCGTCAGCGCGACGCCCGGCAGGATCCACGGCGACACGATGACCCAGACGCCGAGCACCGGCAGCGTCCACGTCATGCCGTGCGCGCGGTCCAGCGCCGTGGCAAACCCGTACGCCAGGAACGCCACCGCGATCCCGACGATGAGGTCGGATGTGGCAAGCGATGCCGTCGCGCTGAACCCGACGATCCACGGTGAGGCGGCCAGGTACAGGCCCGTCAGCAGGGCCAGGCCGAAGGTGACATGCGCGCTCGTCGACTCGGCGACGCGCTCGTAATTCGCCCGCAGGGTCAACAAATCGGGGTGGTGATCGATTGATGAATGGACCGTACTCATTTTGTGACCTTTCTGTTATGCAGCAAGCCTTTTGAGCTCCACTGCACCCATCCATCTGTGGTCAAGATTACGCCCGATCACGAACCAATTCGAGAGACCGCGTAGCGTCGTAAGACATGGACATCGCCGACCGATTGCGGCTCGATGTTCCGGTGGGACAGGCCGGAATGGGCGGCGGGCTGGCGGGCGCGCCGCTGGCGGCCGCGGTCGCCAACGCGGGCGGCCTGGGAACCCTGGGCATCGCCACCCCGCGCCAGCTGCGGGCGTCGATCGACCAGGTGCGCGACCGGGCACCGGGGCGCGCCGTCGCGGTTAACCTGTTGATGCCCTTCGTTCATCGCCACCACGTGGCGGTCTGCGTCGACTCGCGCGTGGACGCCGTCGTGTTGGCGTTCGGCGAAAAGCGGGGGCTCGTCGAGCACCTGCGCGGCGCCGGAGTCTTCGTGTTCGTGATGGTCGGCACCGAGGCGCAGGCGCGCGCCGCGGTCAGCTGGGGCGCCGACGGTTTGATCGCGCAGGGACGACAGGCCGGCGGGCACCTGGTGGGAACCATGCCGGCCCTGGACTTCCTGCCCCACGCCCTGGGGGTGGCCGGCGATCGCCCGGTCTTTGTGGCCGGCGGCATCGCCACCGCCGCCGACACCCGCGCCGCCCTGGATGGCGGCGCCAGCGGCGTCATCGCCGGCACGCGATTCCTGTTGACCCACGAGGCCAACGCGAGCCGGGAGTATCAGCGGCGAATCCTGCAGGCGGACAGGACGATTGAGACCAACCTCTTCGGCCTGAGCTGGCCGCTGCGCCACCGCGTCATCCCCAACGCGGCGACCCGCCGCTGGTGCGGCGACGACGGGAAGGCCAAAGCCCTGCCCGCCGCCCTCAACGCGGCCAGCCGCCCGCTGTCGGTGCTGGGCTATTTCGACGCGGGGGCGCTGATGCGCCTGCAGTCGCCGGCCCGTCCGTTCTTCACGCCGTTGGCGCCCGTGGCCGGGGTGCCGGATGCCTGGTTGGACAGCGCCGCTTTGTACGCCGGCGAAACCGCTTTGCGGATCAGCGAACTCACCTCCGCCGATCAGGCCGTCAAGGACCTCACCCCGCACTGACGCCCTCAGCGCACCACCGCGAGCGCAAAACCGTCCCACTGCTTGGCCCCGACGGTCTGGATCACGGCCGTGTCCAGCCGCGGGTGCGCGCCCATCGCCTGCAAGGTCTGGCGCGTCGCCCGTAGTTTGGCATCGCCGGACTCCGTGTCGAGGATCCGTCCTTCACGAATGACGTTGTCCACCACGATGACCGAACCGGGACGAGCCAACCGAACCGCCCACTCGAGATAGGCCGCGTTGTTCTCCTTGTCGGCGTCGATGAACACCAGGTCGAAGAGGCCATCGTTCAGCGTCGGCAAAGTGTCCAGCGCGGCGCCGACGATCACCTCGACGCGGTCGCCCACCCCGGCGCGCTGCAGGTTGGACCGCGCGACCTCGGCGTGTTTGGGCTCGTATTCCAGCGTCACCACACGACCTTCGGGCCCCGCGCCGCGCGCCAGCCAGATGGTACTGAAGCCCCCCAGGGTGCCGATCTCGAGGATGCGGCGCGCCCCGATCGCACCGGCGAGCAGCGACAGGAACTTGCCCTGTTGCGCCGAGACCGCGATCTGCGGCAGCCCGGCCGCATCGCTGGCCTGCAGCGCCGCGGTCAGGGCCGGGTCGTCACCCACCACCGTGCTGTCCAAGAATGCGTCGACGTCTTGCGGGGTCGGGTCTGCCGTCATGTCGCCAACGCTACCCGGGCGCCGCGCGCCCGAATACCTATTTACTGAATACCCCCATGGGGTATAGAGTGAGCCCGCGAGTCCACGACGAGAAAGAAGGGGATTGAAATGGCAACCTATGAGGCAGGAGCCCTGCTGAGTTGTGGCCACGAGGGCTGCGGGTGCCGCGTTCGCATCGAGGTTCCCTGCCACTGCTCGGGCGCGGGCGAGCCGTACCGCTGCACCTGCGGCGACGAGCTGACGCCGGTCGAGTAGCCGTCGGGCCGGTCGTGCGTCCGGGCCTGGCGGAGCACCGCGAATCAGCGCCCGAACGCACGGCCGGCCAGTTCCACCGCGCCCGCCAGGTGGAGCGCGCCGGCCGACGCGCCCACCGCCACGGTGTAACCGCCCGGCGCGATGCGCCAGGCCCGCGCGCCACCGTCGTAATGGGCGAGCAGGCGCGCGTCGGCCTCGATGCTCACCCGGCGGGTCGCGCCCGGCTCGAGCTCCACCCGCTCGAATCCCAGCAGCCGCAGGCATCGCTCGCCGGGGGCCGCGGTCAGGTAGAGCTGCGGGACGTCGGCCCCTCCGCGGTCGCCGACGTTGGCGACGCTGAAACTGGCGCTGATCGTGTCCCCGCCGCCGACCACCAGGTCGCCATACTCAAACCTGGTGTAGGACAAGCCATGGCCGAACGCGAACATCGGTGCCAGTCCGCGTTTGGCGAACCAGCGGTAGCCGACATCGGCCCCTTCGAAATAGTCGATGGTGGTCGGCGTTCCCCACGGCGCACCGGGATCGGGCAGCTCCGGGCGCGGCGTCTGGGCGAGGTCGGCGGGGAAGGTGATCGGCAGCCGGCCTGACGGATTCACCAGCCCGGCAAGGACTTCCGCGATCGCCCGGCCACCGTCCTGGCCCGGGTACCAGGCCTGCACGATGGCGTTCACCGAGTCGCGCCAGGGCATCGTCACCGGGTTGCCGGTCTCCAGCACCACGACCGTGTTCGGGTTGGCGGCCGACACCGCGGCGATCGTCGCGTCCTGGCCCCACGGCAGCGACAGGTCGGCGCCGTCGAAGCCCTCGCCTTCGGCGCGGACCGCGAACACGATCGCGGCGTCGGCCCGTCGCGCCGCCGTCGCCGCCTCCGCGGGGCTGAGGCCGGGATCGAACTCGATCTGCGCCTGGGGCAGCCGCTTTCGCAGCTCGCTCAGCGGGCTCGACGGCAGCAGGTACAGGTTGCGCAACCCGGCCTCCAGGCCGGTGCCGCCGATCGGCACCACCGCGGCGTACCCGCCGGGTGGGACGACGGCGGCCGAGCCGTAGCCGGCCACGACACCCAGGTGCGCGTGGCCACCGATGACGGCGATGCGTGCCCTCGACTCCGGCGCCAGCGGCAGCACCCCGCGGTTGGCCAACAGCACGATCCCCGCGCGGGCGACCCGCAGCGCAATCTCGTTGTGCGCGTCCATGTCCGGTGCGGGTGCGGCGTCGGAACGATCGACTCCGACCGCGAACATCGACCGCAGGATCCGGCGAACCATGTCCGACAGGCGCTCCCTGGGCAGCCTGCCCTCGGCATACGCGGCGCGCAGCGGATCCCCGAACGCCTCCGACTGCCACAACAACGCGTCGATCTGCGCGCCGCACTCCTGATCGAGCCCGGCGAGCGCGCACTCCCAGCTCGGCGTACCGCCCCAATCGGACATGACCCAACCGCGGTATCCCCAGGCGCCTTTCAGCACCTGGTTGATCAGGACGTCGTTTGCGGCGGCGTAGTCGCCGTTGATTTTGTTGTAGGCGGCCATCACGGCGCCGGGCTGCGAGCGCTCGATGGCCATCTCGAAGGCCAGCAGGTCGGATTCGCGGTGCGCGTCGGGGTCGATGACCGCATCCAGAAAGTGCCGGTTGGTCTCGTTGCCGTTCAGCGAGTAGTGCTTGACCGTCGAGATGACGCCCTCGTGCTGGATCCCGTTGACCGATTCGGCGGCTATCGTCGCCGTCAAAAGCGGGTCCTCGGAGACGTATTCGAAATTGCGGCCGTTGCGGGGATCGCGTGCGAGGTTCATGGCGCCGGCGAGCTGCACGTTGAATCCGCGGCTGCGGGCCTCCCGGCCGATCAGGCCGCCGGCGGCGCGCGCCAGCGCGGGATCGAAACTGGCGGCCAGCGCCAGCCCGGCGGGTAAGGCGGTGGCCGTGTCACCCGGACGATAGCCGGGGTTGGTGACGCCGAGCCCGGCGTCGCTCATCGACAGCGCCGGGACACCGAGTCGCGGTATCCCGGGCACGTACCCCGCGCTCATCGGGACCCCCGGCGGGATGCGTTCGTCCCGCAGCGGCCACAGTTCCCCGGCGCCCATGACCCCGACCAACAGCGAGAACCGCTCGTCGTCGGTCATCTGGGCCTCGACCTCGCGGGCCCGAGCGTCGGGATCGATCACCGCACACCCTCTTTGGCATACACGACGCGCAGCACGTGCCCGAGTTCCGGTCCCATCACCAGCTCCGCCAATTCGCAGATCGTCGCGACGAACTCCGGGCCGTGCGGCGGCTCGGCCCGGCACAGATGATGCGCCACCTCGTGCAGCACCACCAGCTCGCGCAGCGCCCAGTCGGCGGTGTCGCGGTCGGGAACCGCGATAGTGCCCGCACCGTCCCGGTTTTCGTAGTGCGCCGCGGTGGCGGCGCGGCGCGGCCGCACCCGCAGCGGCGAGACGTCCGGCCAGCGTCCCCGGACCGACGGC
Organism: Mycobacterium sp. 852002-50816_SCH5313054-b; assembly: GCF_001667185.1. GTDB lineage: Bacteria > Actinomycetota > Actinomycetes > Mycobacteriales > Mycobacteriaceae > Mycobacterium. The sequence goes on along the minus strand of NZ_LZIC01000031.1, from coordinate 39,701 downwards.
AGCGCGAGCACGTCGTCGACGTAGCGCTGCACGGAGACTACCGACCCGAAGCGCCCCTCCGGCGGCAGTGTCAACCGGGTGCCGAAGAACTCGACGGCGGGCGATCCGTGCTCGGCGGCGCGGTCGAACAACGTGCGGACGAAGTCCTCGGCCGCATACACCTTGGCGCGCTGCGCATCGCGGGCCGCCGTCACTGGCGCAGTGCGCTCCGCGCTCCGGGCAGTTCGGGGCTGTTCCCGAGCCGCGCCCGCCGGCCGGCCCGGTCCCCCGCGCGGCGCGCCGCCGACGAATACCCCGCCGTCGCGCGACTGACTTGGTAGGTGCCGCGCGCCTTCGACGCGCCGCGGTAGAAGTCTCGCAGCTCAAGTTCCTTGTTCCGCAGGGCGATAGCGGTGCCGGGCGGGCGGCGGCGGTCCTTGGTGGCCTCGCGGGTGGCCTCCGCGCGGGCCTCGGCCAGGCGCTTCCCCACCCGGGCCCCGAACGCGAGCTGGAAGTTGAGGCGCGCGGTGATCGTCGGCGTGGGCCGATGCGCCCCGGAGGCGAGGTAGGCGTCCGACGCCCGCACCATCTGGACTACCAGGCTGGCGTAGAGGGCGTGCGTCGCGTCGATGTCCTCGGCGAACCCGTACGCGTAGACGAACGTCGAGTTCGACGCCACGTCGCAGCGCACCTCGTTGGCGGCCGCGATCACCACGAAAAGCTGCACATAGGTCCGCAGCCCCCGGGTGCCGGCCGCGCCGATGGTGATGGTCCGCTGCGTCGGGGCCTGCACCGGCGACCGCTTGGCCGCATGGGACCGCGCCACCGCCATGTCGATGGACGCCGCCGTCGCCAACCGCTGGGCGGCGCTCATGAAGGCGTCCGCCTCGTGCGAGTTGTCGGTGCCCTCGGCCTGACGCAACAGCGCGGCGATGCGAGCCAGCATTTTGTCGTCGGTCATGTGCGCCACTCCTCCTCATCGCTCCGCTCTGCATCGTCGCGGCGCGGGTCATGTGCGCCACTCCTCCTCATCGCTCCGCTCTGCATCGTCGCGGCGCGGGTCATGTGCGCCAAACTAACGCAACGAGACGACAGTCCGCCGACGGCCGCTCAGAGCCGGGCGGTGATCCACGAGACGACGTCGCCGAGCACCTGATTGCGCTCCGGCTCGTTGAAGACCTCGTGGTAGAGCCCCGGGTAGACCTTCAGCTCGACGTCGGTGGATCCCACGCATTCAACCAGCCGGCGGCTGCCGTCGACGGGGATGAGGCGGTCGTCGGAGCCGTGCACCACCAGCAGTGACGCGGTCAACGCCGGCGCCCGCTGCGGCATGGTCTCGCCCACCTGCAGCAGCGCGCGCCCGACGCCGGCCGGAACCTTCCCGTGATACACCAGGGGATCGGCGTTGTAGGCCGCCACCACCGCCGGGTCCCGGGAGATGGCGTCGACGTCGAGTTCCTGCACCGGAAGGCCGGGCACGACGACGCCGAGCACCTTGGCGGCGAGCACCATCAGCGGCGACACCAGATCCTGGGCCGCCACCGCCGGCGCCGACAGCACCATCATGTTGTAGTTGTCCGGGCGTTCGACCCCGTAGGCGAACACGATCCCGCCGCCCATGCTGTGTCCGAGCACGATGCATTTGAGGCCATGGTGTTCCCGGGTGGCGATGCGGACCAGGGTGTCGAAGTCGGTCGTGTACTCGGAGATGTCCCGCACCAGCATCCGCTTGCCGCCGGAGCGGCCGTGACCGCGGTGGTCCAGCGCGTAGGTGACCAGGCCCGAGCCGCCGAAGCACTGCGCGACGTGGTCGTAGCGCAGTGCATACTCGCCGAGGCCGTGCGACAGCACGACCACTGCCCGCGGCGCGGTGTCCGGCGTCCAGACGTCATAGACGATGCGCACGCCGCCGACGCCGTCGAAGGTCCGTTCAGTGCGCGTAGTCATCATCGGCAGCGTAGTGGCTCGAGGGGTGGGCGGTGTCGGAGACACTGCGTAGGCTCATCCGGGTGAGGCTGCTCACCGAAAACGCCGGAAACTTTGACGCCGACTCGGCAGTCGGCGGGGACTTCTCGACCGACGCCGAGCCGTACCGTCGCGAGTTGCTCGCCCACTGCTATCGGATGACCGGGTCGCTGCACGACGCGGAGGACCTGGTGCAGGAGACGCTGCTGCGGGCCTGGAAGGCCTACGACCGTTTCGAGGGCAGGTCCTCGATGCGGACCTGGCTGCACCGCATCGCCACCAACACGTGCCTGACGGCGCTGGAGGGCCGCGAGCGGCGCCCCTTGCCGACCGGCCTGGGCGCGCCCAGCTCGGACCCGACGGCGGAGCTGGTGGAGCGCGGCGAGGTGCCCTGGCTCGAGCCATTGCCGGAGCTGACCGACGATCCGGCGGACCCGTCGGTCATCGTCGGGTCCCGGGAGTCGGTGCGGTTGGCGTTTGTCGCCGCGCTGCAACACCTTTCGCCGCGGCAGCGGGCGGTGCTGCTGCTGCGCGACGTGCTGCAGTGGAAGGCGGCCGAAGTGGCCGCGGCGATCGGCACCACCACCACCGCCGTCAACAGCCTGCTGCAGCGGGCCCGCACCCAGCTCGAAGCCGTGCAGCCCAGCACCAGCGACCGCTTGACGCCGCCGGATTCGGCCGAGGCGCAGGACCTGCTGGACCGCTACATCGCCGCGTTCGAGGCTTACGACATCGACCGGCTGGTCGAGCTGTTCACCGCCGAGGCGATCTGGGAAATGCCGCCGTACGTCGGCTGGTACCGGGGTCCCCGGGACATCGTCACGCTGATTCATCAGCAGTGCCCCGCCGAGCACCCCGGGGACATGCGGCTGCTTCCCGTGGTCGCCAACGGCCAGCCCGGCGCGGCCATGTACATGCGCGCGGGCGACGTACACGTGCCGTTCCAGCTGCACGTGCTCGACGTGCAGGACGGTCGGGTGTCGCACGTGGTGGCGTTCCTCGACGACACCCTGTTCCCGAAGTTCGGGCTGCCCGGTTCGCTGTGACGACACCGAATCCGCCGCTCGTCGCGCCCGCGCCCGGCAAACCGCTGCTGTTGCTGGGCGCCTTCGACATCGAAGCCGTCGGCTACGTCGCCGAGGAATACTTCGTGTCCGGCACGGCCTCGTCCTACGCGCCCACCGCCGAGCTGGGTGCCGACGGCCAGTGGGGCGTAACGCCCAGCGGCACCGCCGAATACACGACGCGGATCGTGGCGCTGACCCCCGCCGATCGGGCGCAGTTCAATGGCACCGTGCTCGTCGAATGGCTCAATGTCAGTGGCGGCATCGACGCCCCGGCCGTGTGGATGATGGCCCATCGCGAGATCGTTCGCGCGGGCTACGCCTACGTGGCGGTCTCGGCCCAGCGGGTGGGGGTGGAGAGCGGCGGCGCCAGCATGCTCGGCTTCGACATGTCCCTGAAGAGCCAGGACCCGGCGCGGTACGCGGCCCTGCACCACCCCGGCGACGAGTTCTCCTACGACATCTTTTCCCGGGCGGGCGAGCTGGTCCGCAACGGCGCGCTGGGCGATCTGAGCGTGCGCCACGTGATCGCCGTGGGCGAGTCGCAATCCGCGATGTTCCTGACCACCTACGTCAACGCCGTCGCCCCGCTCGCCCGAAGCTACGACGGCTTTTTGGTGCATTCCCGGTTCGCGTCGGCGGCACCGCTGGACGGCGCGTCGATCTTCGACGAATCGCAGGCCGGCTCGCCGGACGCGGTCGCGTTCCGCACCGACCTGCGCGTCCCGCTGCTCGCGATCATCACCGAGACCGATCTGCTCGGCGGCCCCCGGCACGGCTACTACCTCGCGAGGCAACCCGACGATCAATGGCTGCGGGTCTGGGAGATCGCCGGCGCCGCACACGCCGACAACTACACGATCCAGGTGGCGCCCATCGACGACGGCTCGGCGCCGCTGGATGCCGTGGTGGCGGCCTACGCGCCGACACGGATGCTGATGGGCCAGCAGCTGGGGCATTACATCAACTTCGCGCCGCAGCACCATTACGTGGTGCAGGCGGCGATCGCGGCCCTGCACGCCTGGGTGCGAACCGGCGAGCCGGCGCCGGCCGCCCCGCCGATCGAGGTGCGCGACGGCGACCCGCCACGGGCCGTGCCGGACGCCAACGGCCTCGCCCGGGGCGGCATCCGGACCCCCTGGGTGGACGTGCCGATCGCCCGGACATCCGGCCTGCCCAGCTCAGGGGCCGGCGAGGAGAGCCTGATGGCCGCGATCTTCGGCTCCGGCGAGCCGTTCGACGCCGCGACGTTACACCGGCTCTATCCGGCTGGGGCCGAGCAGTACCTCGACGCCTTCACGGCGGCGCTGGACAGGGCGATCGGATCGGGATTCATCCTGCCGGCCGACCGCGCCGAGATCCTCGAACTCGCCGCCGCGACGTATCCCCGCGCCGGCGCTCACGCGTAGTGCGGCCGAAGGTTGAGGCGCAGCATGCGATCGAGCAGCCGGTCGGACACCACGCGGGCGACCCGGACCAGGACGGCGGCGTCACGCCCGATGGTGTAGCGGGTGCGGGGCCGAGATGCCGTGGCGGCCTTGGCGATCACCCTCGCGGCGCGCTCGGCCGTCACACCCCCCGCGGTGAACGATCGGGCTTGCGCCTTGACGGCCTCCGCCAGGTCGCCATACCGGTGGAGTTGGTCGGCGGTCATTCCGGCGCTCAGTCGATCGGCGGTGGCGATTCCGCGCTCCGTGATCTCCGTCTTCACCCCGCCGGGTTCGACGACGACGACCTTGACCCCGAACTCCGCGACCTCGCGGCGCATGGCATCGCTGACGGCCTCCAGCGCGAACTTCGAACCCGCGTAGGCGCCATAGGTCGACAGCGCCACCCTGCCACCGACGGAGCTGATGTTGACGACGGTGCCGGAGCTTTGCAGCAGGGCCGGCAACAACGCCTGCGCCATCGCGATGTGACCGAACAGATTGACCTCGAATTGCCGGCGCCATTCGTCCAGGGGCAGCGTCTCGACGGGCGCGTTGACGGCGATCCCGGCGTTGTTGATCAGCGCGCGCAGCGGCCGGCGCATCGGATCGCGGGCGACGCGGTCGGCGATGGCCGCAACGTCGGATTCCGCGGTGATGTCGAGGATGTGGGGCTCGATCCCCTCGGCCCGCACCGCATCCGCGTCGACCTCACGACGGACACCGGCCAGCACGTGGAATCCCTGGCGCGCCAGCGCCCGCGCGGTGGCCGCCCCCATGCCGGTCGAGGCGCCGGTGACGACGATGAGCTCGCGCGGTTCGGGGTCGTTCGAAGCAGTCATGACCATCTCCCTCGTGGGGTCGATACGTTGAGTTGACAACGTCAACAGAATCTAGCAGCTTTGTTGACGGTGTCAACTCAAACGGTGGGAGCCTATGCTTCTGCGGATGGCGACACGATCAGAGGCCGCCGCGGCGACGCGCCGGTCGCTCCTCGACGCCGCGGAGGTGTTGCTGGACATCGGCGGCCCGGATGCGGTCACGCTGCGCGAAGTGGGTGCGCGCACGGGCGTTTCGCGCTCGGCGCCCTACCGCCACTTCGCCGATAAGGAAAGCCTGCTCACCGCCCTGGCCACGAATGCGTGGAGCGATCTGGGCGACGCGCTCGAACTTCTGGTCACCAGCGCTAACCCGCCGAAGCAGTCGTTGCGCGCCGCGTTGCTCGCGTTTGTCGCCGTGGGCCGAACCCGGCCGCACCTGTACCGCCTGATGTTCACCATGCCCGCGGGAGATCCCACCGCCTTGACCCGGTCGGCCGAGCGCGCCCAGGACCTGTTCCTGGACCTGGTGGGCCGCATCGTCGGCGCTAAACGGGCACGCCGCTACGGGGCGCTACTGCTGACCAGTGCCCACGGCATCACGGGCCTGGAGCTGAGCGGCCATCTGGCCTGGGATAAATGGCACACCGATGCCGAGCAACTCATCGACACGCTCATCGGCCTGCTGCCGGCCGCGCAGTGACTAGCCCGAGAACAGCCGGCTGTCGGGCGCCGGTCCCGCCACCGGGCGGACCAGCCCGGCCCCGGTGATCAGCGGCAGGTCCAGCGCCGACAGCAGGCCGGGCGGGGCCGCGCACACCGCGGGAATGGCGTTCACCATCCGCGACGCGCCGGCGATGCGCGCGCCAAGATCGTGGTCGTGGTCCTCGGCCATCTCGAATTCGCAACGCATGCTGGGGGATCCCTCGATCTCGACGCGATACAGGCCGCGCCCCGACGCCGCGCCGTAGCCGAGATCCTGTGGCGGGATGCAGATGTGGGGCTGGGGCCAGTCCGGGGCGATGTCGTCACGCATCCGCGTCACGTGGTCGAGGACGAAAGTCGGCTTCCCGCCGACATATCCGGTCAGGGTGGAGCGCATGGCCGCGATGGTTCCCGCCGCAATGCGGCCGGTGGGCGTGTCGAAGGACTCGGCGGCGGGGATGCGGTCGTTGCTCTCCTCGATGCTGTCGATCTTGACGCCCAACCCGGCGGCGAGCTGGTGCAGCACCGGACCCCAGCCGAACGCGAAGATTCCCGGCTGGGCCGCGAAGGCCGGGTATTCCGGCGGCTTGCCGAACCCGAGGATCTCGTAGACCGCGGCGGGGTCCGGGTAGGTGGCGTAGTTGAACATCTCGGTCACCCGCACCGAGTCGATGACGCGGGATACCCCCGAGAGCACCAGCGGCAGCACGTCATTGGCGAAGCCGGAGTCGATGCCGGTGGTGAAGAACGACACGCCGCCGTCCAGCGCGGCCTGGCGCAACGGGTCGGTGAACGCCCCATCGAGGGCGTCGGGGAACACCAGCGGCACCACCGAGCACGACACCACGTTCTTCCCGGACCGCAGGATCGAGGCCATGTCCTCGACCGCCTCGAGCGGCCGCAGGTTGGCACCGGCCGCATAGACCACCGCGTCGGCGTCGCCGGCCAGCATCGGCGCCGGGTCCTGCGTGGCGATCACGCCAACCGGCGCGATCCCGCACAGCTCGCCGGCGTCGCGACCCGCTTTGGCATCGCTGTGCACGACGAGGTCGACCAGCTCCAGTTCCGGATGGTCGATCACGCCGCGCAGGGCGATCACGCCCATGGAACCCGGCCCCCAAACCCCCACCTTCAGCACAATCGTCTCCTAATATTAGGACGCCTATCATTACATTTTGGACGGATCGTAGGGAGCCGCGCGTGGGTGAGTCAACCACCAAATCACCGCCCACCGCCCGCGTGCTGGATGTGCTTGGGACGCTGGCGAATTCACCGGGCGGGCACACCTCGGCGGAGCTGGCGAAGGCCTGCCGGATCAGCACCTCGACCTGCGCCCTGGTGCTGGCCGAACTGGAGCGGCGCGCGTGGGTGGCGCGCCGCGAGGACCGCCGCTACGTGCTGGGCAGTGGCTTGTTCGGCCTGGTGCACGGGCTGCGCACGCAATTCCCCCTGCTGGACCGCGGGCGCGACGCGCTGCGCGACCTGCATGACACGCTCGGCGCCGGCTGCTCGATGTCGAGGATCGGCGACCGCGACCTGACCACTGTCGACACGGTCGGCCACGGCACCGACGGCGAGCACGCGGTAGGTCAGCGCTTCCCCATCGACCCGCCGTTCGGCCTGGTCGCCATGGCTTGGCGCGACGACGAATTCGTCGAGAGCTGGCTGCACCGCGTCACCCCGCGGCTGACGCGCGCCGAGGTCGCCCAGCACCAGCGGGTGCTGGCCGACATCCGGGCCCGCGGCTACGGCGCGTGGCGGTTCGACGACACCCACCAGTCGCTACACCACCGCCTGGCGGACGTGCTGGCGTCGCTGGAGCCGACCGCGCGGGTGACCCGCCAGCTCACCACCCTGATGACCATGGTGACGATGCGATCCGTCACGCATGAGCTCGAAACCGAGCTGGCATCAACGGAATTCGTCGTCCTGCCGATCTTCGCCCATGGCGGCCAGCCCGAGTACCAAATCGAGATCCACCTGGGTCGCCCGGCCGGCCTGACGCTGGCCGCGCTCGAGACTGCGCTCCGGCACGCGCAGGCGATGTTGACCTAGGCTGGAGCCCGTGCCTGCCACCGCGGAGATCCGGCGTGCCGCCGACCGGGCCGTCACCACGACGTCCTGGCTGAAGTCCCGGCATTCCTTCTCGTTCGGCGACCACTACGACCCCGACAACACCCACCACGGGTTGCTCCTGGTCAACAACGACGACATCGTCGCGCCCGGAACGGGATTCGACACGCATCCACACCGCGACATGGAGATCGTGACCTGGGTGCTGCGCGGCGAGCTGACACACCGGGACTCCGCCGGCAACCGCGGGGTCATCTATCCCGGACTGGCCCAACGCATGTCGGCGGGCAGCGGCATCCTGCACTCGGAGAAGAACGACTCCCCCACGGAACCAGTCCATTTCGTGCAGATGTGGGTGGTGACCGACGAGACCGGTATCACACCGAGCTACCAACAACACGAGATCGGCGACGAGGAGCTGTCTGGCGGACTTGTGACCATCGCCTCAGGCATCCCCGGTAGTGCGGCGGCCATCACGCTGCACAACCGCAACGCCGCACTGCACGGCACGCGGCTGCGGCCCGGCGCCTCGGTCGACCTACCGCAGTCGCCCTACCTGCACGTATTCGTCGCACAGGGCCGTGTCGGCGCGGCCGAAATCGGTGACCTCGACGAGGGCGACGCCGTCCGGTTCACCGGCGCCGACGGCGCGCGGGTGACGGCGGCGGAGCCGTCGGAGCTGCTGATCTGGGAGATGCATGCAGAGTTGGGCTCCTGAGACCACATAGAGTGGGCACGACAGACAGGAGCCCGCATGTCTCAATCGCAGCCGCGGCACGCGGCGCCCAACCCCAAGCGGAATATCAAGGCAGTTCGGACCGTGCGATTCTGGGCGCTGCCCATCGTCGTCACGCTGGCGCTGATGTCGGCGCTGTGCGCGCTCTACCTCGGGGGCATCCTGAACCCGATGACCAACCTGCGGCATTTCCCGATCGCCGTGGTGAACGAGGACGCCGGCCCGTTCGGGGGACAGATCACCGACGGCGTCGTTGCCGGGCTGGACAAGGACAAGTTCGACGTCCGCGTCGTGTCCCACGACGAGGCGCAGCGCCAACTGGACACGGCTCGTGTGTATGCGGAAATGGTCATTCCGCCCACCTTTTCGTCCAACCTGCGCGAATACGGGGCCAGCGCCGTCACGCCCGGCCGCGCGACCCGGCCGTCGGTCACCATCTCTACCAACCCGCGAGCGGGCACACTCGGCTCCAGCATCGCGGGACAAACCCTCACCCAGGTGATGGCCGTGGCCAATGGGAAAGTGGGGCAACGGCTTACGGCCGATGTCGCGGCGCAAACCGGGGGCGCGCCGCTGACCGGCGCGTCGGCGCTGGGCCTCGCCAATCCGATCGAGGTCAAGGCGAACGTGTACAACCCGCTGCCGAACGGCACCGGTAATGGGTTGTCGGCCTTCTATTTCGCGCTGCTGCTGCTGCTCGCGGGGTTCACCGGCAGCGTCGTGGTCAGCACGCTGGTGGACGCGCTGCTCGGCTACGTGCCCGCGGAGTGGGGCCCGGTGTACCGATTCGCCGAGCAGGTCAGGATCTCGAGATTCCAGACGCTGCTGCTCAAGTGGGCCATCATGGTGGTGCTGGCGCTGCTGACGTCGGCGGTCTATCTGGCCATCGCCCACGGGCTCGGCATGCCCATCCCACTCGGCTGGCAATTGTGGGAGTTTGGGGTGTTCGCGATCATCGCGGTGGGCATCACGTCGAGTTCCATCTTGTCCGTCCTGGGCTCGATGGGCCTGCTGGTCAGCATGCTGATCTTCGTGATCCTCGGGCTGCCGTCCGCGGGCGCGACCGTGCCACTGGAGGCCACGCCACAGTTCTTCCGCTGGCTGGCCGAATTCGAGCCGATGCACCAGGTCTTCCTGGGTGTGCGGTCGCTGGTCTATCTCGATGGCCGTGCCGATTCCGGTCTGTCACAGGCGCTGTGGTTGACAACGATCGGCCTGGTGATCGGCCTGTTGCTGGGCGGCATCATCACGAAGCTCTACGACCGCCAGGGCTTCCACCGGATCCAGGGCGCGGTCGAGCTGGCGATCGCCGCGCAACATCAGGCGGAGCACCAGGCGCGCGTGAGCAAGCGCGAGACCGCCCGCGCGGCCCCGGTCGACACCGAAAGCGAAACCCCAAGCGAGCAAACGTAATTCGAGCGCGGCCCAAGCGTCACCGGTTCGTTATCAAAGTTGACAGTGTGACTGGTGTGACTGATGCTATTGATGTTGCATAGCCATCAGTGCCGAAAGGTCCACCGTGCCGACGCCCCTCGCCAGCCTGCGCCGGCTGGCGGCCTGCTGCACTGCGGTGGCCGCGTGCGCCGTGCTCGCCTGCACGACCGGGCAGCCCCTCGCGCGCGCCGCCGACGGGCGCGACCTGCTGGCCAACGCCATCGAGACCACCAAGGGCTCCTACCTGGTCTATAACTTCGGCCCCGGTCACCCGACGCCGATGCTCAACGCCGGTGGCAGCTGGTACGAGATGAACAACGGCGGGCACCTGATGGTCATCAAGAACGCCGCGGGCCGCCTCGCGCCGCACCTGCTGGTGGACAGCCACCAGGGCGATCAGGCGCGCTGCGAAAACAATCCCGGCGCCCGCACGGGCGAGGGGCTGTGGCAGGCATCGGAGGTCTACGCGCCGCTGCAGGCGTGGCAGCGGCTGGGGCAGCCGACGATCGCAATCAATGCCAACTTCTTCGACATCCGGCCGCAGAAGGCCGGCTCTTGGCGCCAGACCGGCTGCAGTTCCCCGCTGGGCGCCTTCGTCGACAACACCCACGGCCAGGGCCGGGCGAACCAGGCGGTCACCGGCACCGTCGCGTATCCGGGCAAGCAGGGCCTCTCCGGCGGCGGCGAGAGCTGGAGCGCCCTGTCGACCATGATCCTGCCGGCGGGCGGCGCACCGTATGTGTTGCGCCCCAAGAATCCACAGGATTATGACGTCGCCACGCCGGTGGTCGCCGACCTCCTGAACCGCAACGAGCGGTTCGTCGCGGTATCGGGGATCGGCCTGCTATCGCCCGGCAAGACCGGGCAGCTCAACGACGGCGGTCCGAGCGCGGCGCGCACGGCCCTCGCCTACGTGAAGCAACGGGACGAAATGTACGTCTTCGAGGGTGGCAGCTACACCCCGGACAACATCCAGGACCTGTTCCGCGGCCTGGGCAGCGACACCGCGGTCCTGCTCGACGGCGGCGGGTCGTCGGCCATCGTGCTGCGGCGCGACACGGGCGGCATGTGGGCCGGCGCCGGGTCACCGCGCGGATCGTGCGACACCCGCCAGGTGCTGTGTGACTCCCACGAACGGGCGCTGCCGAGCTGGCTGGCCTTCAATTAGGCGTCCGCGGGCCCGAAGCGGAAGATCAGCAGGCTGGCCGCGACGACCGCCGCCGTGACCGCGAACACCGGCGCGACGACGAACCGTGACATCGTCGCGCCGACCAGGGCGCCGGCGCCCATCGTGAAAACGACACTGAAGCGCAGCTTTTCGCGGGCACCCGTCCCGCCGGCGAGGTGGCTGTCCAGGCCGAGGCTGACGATCGTCGACGTCAGCACCGTGGTGGAGAGCTCCTGGATCCCGAACTGGCGCGCGCTCGAGTGCTGCAGACCGAACGTCACGGCGAGCAGGGCGATCATGATCAGCTTGGTGTCGTCGTGGTAGTGCAGTACGCCGCTGCCGGCCAGGATCGACAACGCAACCAACAACACGATTTCAGTTGCCAGCACGGTGGTAATCCACGGTCGCACCCGCTCGCCGAAATGCCGTGCCACCCGGCCGCTGACGATCGTCGTGCAGACGAACGTCGGCAGGGCCACCACGACCGCCGTCAGGTCGATGCTGGTTCGGGGCGCCAACCAGAAGCCGAGGAAGATCACGTTGCCGGTCATGTTCGCCACGAAGACGTGGCCGAGAACCAGGATGCTGATCGCGTCGGCCAAGCCGGTGGCGAAGGTCAACAACAGCAGCGCCGCGACGGTCGAGCGCTCGGAGACCGGCGACGCAACGGGCATGTGCGGGTTGGGATCCAGCCGCGTCAGACCTGCGGGGTCAGGTCCAGCGAGGTGATCGTCGTCATCCTCGTCACCTGCCAGTGGCCGTTGGTGCGCTTCATGAACAGCCGATACGACAGGTATTTCAGCGACGGGATGTTCTTGGTCAGCGGGCTGGTGGACGTGGTGTTGGTGTACACGATGACGACGGCATTCGGATCGTCCAGCGACTCGACCGCCGCGCCGACCACTTCGGTGCTGTTGGTCACCTTGGCCTGCTTGTTGGGGCCCACGATCGCGTCGACGAACTTGCGGTACTGGGCCGCGAAGTCACCGCTGAGGTAGGCCGCCGCGCGGTCGGCGAGGCCGTCCATGTTCTCCGGCGTGTACGTCCACAGCGTCGTGATCGCGTTGGCCGCGGTGCGCGCGACCTTCAGCTTCGTCGCGGCGGTGGCGCGATCGGCAAGGTAGGGCTGCACCGCCGCGCCCGCGAACGCCGCGGAGCCGACGAACAGCGCGGCAGCGAGCGCGATCGCGATGGCGAGCCGCTTGCCGGCCAGGATCTTGCGCCGGGGCTGCTTTTCTTTTGCATCCGTCGCCGCCTCTTCGTCGTCGGGCGCGGGAGCGTCGGCGACGTCGGCGGATTCGGTTGCCCCGTCGGCGCTTTCGGTGGTCTCCGGAGCGTCCTCGCCAGACGATTCTCCGGTCTTTTCCGCGTCGGCGGTCAGGTCACCTGCAGCAGGTTGCTGATCTTCCACTGATTCCCTTCCTGCGTGACGGTTGCCGCCCAACGATTGGTGTTCTCGAATACCTGCTTTTCGTCCGGCGACTTGGAGGTCACGTCGGTGGCCACCATCACGGTGGCGCTGCCGTCGTCGTTCCACCGTTCCAGGCCGGAGCCCAGGACGGTGCCGGTCGCGGGTTCGGCCCGGGCGACCTGCAGCAGGATCTCGTTGGCCTTGTCGTGGTACTGCTTGGCGAAATCGCCTGTCGCCTGGGCCAATATTCGGTTCACATAGTCGTTGGCGTGATACGGATCGATGGAGGTGAACTGCGTCATGAACCCGCCCACGTAGCTGAGCACCTCGCGCTCCTTCGACGCGACGCGCGCCCGACGTTCGTGAGAAATCAGCATCAGCGTGCATGCCACGATCGACACGACCATCAGCACCGCGGCGCCCGCGCCGCCGGCCGGCATCCACCGCGGGCGCGACGGCGGCACCGGTCGCGCCACGAGCAGCGACTCCTCGCCGGACTCAAACTTGCGGCGGGGGCTCATTTTCCGTTCCCCGGCTGTTTCGGTCTGGTCAGCACGGCGAGGTCGTCAACGCGCCAATGCGCGTCCGCGCCCTTGGCGAATTCCACCCGAACGGTCGCGCTGATGTAGCGCTCGTCGGGTCCCGCGCCGCGCCGCCCCTGCAGGAACAGCAGCATCGTCGCGCGATCCGGCGTGACCGATTGCACCGACCAGTCGGTGGGCCAGTACTCGTTGATGACGGGATTGCTTTTCTGGACCACGTCCTGCTGCGCCGACAGCTGGCTTCGGTACTTGTCGGTCGCCAGCGACCGGGCGCGAGCGAAGTCGTCGCGCAACGATTTCGGGTCGTACGTGAGCATCTGCGCGACCATCTTGGGCCCCTGCACCTCGATCTGCGCCCTGCTTTGATCGCTCGCCTGATCGCGGGAGTAAACCACCAGGTAGCTCAGGGCGACCCCGGCGAGGCACACCGCCGTCGCGATCGGCACCGCCAGCGTGGTCCAGCGCCGCGACTTTCCCAGCGCCTCGTCGTCGGGCTCGACGCGGCGCGCTTCGGTACCCAGCAGCATGTCGGCGAAGGTGCGGCGCCGCGAATCCCACAGCGGCCAAAGCCATCCCACCACCGATGCGGTGTCGAGCAGGTGGGCCAGGTCCCGCAGCAGCAGCGCCCACGGCCCGATAGTCGTGCCGTCGCGGCGCACCACCGCGATTCCGAACAGGCCGCGTCCCAGGCTCCAGCCGGTAAGGGTTGGCAGCAGCAACCGGTCGGCCAACATCAGCAGGATGGCCAGGCCGCCGACCGAGACACACACCCACCACCAAGCAGAGTGCGCGGCCACGGTCCAGGCGACCAACGCCATCGTCGTCGCCACGGCGACGCACGGCAGGACGTCGACGGCGAACGCGGCCGCTCGAATTTGCCAGGGGGCCAAGGCATCCCGCGGTGACTCCGGTACGGCCGCCGTGGTTTCAGTCCGAGCCCGAATCTCCTCGACCACCACCGTCACTTCGTCACCTGGTCGAGCTTGGAAATTCGGTACTGCCCTTCGGCGAATGCCATCTTCACGCGCAGGCGGTAACCGGTTTCCTTTTGCGACTGGTCGCTTGACACCTTGACGCGCATCGCGACGAGCACGTCGACCGTGCCGTCGTCGTTGTTACGCTCCACCGCCGCGCGCGCATCGGACACCTGAACGTGGATGTTGGCCGCCTGGTACGCCTGAACGATCATGTTGGTGTACAGCAGCGCCTGGGAGCGGAACGCGTCCGTGCCGCACTCGATGATCTTCTGTTCGCTCTGGACCATCGCATTGGTGTCGGGCGCCTGAGTCGCCGACACACAATCCACCGCCGCCTTGAGCGCCGCGGCGTCCTTGCCCGCGATGAGCTGGCTGTCGTGGTGGTAGCGGAGAGCAAAGTAGCCACCCGCGCCGAGGCCGCCGGCCAACACCACCAGCGCCGCGGCAATGCCGGCGAGCCAACCGCGACCCAGTCGCGACGGACGGCGTTCGGCGCCCGCGGCCTCGGCCCCGGACTCCGGCGTCTCCTCCGCCGTAGGCTCCTCGGCTTCAGCCGAGTCCTCGGATTCCTTCGAATCCTCGGCCGTCACCTCGGGGCTGGTCTGCTCGGTTCCGTCCTCGGATTCCTTCGAAGCTTCAGCCGTCTCCTGCGGGATGGTCTCCTCAACAGCAGCCACCGGCTCCTGATGAATCTTCGGACTGGATCTCTGGGAGGGCCTGCGCTGTCGACGAAACCTCGGCATGGGTGGGGGGTTCAGCCGGCCGGCGCCAGCATCTCCTTCCATCCGTCGTCTCCTGTTTTGGTCGAGTTCTCGACGGAGTATTTCACCCCATCGGGCCCCACCAGTTCACCGCTCTGCGGACTGTAGATGGCGGCGGGGGGCCCGCTCGGAGTGTAGACACACGGATTGGGCTGCTGGCCGTTGCACTGCACCGTGCCGCTCCCCGGCCGCGACAACGGGTCGCTGGTCGGCGGCGGCGTGCCCGGGACCCGGTCCGACGGAGCCGGGTTAAGGCCGTTGTTAACGGACGGTGCCGGAATCACCATGCCGGGCCGCACCGACTGATCGCAGCGCGCCGCGGGCGCCGGACAGGTCAGGATCTGGTTCGGGTCCCCGTACCAGGGGTTGGTGCCCGCCGGCACGTACGGGTTGGGGTCACGGCACTCCCGCGGCGTGGCCGCCCGCTTGCCGGGCGCGTCCGTGCACGGGATGTTGCGCGATCCGCGCACGCCGTTGGCCGGGGTTTCCATCGGAATCTTGCAGTAGGTGCCCGACGGCAACGGCGCCAGGTTGGTGTCCGCCGGAGACCGCCACTCCGCGGCCGGAATAAAGCCGGTCAGGCAGGGCGGGGGCTGGTTGATCGACAACGCCAGGTCGAGCGCGGCCTGGTTCGGGAACGGCGCGGCCACCGTCTGCGCGATCGACGCACCCTGGGGCAGGAAGACCAGCACCTGCTCAACACCGGTGTGGTAGCGCTTCAGCAGGTCGAACACCACCTCGAGGTTCGCCAGCGTCTGCGGCAGCGAGTCGCGGACGTCGTTGAACACCTCGTTGACCTGATCGGCGGTCGGCGCAGCCTGCCGCAGCACGCTGCGCAGGTGCCCGTCCTCCCGGGCGGCCTGCGCGGACAGGTTGTTCAGGTTGCGCGCCCAGCGCTCGATCGCGGCGTTGGAATTGACCTGACTGTCCAGGATCGGCCCGGAGTTCTGGATGATGTCGTTGACGTCGCTGATCTGGGTTTTGAAGTCACCGACGATCGCCTGGGTGGAGTCCACCAGCCGCTGCAGGGCAGGGCCCAACCCGCCGACCGACTGCGCCGTCTCATCGAGCAGCTGGCCGATCTTCTCCTTGGGCAACACCGCCAGCCCCCGGTTGGCGGTGTCCAGCGCGGGCCCGATCTCGGCGGGCACGGTGCCCCTGGTGATGGTTTGCCCGGACGAGAGGTACTTGCCCGGGTTGCCGCCCGACACCAGGTCCAGATACTGCTCGCCGACCGCCGACACCGAGTGCACGTTGGCGACCGTGTCGGACGGGATCTTGTAGCGGCTGTCGATGCTCATCGTCGCCTGCGCGCCCGTTTCGGTGGGCTCGACATCGGTGACCTTGCCGATGGTGATGCCGCGGTAGGTCACGTTGGCCGTCGGGTACAGGCCGCCCGACGCGGGTAGGTCGGCCTTGAGCGTGTACCGGCCGATGCCCACCAGGCTCGGGATCTGCAGGTAGTACACGCCGAGCACCAGGATCGAGATCACCGTCAGGATCCCGAACGCGATCAGCTGCCGTCGGATGAAGGGAGTCAGCAATTCCTATCCGCCCTTTCCACCAGGGGACCGCCGGGCGCGTCGTTCGGGTTCGGCGTGTAGCGGACGTCGGGGATCATCGTCTCCGGGTCGCGCCCGTACGACTGCTCGAGCGCGCGCAGGGCCCCCGACAATCCGGTGCCGGTGAGGAACGCATTGTCGATCGAGCTGTAGGTGACGTCCAGGGTGATCGAAATGTTCTGGTAGTCGCCGCGCATGAGCTTCGGAATGGTGTCGATGTCGTAGGGCTGCGTCAGGATCAGCTTCAGCGCCCCGATCAGATACGGCGACGCCCTGCCGAGCTCCTTCAGCGGGCACTGCAGCGCCTGCAGATCCTGATGCAGCGGGCCGCGCGCCTCCGACAGGTACTGGTCGGCGGCCTGGCTCAGCCGGCCGACGGAGTCGACGGCGTTGATCAGCAGCTGCTTGGTGTCGGCGAAATGCTTGATCAGCGGCGGGACATCGGTCAGCACCCGATCCAGCACATCGGCCCGGCCACCCACGTACGCCAACAGCCGGTTGGTCGAGTCGATGGCGTGGGTGATGTCATCTCGCTGCTGATTCAGCTGGTCGGTGAAGGTATCCAGCTTGCCCAGGAAGGCCCGGATCTGATTGCCCCGGCCGTTGAAGATGTTGAAGACCTCGTTCTGCAGCACCTCCAGGTTCGGGATGCCGCCGCCGCGCAGGATCAGCGACAGGCTCGCCAGGGTCTGCTCGGTGGTGGGAAACGCCGACGAGTTCTTCAGCGCAATGGTGTCGCCGTCCTTGAGCTGCCCCACCGGGTTGGGCGGCGCCGCCAGTTCCACGTGCTGCGAACCCAGCAGCGAGGTCTGACCGATCTTGGCCGTCGCGTTCCTCGGCAGCTTGACGTTCTTGTCGATCCCTAGCGTGAGCGTCGCCACCCAGTTCTTCAACTGAATGTCCTTGATGGAGCCCACGAACACGTCGGCGACCATCACCTTGCTGTTGCCGTTGATCGCCAGCGTGTCCGGCATCTGCACGTAGATGGTCATCGCGCCCGAGCCGCTGCCCGGGCCGCCCGGGATCGCCACGTTGGAAATCCCTTTCCATCCGCACGAGCTCAGCACCAGCGCGGCCACCCCGAGCACCAGCCCCTGCCAGGCCCGGTGACGCATCCTCGGCATCAGCCTTAGCAGCGCACTCACTGGCCACCCCCTAGGTCAGCCGCGGCGGGCGCCGCCGGCCCGCCGGCGTTGGGGGCCGGCGCCGCGACCGGCGCGGGCGTCGGAGCGACCGGGCCGGGGGCCACCTCCGGCCCCGGCGGCGGCGGGGGTATCGGCACCTGCGGCGGGTTTTGACCGATCACCGGCGAGGGGCCCTCGTCGTAGGCGTTCGGCGGCCCGGGCGGGGTGTGGAGAGTCGACTGCACGGGCGGAATGTTGGGCCCACCCATCAGTTCGGCAAGTGACTCAGGCGTCATGAGGCCTTGTGTGATCGGTCCCACTTGCTGCCCCTGCATGCCGGGGGCCACGATCCACCCGTGTTCGGTGTTGCGGTGCGACGTCGGCGTATCCGGTGACCAGATGCCCGGGACGGTGGTGTCCTTGTATCCGTCCGGTGGATGCAGGCGAGGCTCGGAGTAGGCGACCTCCTTGGGCAGCGTCTCGGCCGTGCTGGCCACGTTGAGGCCGAACGGCAAGTAGTTGAACTTGATCGCGTCGAGGATCGGCGCCAGGTATTGCGCGCACAGCTCGGCGGAATCCTGGTAACCCAGCCGGCTGCCGGCCTGGATCGAGCTGCAGATGAACTGCATCGGGTTGGCGAAGTTGGTGATCGCCGGGACGGCCACCACCGACCCGTGCGTCGGGTGGTAGATCTGGTTGATGTTCGCCGCGGCCGTCGGGAGGACGTGCAGGGCGGTCTCCAGACCGTTCAGCGGATCGGGTTGCAGCAGCGCGTTCGTCGCCGTCGCCAGGTTGTTGACGTCGTGGGTCAGCACCTCGCGGTTCTTGTCCAGCCAGGGCCGCACCGTGGAAAGCAGGCCGTCGAACTGCTGGATCGCGTCGGCCAGGGCGCCGTCGGAGCTGGCGAGCCGGCCGGTGACATCGGCCAGGTTCTGGTTCAGCGCGACGAACTGCTGATCGTCCTGGTGCAGGGCGTTGACGAACAGCGCCAGGCTGCGCACCACCGCAAAGAAGTCGCCGCGACCCTCGTTCAGCGCGGTCAACGCCTGCGACAGGCTGTTCAGCGTGTTGTTGATCTGCTTGCCTTTGCCGGCCAGCCCGTTCGCGTAGGACTCGATGACCTCACCGAACGGACCCTTCGGCTGCTGGGGCGTGGGGCCGAGCTTGGAGATGATGTTGGTGATGCTGTTGCGCAGCTCGTCCCACTCCACCGGCACCTGGGTGCGCTCCTCGGGGATCACGGCGTTGTCGGCCAGCACCGGGCCGCCCTTGTAGGCCGGCTCCAACTGAATCGCGCGCGAGGCCACCAGGGTCGGGTTGAGGATCACCGCCGACGCGCTGGCGGGCACCTTGTACTTGTTCTGATAGTGGAAGGTGACCCGCATCTTGTCGCCGGCCGGCTCGATCTTGTCGATCGTGCCCACCCGCAGCCCCATGATCTGAACCTTGTCGCCCGGGTAGAGCGCGTTGGCTGCCGGGAAGTAGGCGACGACGGTGTTGTTGGTCAGCTTCTGGTACAGCTGCCACCCGGCGTAGCCGACCACCAGCGCCAGCACGATCGCCAGCGACCCGACGATCACCGACGTCCGGGACAGCTTCGGCAGCCGGATGTTGCGGACATCAAAGATGGTGCTCAATTCTGGCTACCTCCCGTGATGCCGCTACCTCCCGTGCCGCCGGGGTTGATGAACGGTGCCGGCAGCTGGTTCCCCGGCCCGGGCGGCGCGGGCGGGCCCGGTGGCAGCGCGGGCGCGAACGTCGACGGAGGCGGCGTCGGGCCGGCCGGCCCCAGGTTCTCGGTGCGCGCGCCCGGCGGCGCCTGAGTCGGCAGTGGCACCGGCGTGCCCGGAACGTTCGGCGGCGGGTCGCCCGGCCGCCCGGCGATGTTGATGCCCGGGGTGGGCGGCAGCCCGTCGGGGTTCGGCGGCGACGTCGCGACGTCGACGGGCGCCGGGAAACCTACTCCACCGAACGGGCCGATGGCCGCGCCCGCGCACGGCAACGGGTTCCACGGCCGCGGCAGGCCCTCGTCACCAGTGGTGATGTTGCCGCCGGGGTTGGCCGGCGTGTACGAGCACGGCGACCCGGGCGGGACTGCTGGACCGGGGTGATCGGGCGTGCCCTCCAGCACCGGCGGCGCCGGCGGCGGCGCGCCGTTGGGCTGGCGGGTGCCGTTGGGGTCGGGCCACCGGTATTCCGGCAGACCCGCACTGCGCCAGAAGTTTTCGGGGTCAATACCGCGCTTCTTGAACGCGGCGTCGATGAACGGCTGCACGATCTGACCGGGAAACAGGTTGTGCAGCACCACCTTGAAGAACGGTCCCGACGCGATGGCCTCGTTCAACGATGGCAGGAATTTGCCGACCTCGGTGAAACCGGCGGCGAGGTCGTCCTTGCGCTGGACCAGGATGTCGCTGACCGTGCGCAACTGCTCGAGCACGTGGTTGAGGTTGGGGTTGTCGTTGATGAAGCCCTTGACCTGTTCGGAGAAGGCGGCGATGTTGCCCAGCAGCGCGTTGATCGCCTGGCCGCGCTCGTTGAACGCGGCCAGCAACACCTTCGCGTTCACCAGCAGCCGGTCGATCTGCTCGCTGCGATCCCCCAGGATGCCGGCCACCTGATTGGCTTGCGCGAGCAGGTGCTTGACCTGCTCGTCGCGCTTGCCGATCGTGTCGGAGAACTTGGCCACCCCATCGAGCGCGGAACTCAGGTGCGGGTAGGTCTGATCGATCGTCTCCGACAGCACGTGCAGCGACTGCTTGACCGTGTCGATGTCCCAACCCTGCGCGGCTTTGGTCACGTCGAAGAATGCGTCGTAGATCTGATACGGCGTGGTGCTCTGCCCGATCGGCAACGAGTCCCCCGGCCGCAGCGCCTGGCTGCCCCGGTTCTCGATCTCGAGGACCTTTTTCCCGAGGATGGTGTCGGTCTTGATCGCCAGCCGGCTCTCGGTGCCGATCCTTTCGGTGCCGAGATTGAATTTGATCAGGATGTGGTCGCCGTCGATCTTGAGGCTTTCCACCTTCCCGACGTCCATGCCGGCGATGCGCACCTTGTCGCCGGTGCTCAGGCCGCCGGTGTCGGTGAACTGCCCGTAGTAGTGCGGTTTGGCCATCAGCATCGGCACGCTCGTGAAGCTTTGCCCGACGCCGATGACGAGCAGCGTCACGATGATGCCCATCAGGCCGATGCGCATCCGGTTGGGGGGTTCCAGCGTCCTCATTGCGGCGTGCACCTACCCGTCGGCTGCGAGAAGAGCTTGACCGTGCGCACCGGACCACCGGCCTGCAACCCGTTGATCTTGAGGGTGATGTCGCAAGCGTAGAAGTTCACGAAGTCGCCATAGGAACCGATGGTGCGCCCGATCATGTTCAGCGCGGTCGGCACCTTGTGGATGAAGTCGTTCAGCTGCTCGCGCTGGTCGATGAGCGGCTGCTGGACGGCGTCGAGGTAGTTCAGGGTGCCGTGCAGCAACCCGCGGTCCTCGGCCAGCAGGTCGGCCACCGTCCCGGCGGCGTTGCTGATGTGCGCGGTCCCGCCGGCCAGCTGGTCACCGTGATTCTTCAACCCGGTGATCAACACCTCGAGGTTGTTGACGGTCTGATCGAATTGCTGGCGATGCCGAACCGTGGTGTCCAGGACGACGTTCAGGTTCTTGATCACCTCACCGATCGCCTGGTCGCGCTGGCCGAGCTGAGAGGTCAGCTGCGCGGTGTTGTCGAGGATGTCGTTGATGGTGCCGCCCTGACCCTGGAACACGGTGATCAGCGCGGTCGCGATGGTGTTGACCTTCTGCGGGTCCAGCGCCCGGAAGAGTGGCTTGAAACCGCCGATCAGCGCGTCGAGGTCGAGCGCCGGCGAGGTCCGCGACACGGGAATGAAGCCACCCGGGGGCAAGACCTTCTCGGCGCCCTCGCCCTCGCCGCGCTTGAGCTCCAGGTACCGGTTGCCGATCAGGTCGAGGTAACGGATCTGCGCCGTCGTCGACTGGTACAGCGGGATCGCGCGGTCGACGCTGAAGTTCACCCGGGCGCGCCTGCCGCCGTCGACCAGCTTGATCGAACTGACCTTGCCGATCTCCACGCCCGAGGCCCGGACGAATTGGCCCTGCCGCAGCCCGCTGACATTGGTGAATTCCGCGGAGTAGCCGTAGGTGCGGTCGAAGCGCATCTGACCGAACACCACGATGATCATCACAGTGAAGATCAGCAGCACCAGCGAGAAGATGCTGAGTCGGACGATGGTTCCGGAGATTTTCATGGGTTGATCGTGTTGTCCCCTACTTGGCGGCCCCAGACGTACTCGATCGCGTACGGGGAACCGGTGTCGAGGTGGTTGTATGGCGCGATGCTGTTGCCCGAGTCCATCACCAACTCGGGCGCGGGCCACAGGTCATGGGTGATGTGCTGCCAGCAACCCGGCGCGCCGCCGGGGCCGCCGCGCGCGTTCACGCGCGGCAGGTTCTCGGGCCACACGTACGGGTTCGGCGCCCCGCCGATCAGAGTGGCGATGTTCCCCAGGCCCGCAAGTCCTTGGGTGGGCAGCGCGAAGATTCCGATCAAGCCGACGAGGGTCACCGCCGACAGCGGGTTGAGCAATAGGCCAAGCCCGGACAGCAGCTTCGTGTCGGCGTTGAGCGAGTAGCCGTTGCCGCCGAGGAACGACCGGGCCGTGGGCTCGATGTCGTGATAGTTGCGGACGGTGCAGAACAGCTCCGGGCTGTAGGTGTCCAGCAGCTGGGCCGTGGGCACCAGGTCCTTGGCCCCGCGCGCCAGGTACGGCCCGCCCTTCTCGAAGATGTCCGCGCCGGTGTTGCCGAACCCGGCCGCCGACAGCAACGCCTGGTCGAGATCCTTCTGCTGCGCATTGATCGTGCGCGACGTGACGACGGCGTTGTTGAGGAAGTCGAACAGATCCGGTGCGGCGTTGGCGTAGGTGTCACCCAGACCGGCCAGCTGCCGGATGTCGTGACGGGCCTGCGGCATCTGCGGGTTGACGTCGTCGAGGATCGCGTTGGCGTTGACGACCGACTGGCCGAACCTGTCGCCCAACCCGGTCAGCGCCTGGGCGGCGGCGCTCAGCGTCAGGTTCAGCTTGACGGGATCCACCTGCTGGGCAATTTCGGTGATGGTCTGGAACAGCGTGTTGATCTCCGTCGTCACCGACGTGGCTTTGATATTGAAGCGTTGGTTCCCTACCACGGCGGCGACAGTCTGCGGCGAGATCCCTTGCGGTGACGGGTTTTTCGGCGTCGTCAACGACACATACTTGCCGCCGAAGACGGTGGTTGCCTTGATGTCGGCGGTCACGTTCGACGGGATCAGCTTGAGGTATCTCGGATATACATCGAGGGTGAAATTCGCCGCCGGCTGACCGTCGACCGTGGTCGGGGCGATGCCGGCGACCCGGCCGATCTCGACCCCGTTGTAGGTGACCTTGGAGCCGGGGTCCATGACCAGCCCGGCCCGATTAGCCAGCATGCTCAACTGGGTCTTCTCGGTGAAGTTCCCCCTGAACTGCCAGAACACACAGAAGAAAACCAGCACGGCGACAACCAGTACCGCGACCCCGGCCCACTTGTACGGCGGATTGCGGGGGGCGTTGATCTTTCCGGCGAGCCCTGTCGTGGTCGTCATGGCTACACCGTTAAAGCGAAGTTCGGGTTGACGCCGTAGAGCGCCAACGCTGCGGCCAAAACGACAACCTGCACCGATACCAGCGAGAAGCGCATCGATCGGCCGACGGCCTCGCCGACGCCGACGGGCCCGCCGCCGGCGTTGTACCCGTAGAAGCAGTGGGTGATCATCACGACGGCGGTGATGAGGATGGCTTCCACGAAGGACCAGAACACGTCGTCGGGGCGCAGGAACGTCCGGAAGTAGTGCTCGTAGGTGCCGTGCGATTGTCCGTAGATCACGGTCGTGGTGATCTGCGGTGACAGGAACGACATGATCATGGCCAGCGAGTACAGCGGGATGATCACCACCAGGCCGGCCATGATCCGGGTGGTCGCCAGGAACGAAATCGACTTGATGCCCATTACCTCGAGGGCGTCGATCTCTTCGCTGATCCGCATGGCCCCCAGCTCCGCGGTGGCGCCGGCGCCCACCGTGGCGGCCATCGAGATGCCGGTCACGACGGGTGCGGCGATGCGCACGTTGATCAGCGCGGCGAAGAACCCGGTGAACGCCTCGACGCCGATGTTGCCCAGGGACGCGAACCCCTGGATGGCGACCAGGGAGCTACCGGACAGCGTCACGAAACCGACGATGGCGACGGTGCCGCCGACGACGGCCATCGCGCCGGTGCCCATGCCGATCTGGGCGATCAGGCGCAGGGTCTCCTTGCGGTAGTTGCGCAGCGCGTGCGGGATGTGCCCCAGGGCCGTCGCGCCGAACCAGGCCATCTGCCCGATGTCGTCGAGTCCGCGGCCGAAGGCACCGCCGTAGCGGTTGAGGTTTTCGGCCGCCCGCGGGAAGCGGGCGCGCAGCACGGTGCCGGTCGACATGTCAGCGCCCCGTTCCGAAGCGCACACCGATGGTGGTCAGGACCACGTTGACCGCGTACAGCGCGACCACGCAGAGCACCACGGTTTCGTTGACTGCGGTGCCCAGCCCTTTGGATCCGCCGCGCACGGTCAGCCCCCGGAAACACCCGACCAGCCCGGCGATCAGGCCGAATATGGCGGCTTTGACCGTCGCGATGATGACCTCGGGCAGGCCCGTGATGGTGGTCAGGGTGGCGAGGTAGGCCCCGCCCGACACGTTCTGCAGGTACACGCCGAAGAGGTAGCCGCCCACCAGGCCGACGGTGATGACGAGTCCGTTGAGCAGCGTGGCGACCAGGGTCGCGGCGATCACCCGGGGCACCACCAGCCGGTGGATCGGGTCGATGCCGAGCACCTCCATCGCGTCGATCTCCTCGCGGATGGTGCGGGCGCCCAGGTCCGCGCAGATGGCCGTCGAGCCGGCACCGGCCACCACCAGCACCGTGGTCAGCGGGCCCAGCTGGGTGACCGCGCCGATGGCGGCGCCCGCGCCGGACAGGTCGGCCGCGCCGAACTGGGCCAGCAGAACGTTGAGGGTGAAGATCAGCAGGACCGTCAGCGGGATCGACACCATGATCGTCGGCAGGAACGCCACCCGCATGATGAACCAGCACTGCAGGACGAACTCGCGCCATTGGAAAGGCCAGCGGAACAGCGCTTTTCCGGCCAGGACACACATCCGGAAGAATCCGCCGATGAGAGTCAGCGGCGTCTCCAACTGGTCGCGCAGGTAGCCGACCAGGTAGGGGCCCCGCCGACTTTCCGTCGTCGTCACCGCTGCCCCCTCCCCTCGGCACCGCGAGCCCGCACGCCTATCCCCCTAGCCCCGACAACGCTGGGGGTGCCCCCACTTCGCCCCGACCCTTCGTCTGTGACCATCGGCTCCCTACCCGCAAGTAGTAACGGAGACCACAGGAATGTACCCGATGGCCGTGACCGTGTGAACTGCGTGCGCACAATTAACCCTTCGTCAACAGCGGGCAAACGTTACAGTTTCCGTCAATCTGCCTCTCCGTTCGCTGAATCCCTTGCTGCAGAAGCACTTTCGGTTGTAGTGACGACTCCGTAGCGCACCCGCAGCTCAGTCTTGAGCACCTTCCCGGCCGGGTTGCGGGGCAGCGCATCGACGATTTCGAGCGCTTTCGGATGCTTGTAGCGCGCCAGCCGCTCGGTCAGGTAGTCGTGCAGGTCGTCGAGCCGCAACTCCTCGCCGGCGACGGCCGCGACCGCGATCGGCACCTCGCCCCACTTCTCGTGGGCCCGGCCGATGACGGCCACCTCGACGATCTGGGGATGGCCGGCGAGAACGTTCTCGACCTCGGCGCAGTAGATGTTCTCGCCGCCGGAGATGATCATGTCCTTCTTGCGGTCGACCACCCAGACGTAGCCGTCCTCGTCCATCCGGACCAGGTCGCCGGAATGGAACCAACCGCCCGCGAACGCCTCCGCCGTCGCCTGCGGGTTGTTCCAGTAGCCGCTCATCAATGTGGGTGCGCGGTAGACGATCTCGCCCACCTCGCCGACCGGCACGTCGTTCATGTTTTCGTCCACCACGCGGGCCGCGACCGTGGGGATCACCTTGCCCACCGAGCCGCGCTTACGGATCGCGTCCTCGCCGAGCAGCATGCAGGTGACCGGCGACATCTCGGTCTGCCCGAACGCCGCCAGGATCTGGGTTCCGGGGAAGGTTGCCGACATCTCCCGCAGCAACGCGTCGGGCGCCGGGGCCGCCCCCCACGACATCACCCGCAGCCGCAGCTCGCGGGGTCGCGCCTGCTGCTCGGCGCACACCGCCTGCCACTGCGCGGGGACCAGGAACAGGCCGGTGACCTTCTCCGCCGCCAGCACGTCGAGCAACTGCCCGGGGTCGAAGGCCCCCAGCGGATAGATCACCGTGGGGATGCCGAGCAGCATGCTGGTGAGCATGTTGCCGATGCCGGCGATGTGGAAGAACGGGACGCCGATGAAACCGACGTCGCTACTTATATCGGCGCCGTTGGTGTACAGCCCCGTCATCGTCTGGCCGGTCAGGTTGGCGTGGGTCAGCACCGCGCCCTTGGGCCGGCCGGTGGTGCCCGAGGTGTACATGATCAGCGCCGGCGAATCGTTGGGGATGTCGACGGGTGCGCGCGGTTCGCCGGGCTCGTTAATGAGGTCCTCGTAGCCGAAGACGCGGTCGTCGGTTGCCGCACCGGCCACGACGATGGTGTCGAGCATCGGCTGGATGTCGCGCACACCGGTGGCCACGGGGGCCAGCACCGATTCGGTGATCAGCACGCGGGCTTCGCAGTCCTCGACCAGGAAGACGATCTCGGCCGAGGTGAGCCGGAAGTTCAGCGGGACCGCGATGGCGCCGAGAGCGTTGGCGGCCAGCACGGCCTCGACGAACTCGGGGCGGTTGAGCATCAGGATCATGACCCGGTCGCCGAAGCCGACTCCGCGGCGGCTCAACGCGTCGGCCAGCGCCGAGACCCGGCGGTGCAGCGCCCCCCAGGTGACCGTGTTCCCCAGGAACCGCAGCGCCGCCGCCTCCGGTTGCATCAGCGCGTGCCGCTCGAGTTGGGTGCACCAGTTCTGCCGACGGGCCAGGTATGGCTGCTCGGTGGCCTGGGTCAGATGGCTGGCCAATTGCGCGGTCAACTGCTGCCTCCCCTTCACCTCGGGCACCGCTTGCGCCAGGTTGATATTTGATCAAACATGTGTGGTGTGGGTCACATTATGGGTTTAGCGCCGCAAAGACAAGACCCGCCGACCCCGCGAAACCCCTGGCAGCCCGCGTGAACGCACCGATTTCGACGCAGCCGAGGACCCGGCGGCCGCTGCGCCGGGCGCAGTTGTCCGACGAGGTCGCGGGCCACCTGCGGGCGGCGATCATGTCGGGGGCGTTGCGGCCGGGGACGTTCATCCGCCTCGACGAGACCGCCGCCGAGCTCGGGGTCAGCGTTACGCCGGTGCGCGAGGCCCTGCTGAAGCTGCGCGGCGAGGGCATGGTCCAGCTGGAACCGCACCGCGGCCACGTCGTGCTGCCGCTGAGCCGGCAGGACATTCAGGACATCTTCTGGCTGCAGGCGACGATCGCCACCGAGCTGGCCTCGGCCGCCACCGACCACATCACCGAGGCCGAGATCGACGAGTTGGTCCGCATCAACAACGCGCTCGAGGCGGCGGTGGGGTCCAGCGAGCCGGCGACCATCGCCGGCATCGAGTTCGCGTTTCACCGCGTCTTCAACCAGGCCAGTGGCCGGATCAAGTTGGCGTGGTTCCTGCTGAACGCCGCGCGCTACATGCCGGCGGAGGTGTACGCGGCGGACCCCGAGTGGGGCGCGGCCACCGTCGTCCACCACCGGGAGTTGATCGCGGCGCTGCGCCGGCGCGACGCGCACGCCGTGATCGAGCACACGGTCTGGCAGTTCACCGACGCGGCGGCCCGGCTGACCGTCATGTTGAACCGGGCCGGAATCTTCGACTGAGTCTGCTTAGCTCGTGGCGAGCTGCTCGGCCCGCTGCTTCAGGTTCTCCGCGAGATGGTCGAGCACGTTGCCGGCGAGTGACTTCACCATGGGCGCGGGGACCGGCAGGGTGGTCTCGACGTCCATGTCCACCGTCAGCAGGCTCGCCGCCCCGGTCTCCACGACGCTGAACAGCTGCTCCTGCTTGGAGAACAGGTCGCCTTGCTGCAGGACCGTCTGGATCTGGTTTTCCCCCGGGTAGTAGATCGCCTGGATGAACGTGGCCTGCATGCCCTGGTAATCGGCGTCGAGGCGCACCTGGCTGGGGCGCCCGTCGTCATAGCGGGCGAGCACCCACAGGCCCTTGATTTCCTTGTTCCATTCCGGGTAGCGCTCGAAATCGGCGACGATGCCCAGGATCGACGCGGCGTTGGCGCTGACCTCGACGGTCTTGCTCAGAACTGGCATTGGCGAAGCATAGCGGGGCGCGCGCGTGCCGAAACCGGCCGCCCCGAGGGCTTTTTCAGGCTCAGCGGTCCACGCGGGCCGTCGCCAGCAGCGCGCGGATGGCGTCCGGGATCGGCACCGGTTTGCGGCTGGCCCGATCGACGTAGACATGCACCCAGTGCCCGAGCGCGGTGATGGGTTGCGGTTCGCCGTCATCGCCGCGGAACACGCCGAGCCGGTAGGTGACGCTGCTGCGGCCCAGGCGCGTCACCGCGAGACCCACCGTGAGGCCTTCCGGGAAATGCAATTCGGAGAAGTAGCGGCAGCCCGATTCGGCGACGATGCCCAGCGCGGGCGTGCCGAGCGGGTCGAGCCCCGTGGTCGTGTTGATCCACGCGTTGATCGCGGTGTCGAACAGTTGGTAGTACACCGCGTTGTTGAGGTGGCCGAACATGTCGTTGTCGGCCCACCGGGTTCCTACCGGCCACAGCACCGGGAAGTCGGCGCTGGTCAGGTTCTCCGACGGAGGTGAGCTCATGCTCTACCAGTACCGCATGGCTTGCCGAAACAGGTCCGCCAGAACGGGTTTGCTCATCTCCCGCGGAGCGTTCTGCAAGAGGCGCTGCTGGGGGTGGGCCCCCTCGGTGAGGGCCGCCACGTCGTCGTCGGTGTAGCCCACCCCGCCCAGGCCGTTGGGCATGCCCACCGCTCGCATGATGCGGACGAGTTCGGTGGCGAGGACCTCGCCCGCGTCGGTCGCGCCGGCGCCCTGCGTGTCGGCACCGAGCAGCCGGGCGCCTTCCAGGTGCCGCTCGGGGCTGACCTCCGCCGTGAAGCGGAACGACGACGGCGCGTTGAGGATGACGGCCATGCCATGCGGCACGAGCGGCTCTTCGGCCGGGTAGCCCGAGGGGCGGAAGTCGCGGACCAGCCCGGCCACCGCGTAGGCCATGCCGTGCGGCGCGTGCACGCCCGCGTTGCCGAACGCGATGCCCGCCAGGGTGGCCGCCCACATCATCTCTTCGCGGGCCTGGGTGTCGGAGGCGTCGTTCACCGCGCGCTCCAGGAACTGGCCCAGGACGCGCAGCGCCTCGCGGCAGCCCAGGTCGCTCCACGGGTTGGCGCCCTGGCTCATGGGCCGCAGGCTGGGCCGTTCGGCGGCGCGCCGACGCACGTAGGGCCGCGCGGTGTAGGACTCCAACGCGTGCGACAGCACGTCGAGACCCGCCGCGGCGACGACCTCGCGGGGCAGGCTCGCGGTGCAGTCGGGGTCGACCAGCGCCTCGCTGGGACGCAGCGCATGCGAAGCGATGCCGGTCTTGGCCGACATCGACACGAGGTCGAAGATCGCGATGCCGGTTACCTCGCTGCCGGTGCCCGCGGTGGTGGGGCAGGCGATGTGCGGCTTGAGCGGGCCGGGCACGGGGTTGCCCTCGCCGATCGGCTTGTTGACGTAGGCGAGAAAGTCGGCGGGGTGGGTGGCGTACAGGTTGGCGGCCTTGCACGTGTCGATGACCGACCCGCCGCCCAGCGATACGTAGCCGTCCGGGTTCGACTCCAGCGCGAAACGCGCGGCGTCCCGGAACGACGCGTCGGTGGGTTCGACGTGAACGTCGGTATAGGCGACGACGTCCAGCCCGGCCGCCACCAACGAGTCGCGCGCCTTGGCAAAGATGGGCAGTCCGGCCACGCCGGCGTCGGAGAACAACGCCACCCGCCGCAGCCCCAGGGTGCCGGCGCGGTCACCGAGCTCCGCCAGGCAACCCCGCCCGAAGGTCACCCGCGACGCGTCGACGGTGAAGGCTCCGTCGCAGTCCTGGGCGGGAATGGGGTATTCGCAGCACGCCATGCCGCCATTATCTCGGGTGCAGCGGCCAGCAGATCGTTGCGGCGCCTCGGGCGTTCAAGTAGGGCAGAAGGTCCTTGCCAGGGCGTGGCCCTGCAGGGCGAACAACCGCTGGGAGTCCGACCAGTCCGGCAGCAACGAATCGAACCCGTGGCAGGCGCGCGGAAATACGTGCAGCTCGGCGGAGACCCCGGCGCGCAGCAGCTGCAGCGCATAGTCGACCGCCTCGTCGCGGAACGGGTCGATTTCCGCGCAGGTGATCAAAGCCGGTGGCAGACCGCCGAATTCGCCCCGCCGGGCGGGCGCGGCCGCGGATGCGGCTCCGCCTTCGGGGCCCCGGTAGTAACGCCACATCTGCTCCGCCGCCTCGCTGTCGAAGGCCGGGCTGGCGCAGAACTCGGCTTTGGACGCGGTCTCTCGATCGTCGAGCACCGGCTGGTGCAGCAGCTGGAACGCGACCGGCGGCAGCGACCCGTCGGCGGCGCCGTGCGCCAGGCACGCGGCCAAGGCGGCCCCGGCGCTGCTGCCCCCGACGGCCAGGCGCGCCGGGTCGAGGCCCAGTTCCGCCGCGTTGGCCGCCACCCAGCGCAACACGGCGATCGCGTCGTCGAGGGCGGCCGGGAAGGGGTGCTCGGGCGACAGCCGGTAGTCGACCGAGACCACCGTGCAGCGGCCCCGGCGCGCGAGCTCCACACACTGCCGGTGATCGGTGTCGAGATTGCCCAGCGCGAACCCCCCGGCGTGGCAGTACACGAGAGCGGGGGCCGGATCCGCCTCCGCGCCGTGGTAGATCCGCACCGCGACGCCACGGGATCCGCCCGCCACGGTGTCGTCGACGATGCGGACGCCCTGGGCATCGGTCTGCTCGGCGGCCTCCCGGCGGCGCTCGTTGAACGGTTCGCGCATGAGCTGGATCGCGTCCAGCGAGAAGTCGGTTCGCGTGGTCGCAACGGCACGCAGCGCGGGGTCCAGGCGGCCGAAACCGTCCAAATCGGTCATCGGCCGGGCTCGTCCGGGGCCCGGAAGCTGAAGTCGGCGGGCCTGAATCTGCGCGTCATTCCCCAGAAGGTACGCGCGCTGCGCGGCCACTGGGTCACCACTCGCCCGTTGGCGGCGCGGAAGTAGTTGCTGCACTGGGTGGTCCACACCGTGCCGACCATCCACCGGTCGACCTTGGCGACGAAGTCGGCCAGCGCGGCCGGCCGCACCGCGATGTACGTTTTTTTCTTGCGCCGCAGGTATTTCAGCGCCCGCACGATGTAGCGGGCCTGGGCCTCCAGCATGAAGATCACGCTGTTGGAGCCGACGTTGGTGTTCGGCCCGTACAGCATGAAGAAGTTCGGGAACCCGGGTACGGCCATGCCGAAATACGCGTACGCCCCGTCGCGCCACACCTCCCGCAGCGTGGTCCCCCGCTCGCCGCACACGTCCAGTTCGCCCAGGTAATCCGCCGCGGCGTAACCGGTGGCGCACACCACGACGTCGACGTCACGCTCGCTGCCGTCCTCGGTGACCAGGCTGCGGGCGCGCAGGCAGCGCGCCGGGCTGTCCAGCACCTCGACGTTGGGCCTGGTCAGGGCGGGCAGGTAATCCGAGGAGAAGACCAGCCGCTTGCAGCCCATCGGGTGGTCCGGGGTCAGCTTGCGGCGCAATTCCTCGTCGGCGACGGTCTTTTCGAGCAGGCCGAGCGCGGCCGCGGTGAAATCCTGGGTCTTTTCGCTGCCGTGCTCGATCACCGAGATGTTGGCTTCGCTGCGCAGCCACAACCGGGTGCGGTACAGCTTCTTGGCGAACGGTATGTGCGCGAAAAGCCAGCGCTCCCTTTCGGTATAGGGCCGGTCCGGCTTGGGCAGTATCCAGGTGGGCGACCGTTGCACGGAATACACCTTGGCGGCCACCTTGGCCAGTTCCGGCAGCAGCTGTGAGGCGGTCGATCCGGTGCCCAGCACGGCGACCCGCGCGCCCTCGAGCGAGACCGAATGGTCCCATCGCGAGGAGTGCATCACCGTGCCGGTGAACGGCTCCTCTTCCACCAGGTCCGGGAGGAGCGGCCGGGTGAACAGGCCCACGGCCGACACGACGACATCGAAGTGGTGCGTTTCGCCGGTCACGGTGGTCAGACACCACCGCTGGCTATTTTCCTCCCAACGCGCGGAGACGATTTCGGTGCGCAACCTCAGGTGGGGGCGCAGGCCGTACTTGTCTGCACACCGTTGGAAGTACTCCAGGATCTCGGGCTGCGCCGGCCACAGCCGCGACCAGTCCGAATTCAGGTCGAACGAGTAGGAGTAAAGGTGCGACTTGACGTCACACGCCAGCCCCGGATAGCTGTTGATCAGCCAGGTGCCCCCGACGTCGTCCTCGCGGTCGAAGATGGTGAAGTCGTGGAAGCCGGCCTGAGCCAACATGATTCCCAGCGCCATGCCGCCGGGCCCGGCACCGATGATGCCGATCTTCGGTGCACTCATCCGATCTGTAGGCATTGCCCACCGTCGACGACCAGCTCCGAGCCGGTGATGAAGGACGCCGCGTCGGAGACGAGAAACGCGACCGCGTCGGCGATTTCACCCGGCCGCCCGATGCGGCCGAACGCCGACGAGGCGGCGAGCCTCAGCTGGGTCGCATCATCGAGCATCGGGGTCGCGATGGGCCCGGGGAAGACCGCGTTGACCCGGATGCCGAGCGGGGCGAGTTCGGCGGCGGCGTTTTGGGTCAGGCCGCGCAGCGCCCACTTGGCGGAACCGTAGGCGCTGTGCCGCGGGAACGGGCGGATCGCGCCGGTACTGCAGATGTTGACGACGGACGCGTTCGTCGCCGCGCGCAGCTGTGGGAGCGTCGACTGGATCCCGAGGAACGCCCCGAAACAGTTGACCCGCCACGCCTTTTCGAAGCCCTCGGCCGTCTCGTCGGCCAGGGAGGCGCGGTGCAGCGCGCCGGCGTTGTTGACCAGCGCGCTCAGCGAGCCGAAGCGCTCGACCACCGTGTGGACGGCCGCCTCCCACTGAGCCTGCGAGGTGACGTCGAGCTCGATTCCGATCACGCCGTCGTCACCCAACTCGGCGACCGCGGCGGCGAGTTCGCCGGCGCGCCGGTCGCAGGCGGCCACCGAATGGCCCTGCGCACGCAGCTGTTTGGCGATGGCCCAGCCCTGCCCGCCGGCGGCGCCGGTCACCAGGGTGACGCGTTCATTCATGATGACGTGACCTCGGGGCTGTCGGACAGGCCGCGGCTGGTGACGAATTGGCACCGTCGGCGCCGAAAGCGCCAGTGCCCGTCCGCGAGCACTAGCTCGTCGTCGTAGAGGGCGGGCCGCAGGTGCAGGTCACCGGCCCTGACGAACAGCACCTGCGACCGGGCCGTTGCGGTGTCCCCGCGGACGTCGATCCGCGAGACACCGGTGTGGTGCAGTCCGCGCGGCGCGTCCCGGAACATTTGGGCGATGGCGTCGTGGCCCGCGAAAGTCCTGCCGTAGACCAGGAACTCGGCGTTCGCGGCGAACAGGGCCACGCACTGGTCGATGTCTCCGGCGTCGAGGGCCAGCGCGTAGCCGGCGATCACCTCGCGGACCGCGGTGTGGTGGTCGGTCATTGTCCGGTCGCCTCGCGGAGGTGCTCCGCGGCCCCGCGCCGCAGCGCCTGCGATTCGGCCGCCAGGGTGATCATCCGGAATCCCAGCTTCGCCATGGTGCGACCCGTCTTGCCGTCCCCCGCGTGAATGCCGGTGACCAGCCCCGCGCTGGTGGCGGCGGCGTGGATGCGCGCGGCGGCATCGATGATCGCCGGATGCTGGGTGGCACCAACGACATCCACTCCCATCGAGAGGGCCAGATCGGCGGGCCCGACATACAGGCCGGCTAGGCCCTCGACGGCGCAGATCTCGCTGAGCCCCGAGCTCGCCGCCGCGGTCTCGATCATCGCGAACAAGCTGACGCGGGACTCCAGGGCGGCGGCGTCGTGGCCGAGGCTGGCGCGCAGCGGGCCGAAGCTGCGGATTCCCCTGGGCTGGTGGCGGGTGGCGGCCACCGCCGCGGCGGCCTGATCCGCCGACTCGATCATCGCGATGACGACGGCATCGGCGCCGGCGTCCAGCACCCGCCCGATCGGCGCCGCGTCGGCGTTGGGCAGCCGCACCACCGTGCCGATGGGAACATGCTCGATGCGCCGCAGCATGCGCGCGACGTCGGCGTCGTCGAGGTAGCCGTGCTGGGTGTCGAAACCCACGTAGTCGTAACCGGCCCGGGCGAATTCCTCCGGCCCGAGCACCGTCGGCCCGGTGATCCAGCCGCCCCATATCGGGCCCGGGTGGTTGCGATCGAAGACGCTCATCCCGCGATCGCGATCTTGATGCGCTCGGGGTCCGGCCGGCAAGCCAGGTCGAACGCGCCCTGCACGTCGTCGACGCCGAAGGTGTGGGTGAGATAGCTGCGGAGCAGCTCGGGATGTTCATCGGTGAACTTGGCCGCGAGATCCAGGACGCGTCGCCGGTCCAGGGTCACACCGGATTTCAGCGTCAGGTTGTTGCGCAGCATCAGGCGCATGTTGATCGGGTATGCCTCGTCGTCGGCCACGCCGAAATAGAATACGGTGGCGCCGGGGGCAGCGGCTTCGATGGCGTGCCCCAGGGTGGCCACCTGATGCCCGACCGCCTCGATGACGACGTCGGCGCGGTCGCCCGGGGCCAGTTGACTCACCCAGCGGTCGCTGGTGGCCCGCACCGGGTCGTCGACCCCGAAAGCCGTTGCGTGGCCAGTGCGGTCGACGGGGTCGACGCCGGTGACGCGCCGGGCGCCGGCCGCCTTGGCGACGTAGGAGAACAGCAGCCCGATCGAGCCCTGGCCGACGATCGCGACGTGCCGCCCGGACAGGTCCGGCAGCTGTTCGCACGCGTACAGGACGCACGCCAGCGGTTGCAGGCCGACCGCCTCCGCCGGACTCAGCGCCGGGTCGTACGGGGCGAGCATGTCGCCATCGCTGATCACGCGTTCCATCAGGCCGTCGAACCCCGACGCCCAGCCCACCACGCGATCGCCCGCGCGGTGATCGCGGTGCCGGCTGGCGATGACTTCGCCGGCCACCTCGTGGATCGGGAAGCCGTCCTTCTCGGCGGCGCTTTTCCCGTCGTCGCCCGGAAGCCGGCCCCGGTTGCCGCGGAAGGCCGGTAGGTCGCTGCCGCAGACGCCGGCGGCCGAAAACTGCAGCAGCACTTGACCGTCGGCCAGGTGCTCGGCCGTGTTGTCGGGGATCGGCCTCCGTTCGAACCGGTACGGGGCGATGATCCGGTAGGACCACACGTCAGACCTCCACCGGGATGTTGTTGTATCCCCATTGGAAGCTGGACGGCAGCCGGGTGGCGGCGTCTCCTTGGATGGCGAAGTCCGGCACCCGTCGCAGCCATTCCTGCAGCAGCACATCGATTTCCAGACGCGCCAGGTGGTAGCCGATGCAGAAGTGCTGACCACGTCCGAACGCGAGCGAGCGGCGGATGGGCCGGTCCCAGATGAACTCGTCGGGCTCCGGGTATTCCCGTTCGTCGCGGTTGGCCGACGCCAGCAGGGTGATGACTCGCTGGCCCGGCTCGATCGTCTGGCCGTGAATTGTGTACGGCCTCCGCGCCGTTCGGGCGAACCACTGCGCCGGTGCGCAGTACCGGATCATCTCCTCGCGCGCGATCGGAACGTAGGTAACGGGGTCGGCGCACACCGCGGCCAGCTGGTCGGGCCGCTGGCTGAGCTCCCACAGCCCGTGGGCGACGATCTTGGGGACCGTTTCGGTCCCGCCGATGAAGATGCAGAGCATCTGGGTCGCTACCTCGACGTCGGACAGCGCGCTGCCGTCGGGCAGGCGGTAGCCAAGCAGGCCGTCGACCACCGGCAGCGCATCCCCGGACGAGTCGGCGCGGCGGCGCTCGACCACCGGTGTGAGGTATTCGAGGTAGTTGGGCCTGGCTTGGGCAGTGTCGACGCCCTCGCCGGGCTCGGCTAGGCTGCCGGCATTGACCGCGGCCAGCACTTGTGGCGCGAGATCGTCTGGTAGGCCCAATAATCCGCACACCATCGAAGCCGCGACGATGCCCCCGTACTGCTGAGTCAGGTCGAAGGAGCCCTGGGGCAGCAACGCATCGAGGCGCTCGTTGGCGAGCGTGCGGATTCTGGCTTCCAGTCCGGCCACCGACCTCGGGCGCAACGGCTGGGAGTGCGCACGACGGATCTCGGCGTACAAATCCGTGTCGAACACCGCGTGGAACGGCAGCGGGTGCAGCGGCGGGTCGTCGACCGGCCCGGTGTTGTGCTTGGCCAGCACGGCCGCCGCGGGCAGGGTCCCCTCCGACGCCACGAAGGTGCCGTCGTTGACTTCCAGGACCCGCCAGATGTCGTCGAAGCGGGACAGCGCGAAGGTGTCCCACTGCGGCATGTAGTACGCCGGGTGGTCATCGCGCAGGATCCGGTAGTACGGCACCGGGTTTGCCATTACTTCCGCGTCGAACGGATCGTACGAAAAGCTCACTGCAGTGGCGATGGGGGTAGGGCTTGCAGAATCGAGTCTTCCCAGCCGTCGCGCAGGGCCGGCGCCACGCTCATCCAGGTGACGAGCTCGGCGGGCGGGCTCTCCTTGAATGACGGATAGTGATTGGCGAAGCACTCCCAGCCGCCGTCCAGCGCCCAGTAGTGGATGACCTCGTTGTAGCGGAACGTCGTGGTGAAGGAACCCAGCCACCGCTTGCCGGTGCGCTCCGACCACGGGACATACAGGCGCTCCAGCTCACGAATGTAGTCGTCCTGGCGCCCCGGCTTCGTCTGCATGATCTCCTGGATTACCAGCGGCGCAGCGAAATTCGCTTCGCGCAGCTGTGCCAGCGTCTTGTTGCTGGGACCGGGGTACATGATCCGTCCCTCCCCCGAGGCGCCGATGTCGGACAGGTAGGCCGCCCACTTGCCGGCCGCGGCCTCGTGGCTGCCGCCGCGCGCCTGGGCGGCCCCGATGCGGGCGTAGTCGGCGAACCCGTCGATCTCCCAAATGACCGTGGCCTGCGGCCAATGGCCGTTGTAGGGGGTGGTTTCCCAGATCGCGAAGAGCCTGGCGCCGAGGTCGTCCATCATCGGCTGGTAGGTGTCGGTGAACGCCTCGGTGAAGCCGTCGCTTCGCCCGGATCCCAGCGAAATCGTCTCGTGCAGGTAGAGCAGGGTGTGGCGGTGGTACTTCTTCATGGGCTAGTGGAGCCGGGTCGCCGCGTCGCACAGCAGCGTCTCGGTGGGATCGACCGAGTCGCAGCCGATTCCGGCCGCCGCAAGGGCGTAGCCCTTGAACCTGCGCGCCGCCGCGGTGAGCACGTGCTGCGCCTGGGTCATCGCGCGGTCGACCGCCAACGGCCACCCGTCACCCCACAACGCGACCTCGGTCAGACGGTCACCCATGGCCTCGAGCACCTTCTCCCGCACGCGCGCGTCGGCGGTGAACGCCTCGGCGCTGACCGCCAGGGTGTGGCTCCGTGCGCCCGCCGGATCCGGCTGCTCGTCGAAGTCCAATGCCCGCACCCCGAGGATCCGCAGCGCGCGGGTGTCGCAGCCGTGCGGCAGCTGCACGGTCACCTCCCAACCGGCCATCACCCGGTCGTAGAGCCAACCCCCGGCGGACTGCACGACGTCGGCGGTGCTGGCCGCGACGACGTCCAACCGGTAGCGCAGGCATTCACCGTCGGCGCGGGTCGATCGTGCAGACCTGACCCGGCTGTCGTGGCCGATGTTGAACGTTGGAGTGACCATCGTTGGCGTTTCCTGCAGCGCTTGTCCTGGGCTTGTTGTCACCGGACAGCGTGACACTTCGAGGGAAATTTGTAAAGGTGCCCGGCCGGCTTCAGGACCGCCGGGCCTTGAGTTCGGCGAGAACTTCGTCGGTGTGCTGCCCCAGCTCCGGCGCCGCGGAACGCGGCGCCCAGGGCGTGCCATGGAAGTCCGCCGGGGTGGCCACCATCGCGACGGAGGCTTGTCCGTCGGGCACCTCGATGATGCCGCCGGCGGCGTGGAACTGCTCGTCGGCCACGACGTCCTCGAGCGCGTTGACCGGCGACCAGAAGAGGTCGGGTTCCCCCGCAAAGATCCGCGCCCATTCGTCGAGCGGGCGGGCCGCGAAGATCTCGTCCAGCTCGGCGATGAGCTGCACGGCATTGGCGGCGCGGGACCGGGCGTCGGCGAAGCGGGGGTCGTCGCACCATTCGGGGCGGCCGACGGCGCGGCACAGCGGGGGCCAGTGGCGCTCGGCCTCCAGCCCGACGATCCAGAACCGCCGCCCGTCGCCGGCGGTGTAGTTGTTCATGCACGGGTTGCCCATCGTTTCGCGTTGACCGATCGCGATCGGCTGGCCCGTCAGCAGGTAGGTGTTGAGGTCGAAGCTGACGGTGTAGGCGCCCTGGCGATACAGCGAGGTGCTCACCAATTGGCCGGTTCCCGTGCGTTCGCGGGCGAGCAGCGCCGCACACACCGCCGCGGCCAGGGTCATCCCGGCGGAGTGGTCGCCCATGCCGCCGCGCTGGAACGGGGGCGTCTCGCCGGGGCGGGTGAGCAGGTGGGCCACCCCCGCCCGCGACCAGAATGCGGCCACGTCGTAGGCGGCGCGGTCGGCGTCGGGCCCCGTCTCGCCGTACCCGGTGATCAGGCCGTAGACCAGTCGGGGGTTGTGGGCCGACACCGACTCGAAGTCGAGCCCGAGGCGTTGTAGCGCGCCGGGCCGCACGTTGGTCACGAAAACATCGGCGTCGCTGAGCAATTCGAGTGCGGTGTCGCGACCCTCGTCGGTGGTGAGGTCCAAGACGACGCTGCGCTTGGAGCGGTTGTCCATTTCGAATGGCGGGTTGACCCCGAGGTCGCAACCCAGCATCCGGCCGAACAGGCGGCCCGGATCACCGGTCGGCGGTTCGATCTTGATCACGTCGGCGCCCCAGTCGGCCAGGATCCCGCCGGCGGCCGGTCCGGCCACCCAGACCCCGAGCTCGACGACCTTGATGCCTTCCACCGGTCCGGCCATGACTGGCACACTAATCAGCCGCTGCGGGCGCCACTCATCGACTGGGGTCGGCGCCGCTGATTTCGCCCTAGAACAACCCGTTGGGCCCGGGGAGGCCGGCCCGGCCCGCGGTCCCGGCAAGACCGGCGGGTATGGATATGAACTGGATGGTGCCGCTGGTGTGGCCGGCCGTGAGCGTGATCGACACTTGGCCCGTGCCGCCGCTAGCCAGGGTTGAAGCCGCGGGACTAATGGAATTGATGTTGCCGCCGGGAGCGGGAAGGTAGCCGACGGTAGCGCTTCCGGGGGTGTTGTTGAGGATCGTGAAGCCCGTACCGACGTCAAGGGTCACGGGTGGTGAACTGCTGCTGCCCGTCCCACCTTGCCCACCGGCTCCGCCTAGGCCGTGAAGCCACCCGCCGCGCCCGCCATCGCCGCCATTGCCGCCGTTCAGGACGAACGAGGTGGTCTGGCCGGTGGACACCGTCGCACTGTTGGGTCCGCTGTTGCCGCCCTGCCCGCCGCTCCCGCCAGCGCCCCACAACCCCGCGGCGCCGCCGACTCCGCCGGTTCCGCCGGTAAAGGCGTTCAAGCCGCCGTCCCGCAAGGCCACGCCCCCGTTACCGCCGCCCCCGCCGTTCCCGTACACCCGCCCGCCGGTGCGGCGGGC